>JAHLLM010000071.1 GCA_020444175.1 Desulfobulbaceae bacterium | reverse complement strand
ACTGTGCCGACCGATCCAACTGTGCCGACCGATCCAACTGTGCCGACCGATCCAAGTACATATCCGGTTGATGGCGTGACCAGTTACAGCGGAACAATTACCGGAAGCAGTGTCATCCAAATAAGTGGGATATCGGAATCTGTTAATGAAACATCCTTTGCAGAAATCAACTGGCATAATGGCAAAATTATCGCCAGAATCCCCGGTTCGACAAGCCTTCCCCCAATTTTTTTCATGGGAGATGTTTCCGGCGAGACAATCTCCAACATCACTGTTTTAGGAAGTGACAACGGTCTTTCAGATCCTTTACCCGGGGAGATAGCGGCTCTTTATGGAAATGGCTCCGGAACCGTCACAGGATCTGGGAAAGACAATTATAATATAAACCTGTCAGGCAACAGTTTTGCCATACAGCCTGCCGGGCAAACTCTTTTTGATACCTGGACAGTTACGGACTCAGGCGTTCGTGGCCCCATTGACCCGGAAGATATCAATGCTCCGACAGGTTCATCAACATTTAAAGGTTTTGTCACAGGCATTTCCGAAGATATGAATGATATCGACACAAACCGGCGTCTTTTTATCAGCCATGATTTTGGAGATTTCGCACTCTCGATAGATAAAGATCAGGGAACGTTCAGCGGTTTTCTTTCAGCCAATGACGTGTCCTCCTCAAATTCATTTATAAATGGCATAACGATAGGTGGTGGGACTTCGAGCTCAGCATATGTTTTAGACGACAACCTGGCCGCCCTGATTACCTGCCCTGGAGGAAACTGCATCCAGACTTCATCTTCAACCGGGTCACTCAAGAGTTATGGAAATTTTCTGATCTCGACGACCCCTGAAGATTCCGACAACAACAGTGGAGAATACTCAACCTGGGGATACTGGGAAATCGCTTACATAGATCCACTAACAGGCGGTCAGTACCACACCCATGTTCCCGGCTCCAGGTGGATTGCCGGTGAACCAACTCCGGTTACGGATGTCAATTCCCTAACCAGCTCGGGTTTTGTCGGAAATTATACAGGCAACACCTTTGCCAGTAAGATTAACACAACAGTACCTCCGGGAGAACATCAGGTTACCGACCTCAAAGGTACCTTTGCCATCAATGTTGATTTCGGAAACCTTGCCGCAGAAAATGCTGTCACGGGAACAATAAGCCTGCCAGGAGAGCCAGCCTTTGTTGTCAACAGCGGGGCCGCAGGAAACGCCTCGGCAAGCGGATTTACCAATGGCTCGATTTCCGGGGCGGTAAAAAGCGATTTTAACGGCGCATTTTACGGGCCTGATGCCCAATCAATCGGCGGCGATTATTACGCTGATTTCGGAGCCGGAGTATCATACATAGGCATTTACGGCGGCAACCGCTAATGGGGCAGGAATAGCAAGGCATGATAAAAGCGGCACTCCTCAAACCATCTCCCTTTAAAATAGGATGCCTGGTGGTTTTTGCCGCACTCTGCCTCTTTCATTCCTTTGAAAACAAAAAACCGGTCCTGCTTGCCTCATTTGACAACCGCATTACTGATGCCCTGTTTCATCTACGCGGCATAAAACCAACCAGCGGCTCCGTTGTGCTGGTCGATATTGACGACGCAAGCCTGGCCCGGGTCGGACAATGGCCCTGGCCCAGAAACATTGTTGCCGATCTTGCCGCTCAGATTCATCAGGCCGGGGCCAGAAGCATAGGCTTTGATATTCTCTTTGCCGAACCTGACAGAACTTCCCCCAAAAACCATTTAAACGGCATTCTCCAACTCATAGACTATTCACTTGATCCTCTTGAAAGAGAAAAACTGCAACAGAATCCGGCCCTGGACAATGACCTCATCCTGGGCAATACCCTGTCACAGATACCCAGTGTGCTCAGCTATGCATTTTTAACCAGTCGGAATTCCATGGAAACGGCATACCCCTTTCCCTCCTGCACCATCCACATTGACCCGCCTTCCGCTGCTCTTTCCGACATTAACTTTATTCCGGCCACCAAGGCTGTGGTAAACATTAACGAAGTGGCCCAGTCTGAAAGCGAGGGTTTTTTCAATGTCTTTCCCGATGCATCCGGCACTGTCCGTAAAATTCCTCTTTTCATGTCACTGAGCAATGTTCCCTACCCTTCGCTGGCCCTTGAAATTCTCAGAATAGGCAAGGGAGAACAGGATATAACCATCCATGTTTCAAGGCATGTTCAAACCCCCAAAAAAATCATCCTTGGCATAACCATCGGCGATTCATTTATCCCAACCGATGACCAGGGCCAGATTTCAGTCAACTACCGGGGACCGGTCAAAACCTTTCCCTACATCCCGGCCGCAAATATCCTGGAAAAAAAACAGCTTGAAAACCTCAAAGACAAATACGTTATCATAGGCACCTCTGCCGCAGGCCTTCTCGATCTCAGGGCCACTCCTTTTTCAAACATTTTCCCGGGAATGGAAATCCAGGCCAATGCCATGGATAATATGCTGAAAGGGGATCCGCTTATTTACGACCTGTATACGGAAATTGCCCTGACCTATATCCTGACCGCGGCAACAGGCATACTGCTTTCCGCTCTGCTTGCCTTTGCCACCCCTCTGGCCGGAGCTCTCGGCGGCCTGCTCTGCATGCTTGCCACCCTGAGCAGCTCCTATTTTTTCTTTATTACCAACAATAAAATTGTCGGCATCACCTTTCCAATGCTGACAATTGTCATTGTCTTTCTCGTGGTCACCATTGCCAATTACTTTTTTGCGGGCCGCGAAAAACGTTTTATCAAAGATGCCTTTACGCGCTACGTCTCCTCGGATGTGGTGGATGAGATCATACAGGACCCGTCAACCCTTTCCCTGTCGGGACAGGTCCGCGACCTCACAGTTTTTTTCAGCGATATCCGAGACTTTACCACCCTTTCGGAAAACATGACTCCAGAGCAACTGGGGCGCTTCATGAATCTCTATTTAACGGCCATGAGTGATATCCTCATGAAACATAACGGCACTGTGGATAAATACATAGGTGACGCCATCATGGCCATCTGGGGAGCTCCTCTGCGGGACAACGACCATGCCGCCAAGGCTGTAAGAGCAGCACTTGCGTCAATTAAACGCCTCCAAAGTCTGCAGAATGAACTGGACAGGAAAAACATGCCGAAAATTGCCATTGGCATCGGACTGAACAGCGGCGATATGAATGTGGGAAATTTCGGCAGCACCCTGCGTTTTGACTACACGGTCCTGGGCGACAATGTCAATCTCGCTTCCCGCCTGGAGGGACTGACCAAAGTATACGGCTGCCGGATTCTTATCAGCGAATCAACCCGTAATGCAATTGCTGAGCGCTTCTTCTGCTGCCCCATTGACCGGGTACAGGTCAAAGGCAAGGAGCTGCCGGTGGATATTTTTGAACCCCTCTGCGAAGGTGAACCGGATCCGAGCCTGCGCGAAGAAGTAACAGTCTTTGAAAAAGCCCTGGAGGCATATCGCAGTCAGGATTTTAAAGAAGCCCATAGCATCCTTGTTTCACTGGCAGAAAAAAACCCCAAAAAACTCTACACCCTCTACCTTGAGCGCACCGAACAACTCATGAACACCCCTCCTTCTGCCGACTGGAACGGCGTCTTTGTTTTTACCCAGAAATGATTTGCTTTCAGCATTTCAAACAGAGCGGATTACATGCTATAATCCTACATTTCGCGCTTATGAAATAAATTGTCTAGCATTCATGTCACAAGTAAGGTAACGGGAAGAACGTATCATAAGGGAGTGTAAAACCATTTAAAGATGTTGTTCCCATCAAACTGCATAAAAATCGGTTGCTTGTGTGCCGTTTTCTTCTTTTGCTGTACCGGCTGCAGCTATAGAGTGAATGAGGATGTCCTTCCGGATGTCTCTCTTGACCAGCCCTTCTCTTTGACTGATCAGGGGATGACGAGAGTTGATTCCGGGAAAAAATGGTGGAAGGCCTTTGAAGACCCCTATCTTGACGAGATTTTACATACGTTTTTCAGTAAAAATTTCAGCTTAAAGCAGGGGTATGCCCGCCTGAAACAGGCAGAAATCCTTCAAAACCAGGCAAGGTCCAGACTTTTCCCCGAGCTTGGCAGCAGCCTTTCGACCTCATCCACCTGGACCTCCGACGGCGAGCACGATAAAAACACAGCTTTCGAGCTCGAGCTATCCTGGGAGGTTGATGTCTGGAAAAAATTATCCTCGTCCCAGAAGGCGGCAGCACTTGAAGCTGTTGCGGCGCAAGACGTCTTGGAGGATACGGCGCTCATTCTCAGCGCCCAGGTGGCAGACACCTATTTTCAGCTCATTGAGCAGAGACTGCAGTTAGCCCTGCTTGATAAGCAGATTGGAGTCAATGAAATCTTTCTGGAACTTATTGAGCTTCGTTTTGCAAACGGTGCCGCTTCGGTGGTTGACATCTATCAGCAACGCCAGCAGCTGGCCTCCATCCAGACCCAGATTCCCGTTGTCAGATCCAAACTGAAAACCCTGCAGCATCGGCTTCAAGTCCTCCTTGGCGTCCAACCGTCCAGGGAGAAGATAGCCGTTGCAAAAGACCTGCCCCAGCCCGGACCGCTTCCGAAACTCGGGCTGCCGGCAAATCTCCTTGTCAATCGTCCGGACCTGCGGGCGGCGCGCAAAAAACTTATTGCTGCCGACTACCGCGTTGCCGAGGCAATAGCCGACCGTTTGCCTCAGATTAAACTCCTGGGAAAAAGCGGCATTGATGGCAGTGAAATTTCAAGCGACAATCTCTTTCTCAGCCTTGTCGGTGAGGCTGTGGCCCCGCTTGTTGACTGGGGCAGAAGGAAAAAGGAGGTTGAAAAACAGCGAGCAATAGTTGAAGAAGAGATCTCCCTTTATTCAGAATCCTTTCTCACCGCAATCGAAGAAGTTGAAAATGCACTCTGGCAGGAAAAGGAACAGGAAGAGCTCCTCCACTCCCTTCAGGAACAATTGGAAATTGCCCAGGCCAATTTAACAGAATCCCGCAATCGCTACATGCAGGGACTGACAGACTACCTGCCCGTCCTGACAGCACTTCATTCCCTTCAGGGGCTTGAACGGGACCTCCTGCAGAGCAGACGCCAGCTCATCTCATTTCGCATCCTGCTTTACCGGGCTCTTGGTGGCTCTTTAACCATGCCTGATCGACCGGCAGAACTTGACCAACACTTAGCAACAGACAAAATTTCATGAAACTTCGCTCATTCATCATCGCATTTCTTATTATTGCAACTGGCTTTGCCGCTGGATTCGGGCTCTATTATTTCAGGCCGACAACGAAAAAAATCAAGCCCCAGGCGCCAATCCCCCTTGTCAGCGCAAGACAGATTCTGCCGGGCAGCGAAAAAATAGACATCGAGGCCTTTGGTACCGTCATCCCGGCCCGGCAGGTCGATCTTCTGGCTGAAGTGGAGGGACGCATACTCGACCAGAACCCGGAACTTGTTCCCGGAGGGGTGCTTGACAAGGACAGCTTTCTGGTCCAGATCGATCCCCGCGACTACCAGCTCATCGTCCGGGAGCGCAAGGCCGAGGTGATAGAAGCCGAAACGCAGCTTGAACTGGAAAAAGGCCAGCAAAATATTGCCAGCCGCGAATGGCAGCTCTTTAAAGGGAAAAAGGATCTTGCTGGTGTAAACGAACGCCTTGCCCTGCGGGAACCGCACCTGAAAAATGCCCTGGCAAAACTTGAGGCCGCCAGAAGCCGCCTTGACGCCGCTGAACTCGATGAACAGCGGACCACGGTCACCGCTCCCTTTAATGCCCTTGTTTTGGAAGAATATGTTGAAAAAGGACAGCTCATAAGCCGCCAGACCCCCATAGCACGGCTTGTTGAAACCGATTATTTCTGGGTACAGGTTTCCGTTCCCCTGTCAGACCTTTCACGCATCACCTTTGCCGATCAGAACAATCCGCAAGGCAGTGCTGTGAAGGTAATCCTTGAGGCAGAGAACGGAGCCGGTGTTATCCGGGAGGGCCGGGTTTTCAAACTGCTCGGCGACCTTGAACCCAAGGGAAGAATGGCCCGCATCCTTGTTTCCGTGATGGATCCTCTTAATCTGAAAAATACCCCGGCCTCAAATGCTGACCACATGAACAGGGGAAAAATACTCCTTGGCAGTTACGTACAGGTCCGCATTGAGGCGGGTACAATGGACGAAGTTTATGTTATCCCCAGGGAGGCCATGCGTGACAATGACCGCATCTGGGTTTTAAAAAAGGACAAAACCCTTGATATCCGCCAGACCACGATTAAATGGCGGCGTAAAGATGAACTCCTGGTCACGGCCGACATTGACAAGGGAGAAAAGGTCATAGTCAGTCGATTGCAGTCCGCCCTGCCGGGCATGGCGCTCAGAACGGAAAACAACAAATGACCCAACTGACAACTCCTTCTGAAAAAGGCTTGCTGGCCTGGATGGTTAAAAACCATGTGGCAGCCAATCTCCTTATGATGATACTGGTCATCGGCGGTTTGATTGCGGCAGCCAATATCACCCAGGAGGTTTTCCCGGAATATGATCTTGATATTGTTGAAGTTTCGGTAAGTTACCCAGGCGCCAGCCCGGAGGAAGTGGAAGAAGGCCTTATCCTGTCCATTGAAGAGGAGATACGCTCCCTGGATAGCGTCGAACGGGTCACCGCCGTGGCAGAAGAAGGAAAGGCCTCCATCTCCGTTGAACTGCTGACCGGATCCGATGCCAATAAAACCCTGCAGGACATCAAGAGCGCCGTTGATCGCATCAGCTCCTTGCCCGATGATGCAGAGCGTCCCCTTATCCGCCTGAAGACTCGGAGGCGCGAGGTTCTGCGCCTGGCGCTTTCCGGGGATCTTGACGAAAGAACCCTCTATGACCTGGCCGGCACCGTGCGCGAAGACCTGGTGGGGCTGCCGGAAATTACCCAGGTTGAACTGCGTGGCCTGCGCCAGCCGGAACTGAGCATTGAAGTGCCCCATCATATCCTGCGTTCATTTGAACTCACCCTGGGTGATATTGCAGGTATCATTCGGGCCAGGGCAGTTGATGTGCCGGCCGGCGGCATCAAGGCCCTGGGAGGGGAAATCCTGCTGCGCACCACGGAACGCCGGGACTTTGCCGCGGACTTCAACAATATCGCCCTGATCAGCAAAGATGACGGCACGGAAGTCTCACTTGGACAAATCGCCACCATAACCGAGGGTTTTACCGAGACAGACCGCGAAGCCTATTACAACGGCAAGAGAGCGGCCCTGATCTATGTCTTCCGCACAGGAGAGCAAACCCCGAAAGAAGTCTCACTGGCAGTTCATGATTATATGGACAGCCTGCGCAAAACACTGCCCGCCGGTATAAGCCTTGAGGCCTTTCGCGACAGGTCCGAACTCTACCAGGACAGGCTCGACCTGCTGCTTGGCAACGGCTCATTCGGCCTTCTCCTCGTGCTGCTCACCCTGGGGCTTTTCCTGGAAGTGCGTCTTGCCTTCTGGGTGGCCATGGGCGTGCCCATCTCCATAATCGGCTCTTTTCTTATCCTTGCCTTTATGGGCGGCAGCATCAACATGGTTTCCATGTTCGCCTTTATCATTACCCTTGGAATCGTGGTTGACGACGCCATTGTGGTCGGCGAAAATATCTACTTCAAACGCCAGCAGCCAGGCGCCGATCCAGTCAGATCGGCCATTGACGGAGCCCGGGAAATGGCCGCCCCGGTTGCCATTGCCGTGTCCACCAATGTCATCGGTTTTTTCCCGCTGCTCTTTGTTTCCGGCTCAACAGGCAAATTCTTCGCCATCCTGCCGGCAGTGGTCATTGGCGTCTTTCTCATCTCCCTGCTTGAAAGCCTCCTGGTCCTGCCCGCCCATCTTTCCTACTCCACTCCTAAAAAAGAAAGCGGCTTCATGAAAGCCCTGGAAGTGGTTCCTGACTGGTTCGGCGGAAAACTGCAAAGCTTTATCAAGCGGGTATTCCAGCCGGTGCTGCGCTTTTCCCTAAGCTCACGCTATCTCATCACCTTACTTGCCCTGGCTATCCTGTCTGTTTCCTTTGTCTACTGGGACAGCGGCTGGATCAATTTTTCATTCCGTCCCAATATCCAGACAGACAGTGTGGATGCCGAGATTGAGCTGCCGTTCGGCACCAATTTCAACGAGGTCAGAAGAATTGCCAAACTCGTCGAGGATGGAGGCATGAGAGCCCTCGCCAACAACGGCGGCAAGGACATCCTGGTCGGCGTTATGACCGATGTAGGCCGCCGGGGCAGCAATACGGCCGAGATAACATTTAATCTTGTGCCCCAGAAGGAACGGAAAATAACCACCAGGGAATTCAGCGTCATCTGGCGCCAAGAGGTGGGAGAAATCGCGGGCCTAGAAAAACTCTTTTTCGATTATGTTGTCGGACCCGGCGGTTCTTCGGCAATCAATGTCGAACTGACCCATCCCGACCCCAGCACCCTGGAGCTGGCGGCCTCTGACCTGGCCCGCTCCATTGCCGATTTCAAAGGGGTCACGGATATTGATGACGGCTTTGCCAGGGGCAAGTCACAGCTTGACTTCACCATGAAGCCTGCCGGGCATTCCGTTGGCCTTACGGCACGGGAACTTGGCAGCCAGGTTCGGCATGCCTTTTACGGGGCCGAGGCGCTGCGCCAGCAGAGAGGAAGGGACGAGATCAAAGTCATGGTCCGCCTGCCGGAATCGGAAAGAAAATCCCTTTTTAACCTGGAACAGCTTCTGATCCGCACCCCGGACGGCGGAGAGATACCCCTGGCCGATGCGGCGACCATCACCCAGAGCCGGGCCTACACCGAGATAAACCGGGTGGACGGCAAGAGGGTGCTCAATGTCACAGCCAATGTTGTCCAGGGAGTTGCCAATGAGAACAAGATACTTGCCACCTTAAAAACCGATTATATGCCCGATCTGCTGGCCAAGTATTCCGGACTCAAATACTCGTTTCAGGGACGGCAGCGGGAACAACGCAAGGCCGTGCATGACCTGCTTATCGGCATCTGTTACGCCATGCCGGGCATCTTCTGCCTGCTGGCCATTCTCTTCAGAAGCTATGTCCAGGCAGGCATGGTCATGCTCAGTATCCCCTTCGGCCTGGTCAGCGCCCAGCTCGGCCACATCCTCATGGGCTATGATCTGAGCATCATAAGCATCTTCGGCATGATTGCCCTCTGCGGAGTGGTCATCAACGGCGGACTGGTATTCAACGTCACAGCCAACCGCTTTCACGAGGCTGGCCAGTCACCAATGGAAGCTGCCTTCAACGGGGCAACACGGAGATTCCGGCCCATCATCCTCACCTCCTTTACCACCTTTTTCGGCCTGGCTCCCATGATATTTGAGCAGTCGGTCCAGGCCCGCTTCCTGATCCCCATGGCCATCTCCCTGGGCTACGGCATCCTCTTTACCACCTTTGTCATCCTGATCCTCAATCCTGCCATGTACGTCATCTACCACGACATAAGAAAGGTTTTCCGGGGGGAGTGAGATTGGCCCAACTTTTCCCTCGCAACTTGTTGCACTGACAGAGAGAGTGGTGTAGACATTTAAAAATTGGCAGCTCTTTGATGACGTAATGCTCTCCGGTTTCTTGTTACCAATCCCAAATGAATGATATCGTTTAGGAACCAATTTAACTGGGCAAAATTACCGTATAAGCACTTCAGAGCTTCGGGAAATATCAAGGAACTTGATACTAACTTGTTCGCAGGAAAAGAATGGAACACAATCGAAAAGTAATTGAGACCAAACAAAGAGAGGTCAAAACATATGCAGAGATGTGGCGCACTTCTGATTGCCTTCTGCAAAAAGGTCTTGGCAATCCAGAGGGCTCTTTCCATCAATTCATGGCAAGTCTCGTTTTTACAGCATTCACACTTGAAGCGTATCTCAATCATATTGGCCCAAAAGTGTTTAAGTGCTGGGATGATTTGGAACGTCTAGGTCCGAAGGAAAAGCTTAATGTTATTAGCGAACAACTCGGTGTAAATATTGATTACGGAAAACGGCCATGGCAGGTAATGCAACAGTTATTCGGTTTTAGAAATGATATCGCTCACGGCAAGTCCATAGTTGTCAAAACATGCGATTCAATACCACTTCATAAGCACTGCGATGAACAGTTTGGTCAATTGGTCAGAACCAAATGGGAGAAATATTGTACCCAAAATAATGCGGTAAGGGCGAGAGAAGATGTCGAAGAAATAGTCAATCTACTATACGAAGCTGGTAGTTTTGAAAATGATTTTCCTTTCACAAGTGGCATGCAACTTCGCAGTGCAACCGTGATCGATGAATGAGAACTGCGAACCAAGCGTTCAACTTGCCCCAAAGGGGCCGCGTCTATTAGCCTTGCGCAGTTTTGTATTTAAGTAAATTTTGGCAAGTAACAGTTCCCATTTTGGCAAGTTAACTTGGTCGGTTATACCCAAAAGGAAAAACATGGAAATAGTGTCAGTCGAAAATGCAGAACATTATGTGTGGGGTGAAAAATGCGATGGGTGGCATTTGGCAAACTCACCAGTATTGAGTGTTATTCAAGAGAGAGTACCGAGTGGTGGTCGTGAAGTTAGGCATCTTCATCGAAAATCGGAGCAGTTTTTCTTTGTAATCTCAGGGCTTGCTACTCTAGAAGTTGAGGGCAGGATTTACGAGTTAAGTCCTAATCAAGGTCTTCATGTCCCGGCAGGTACAGCTCATCAACTCCAGAACGATGCTCATGAAGATTTGGTATTCATTGTTACCTCAACTCCCCCAAGTCATGGCGATCGCGTTGAGCAGAAGGTATAAAATATGTTTATCGTATCAAGGGATACAGGAACTACCGAGCCAAAGCGGGTGGCGATCACCTGATTTCAATGCCACATGCAGAGGTTGTGGCAAATTTAATGGATGAAAACATACGCCCCCCAACCGCGGAACCAGATAACCTGAAACTCGCCGGTTAACTCGTGCCTGTCCATAAATGGCCCTTTTGACCGATATCTGCGTCATGCTTAAAAAATTATCCTCGGAATATCGTATATATGCCTCCGGTAATTTTTTGCGCAATCCTTGATCTCGAACAAAATGACCTATTTCTGGACAGACACTAACTCAACACGAGCATAAAAATAAAAATGAACGCCATAATAAATAATACAGCAATAAAACTCAAAAATGACAGATATGGTGGAATCATAATAGATGATTCTACTCTTCACCACCCTCCTGAAGAGCTGGAAGAAAATTTAATAAAAGTTATATCCGACCAAGCCGACAAAAATTTAATGTGGATTACCCTTCCTATTGAAAAATCGAGCCTTATCCCTGTATTCACAAAACATGACTTTAAATTTTATGACTGTAGCGAAGAAAGTATAACTTTATTTAAGAAGTTGACGCATAACCCGAGCACCCCAACTGCCACAAACCACACTATAGGTGTTGGTGCCTTTGTGAAAGATGGAAATGATATATTAGTAGTAAAAGATAGCATATACAGAAAATATAAGCTGCCAGGTGGTTATGTTAACAACAAAGAGAATATTTCACAGGCACTTATGAGGGAGGTATTTGAGGAAACAGGAATAGGGGTAAAGATGGAGTCAATAGTTTCCATTGGACACTTCTCACCAGGCCAGTTTAATGAATCAAATATTTATATTGTTTGCAAAGCAAGCCCTCTATCTAAGACAATTCACATCGCTGATAGCCATGAAATAATTGAAGCAAAATGGTTAAATATTGATACATATTTAAAGTCCAATGATGTCCACCCGTATAATAAAAAAATTGTTACAACCGCGATAAAAAATAAAGGTATCAAGCATGAAGTGAACGATTTTTTTTCAACCCAAAACAGTCACCATGAATTCTTTTTTTGAGCACTTGAAGCAGGAAGAGCGCAATGCGAACAAGTAAACTAAGATAACGGCAGATGACTCCAGTCCGCAGACACCATCCCGCCAAATCAGAACCTCTGCACCCCTTTTTTTTATTTTTTTTGCTCAGGGGAAAATTTTTTTCTGAATCGTTTCAGAGCAAAAACACGAGGTTTCAAAGAGTTAGGCAACAACTCAAAAGAAATTAACAAAATAACTGATTAATTGTATTGCAAAATACTTTAATACATGCTTTTTTTATGCCACATTGTGTCACGATTAATTAATTGCATAATTGGAGAAAGCGCATGAAAAACAAGTTTGTCATTCTCACTATTGCCCTGTTTGCCTGCCTGACATCGGCAACGGCATGGGGGGCAGAAGCCGCCCCCAAGTCCACCATTGCAAAACTTTGCGCCAGTTGTCACCAGCCGGAACCAGGAGTGATGATGGGATTTCTGGATAATATTTCCCTGAAATCAAAAATCATACAGATGGACATCATGTCTCATAAAGAGGTAGTGAAATTCAATGATGCAACCACTGTCAAATATGTCAAAAATTTTAAAGATATCAGAAACTATCGGAAAAAAGGATTCCAGATCAACTTCAAGGAGGTTGGAGGAGAAAAAATAGCCTTGGAGGTCATTCGCTTTGATATACTGAAGGCAATTGAAGAGGATGAAAAACTGACCAGGGAACAGTTCAATGCTCTCCTCCAGGATCCACAGGTAAAAGTCTACGATGTCAGGCCGCCCCTAAAATACCAGATGGCCCATATCCATGGTGCCGCAATGATGCCGGCCCCGGCCTTTGACAAATTCATTGCTAAACTGCCAGAAAATAAGAGCACCCCCATTGTCTTTTATGGGGTTGGCGGCTGCCTCAGTCCCACTGCAGCAATGAAGACCAAGAGCCTTGGTTATGAAAACGTAAAAATCTATACAGGCGGTTACCCGGACTGGGTGCGCTCAGGCCAGTACGGTGTTGCTGAACCTGCCTGGTTGAAAATGGCCATCAACAAAGGCCTTCCCCATGTACTCATCGATCTGCGGCCAGAATCAGAAATTGCCATGGGGCACATCCCCGGAGCAGTTGCCATGGCTGCCACCCAGCTTGATAGCTCTCTGGAGAGCTTTCCGAGACAAAAAAGCGCTCCAATCATTTTGTATGGACCAGACAGCGAAGAGGCTGCTCGCAAAATCCGCTCCTGGGGCTATAAATTTGTTCAGGTCTTAAACAGCACATATGCCGACTGGAAGGCGGCAGGAAATCCAAGTCAAACCGGACCAGCCCGGGCGGAAATCATCTATCAGCCCAAGGCCGCTCCTGGCACTATCTCTCCTGCAGAATTTACAAAGCTCGTAAAGCAACCTGAAGACAATGTTCTGCTGGTTGATGTCCGCAATCCAGATGAGCTTGAAAAGGGAACAATTAAAGGCGCCGTCAATATCCCGGCGGACCTCATCGGCCAGGAGCAGGAACAGTTGCCGGCAGATAAAGAGTTGATCCTTTTCTGCAACACCGGAGTCAGAGCCGGTATGGCCCATACCACCTTGAGTAACAGTGGCCGCAAAAACCGCTATCTCGACGCCGTCATTGACTTTCATTATGGCTCCTTTGACATAGAAGAGTAATTTCACCAGAGGAGGGAGGGTATCGGCTCGCGACAGCAGCCGGTATCCTCCCATTTTTTTTGCCTGATGGAACCGCCGCGGGAGAAGGTTGCCTCAGGCAGAGGCGCTGGATAAGATAAAGGTAGGGAACGTTGCGGAACGTTTATTCTGTGATTTCATCAATAATTACCTTATAACCTTTTTGAATCAGGCATGACTTTTATGAGGTCATCACCTGATCAGGCAGTTCATTGATATCATCTTCTTTGACAGGAAAGTGCTCGGCGAGGATTTCTCCCACCTTTGAGATCTGCTGGCAAAGTGTTTGAGCAGCCCTCCCCTCTTTTATGCCCGTGGCTATGCCACCAGCATATTCCTGCAGAATTTCCTGGGGTATTTTGTGGTAGATTCCTTTATCTGCCAGAATCCATACCTTATGCTCAAGAAGAGAAATGAAAAACAAAACCCCTGTATTGTCACGGGTTTTATACAGTCCTTTTTCGAAAAATGCCTGTATGGCGCGCTGCTCAACCTCCCCTTCGATACGTGCCTTGGGGATGAAATAGCGTTTGACCAGGGGCAGTTTGTTGGTCAGCCACCCGAAAAAAAAGGCAAAAAACGCAGCCAGGGGCAAAAATATCCACAAAGAATCGTTAAAAAACAGATCAGCAACGAGCAATGCTGAAAAACCACCCATCAGGACACCGAAAACAACCTGACTTTCCGGATAGCTGTCGCTTTCGTCAACAATCATGACAGCAACCTCACCGGCTGTCTTTTTTTCTACTTCGCCGATGGTTTTGGCAATAGTATCATTTTCTTCAGGTGTAAAAAAAGTATTCGCTTTCATCATCTACCAGCCTCCCGAGGCTCCACCGCCGCCAAAGCCGCCTCCACCGAACCCGCCAAAACCTCCGCCGCCTCCTCCGAAACCGCCGGAACCACGCCCGCCAAAGCCGCCTCCATAATACATGCCTCGACTACTCAGAAAAAGGGTCAAAAAAAACGGCAACACGAGTCCTGATCCTATGCCCAGGGGGATGAGAAGAAGTAAAAGAAGAAAAGAAGCGCCGGAGCCAAGACCTGCAAAAACAGCCAAAGGCAGCAATACTCCGCCGACCGAAGCGCCAAGCTTTTTAGAAACACTGCCAAGAAAAGCGATTATGAGCATGGCAATAAAAAGATAACTGAACACCGGAGGCACTTCATCACTTCTGCGGCCGCCCCGCAGTCTTCCGGTTCCCTTGAATTCACCACGGGTTGCATCAATTATGGCAATGACGCCCTTGGCAAATCCCTCATCAAACCGACCTGCCTTAAATGCCGGTGAAATAACCCCGTCAATGATGCGGCCGGACAATAAATCGGTCAATACTCCTTCAAGCCCTCGCCCCACTTCTATCCGCATCTTGCGATCCTTTTTAAAGACCAGCAAAAGAACGCCGTTATCCTTGTCCTTCTGGCCAACCTTCCACTTATCAACCGTACGGATGGAAAAATCCTCCAGGGAATCACCTTCAAGGGAATCAAGGGTCAAAATGGCAATCTGGGTTGAATCGGACAGATCAAAAGATTGCAGGGCCTGTTCAAGCTTACGCTCCATCCCGGGTGAAATCATATCAGCGTAATCGTTTACATAGCCGCGATAGCTTGGCACATCCAGCCCACTGGCGGCAGAGACCAAAAGGCAGCAGAGGGCAAAAAGCGCCATTAGCGTACAACGGCAACTTTCACGCAACCTTTTTTTAAAGATCGTATAATGGAAGAACCGTTCGGGACTATTCACTTTCTCGAGTTTTCCTGGCATGCTAGAATTTAACGGAAGGCGCTTTTTCCGCACCGGCCTCAGCCTTGAAAGGCTCCCTTCTTGGCAGTTTCAGTAAGAAATTATTGGTCAGATTATTCGGAAATGTCCGAATAGAGGTATTGAAGATCCGCACAGCGTCATTATACCGAACCCGTGCCACATTGATCCTGTTTTCAGTTCCTTCCAGCTGATGCTGCAGATCCAGAAAATTTTGATTGGCCTTCAGATCCGGGTATCGTTCCACGACAACCATCAATCGGGAAAGGGCTGAACTCAATCCTCCCTGGGCAGCCTGAAACTGTGCCAAGGCCTGAGGGTTATTTATAACATCGCTGCCAAGCTTCATCTGGCCGACCTTGGCCCGGGCCTCGGTAACGGCGGTCAGCGTTTCCTTTTCATGGGCAGCATACCCTTTGACAACTTCCACCAGGTTTGGAATTAAATCCGCCCGCCGCTGGTAAGCAGCTTCAACATCGCCCCAGGCGGCAATAACGCCTTCATCATTTTGCTGAATCTGATTATAACCGCAACCGTTTAAGCTCAAGGCAACAAATATGATACTCAACAATAAAGCGAATCGTCTCATGGCACCCAACCTCTCATCAAATAATCGTTTGAAATCTCCAATAAAAATACCTTTGTATCATTTGCTAGTGTCTGTCCAGAAATAGGACATTTTGTTTGAGATCAAGGACTGCGCAAAAAATTACCGGAGGCATATATGCGATATTCCGAGGATAATTTTTTAAGCATGACGCAGATATCAGGCAAAAGGACCATTTATGGACAGACACTTGCTAACTGTAGCCCAACACAAAATCCTTTGCAACCCAAGTTACGTTAAACGGCTGTCAAGCTATTGCCAGCTTACAAATTATTTTCGACAAGGAGCTGCTGGAGGATCTCTTCCTGCCTTTCTGTCACTTTGACACGTTATTTTGCCATTATGGCACAAAAACAAATCACCCAAAAGCGTAACTTGCTGAAATTAAATGATTTTATTCTTTGGCATGGAAATGGCAAAATAAGAAAACAAACATGACAAAATAACATTTGGGAGGTTTCCATGAAAGATAGAGCAGTTGCCAAAAAAAGAAGTCAAACCGCAAGCAGAGAACAGGTTGAATTTGAGACAATGATGGGATCACTTGGAACCATGGGCTCCATTCCTGCAATGATCGGTTTATGGGCGGCAGCCTGTTTCATCGGAGGCTTGATTGAAAGCGGAGGCCCCCTGTCAATGGCAAGCAAATTTTTCAGCGCCTTAACAGGAATTTAACGAGTATCTGACCTGCATAGTTAAAAAAGAAATTAAAACACAAAATAATAAGGGGACTCACATGAAATCAGCAGCCATCACAAAAACAAGAACTCAGGCAAAATCAAGCGTTTTCGTATCTGACAAAGTTGCAATGGGAAGCATCGCGGCAATGGGCGGCGTATCAGCAGCAATCGGTGTATGGTCTGTGCTCTGCTTTGCGGCTGCTCTCTTGAACAACGGCCCCATCGAAATGTTCAAAGGTGCCTTCACCGCCCTGACTGGAATCTAACTGAAGAGAAACGCAAGAATATTTAAGAGTTAACGAACACCTTTAGAATAGGGAAATGACATGAAATCAGCAGCTAGCGCCAAAACCAGAACTCAAGCACAAACAAACACTTCCGTATCTGACAAAATTGCATTGGGCAGCATCGTCGCAATGGGCTGGCTATCCGCGGTCATCGGCGCCTGGGCTGCACTCTGTTTTGCGGCTGCTCTCTTTAACAATGGTCCCATCGCAATGTTCAAAGGCGTTTTTACCGCCTTGACCGGTATCTAAGAAGGTTGCCTGAGAATCTCTCCCTATTCTCAGACAACCTTCCTTCTTTTTCTTTGGCCTCAACCGTAGGAATGTTTCCTTCACTTTTCACTGGCAGCACTAAAAAAACTGTTATATGCATTATCGCTTACAAACATACTCCCTGTTGACTTCCATTTGTTCTTCGCTTAAAATAAATGTTATGAATTGAGATAAAGCCAAACCTGCTGCAAGGCAGGGACGGAAAGCCACGGGTCTTTGAAAGACAGCCGGGTTGCCTGAAGATAAAGGCAATCCGGCTTTTTATTTTGGTCCATGGCCGAAGTACGAATATTGAAACATTTTTGTATCTATTCAGCGAGGGCTCGAAATTGGCCTCAACTCCAGGCCGTAACTATTCAGATGTGCCTTAGATTTGGACAGGTAAG
>JAHLLM010000070.1 GCA_020444175.1 Desulfobulbaceae bacterium | reverse complement strand
ATCTGCTGCCGTGCACAGGGTACTCTTGTCGGCATGGGTATGCCGACCTACGGGGCCGGGAAACCGGGCGCAGGCAAGTAAGCCGTAGGTCGGAAACCCTTTTCCGACAAATGGAGTTTGTTGGTCAGGGGGCTGCATTTAACCCGCTGTAGCAAAATTGAATTATCAGCGTATATAGCCCTGCTCTTCCAGGTAAAGCAGCACTTCCTGAGTAGCCTCGGCAGGTGTCAATTCGCTGGTGTCGATGGTGATTTCGGGATTTGACGGGGGGGTGTAGGGATCGGATACCCCTGTGAAAACAGGTATTTTCCCGGATCTTGCCTTGGCGTAAAGCCCTTTCCTGTCTCGTTGCTCGCAAACTTCAAGGGGGGTAGCCATGTGAACTTCAATATAGCCTCCGTGCTTGCTGATCAGCTCCCGGTTAACTCTGCGTGATTCCTCGTAAGGGGCAATGGGTGCGCAGAGGGCAATGCCGCCGTTTTTTGTTATCTCGCTGGCAACAAATCCGATTCTGGTGATATTGAGGTTGCGGTGCTCCTTGGTAAAGGTCAGTTCGCTTGAAAGGTTTTTACGGACAATATCGCCGTCAAGCAGTGTCACCGGTCTGTCACGCATTTCAAGAAATTTAACCATGAGAACCTTGGCCAGAGTTGATTTTCCTGAGCCGGAAAGGCCGGTAATGAATACTGTAAATCCCTGTTTGGAGCGGGGAGGAAAGGCTCTTCGCAATTCTGCGACAACCTCGGGATAGGAGAACCATTCAGGAATTTCAAGGCCGTTTTCAAGTCGACGCTGCAGCTCGCTTGAGGATATGTTTTTTACCTCCATGTCCTCTTTAACTTCATTAAGGGGAACATACTGAGCCTGATCTTCAACATAGACCATTTTTTCTTCGGCAATCATGAAGATGCCTGTTTCTTCTTCGAGCTTTTTGACAAGTTCCTGAGCTTCGCCGGATTTGTAGAAATTGTTTTGGTCGAGCCGGCTGGCAAAGGGGTCGCCGTGATCTTCAGCAACGAGGAAATGTGAGCATCCGAAATTCTTTTTAATGATGGCCTGCCAGAGGGCTTCCCTGGGACCGGCCATACGGCTGGCAAGGGGCAGAAGTCCCAGGCTTATCATATTTTTAGGAAATTTCTTAATAATCTCCTGATAACAGCGAACATGGGTGTAGTGATCCAGGTTGCCCGGGTGGTCAAGACCGGCAACCGGCTGCAGGAAAATACTTGCTCCGGCTTCACGTGCGGCTTTGAGGATCATTTCTTTGTGTGCGCAATGCAGATAGGCGTCTGTGTGAAAGCCGATAACATGACGCCAGCCATTCAGGGAAAAGCGCCGGTGGCTTTCAGCTGGCGAGAGGCGGATTTCCTTAAAGTCGTAATGCACAGGCAGGCTCAGTCCCTCGAGTGTGCCTCCAAGGTACCAGTCTTCTGTATTTTCAAGGAGTTTTTTGACACCTGGATGAAGATCGCCATCATCGGTGCCGAACACATTTTTTGCTTCACGGGCTTTGTCCGGTTGCCAGATATCTTTAATGGTAAGGATGGCCAGCAGGAATCCTTCTTCATCATTAAGGGCAATTTTGTCACCACTGGAAAAAGAGGCGGCGGTTTTTTCAGACACATCAAGGCAGATGGGCATGGGCCAGACAGTTCCGTCGGCCAGGCGCATATTGTTGAGAACTGAATCGTAATCCTTCTTGTTTAGGTAGCCGTCAAGGGGGTAGAAGGCTCTATTCAGCAGAAGTTCCAAATCGCAGAGTTGTCTGAGGTTCAGGTCTAAGGAAGGGAGTGCAAGGGCTTCTTTTTTGAGTGTTTCGCTTCGTCTGAAGTGAACAAGCAGGCTTTCGGAATAATCGTTCATAAATGATATTTTCGTGTCTAAAGTAGGTCGGCATACCCATGCCGACGGAAAGAGTGCAAAAGTATGGTAGGTTGGGCAGAGCGGTTATGCGGCTCCCTCAAACACAACCTACGATCAAATTATTTAATGAGTATATCCTATTATTTGAAGCTGTTGAAGCACTTTAGTATTATTTGCACGGTCTTAACGGTTTTTTAATCTAATGGAGGAGCACAGTCCGCTTAGAATTGTGCATCAGCGGTAGGTTGGGTAGAGCGGATTACGAGGCAAAAAATGTTGGGTTTCGCTAAAGTTGTCTGTCTGCAGAGCAGTTGAAGATGGGCGGCAAAAGCGAAACCCAACGATGCTGGGAGGGTAGAGCCGCTCAACCCAACCTACGAAAGCTACGAAAGCTACGAAAGCTAAGCTCCCATGGTCCACCGTGGGAACGAGGTAATGTGCGAAAGCGGTAGCGGTAGGTTGGGTAGAGCGGATTACGAGGCAAAAAAAATGTTGGGTTTCGCTAAAATTGTCTGTCTGCAGAACAGTTGAAGATGGGCGGCAAAAGCGAAACCAAACGATGCTGGGAAGGGTGGAATCGCTCAACCACAACCTACGCAGCTATGGTTGAAAGAGTTTTTTGCAAGGGAAATCAGGTAGGTCGGCATACCCATGACGACGAAACATGATGGTCTCGCAAAAAGCTCTCAAGCTGACCATCCGCCAACGCAATATCAACAAGCGGTAGGTTGGGTAGAGCGAATTACGAGACAAAAAATGTTGGGTTTCGCTAAAGTTGTCTGTCTGTAGAGCAGTTGAAGATGCGAGGCAAAAGCGAAACCCAACGCTGCTGGGAAGGGTAGAGTCGCTCAACCACAACCTACGGCAGCTATGGTTGAAAGAGTGTTTTGTAAGCGGTAGGTTGGGTAGAGCGAATTACGAGGCAAAAAAAGTTGGGTTTCGCTAAAGTTATCTGTCTGCAGGGCAGTTGAAGATGGGCGGCAAAAGCGAAACCCAACGCTGATGGGAGGGGTGGAATCGCTCAACCACAACCTACGCAGCTATGGTTGAAAGAGTGTTTTGTAAGGGAAATCGAGTAGGTCGGCATACCCATGCCGATGAAACACTGAATAATCACATTAATTCTTGAAAAGGCTGGGGACGATGTGGTGGCGGTTGAGAAGTTTGTAGAAATCCGTGCGGTTACGCTGGGCAAGGCGGGATGCTTCCGTTACGTTTCCCCTGGTGGCCTGCAGGAGCTTTACCAGGTAATTCTGTTCAAACATACGGCGGGCTTCGGCAAAAGGAATGATTTTCTTTGGTTCCTCCTGCAGGGCGTCGGAAATAAGGTTGTCCGAGATTAAAGGGGTGGTGGACAAGGCAACGGCCTGTTCGACAACATTCTGCAATTGCCTCACGTTCCCTGGCCAGGCGACTTCCATAAGAAGCTTCATTGCTGCAGGGGCAAATCCGCTGATTTTTTTTGCATTGCCGTTACTTGTAATTATTTTGACAAAATGCTGGGCAAGCTGGGGCACGTCTTCGAGTCGGTCGCGGAGTGGCGGAATCTCAAGGTTGACTACGTTAAGACGGTAGTAAAGGTCCTCTCTGAACACTTTTTCTTCAACTGCCTTTTTGATGTCGCGATGAGTGGCTGAGATAATGCGGACATCGACATCAATGGCTTCCGTGGAGCCAACTGATCGTACCTGCTTTTCCTGGAGGACCCGCAACAGTTTCACTTGAAGGGACAGGGGCATGTCTCCAATCTCATCAAGAAAAAGGGTGCCTGTATCGGCGGATTTAAAGAGACCGGGATAATTATTTGATGCTCCGGTAAATGAACCTTTCGTGTGGCCGAAAAGTTCAGATTCAAGAAGGGCTTCCGGAATGGCGGCGCAGTTTACCGGGACAAAAGGGCCTTTTTTCCGGGGGCTTGCCAGGTGAATGGCCTTGGCCAGGAGCTCTTTGCCTGTGCCGCTTTCTCCCTGGATGAAAACACTGGCATCACTCTGGGCAATGAGTTTCGATTTCTGGAGAAGGTTCGATATGGATGCGCTTTTGTGAATAATATCCTTGCACCAGTCGCTATCCCGGTCAAGTACATCGTTGTCTGTGTTTGTGCCGGCAAGGGTCAGGGCATAATTGATTTCCTGGATAAGTTTCTGGCTGTCAATAGGCTTGGGCAGAAACGAGAAAACGCCTCGTTTTGTTGCTTCAACAGCATCGGGAATGGATCCATGTGCTGTTATAACAATGACCGGCAGGGAGCTGTTGATTTTTTGCACTGCTTCGAAAAGAGCCATGCCGTCCATCTCGCCCATGCGAAGATCGGTTATCAGAAGATTGGGGTTAACAAGTGGAAGGCGGGCAAGTGCCTGTTCGCCGCTTTCAGCTGTTTCCACTTCAAACCCCTGGCTTTGCAGCCGGATGGTGAAGAGGCTGAGGAGATCGGTGTCGTCATCCACCAACAGGATGCGTGCTTTAGTTTGCATTTTTTCGGTCATTTATTATCTGCTCAATACTTTTCAGGTCGTCAAGCTGTTTTCTCAGTTCATCTATCTGGCTTCGTGCCTGCTCCACTTCCGCCACTCTTTTTTCTTGCAACTGGCTGAAATAATTGAGAAGGACAGTGAGTCCTCTGACGTCCGGATAAGCTGTGTAATTGTAGTTTCTCATGTCTCTCAATAGCTCCTGTGCATAATTCAGATATTGGGGTGAATCGCGCCGGGCAAGACTCAGACAGATCAGGTCATAGTAGGACTTTTCGGTGTTTGCAGCGCTAAAGTCCTGCTGTGTCTGATCAAATTTTTCTACCAGTTCTTCTGTTGAAAGGCTGCTATTCAGCTCCAGGCAGGTAAAAATTTGCTCTGTCGGAGTATGCAGCGTTTTCACCGTTATTTTCTGATTTTCCGGCGGAATGATTTCCACCGGGCTATATGTACAACTTAATGCAAGAAGCATGCACAGGAAAGGGGGGAGGTGAAGAAAAAAAAATCTGATTGGTTCTGTGGTCATTCCTTGTCCTCAATGGGGAGCGTCAATTTGAAGTGTGAGCCCGCCTTTTTATCAATAATAAGATCAATATGACCCTTGTGATTTGTCATGTACTCCCTGGCAATGGCCAGGCCTAATCCGGTCCCTTTTACCCTGCCTTTCTGGGCGGCTTTTCCCTGGAAAAAAGGTCTGAAGATTTCTGTGCGTTCATCCTCGGGTATGCCTGGTCCGGTATCGACGATATCAATAACCACTTCATTTCCTGCTCTTTTCATGATGAGGGAGATTTCTGAGGCTATGGGCGAGTGTTTAATGGCATTTGAGAGGAGATTGTCGATAACCGTCCGTATTTGATCCCTGTTGCCTTTTATCACGGCAGGGGCCAGGTTTGTTTTCAGATCAAGATGGTTAGCCATAAGGATAGGTTTGTAGTCTTCGGTTACCTCGGTGATGAGTTTTTCAAGGGAAAACATGTCCTTGGGGGGAGGGAGGCTTCTTGCCTGAGCCATGTTGAAATTTACAATGTTTTCAATGAGTTTCTGTAGTACCCGGCTGTTGTTTGTCAGTATTTTAATGACTTCTTTCTGCTGTGGAGTCAAGGAGCCTACGACCTCTTCGCTGAGAAGTCCGGCCCCTTCGCGGATTGAGGCCAGCGGAGTTTTCAGCTCGTGGGAGATATGCGCTATGAATTTGTTTTTTTCTTTTTCAAGTTCCGCCAGTCTTTCGCGTAGCCAGTCCAGCTTGGTGCCGAGGAATTCCAGGTCGCGAGGGCCTGAAACGCTGATCGGAGTCACAAAATCACCCTTACCGAGCCTGATAATACCTGCGTCGATCTGGCGGATTGGTCGAATGAGCAGAAAGGCAAAGATTGAGATAAGGACGATACTGAGAAAAAAGAGAAGAAATGTTTGCCAGAACATTATTTTTTGATACTCGGATGTTTCCTGATGTAAATTCTGGGCTTCCTGTACCATCAGGTTATAGCTGGCTGTCTCTATTTCGCGACACAGGGTGTTAAGTTCTTTGTACTCATCAAGAGCGTCTTTTCTTGCATTGTTTTTGTTGGTGTCGCTGATGATCTTGAAAAGTGCATTCTCTTTGGCTTTTAATTGAACAATTTGTTTTTTTTCCTTTTCGCCAAAGGGGAAGATGGAGAGGCGGTCGAGGATTTCCTGGATACTTTCATGCTTTTGCTGGACCCCGAGAAGGTTTGCCGGTTCTCCCAGGACGTCATAAAGTCTTGCCTGTCGTTCCTGGGCCACCAGTTGTTCAAGGAGAAGACGGCTTTCCCTGGCAGACCCTGCTGAGCTGAAAATAGCCTTGGTGCTCTTTGTGGCCATTTTCTCCATAAAATAGGCGGAGCTGGCCAGCGCCATAAGTAGCGGCAAGGCGACGAAACTAAAAGCCGCCAGCAACAGGATGCGGAATGATTTAGGACGATAGAGTTTCACTAGGCATAGTCAAGGAATTAACAATATTTTAATGGTACAATTCGATCAATTCAGAGTAAAAATACATTGTTGTGGGTTTTAGTTCAACAAAAGGTATGTAAAAATGAGCATTACTTGTTGATATGCAATTTATATGATATTTTAAAATAATATTTTCAAACTGTTAAACAACTTTGACGTTCTCGCAACAATCCATCCGTTCGATATCCGACTGCGAGTATTTAATCTGGTGATATTTCATTGGCGGATTGCCAACTTCGTGGATTCCTGTGACATCATCAACTTTGAGGGACCAAATGGTAAAACTAAATTTTAAGTATGGTTTTCTTATTATCCTGTTGTGTGCATTATCGCTGCTTGTTGCCTGCGGAGGCCCGGAGGCCAAGAAGGCCAAGTTTTTTGAAAAAGGAAAGGCCCTTTATGAGCAGGGGGATTATGTCAAAGCGCGACTTGAATTAAAAAATGCCATACAGATTGATCTGAAGTATGCGGAGGCATATTATTATCTCGGCTTGACGGAGTTGAAAGACGGCAATCCCAGAAAAGCATACGGCGCCCTTTCCAAGGCCGTTGAGCTTAATCCTGATCTGCTTGATGCCCAGCAGGAACTCGGTAAATTGTTTTTGGCCGGCAGGGCGCCGGACAAGGCACTGGAGAAAGCGGATCTTATTCTTGCCGGTCAGCCTGAAAATACGGATGTGCTTTTGTTGAAAAGTGCGGCTTTGATCCGCCTTGAAAAACAGAAAGAGGCGGAAGCGATATTGGACGGGCTCCTGGCCAGGGGAAAGGCAGATCCGCAGGCTTATTTGCTGCTCGCTTCCCTCTACGACGGCAGAGGTGAGAGGCAAAAAGCCATAAGCATGGTCGAAAAGGGATTGGCTGCCCATCCGGATGAACCTTTATTTTACACTGTTCTCGGTAAACTTGCTGTTCAGCAGAAGAAAACGGATGAGGCGCTTGGTTTTTTCAGCAAGCTCATGGATCTTGAGCCGGAAAATCTTGGACATAAACTGACACTGGCCAGTCTGCAGTGGGACCTGGGTAAAAAAGATGAGGCGGAAGCACTTTTACATTCCCTTGTCGGCACATCATCTGAAGATGAGGCTCCCCTCTTGAATGTGGTTCGTTTTTATGTCAGCAAGAATGAGTTCGCTCTTGCCAAAGATGCGTTGCTGAAGGGGTTGAAGAATCATCCTCAAAGTTTTCAGCTCCGTTTTCAGCTCAGTGAGCTTTACTTGAAAGAAAAGGATGTTGATAAGGCCATTGCGGTTCTTGACGAGTGCCTGACCCTGGATACTGATCCCGCAGCACCGGGTATCCTGCAGGCCAAAATCCTCCTGGCCAGAATCTACCTGGCGCGAAGTGAAATAGATAAGGCCGATGCCCTGACTGATGATGTTCTCCGTGAAAATCCGAAAAGCGTGGATGCCCATTTTACCAAGGGAAGTATTTATCTGCTCAAAGGGGACGGGGAGAGCGCTGTGCCTGAATTTCGGGTCAGCGTAACGGAGCGGCCTCAATTTATTCCCGGTTATATCAGTCTTTCCCAGGCTCATTTCATGAATAAGGAAATCGAGCTCGGCGGAGAAACATTAATAAAAGGGATGAAGGCCAATCCTGATTCCAGGGAGATTCTGCAAAGACTGATACGGTATTATCAGCTCAAGAAAGATGGTGAAGCAATTGAAGATCTTTTGAATGAATTTATTGCAAAACATCCTGACGATGTCGAAGTCCGTGCGGTGCTGGGTGATTTTTATGTATCCAGGGACAGAAAAGAGGACGCCCTGGCAGAGTATGAGAAAATTGTCACACAGGCTCCTGAAAATCCACTTGGCTACAAGCGCATTGGTAATCTGCATTGGAAAAATGGAGAGAAAAAAGAGGCGGTCGCGATCCTGGAAAAGGGATATGAAGCAAACGTCAGTTCCCTGGATCTGGCAGGTTCTCTTGTGCAGGCCTACCTCCTTGGAGATCAACCGGGCAAAGCTATTGCACTTTGTGAAGAAAGGTTGGCCAGGAACAGCAAAGATGCCTTTGCCTACAATATGATGGGGACTATTTATCTGAAGCAGAAAAATTTTGAAGCGGCAGAGCAAAGTTTCAGTAAGGCCATTGAGCTACAGCCTGAGTGGCTCACGCCCCATAACAGCCTTGCCGCCCTCTATGTTATAAAGGGCGAACCTGCCGAAGCGGTAAAGAAATTTGAAAAGGCTATTGAGGTTAATCCTCAGAGAGGCGAAACATATATCTCCCTTGCCATGCTCCACGAGAAAATGGGAGAGTATGACAAGGCGATTGCTGTTTATGAAACAATGTTGGCGCGCGATGCGAAATTCTGGCCGGCTGCAAATAATCTGGCGTTCCTTCTGGCTGAGTACAAGGCGAGTCCCGAGAACCTGGAAAGGGCGCTGTCTCTTGTTCAGCAGGCCCAGAAGGTGAAGCCCAACCAGCCTGAAATCCTTGATACCCTGGGATGGATTTATCTTAAAAAGGGAAATATGCAGAGCGCTATTGATATTCTTGAAAAGGCCCTTGCTCTTGCCCCGTCGAGTCCTGTTTTGAATTTTCACCTGGGGTATGTGCTTGCCCAGAGCGGTCGTGCCGATGAAGCCTCGCAATATCTGCGGGATGCTGTAAACAGCGGGCAAAATTTTCCGGGAATCGACAAGGCTCGGGAAGAGTTGCAAAAGCTTGGCAAGTAACAGAGATACTTTCTCCTGATGGATGCGTTGCTCCGTCGTTTTTTAGGGGAAACCGTCAAAATTTCTTGTCACTTATTAGTTATTTGTGCTAACTCATAAATTGTGGTTAAATTAAAAATAGTGATTACCAACGTATTTCAGCCAGCACAAAGAGAGTTCTTAGTTTTTCCTGTCATTTCGAACGGATGTGAGAAATCTTAATATCTGTGGTGACAGATTTCTCCCGTTGGTCGAAATGACACCATTTGCATTTTATGTCTACAAATCAAACTGTTAATGAACCAATAATATATCATTGGCTGAAATTCGTTGGTAATCATATTAAAAATTAAAGTATCTGTTCAGTACCACCATGCCTATGTCTGATTTGTCTCGTTCAGTTGGGTAAGTCGGCAACCCTTTGCCGATACGGGTGCTCATTAAGTGTCAATATCGAAGATTTTAAATGAGGTTTTTTTATGAAGCGATTTATAAGTGTGCTGACTTGTCTGTTTCTGCTGGTTGTTGCCCTGCCGGTGCAGGCTGCGGAGGATATGGCTATCCTGCAGAAAGAGCAATACAAGATAGGTGTCGGCGATGTGCTTGATATCTCAGTTTGGAAGGACGAAGCCCAGACAAAAACAGTTATTGTGTTGCCTGACGGCACTATTTCCTTTCCCCTCATAGGTCAGGTTGTTGCCGAGGGA
Source organism: Desulfobulbaceae bacterium (assembly GCA_020444175.1). Classification (GTDB taxonomy): domain Bacteria; phylum Desulfobacterota; class Desulfobulbia; order Desulfobulbales; family SURF-16; genus JAHLLM01. The sequence continues at coordinate 8,364 of JAHLLM010000070.1, read as the reverse complement.
AAAACCGTTGTGCAGTTAAGGGAAGAAATTACTCAAAAAGTGTCCCGGTACGTTCCCGACCCTGTGTTGACGGTGATTGTCCAGCAGATCAACAGTATGTTGATTTATGTTATCGGGAAAGTGAATAATCCGGGTCGCTTCGTGTTGAACACCAATGTGAATGTGCTTCAGGCCCTTACCATGGCAGGAGGTTTGAACCCTTTTGCCAAGAGGGAAAAAATAACCATAATGCGTGAAGAGCCGGAGGGGACGAAAATCTTTACATTCAATTATGATGATGTTTCCGAAGGCAAGAATTTGGATCAGAATATCACGCTGCGCCGTGGGGATGTGGTTGTTGCCCCATGAAAAAATCGCTTTTATTCTTTTCAGCCCTTTTTCTTCTGCCTTCAGCAAATAGCTCTGCAGACGACTTCCGTGTGATTCCCAATGCCGCAATCAGGCAGGAATATAATGACAACGTCTTTTTCACGAGAGACAATGAGGACGATGATTTCATCACCACTGCATCTGTGGGGGTTGATGTGCGTGAAAGAACCGAACGGCTGTCAGCCCTTTTCAAGGGCAGGCTGGACGGGCTTTATTATTTTGATAATGATAACCTGAATGACATAGAAGAGTATTATGACGGAAAGCTTGATTACCAGCTTAATTCCTTTTTAAAGCTCTCCGCCGGGGCGGGATATTCTGTGGATTCCAGGGCTGACCGGGATATCAGCATCACTGGAATTGATTTTGGTACCGACGTGAGACGGCGGCAGTCTTACTCCGTTTCTGCGGATTACCGCTTCTCAGAGAAAACATCCCTTTTTTCTACCTACTCTTACCAGAATGACCAGTTTGAGATAGATGATACCAATGAATTCACAGGACAGAATGTGCTTGTCGGCCTGACACGCACACTCCAGTTTACCAAGCCCACAACAGCCCGGTTTTATGCCCAGTATTCCCATTATGATTTTTATACCTCCAAGACACAAAATTACCGGCTGACAGCCGGAGTGAGTCGACAGGTCTCAGAGAAATTAAGCTATGTTGTTGATGCGGGGCCGCGATTGACTGAAGGAAAGGCAAAAAGGAGTGGGGAGACCTCTTCTGATAGCGGCCTTGGCGGTCAATTCTCCTTGACATATAATGAGGAGTTGACAACTGCTGAGATGAATTTCAGCCATGAAATAAGCGGGTCCAGCGGTCGAGATGGGGCTACTGAGAGGACAGGACTCGTGTTTTCGCTCAGACATCGTTTCGGCGAAAGATCGTCAGCGCAGATGCGTGTTTCCGGCTACCTGAACAAGGTGGATCGAAATACAGCGTTTATCAATGATCTCGAAGAATTGACAATAAATTTCAATCCTTCTGTCCGCTATGAAATTAACCGGGAATTCAGTCTTGTGGCAGCTTACCGCCATTCACGGATTGAAGACCTGGAAGACAACACAGAAAAGCGCCGTAATCTTTTTTACGTGAAATTAAACTATCAAATTCCGGTTATTGAGTAAATAATTCCTACCAAGCTGAAAAGGAGAGCTGATGGAAGAGCATGAAATGTCGCCCAATGAGTATCTGGCCGTCCTGAAGCGACGTAAGTGGAGCCTGCTTCTGCCCACGATCATCGTCATTTTAATCTCTGCCCTTGTTGCCTTGGGTTTGCCGCCTGTGTACAAGTCTGTTTCCACCATTCTGATTGAGGAACAGGAGATTCCGGCTGATTTTGTAATGGCCACGGTGACGAGCTATGCGGAGCAGCGCCTGCAGACAATTAATCAGCGGATTATGAGCACGGGCCGCCTGCTTGAAATTATCAACAGGCTTGATCTTTATAAGGACTTGCGGCAGAAAGCGACAACCGAGGAAGTTATTGACGCCATGCGAGAGGATATCAGCCTGGAGTATATAAGCGCTGAGGTCGTTGATCGCAAAACAGGACGCCCTGCTACAGCCACCATTGCTTTTACCTTGTCCTATGAGGGCCAGGATCAGCCAACGACCATCCAGAAGGTGGCGAATATACTGGCCTCTCTTTTCCTGGAAGAAAACCTGCAGGTCCGCGAACGGCAGGCTATGGAGGCTACTTCATTTCTTGAAGACGAGCTGAAAAAGGTCAGGACCAAACTCGATAAGGCAGAGCAGGAAATTGCAGTTTTCAAGAAAGCCCATATCAACGAATTACCCGAAGTACTGCAGATCAACCTGCAGAGCCGTCATAATGTTGAGTCGGCAATTGAAAGACTTGATGAACAGCTGCGGGCCTTAAAAGAGCGTGAAAGTTCACTTCAGTCAGAGCTTGCCAACCTGACGCCTACCCTGGAGCTTGAAGATGTCAGACGGTTGGAAGAGCTGAAGCTTGAATTGAACAGACTTGAGACTCGATTTACCGATGAATATCCGGATGTCATCAAGACCCGACAGGAAATAGCAAAACTCTCTTCGAAAATTTCATCAGATGATATGAGGGAAGTAGGCGGCATGCCGGATAACCCTGCCTATATCACCATGTCATCCCAGCTTGCCAGCGTGAAGTCCGAGATCGATTCCGTAAAGCGTCAACTGGCTGATTTGGAGAAGAAAAAGGACAACTTGAATAAGTGGATCGAGTCAACGCCCCATGTGGAAGAAACCTATAATACTCTTTTAACGGAGCGTAGAAACTGGCAGGCAAAGTTTGATGACCTTTCCCGAAAGCTGATGGAAGCCAATGTGGCTTATGGCCTGGAAAAAGATCAGAAAGGCGAGCGTTTTACCTTGATCGATCCTGCCAGGTTGCCTGAGAAGCCGTACAAACCAAACCGGCTGGCAATTTTTCTCATTGGTATTGTTCTTGGCATAGGCGCCGGTGTCGGCACGGCCGCCCTGCTTGAGTTCAGTGATGAATCAGTTCGTTCAAGCGAAATGTTAAGCAATGCAACGTCTTTTCCTGTTCTGGCTGCCATCCCTGTTATCCAGACACAAGAAGACCAGCAGCGCCGAAAGACGCGCAGCGTGCTCATGGTTCTGGCAATTATCGGAATTCTCGTTGCTGCCCTGGTCGCCTTTCATTTTCTGGTCATGGATTTGAATGTGTTCTGGGCAAAGTTAACGCGCAGGATGTTTTAATTTAAGGGATTTGGAAGGAATCATTCAGACTGATAAATATTCTTCGTTCCGGTTAACCGGCAGAGGAGATTGAATATGAAATTACGCAAGGCCTTGGATAAGGCAAATAAAGAACGACAGGAAAATCTGACTGAGACGCCTGAGGGAGTTGGCAGCGCAGAAGCGCAGGAAGAATCCCCTCAAACAGCTTCTTCCGCCGGCGTCGCAGAAGAGGGGGCTGCTTGGCGTGCTCCTGTTTACTCAGAGTCGGTTACCGTAAAACTGGATCCTGAAAAGCTGACTAGAAATCGTTGTGTCTGTATCTCTTCGGATGCTCCTGAACTGGATGCCTATAAAGTATTACGAACCCAGATTCAGCAGCGCACTAAAGAACAGGGCATGAAAACCATTATGGTGACAAGTGTCAGGCCGGGTGAAGGGAAAACTATAACCGCAATAAACCTGGCCTTGACTTTTGCCCTTGAGTATCAGCAAACAGCGCTTCTGGTTGATTGCGATTTAAAGAAACAGGATATTCATCATTACCTCGGGTTTTCAAGCGACAGAGGACTTATTGATTATCTGGAGTATGATCGTCCTTTAAAAGATTTTATCATCTGGCCCGGCATCGAGAAATTGACCTTGATTTCCGGAGGGCGCACCATTGCAGACAGTACGGAAATGCTGGGCTCGCCCAAGATGAAAAAACTGCTTGAGGAGATGAAAACGCGTTATGACGACCGTTATGTCCTTCTTGATGTTCCGGCTGTACTGGACGGTGCGGACGCCATGGTTTTTGCACCTTTGGTAGACGCCATTATTATGGTGGTTGAAAAGGGCCGGACATCCCTGGCTGATGCCAGAAAAGCCGTCTCCCATTTGCCGAAAGACAAATTTTTGGGATTTGTTTTAAACAACAGGGGGGAGGATGCGGGCTCTGAGGCATAGGGTGCAGTTTGTCGGTCAAGGTGTTCGGGGGGCAGTGAGACGAATGAGCTTATACGTCTAAGCGCCCTCGCGGAATAGATACTTTATCGAGAGTTCAGACTTTTTCTGAATTTTTACTTCTTATTTCTACTTTCTGACTTCTGTGTCCTGATTCATGTACGAAAAATTCTACGGGCTTTCCGAAAAACCTTTTCATATTGTCCCAAACCCGAATTTTCTTTATTTCAGTTCAAAACACCAGAATGCCCTGACCTACCTGGAATATGGAATCAGGGAGGGTATGGGGTTTATCCTGCTCACCGGTGAAATCGGTACCGGAAAAACCACTCTTATACGATATCTGCTGAATCAGATAGAGGCGGAAATTGAAGTTGCCGTCATATTTAACACCAATGTTTCAGCAGATCAGCTTCTGGGACTTATCCTTCAGGAATTTGAGGTTGACGAGGATGGAAGCGATAAGGCCAAAAAACTCGATTTGATCCATCATTTTCTTATCAAAAAATATGCCGCCAAGCAACGGGTGCTTCTCATAATAGACGAGGCTCAGAATCTCTCGGAAGAGGTGCTTGAAGAGGTGAGAATGCTTTCCAATCTTCAGGCCGATGACAATCTCCTTCTGCAGATAATGCTGGTCGGGCAGCCTGAACTGAAACTCAAGCTTAAAAAGCCTTCACTGGCTCAGCTCACCCAGCGTATTGCCGTAAACTACCATCTGATGCCTTTATCTGAAGAGGAAACACGGATTTATATCGCTTCAAGACTGGAAAAAGTGGGAGGTAAGGCCGACATATTCAATCAAGATGCCGTGGAGGAGATATTCAGGGCATCGGGTGGAACCCCGCGGTCAATCAATTTGTTGTGTGATTCCGCACTGGTTTATGGGTTTGCCGACGAAGCTGCAACCATTGACAGGGATGTCATACTCCAGGTCATAGAAGACAAGGGGGACATCGGCACAAGTACTGTCGAAGAAGAGGTTGTGGTTGCTGCCGGGAATTCAGCAGGGGTATTGAAAGAAAGCGATCAGGCCGAGATAGCCATACTCCATCAGCGCCTGGCAGGACTGGAAGATCGAGTACGGGAATTGCGTCACCAGTTGGATTGGCATATTGAGGAGTTGGGAAGTCAGGCCCAGGGCTATAAGGCAGAGATGGTCAAGCGGCTTACCGATGAAATAGCCATGGAGCGAGAAAAAAATGAAAAGCTTCTTGTTAACTATGGACGAATTAAGGAAAAGGTGCAATTTCTTGAGGAAAGAAATGCCTTGCTCAGTGCAGGTAAAAATGAACCGCCGCCATCGCGAGCTAAATCTCAAGTAATTGAAAAACGCAAAAAGAAGTCCTGGTTTTCTTTTTCCTTCTAGTTTTCTGTCATGTTGTTTTCTTTTTTATCTTCTCCCCGGCCAGGGGAAATTCCATTGCTTTTTTTGCCTGGATGGGGTTTTGATAGTCGTTTGATTCAGCTCTTCAATCTTTTTCAGGAAGAAACCCTCCTTGTTTATGATTCTTTTCTTGATCCAAGAAATTTTAAAAATGAACTGCTCTCTTTTCTTGAAAATGCAGGGTGCAGGAAAGTAAAAATTGTCGGCTGGTCAATGGGGGCCAATCTTGGACTGGATTTTTCTCTCAGCTCCCCTGACAGGGTTGCCGTTCTTGAGCTGGTTGCCATGCGAAGAAATTGGCCAGGCCATGAAGTGAGTGCAATCCGTCACGGTATTGAAACGGATTTAAAAAAATATATGCAAGGGTTTTATCGTAAATGTTTTCTGGGCTGCAAAGCGGCCTATGTGGAATTTCAAGAAAAACTGCAGGAAAATTATTTGAACATGCTCGATCGGGATATTCTTTTTTCCGGACTTGATTATCTGGAAAATTTCAGTCTACCGTATCAGCTCCCGGAAGATATTTCTGTCAGCATATTGCATGGCAGAAAGGATGTAATTGCGCCTGTGGAAGACAGAATAGATTTTTCAGGAGCAAACCTGGACATATTCCCCCATGCAGGCCATATGGTGCTCCTTGATAGAGATAAGTTGTTGAAGTAATGCAAAAACAGAGAAAAAAAGCGATCTGCTCGCGGTTTTCAAAAGCTGCGGCAACCTATGACGAATATGCCTTCGTGCAAAAGGAAAGCAGTGCCCGGCTCATTGCTACGCTCCCGGCGGGATGTCGTTGTGCGGAAATTCTGGAAATTGGCTGTGGAACCGGAAATTATACCAGTCTGTTGGCTGGAAGATTTCCAGAGGCGCGTATTACGGCGTTGGATTTTTCCTGCGCCATGGTTGACAAGGCCAGGGACAAATGTGTTTCAGCGACTGATATTTCTTTTCTGTGTGAAGATGGGGAAGTTTTTTTAAGTAAAAATAAAAGGTCTTTTGATCTCATAACGAGTAACGCGACCCTGCAGTGGTTCGACGACCTTTCGCAAACATTGCAACATGTCTCAACAAGCCTGACCCCGGATGGACTTTTTCATGCCTCCCTGTTCGGACCCGCGACCTTGCATGAGTTGGGGGAAGGACTTGGGAACGTTTTTTCGGAACCAATAATTCTTGCTGCCGAAGAGTTTGCAGACCGGGAAGCAATTCGGCAAAACCTGGAAAAGTATTTTGTCAAAGTCAATTTTTCCGAAAAAATATACACAAGGCACTATGTCTCTTTGCGTGATCTGCTTTCACATATAAAAAAAACAGGTACTGGAGGGTATCATCGATCATTTCCAGTCCTGACCAGGAGCCGTCTTAAAAGGCTGGAGCAGTGGTTTGCGGCGAGGGGAGGATATAAGGTCACGTATCAGGTCTTTTTTGTCACAGCTGAAGGGATAAGAACGGGGCGAAACTGATGGAGGCGAAAAAAAAGGCGGGGAATGCACTTTTTGTTACCGGTACAGGGACTGATGTTGGGAAAACCGTGGTGACTTCTCTTCTTCTTGGTTTCTTGCTTGAAAAAGGAATTCAGGCGACTTACCAGAAATGGGTGAGTACCGGCGGGGAGAACCCACAAGATCTTCTTTATTGCCGTGAGCATACTGGTTTTTCATTGAACGAGGCTGAACTGGACAGCCATGTTCCTTTTCGTTTTAAGATGGCCGCTTCTCCCCATCTTGCCGCTGAAAAAGAGGGGAAGGATATTGGGGTGGAGAAAATCAGGCAGGTTTTTTACCAACTCTGCCAAGAGAATGAACTGGTGTTAGTGGAGGGAGTGGGGGGGATTTTTGTCCCGCTGCGTCGCGACCTGTTGCTTGCTGATTTTCTAATACCTTTTAAAATGCCGACCCTGGTCGTTGCCGGCAGCGGATTGGGTACCATAAATCATAGTCTTTTAACCATTGAAGCATTAAGACAGCGGAGTATTCCTGTTCTCGGTATAGTGCTCAGCGATGAACAAGAGCATATGCCTTCTGATGATCCAATCGTAACAGATAACATGAAAATTCTTGCCGAGTTAGGCGGTGTTGAGGTTTTTGGCCGTCTCCCCCGCCTGTCTGATTATGCTGCATTACAAGATGCTTTTCAGCCAATTGGCGAGAAAATATCGGAAAGAATGAACACGCTCTAGGTATTCGATTTATTCTCTTTTTTCCCGAACACCGAAAGCTTTCAAAATCAGGCCGAGCGGACAGAATTTAGAAAAGCCGAATTGAAAGAGGTTGGCCCCGACAAATGCCGTAAACCAAAGCCAGTATTTGTGCATAAAAAGCGGACTTGCTTCCACTCCAAGGGCTAGGCTCAGCATAATGAAAAAGCCGGCGATGACGTGAATCCAGTCTGTTATTATCATTTTGTACTCCTAGAATGTATATGTTCGTTGTTGTATCATGAGTAGGTCGCCATACCCATGGCGACTCTTCAGTGTCGGGAAGGGATTCCCGACCTACAGCATGCGTCAAAAGGCATTTGACATGACACTTCTTTTTCTGGTTCCCACGGTCCACCGTGGGAATGCATATCAATTTGCCCCTGGAGATTCATGTATGGGTTCCCACGGAGACGATGGCGTAGGTTGGGTTGAGCGACTCGACCTCTCCCAGCATCGTTGGGTTTCGCTTTTGCCGCCCATCTTCAACTGCTCTACAGACAAATAACTTTAGCGAAACCCAACATTTTTTTGCCACGTAATTCGCTCTACCCAACCTACCGCTCTGCCGTAGGTTGTGGTTGAGCGATTCGACCCTCCCATCAACGTTGGGTTTCGCTTTTGCCGCCCATCTTCAACTGCTCTACAGACAGATAACTTTAGCGAAACCCAACATTTTTTGCCTCACAATTCGCTCTACCCAACCTACCGCTGTCTACACAAAAGTCATTCCCGCGAAAGCGGGAATCCAGAGTAGCTGGCTAGT
>JAHLLM010000069.1 GCA_020444175.1 Desulfobulbaceae bacterium | reverse complement strand
TTGTTGGAATTTGTCTAAATTGGCCTTGACGGAACAACTCAGAAGTCTATTCAGCGGCAGTCGACTCTCTGCCAAAGTGATATCAATAAATTACATTGGCTCTGATAGCGGTCGAATATTATTTGCAGAACAATCGATACGTAAAAAACAAAAAATGACCTTTACCTGAACCATCCAAACTGATAGTTTATTTATCTGATGTATAAAGTTACCTCTTTTTTTCTCTTCTCGATTTCAACAAAATTATACTTTACATGAAAAAAGTTTTGATCGTTGAAAACAACCCTGTGGTCAGGAAAATGCTTTCCTCTGCACTGGAAAAAGAAGGCTATCTGGTTGAAATCGCTGGAGATGGCCTCTCTGCTTTTGATAAGCTGCAGTCATACACCCCTGATTTAATTTTCCTTGACCTTATCATGCCGAACATCAATGGAGAACAACTCTCACATATGATAGAGGGACGAGAGGACCTGAAGGATACGAAAATTATCGTCATATCCGGCGTTGCCGTTGAATCCCGAGGCGAATGCGATATCAAAGGGACCCATGCCTGTATTGCCAAGGGTCCCCATCTTGTTCGTCATGTTATTGACATGGCCAACAGGTACACATCTGGAAATTTTAAATTTCAGGAACATGAGGTTATTGGTACAAATAATATCTATCCCCGTGAGACCTCCCGAGAATTACTGTCTGCCAATCGCCATCTTCAAGTCGTTCTCAATCATATGGGAGAAGGAATCATAGAACTTTCCCGAGACAACAGGATTATCTTTGCCAATCCTGCTGCCGCACAATTAGCGGGAACTACGGTTGCAGAACTTCTTGCTTCTGATTTTTCTGATTTTTTCTCCGGAGATGATCAAACCAGAGTTGTTTCACTTCTTAAAAACGCCGCGGATAATCCTCAGGTTATAGAAGAGGATAATCCTGTTGTCTTTAAAGACCGCCATGTCTCAATGAACCTCCTGCCTGTTGAAGATCGAGAAAACAAAACATTGATGATAATTATTCTTGATGTGAGCAAGCGCAAAAATGCCGAACGACAGCTGCTTGAAACAAAGGAATATCTTCATTCCGTTTTTAATACTGTTCCTGCAGGTATTCTTATCGTTGATGCTGAAAACGGAAATGTCGTGGACGCAAATCCGCATGCACTGCAGTTGTTCGGTGTTGAGAAAGAAAAAATTGTTAATAAAGCATGCCAGGATTTTTTTTGTAATACAAGAAAGGGAAAATGTCCTATTTTTGACAGAAAGCAAGGTGGTTATAAAAAGTTAAGCCAAAGTCTTACAGACAGTAACGGGGACCCGCTCCATGTTCTGAAATCGGCAACTTCATGTTTTTTCAATGGCAAGGAATATATAGTTGAAAGCTTTTTTGATATTTCAGAGCAGAAAAAACTCGAAGACAAACTTCATTCAATGGCCATTACAGATGAACTGACCGGGCTTTTAAACAGGCGTGGTTTTATGATGATGGCGAAGAAACAGATTAATATTGCCGACCGTGTTTCGGGTCGCCTTTATTTGCTGTTTGCCGATGTGGATAATCTGAAATGGATTAATGACACATTCGGTCATGATGTAGGAGACCTGGCCCTTATCAGTGTGGCGAGAATATTATCATCCTTCCGAAGTTCGGACATTATTGCCCGTTTAGGTGGTGACGAATTTGCTATTCTTGTCTCTGATACATCGTCTTTAAGGGGAGAAAAACAACTATCCGACAGGTTCATGGCCCTTTTGCAGGAAGAAAACAGGAAAAAGGAACTTGGCTTTGAACTCGGTATCAGCTTTGGAGTCGTTCCCTATGATTCTGACAACCGGTGTCATATTGAAGAACTCATCGCCAAAGCCGACAAACTCATGTATGAATCAAAAAGAGGAAAAAAGGCTCCTGTTAAACAACTTAACCTCCCCTTTTCATAATCTCCTGTCAACGAGATCAGGAAACAAAAAACCCGCTGGTACACAGTACACAGCGGGTTTTTTATTTTGAAAATGCAAAAAACGGAGAACTATTCGCTTTAATCCTGATCGTCTTCGCTTAGTCCTTTAACCAGAACAGCCCCGGCAAGGCCAAGAAAACCAAGATTTTTTGCTTTATTAAAACCTGGTTTCATGCGGGCCATAAGGCTTCGGCGCAGTGATGCAGAAGGCATCTCCATGGGTGTAGAAGTCGACGTGAGCAGATGCATGTCTTTTTTGTTTCCATAATATCTGCTGTTTGGGCCAATATTAACGGCAGCGGATGTCAAACCCACAGCGCCCTTTTTCACGTACTTGGCTACTTCGGAATTAGGATCATCAAGGTCACCGAAAATGCGTGCATTGGCCAGACAGGTTTGAACACAGGCGGGATCCAGTCCCTGTTCAACCCGAGGCATGCAATATGAGCATTTGTCCGCCACACCTTCGCCACCGATTTCTTCGTTGACCAGATCTGTGTTTACGTAGCGTGCCCCATAGGGACATGCATCGGCACAGGCTCCGCAACCAAGGCAGCGATCCTTGTCAATCTGTACAGTGCCGTTGAAAGGATCTTTGTAAGTAGCCGCGACTTCCATAGTCTTTGTTTTACCTGTTTTGGCGTCCTTAAATGTTTTTTCAATGGTATCAGCCGGACAGGCAGGAACACAGGATGGCTCATTACAGTGATTACATAAACCGGGATAGTAGGTTGATGCAAGACCTTCCGGGGTGTTAGACGGTCCAAGCCGATGGACCCAGTTCCGTCCTTTGTCAGCCGGCACTTCCCACTCTGCCTTACAGGCAATGGTGCAGGCATGGCAACCTACACATCTATTTAAATCTATTATCATTCCATACTGCATAAGGGTTTTACCTCCTTAATAAAGACCTGAGTCAGGCTCTCATTGAGGCCTGAAATGGTTCACTTAAAACGTTTTGAGCGTTATAAGTGACGGGTCAGTTTTCATTCCGACATGTTATACTAAGCCGGGATATCCAGGGCTTTGCCACTTTTAACAAGTTTAACAAAGTTGTTCCGCATACCGCTACAACCTGTCTCGGGATCAATTGCGATCTTTGTTATAAGTGCCTGGTCATCAATACCTGCACCTTTTCCCACGGTCAGCATCGGATTTTTTGAGCCATATCCATGGGCCATGTAAACAGTATCTTTACGTATACCTGGTGTAACCTTGACAACGCTTGTAAAAGTTGATTTTACACCCTCACTGTTGACCATGCTCACCTCATCACCATCCTTGAGGCCCATTTTATTGGCTGACTCATCATTAAGCCAAACTGGATTTACAGGCATGGCGTTATACAACCAGACATTATTCTGGCTTCTGTTAAAGGTGTGTACAGGAGAACGTCCATAAACCAGTCGGGCAAACCCTTTTGGCACTTCTTCAACAGGGATATAGGTTGGCACGCCCGGGTATCCGCTATCTTCTATATCTTCATTATAAAGAAGAACCTCAAAATCTTCGGAAACACCGTACGGATCTTTTCCCGGCTGGATGTGAATGCCGTCCTCTTTTTTCAGTTGAGCGATGGACAGCCCTGCCGATGCAAGTTCCTTTTCAACCTTTTCTTCCAGGCTGTTAACCGGAATTTTGTCCGCATGACCCATGCGTTTGGCAAGTTCGTTTGTGATCCAGACTTCATCCTTACGTTCAAACATGGCCTCAACCAGAGGCATTCTGGCCGAAATAAACTGCTCATGCTTATCGGCAAAATTCCACTGGGTGCCTTTTTTGATGTAATCATATCTTTCAAGGTAGCTCGCCTCTGGAAGCAGTATGTCGGCGTACATGGTTATGTCCGTAGGCATAACATCAACACACATGACAAAATCCATCTGCTTGAGGGCCTCAACAGTTTTTTGCGGCTTCGGGATGGTCTGCATTGGGTTCTGGCCCCAAATAACACAGCCCTTTATTGGATACGGTTTGCCGGTAATACAGGCATCGCGGATCAATTCCGTAGGTGTTCCCGGAGGAGCAAAATGGTACTTGTCGGCCATCTCTTTCAGGTTGTGCGCCCCATCATGATGTCCTTTTGCCCAGCTTATTCCTTTTACCTTAGGGCCTTTCGGTTTCACAAAACCGCCTTTAACTCCTATTGCACCAAGTAAAGCTGTCAAACATGCGTGGGCACGGAGACGCTGGAAGTCATTGCCATGCCAGCTTACGTGGCGACCAGGGTGGATGGAGACGTTCGGAGCGTTTGCCGCCAAAAGCTCAGCCACTTCTTTTATCTGGCTTGCAGGGATATCGCAAATTTGAGCAGCCCAATCGAGAGAGGCATGAGATATTCCTTTCTGGAACTCTTCAAAACCATCACAGTGAGCGGCAACAAATTTTTTGTCATATTTATTATTTTCAATCAAATAGTTCATTATTGCCAGCAAAAATGCGGTATCTGTACCCGGCTTGATTTGAACCCAGATATCTGATTTTGCGGCAGAGGCTGAATAACGAGGGTCAACGACAACAAGTTTGGCACCATTCTCCAGACCTTTCAGGTATCGTTTCAGGTGGGAGACATGGACATTTTCGCCGAAATGACAACCAATGAGCAGAATCGCCTTGGCGTTTGCCATATCAACATGTTCGCCAGGGGCGGTGTTAAAGGTGGATACATAGGCTGTATCGCGAATACCACGACACTGGAAAAAAGAGGCTTCACTCACGTTATGCGTGCCGACTGCTCTTTCAAAAAAATGCATTGGGTATTTTGCTGACGCACCATGGGGAAACATGGCAATACCGTGGGGGCCATATTTTTCTTCAACCGCTTTCAGTTTTGCGGCGCATTCATCCAGGGCCTCCTCCCAGGATATTCTCTTCCATTTTGGATTTCCCCTCTCCCCCACATTTTTCATGGGGTATTTTAAGCGATCAGGGTCATACAGCAATTTGATTCCGGCGTTACCACGTGCACATATCGCTGTTCCGTTATCAATGCTTTTTGGATTACCTTCCAATTTGACAAGTTTTTTGTCACGTACTTTTCCCACCAGCTGACAACGCCAGAAACACATCTCACATATACCCCCGGTTACGGTAGTCGTTCCTGCGGAACTTCCAGGTGGGGTAAAAGGCTTTCTCACAAACCCGTTTTCTGCTGAAACAACTTTTGCCAGTGGTACTGACGCAGCAGCTAAAGACGCGGTTTGCAGGAATTTGCGTCGTGTCACTTTTAAAGACATATTACAGCTCCTCCCTTGTAAAAAAATCTATTAGTTTCATCATCACCCTATAGTATGGATGACGAGCCTCCTTTGTAACTTTACTGTAAAAAAGAGTAAACCAAGGGCGAAAGAGATCCTCAAGAAATTCTTGCGCTCCCGTTTTGTCGGTATTTTCAAGTAAAGCTAAAAACTCTAATTCATAAACAATATGATCAGGCAGATCATCTTCCTTTGACAGATAAAAGCCCTTTTCCCGATAAAATTGTTTGGTTTTTTCCGCAATGTTTCCATAAAGAGTGCCATCCCCTTTAAAATAAACAGATGCATAAGGGGGAGCTGCCACATGGGGAACTGCATTTATAAAAAGCCTGGTATGTTCGATCTGTATATCTTCCAGAAAATTGTCAGAACTTTTTAGGGCTGTATTGAGGGTGTCTGCCTCGTCCGTCCAATGAAGTTCCTGGAGAAAGGCATTTAAAAACTGAATGAAATCCGCATTCATCCACTCAGGATCAGGATAATGCATTGATTGGGCGAGAAATCGATAGATCTCGGGGAGTGTAATCGAATGATTTTCAGAATCCATTTATTGCCTGGAGTTGTATTCATAGATACCACAATGTGGCTTTTGTGTAAGAATGTCAGATACTTATAACCACAAAGTCTTACTGTTGTCAATATTAGTTATTAAATGAATACTGAATAAGAGAAAAAATCGGGGATTAAACTCTGGAGGCAAGGGGAATTCTTTGCTCTTGCTGAATAGTTACAAAATTTTTTTCATTTTATTGAGAATATCACTGGGAAGCTTCGTCAATTTTCCTTGCCGATTGACTGCTGCATGCACAGTAAAGCCTTTGACCAGCAGTCTGTTATCTTCCTGACGAAGCACATGATGGTTAAATCTCCATGAAATTGCAGAAGCCTGTTGCATGGATGTTTTAATGGTGACGAGGTCATCATATTTTGCCGGGGCTTTGTGGCGCATGTAACTCTCGACCACGGGAAGGATGATGCCGAGATCTTCAAGGATTTTATATGATGTTATATACTGCCTCATGAAATCCGAACGTCCCAGTTCAAAATATCTCAGATAGTTGGCATTATAGACAACTCCCCCAGCATCGGTATCACCATAGAGAACACGATAGGATGAGTGATGAATCGGTTCCGACAGGGTTATTTTCAGCGAAGTCGTTTTTTGAGCCATAACGAAAAATCTTTAGTTAGTGTCTGTCCAGAAATAGGTCATTTTGTTCGATATCAAGGATTGCGCAAAAAATTACCGGAGGCATATATGCGATATTCCGAGGATAATTTTTTAAGCATGACGCAGATATCGGGCAGGTAAGCGAGCCCGCGAGACTCCGAAAGGGCCATTTATGGACAGGCACTAGTTATTTATTTCCAGCAGGAGACGAAGAAATTCTTCGCCATTATTGAGTTGCAGTTTCGACTCCTTACCGTTTTTTTCGGAATAAACGAGATTCGTCTTTTGCCGGGGATTTCTGGAGTCATATAAGGCGAAGGGGATGGGATCGTCTATATGGGTCCTCATGCTTATCGGGGTGAAATGATCCATACAGACGATTATGCGGAAATCATGTTTTTCTTTCAGGCCATCAAGAATGGGCTGAACAATTTTCCGGTCAAAATCCTCGATGGCAAGAATTTTTTCACTCAGTAAGCCTTGATGTCCTGTTTCATCAGGTGCTTCGACATGGACGAGAACAAGATCCCTGTCCTCAAGCGATTTTAAAGCCGCATCTACTTTCCCCTGATAATTCGTATCAAGATATCCTGTGGCGCCCGGCACATTGATCACGTCCATGCCGGCGTAGACGCCGATACCTTTCAGAAGGTCAACTGCGGAAATAAGTGCTCCACTGACACCGTATTTTTCCTGCAGAGTCGGCATGGATGGCGCTATCCCCTCTCCCCACAACCAGACAGCATTTGCAGGTAACTTTCCCTGCTGCTGCCGTTTTCGGTTCAAAGGGTGGTTTTGCAGGATTTTGCAGGCCTTTGAGATGAAATCCCTGAGTTCTGGAACGGTATCATACTCTTTCCAGAAATTGGAGACTTCCTTGCCGGTATGATCATGGGGAGGAACGGTTGTGAGCTTTGCCGGATCGCCCTTATAAACCAAGAGATGCCGGTAGCTTACTCCAGGATAAAGAGTTATTTTTTCACTGGAGAATTCGGAATTGATAGCGTCAATCAGTTGCCTTGCCTCATCGGAATCGATATGACCGCCGCTGTAATCAACCATTGTAACCGTATCACCATCAACAGCCAGGTTTACAAGGTTACAGCGAAATGCTATTTCATTGTCTTCAAGCTCAACCCCCAGGCTGGCGGCCTCGAGAGGCGACCTGCCGGTGTAGACCTCTGCCGGCTTATAACCAAGCAAGGAAAGATTAGCCACATCACTTCCGGGAGGAAATCCTTGGGGAACAGTCTGCAAACGGCCCAGAATTCCATGACTGGCAATAAAATCCATGGCCGGAGTTTTGGCTGTTTCCAGGGGCGTTCGGCCATGCAGACTGTCGATGGGCATGTCTCCCATGCCGTCACCAACAAGGATAACAAATTTCAGGTTACTCTTCATCGTCAACCAGAACCCTGATTTTTACCGTTTCCGCAGTTGTTGTTTCAAGGGCATTTATTTCTTCAAGGGCTTTTTCAACTGCATCTTCCTGAGCTTCATAGGTATGCATAACGATCGGCACAGAGCCTTTCATTTTTCTGCTTTTCTGGATAACAGATTCAATACTGATATCATATTTACTGAGAATTCCGGAAATTTTGGATAAAACACCCGGTTTGTCCAGGGTTGAAAACCTGAAATAATACGGACATCGTATATTTTCCATGGGAGTAATCCGCCGAGGTTGGATCTGGTCCGGAAGGTAGGAAAGACTTGGGACTCTATTGATGGAATTGTGCATGATATTTCTTGCTATATCAACCACATCAGCCGCAACGGCGCTTCCAGTAGGCATCATGCCGGCACCTTGTCCATAAAGCAACACATTATCAACCATATCTCCGGTGAAATAAAAGCCGTTATAGGCGCCGTTAATGTTTGCCAGCATATGTTTTTCAGGAACAAGAGTCGGGTGTACCCTGGCTTCAACATGTTCCCCATGGTTGCGACTTATGGCAAGGAGCTTTATGCGATAGCCAAATTCCTTGGCAAATTCTATATCAATAGGTTCGATGCGAGTGATACCTTCACAGCGAACATCTTCCAGACGAACGTCCATGCCGTAAGCCATGGTCATCAGGATGACCAGTTTGTGAGCTGTGTCAATACCTTCTACGTCATAGGTTGGATCTGCTTCAGCATACCCTTTTTCCTGGGCATCTTTTAAGACCTCGTCAAATGGCGTGCCATGATCAGTCATCTGGGTGAGAATGTAGTTTCCTGTCCCATTCATGATACCCATAATTGTTAAGATTTTATTGGCAACAAGACCTTCTTTGAGAGATTTTATAAGAGGAATACCGCCGCCCACACTTGCCTCAAAACCTATTTCAACATTATTCTTGGCAGCAGCTGAAAATATCTCCATGCCATGCGTTGACAGAAGCGCCTTATTGGCAGTAACAACATGTTTTCCCTTGGCAATGGCATCAAGAATAAACTTTTTGGCAATGGTGGTTCCACCAATCAGTTCTATAATAATATCAATTTCAGGATCATTTATAATATCAGCAGCATCCTTCGTGAGTTGTGTGTCCGTAAAATGAGAGGGCAGACTTTCTGTGCATATATCCGCCACTTTTTTTAAGACGATGGATGCGCCTGTTCTTTTCGTGATACGGTCAGCCTGCTCGTAAAGTACCTGGGCTGTACCGCTGCCTACTGTTCCAAAACCGATTAGTCCTACCTGTATTTCTTTTGTCATCTTGTTGCCTGAAGTATTTATTAATTTAGTCTAAGTATATACATTACATAGTGTTCAAAAAAAAGTAACACATACATGCTTTACTTGCTGATGTCAAAAATAACGTTCATTTTTTCTCAAAAAAATAATGCCGCTAAGATTTTTTTTTCTTCCATAAAGGCTCGATTCCGAATAAATTTTCTTTAAAATAATTGGAAAAAAATATATAAAGAATGAACATTTTCAGTCTACTGTCAATCTGAATGAATATCCTTCCCTGT
This sequence comes from Desulfobulbaceae bacterium, assembly GCA_020444175.1. GTDB lineage: Bacteria > Desulfobacterota > Desulfobulbia > Desulfobulbales > SURF-16 > JAHLLM01. The sequence continues at coordinate 8,979 of JAHLLM010000069.1, read as the reverse complement.
TTTTCCGATATTCTCCATTTTTTAAAATATTTTTGTCCAACATACGTTTAAAAAAATGAGAATCTGATAATGGCATAGAAAATGCTAAAAACTCATCCTGATAGAAAATTATGGGTGCCTCAAGCAGCAAGTTCAGATTTGAAAGAGAGGAAGGACACATTATTGACGAACAGCAAAAAAGGCCGATGTCGTTTTATGCACTTTAGGGTAAAAAATCTCTAACCGAGCTGAGCAACACGACAAATCAACAAGTTAAGAAGCCTGAAACACCTAAAATCAGGGGAACTATTCAGCTGCACCTCATCTTTAAACGATCAGGCCTGCTCACATAGACGGCTATAGCCTCGCAGGCCTGCTTGTCCAAATCTAAGGCACATCTGAATAGTTACGGCCTGGAGTTGAGGCCCATTGCGAGCCCTCGCTGAATAGATACAAATCAGGTATTTTAATGATTTTGTCAAATACAGGAAACAATAAAAGGATAAATTGTGCACGATTTAAACATATTATCAATGTTCTGGAATGCAGGACTCATGGTGAAATTTGTCATGCTCCTGCTTCTCTTTTTTTCAATCATGTCATGGTACATTGTCTTTCAAAAGCAAATGCTCTTCAATAAAGTCAGAAAAGAATCCGAGGATTTTCTGGCAAATTTCTGGGCGAGCAAAAATCTTGCTGAGGCTTACAGGTCTGCACTGGAGCTGACTTATTGTCCTGAAGCTGCAATTTTCAAATCAGGTTATGCAGAACTGCAAAAAATAGGCAAGAGCAAAATCAACGATGAAAAACGAACTTTAGAGATGCGTCTTGCCGGTATGGATAACCTGAAAAGGGTTTTACAAAAAGCCTCCATTACTGAAACTGCTCTTCTGACAAAATCGCTTTCCTTTCTTGCCACGACCGGAAGCGCCACCCCTTTTATCGGGCTCTTTGGAACGGTGTGGGGAATCATGGCTTCATTTAAAGAGATTGGTGTTCGTGGTTCAGCGTCACTTGCCGTCGTCGCTCCCGGTATTTCGGAAGCACTGGTTGCCACGGCAGCGGGACTTGCTGTGGCGATTCCTGCTGTTGTATTTTATAATTTTTATGCAAACCAGGTTGAAGATTTTGAAGGAAATATGGAAAATTTTTCTGCCGATTTCCTTAATCTCGTTGAAAGGGATCTTATTTCCAGGAATTAAGCAATGAAGAGACGTGAATCAAAAACAGGCAAAGCACCCAAAAAAGAAACAAAATACATTCAAGATAAAAAATAGAGTGTCACCTTATGGGACCAGTGCAAAAGAGAGGGAAAAGAAGACTTGTTGCTGAAATCAACGTAACACCGCTCGTTGATGTCATGCTGGTGCTGCTTATCATATTTATGATTACGGCACCCATGATGACCCAGGGAGTTGATGTCAACCTCCCGGAAACAACAGCAAAACCACTTCGTCAGGATGAAAAACCTGTTGTGATTTCCATAGACAAGAAAGGAGTAATTGCCCTGGGTAAAGTCAAGGGTGATATCAATCTTCTCAAGCAGGAATTACACAAACTTGCCCAGTCAAACCCGGATAAAACCATCCTGTTGAAGGCAGATAAAAAAGTCCCTTACGGCATCGTTGCCGAGGTTATGGCAGATGTCAAGGATGCCGGTTTCAGCAAGCTTGGGATGGTGACTCAACCAAAGAAGGGGCGCTGATTCATGTCAATCATGATTGACACTCCCGGAGCGCATGGCGGTTTCTCTTTAGGACAATATCCTGAAGAGCAGAGGAAAAAACCGCTCATTCTCACCCTGAGCGTTCACTTTATCATTTTTATTTTCATGCTCATCCCGCCTGATTTTTTCCAGGCAAACAGAAATCTAGATGAAATTTATACGGTTGATCTATTTGAAACTGTGGAATCAGCCCCAACGCCTCAAGTACAGCCTCAACCTCAAAAAAAGGTAGTCCCTCCCCCAATTGAGCCAGTTGTAGAAAAAAAGGTTGCGCCTGCGACATCTCTACAACCTGTTGAAAGCCCTCCGGGTGAGATTATAAGTCTGAAACCTAGAGTAGTAAAAAAAGACCGCAGAACCAAGAAAGACAATAAAATTGCAGAGCAGAAAGTTAATACCGCTCTTGATCGCATAAAAAAACAGCTTAGCCGCCAGGAAGCCCTGCAGAAGGCAAAACAGGTTGAGGCTGCGGCGGCCGCTGTTGCCGAAAATGCAGTTGATAAACTTCGCGATATTTTACATGCAGAACAGTCAATATCTCCAGCCGCCGGCACGACAACCAGTTCCTCTTCTGCCGGTTCAAATGGTGGCAAAAGCAGCTCGGATCTTGATGAAGCCTCAAAACTTTATTTTGTCGCTGTTCAGCAACAGATTCAAGCCAATTGGATTCTTCCCGAACTGCAGGAATGGAAAAATAATCTAAAAGCTGTTGTTGTTGTGAATGTGCGCAGGGATGGTATTGTCAAAAAATATTTCTTTGAAAGAAAATCGGATAATATTTATTTTAATCAGTTTGTGGAAAAAACCCTTAATGAATCACTGCCCCTGCCTCCCTTTCCGCAAGGACTGAAAGATGACAGTATCGAATTCGGACTGGTCTTTCACCCCGGAGGCTTACAATAAAAAACATATATGCTGCAACTCCAATGAAATATAGAATATTTTTTATCGTTTTTATTTGTTTTCTTTTTTCTCTTATCTCTCCAGCTTATGGAGGGAAAAGGGTTAATCTTGATATCACCTCTGCAGGAGCTAAAAAAGTACCTTTGGCAGTCCCCTATTTCCGGGACAAGAATAATCCTGATTCAGTTCGTGCTGCCGCAAAAGACATGTCCTTATTAACAGGAAAAGCACTGGATTTTCATGGATTTATAAAAACAATCCCTGCGGATTCATATAAAGGGAAATATGACCAGGATTGGAAAAGTATTGGAGCTGACTTTGCCGTACTTGGCCAATTCGAGGTAAAAGACAAAAGCGTCGTTATTGAGTTACGCCTGATCGATGTTAATGAAAGCAGAATGATACTCGGCCGGAGATATCGGGCGCCCTGGGACAAGAGAAGAGAAATGGTCCTCAGGTTTTGTGATCAGGTCATTGAGAAACTTTCAGGCACTCCTGGAATCAGCACCACTCAAATTGCCTTTGTCTCAGATAAGACCGGGAATAAAGAAATATATCTTTCCGACATATTTGGCGATTCAGTTCGCCAGGTAACAAAACACAACTATCTCGCCGTTTCTCCGCGACTTTCCCCAGACAACAAAAAACTCGCTTACACCTCTTATCACAGAGGCAATGCTAATCTCTATATCACCGACCTGTCCCAAAGCAAAACAACCAGAGCTGTTTCACGAAGAACCGGACTCAACATGGCGCCTGCCTGGAATCCTGACGGGAAATCTTTTGTTGCCACCTTGAGCAAAGACGGTAATCCTGATCTTTATCTGCTACAATTAAATGGTTCCATCGTACGCAGGTTAACTTCCAATGCCGGTATTAACGTCTCCCCGGACTTTTCACCTGATGGAAAACAGCTTGTCTTTGTCTCTGATAGAAGCGGCGAACCTCAAATCTATATTATGAATTTTAAAACAGGAGGGACCCGCAGGCTCACATATGAAGGAATGGAAAACACCACCCCATCCTGGTCCCCGGACGGCAAATGGATAGCCTATACAAGTAAATATGAAGGGCGGTATCAAATTTTCAAGATTCCACCTGAAGGCGGGAAACCTGTACAATTAACAACCTCCTGGGGTGAACATGAATCACCAAGCTGGTCACCTGATTCAAGACAGATTGTCTTTGCCCGTAAGATGCATGAAAAGAGAAAGCTCTACGTCGTTTCTCATAATGGAAGTAACCTTCGGGCACTCTTTTCCATGCAAGGCAATGAATCGTCACCCCAGTGGTCAAGCAGGACAAATTAACAGAGCGTCACACTCGTTTCGCATACGAATCTGAGTTACAGCTGAACAGGCCCAGGCTAGGGCTAAGGCCCCTTTCGTGCTTTAGCTGAATAGTTACGATTTTTTTATAAGGGATTCAACATGAAGAAACAAAACACCATATATCGACTTTCTCTCATAACTGCATCTTTTCTTCCCCTGCTTACCGGTTGTGTGACTGACCAGGATTTTCGCGGGCTTGAATTGCACGTGCGTAGCATGGACAACAGAGTCGTTGAACTTGAGGACAAAATAGATAAGCTGGAAAAAGGTGCCGGAGCCTCTGTGGACAGAATGCAAAAACAACAGGCAGGCATGGGAAGCACCCTTGACCGGTTGAACACGGAATTCCTGCAGGTGAAAGGGCAACTGGATGAATCACGTCATCGCTATCGCAATCTGCAATCCGAAAATGAACGTCTGCTCAATAAGATTACGGAACTGAAAGAAACCGTACAGAACCAAACCAATCAACTGCAAGAAAGAATAGGTACTGTTGAATCAAGTACAACGGAAATAGACAATAAACTTACATCAGTTCATCTTAATTTGACGGATCTCCAGAAAGCACAGGCAAGAGAAGCAGCAGCCAGAGCCGAAGCCGCCGCAAAAGCGGCAGAAGAGGCAAGAAAAAAAGCAGCTCGAAAAGCAGGCCCCCATGAAATAGCCCCTGAAAAAACTAAAAAGACACCTGCCCAGGTTGAATCTGCTCCGGTTCCCTCAGTCTCAGAAAAAAGTGACGAGGGCCAGAGTTCAGCTCAAAAGATGTATGACCTGGCTCTTCAATCTTTTAAGAAGGAAAAATTTAAAGAGGCCCAAGATCTGTTTCGAGGTTTTATTACAAAATACCCGAATGATAAACTGGCCGTTAATGCCAGGTTCTGGGTTGGTGACTGTCTTTTTAACCAGGATGAATTCGCTCTGGCCATTCTCGAATATCAAAATGTGATCGCTGATCATCCGAATCATCCGAAAGCTCCCGCAGCCCTTTTCAAACAGGGTATGGCTTTTGAGAAACTGCAGGATGCTGATACCGCGGTTATTGTTTACAAGAAAATACTCAATGAATACCCGAAAAGCGCGCAGGCTGGAACAGCACAGGAACGGATTAACAAGCTCGGGAAATGATTGATTGCTAGTCTTTCTCGGCCCTTTGGCGTCTTTCTTCCAGGATGGCGACCACTCTTTTGTGTTCGTTATCAAGATCGGCAAGTAGGTCGGCAGCCGTGTCAAGCTTGTCGTTCTTGCCCATTTCTTCCAATTGATTACACAATGAGGCAAGACGCACAGCTCCGATCTGGGCGTTGCTTGATTTAAGTGTGTGCGCCGCCTTTTGCAGATTTCCTGGATTTTTTTCCTGAACGGCTCTGTGCACATCGGCAAGAAGTCCGGGACAATTATCAAGATATATTGTTATTATTTGTCCGAGGACCCCTTTTTTGTTCGGTCCCTTTAATCGGTTGAGGTCATCAAGCATGCTGAAGTCGAAATGATCATCCAGGTCATTTGCGGGTTCTGTGCTGAGTCCCCGTTCCTGATCATCATATTCCCCGAGAATAGCTTCTTCAGGAAGCCATCTCCGAAGTATACGGATTAACTGTCCCTCCTCCACCGGTTTACTCAGATAGTCATCCATTCCCGCTTCGATGCATTGTTCCCTGTCTCCTTTCATGGCATGGGCTGTGAGTGCTATAATCGGCATCGGGGCTAAATTGTTTTGTGCCTGAAGTGTCCTTATGTGGCTGGTTGCCTCGTAACCATCCATAGTAGGCATCTGACAGTCCATAAAGACGAGATCATAACTCGCCTTTTTCAGGGCTTCGAGAGCTTCCTGACCATTGGAGGCAAGATCAACCTCGCAACCAAGATGTTCAAGCATTCCCTGGGTGATAATCTGATTTGTAAGGTTATCTTCGACAACAAGAATATGCGCTGCAAAATGTTGATTTGGTAAAACAATTTCCGGCAGCTTTTCATGCTCCTGCCTCGCCTCTTCTTCCTGATTCAGCGGCAATCCAAGAAGAGCAGTGAACCAGAAGGTTGCCCCTTTGCCCAACTCACTGATCACCCCAATATGTCCGCCCATTAATTCGGCAAGGTGTCTGGAAATTGCCAGACCGAGACCGGTTCCACCATATTTTCTACTCGTGGAAGCATCGGCCTGGCTGAAAGATTCAAAGATAGAGTCCTGATGCTTATTACTGAGGCCAATACCTGAATCTTCTACTTCGAATTTGAGCAGGCAATTTTTATCGTCCAATCTTTCAACCATGAGTCGGAGAAAAACACTCCCTTCTTCAGTGAATTTAATGGCATTGCCGATAAGATTCATTAAAATTTGCCGCAGTCTGTCCGGGTCGCCGTTTAATATTTCCGGCACAACAGGATCAACCGTGCTGGTTATTTCAATACCAAGCTCGTTTGCTTTCCCGGAAAAAAGATTGATTGTTTCATCTACAAGACGCTGGGGACTGAAGAGGGTATTATCCAATGTCAGTCTCCCGGCCTCAATTTTGGATATATCCAGTATCCCGTCCAGGATATTGAGCAGAATTTTGCCGGATTCCTGCATGGTCATGGCATACTGGCGCTGTTTGGGCGTCAAATCCATTTTCACAAACAACTCGGAGATTCCAATGAGTCCGTTCATGGGGGTACGGATCTCATGGCTCATATTGGCAAGAAAATTACTTTTGGCAAGACTTGCCTCCTCTGCAGCTTTTTTTGCCTCATAAAGATCCCTTGTGCGTTCCTCTACCAGATTTTCAAGATTAATATTGTAATTCTGCAACTCCTGCTCCGCCAGTCTGCGAGCAGACACCATCTGGTTAAAAGAATGCGTTAGGTCCCCCACTTCATCATTGCTTGTAACTGGAATTTCCTGATGCATTTCTCCGCTGGCAACACGGTTGGCAACATCAGTCAGTTTTTTTATCGGGTTACTGATTCGATTGGCAAGGTAGACAATGATCAACATGCTGAGAAGACACATGAAAATCCCTATGAGGAGCTGATTTTTGGTGATTTCATCAGCAGCCGACAGGAATTGTTTCGAAGGAATTTGCAGGAGAAGTGAGTATTTGTTCTGAACTGTGCCGAGATTAAGAGGAATGTATATCTCAACTCTGTCTTGTATATAGTGCGTTATCTCCTCTCCGTTCATTGCTTTATTTAAATTTTCTTCCCAGTTATCCTGCAAGACCTGCAGATGTTTTCCTATCATTTTTTTGTTGAAAGGAGATGATAAGATTTCCCCCATATCGTTTAAAAAATAAACCTCATATCCTTTTGCCTCTGAGATTTGTTTGTGTATAATCTGCTCCACTCTTAACAATGGAATATCAACACCAATCGTTCCAACGTATATTTTATTCCGAAACATTGGCGTCAAAACTGAGAAATAACCGAATTCACTTAATTTATTTTTCTTTTCAGGGGATTTAAAGAGGAGCTGCGTGCCGCCTTTTCGTGAAAGATTAATTTTTTCATCAATTTCCTCGCCTATTGCATCTACAGGGACGACACTGATATTGCCGTCGGCCTCTCGTTTGAGATATGGCATAAACTGCCCGTTTTTATTCTGTCCCGGCATATTGGCATAGGCGATATCAAGCTGGTCAAAGGCCTGAGGCTCCCAGAAGGAATAAATAGCCAGAAGGCCACGGTTGTTTTCCAGAAAATTGCGCAAAAGTATCGTCAAAAAGTAGCGATCAACTTCAAGAGAAGAGTGGGGATCAGACATCCTCATAAAGTTATGCGCCATCATCTGGGTGAGTGAAAAACTCCTTTGCAGGTCGATCTGTATCTGCCAGGCGATATTCTTTGCCAGAAATACAGCATGCTCCTCTGTCTGCAGAACCGCCTGTTTTCTGATAGTCTGGCTGGCATTGACGATGAGTATGCCCATGGTGCACAGAACGCACAGACCCACAGTAAAAATCATTTTATTTTTTATGGAGATACGCATTTTGTTTAATTATCCAGAGGAAGAAAATCATTATCAATCAGAGCGCGCCGCCACCTTTTATTTTGAACAAATTTTTTCATGAGCTGAACAATGTCGTTTTGATCATTTGAAACGTCATAAACGAGGCCAACCTGCTGACCACTCCTGAAATTATCTATATGAAGTACGGCAATATCATCATTGGCCAGTAAATTACTCCGAGCGGCAAAACCGATAGCCCCTGGCACATGGGCAATTCCCCGTATCATGAGGTGATCTTTTTTAAAAATTTTATGAAATCGGGCCTCGGAAAAAAAGGGGTAGTCTTTTTGCAGAAAAGCTAAAGAAGACTCTCCTTTTTCACGGCCCAGCAGAATGATTTTTTTATCAGGCCCGCCCACCTCTTTCCAGTTAGCAATTTGGCCGGTATAAATATCTTTTAACTGTTCCATTGAAATGCGGGGGAGGATAAGATTTTTGCCAACAGCAAAAGCCAGACGAACCTTGGCAACGGGAATTTCCCTTGCTCTTGGGAAAAAATGCAAATCATATTCCGAGAGAGGACGTCCTAATCTGCCAAAGAGTTGCCATCTATGAGTCGTCCAGGCAATTGCCCCTCTATGTTTAATACTTCTTTCAGGAACGTCAATTTCAATATGAGGATATTGTTCATGAAATTCTTTGGCCAGGAACTTAATAACCTCAGTGCTTGGACCAGCACCGGAAATCTGTAATTTAATGGTTTCATCCTGTGATTGGCCATAACAACAGAGCGGAAAGAGGAACGAAAACAAAAGTATTCGAAGAAGTAATCGCATTCGGGTCACTTGATAAGGCTGACTAAAATCATTTTTACGTAAGACAACATAATACATGAAAAGCCAGATACCACGACTGAAATTTGGGATTTTTTATCTTGATAAGGGATGAACTTATAAAAAACTACGTCTATTGACCAATTTTATAGCATCAATTGGATGAGGGGAACAGTATAAAAAAAGGCCTGGAAAATATTTCCAGGCCTTGCAAAAAACGCTATCTAAAAGGTGTTGAAACAAATAGTATTTTAATCAATAAAAACGTTTAGTTAAAACAAA
>JAHLLM010000008.1 GCA_020444175.1 Desulfobulbaceae bacterium | reverse complement strand
GCTTTTTCCTGTCATTATTTCGTTGCACGCAAGTGTCGAGGTCAGGAGTTCTGAGTTTACATGGAGTAAATGAGCATTTCGGAGTCTCACTCTGCTCGCTTACCTGAGCCGAATTTTGACGCAGTATCAGCAGATAGCGAACAAAGTGAGACTTCGAGCGCAGTAGTTTTTCAACAGCCTGTTAGAAAAAGTTCATTGAAATGTCTCGCGCAATATCTCGTTTATTTCTTCTAAATCGAGATTTTCAGGGTGAAAATAATCGCCTGCCCATTCCACCATTTCATTATGCTCGGGATGCTGCTCATCTTGATAAATGGCCAGGAATTCCTGATACCCCCAGACTCCCCCGACATCCTCAGGAGGACAACCGCGGCGTCCAGTAAGGCAATAGGGTAATTGTTGGTCAGTTTCAAATTTCAGCTTCTTCTCAAGCACAAGGTCATGCATCCATCCATCTCCGAAATCATACTCGTACTTGATCTTGCTCTTTTCCTTGCGCATTACAGCAGAGAATTTTGTGCTCCCTGCATCTATCAAACCGGTGTTGAATTCATCATAGTCAGGGTCTAAATCCCCATATCTCTTTCGACCAGCAACGAACTCATAAAGGTGGGTGTTGGTCCAACCCATGACGATTTGAATAGCTTCGTGTAATTCTCGAAGTGTCACAGAGTCGGCTATTAAAAATATTCGCCAGATCGGCGGTTTCATCCCCACAAGGGAGACTTTTAATTGATAGATGTGCCTTAATGCTTGTGCCATGCAGTCACCTCTTTACAGATAACATTGATCATCACGGCAAAATGAGCCATGACAACTTGATACTTGGTGGATTTTCATTTTTTCAGCAGGTTGGTGGAGGAGGCGGGAAATTAAATTAACTTGATCATTTCCTTACTCAACGTGGAGTTCGACAGCCCTTATGGCATCTGCGGCAGAACTCGTTATTCCTCCTGTATAGCCTGAACCTTCGCCTATGGGATATAAATTTTTTATATTTACTGATTCAAATCTGTCATTGCGTTTTATCCGAACAGGAGATGAAGTTCTTGTTTCCGCTCCTAACAATATCGCTTGATCTGAAACAAATAAGGGCACTTCTTCTTTCCATTTCTTAAATGCCGCCAGCAGTTGTTCAACGACAAATCCTGGAAAGATATCAGTCATATCAGCAGGGAAGGCCCCCATCTTGTACGAGTTTTCACGCAAGCCTGCAGAGCTCTTTTCACCTAAAAAATGCATCAAATTCTGGGCAGGAACTTTCCAGTTTCTTCCTCCTTCGTTAAAGGCCTTTCGCTCAATCTCCTTTTGGAACTCTATTCCAGCAAGCGGACTGCTTGATCTGTAATCATCGGCATGACAGCTTACAACCAGCGCTGCATTTGAAAATGGTGATGATCTCCGTGAATAGCTCATACCGTTTAAAACAAGCAGGCCTTGCTCAGATGAAGCATTGACGATCTCACCTCCCGGACACATGCAGAATGTATAAACTCCCCTTTTAATTTTTCGGTTGGTAAAATTAAGAGAATAGGTTGCAGCTCCTAATTTTTTGAAATCCTTATATTTGTTCCCATAGCGCATAAGGTTTATAGTTTCAACAGGATGCTCAATTCTCACACCAACAGAAATTGGCCTCTGTTCAAGGGCAACACCTTTTTTATGCATCATCTCAACTGTATCACGAGCAGAATGCCCTAAAGCAATATAGATGCTTGAGGAAAGATATTCCTTTTCTCCATTTATTATGATACCTGAGGCCTTGCCCTCAGATATCAGGATGTCCGTCATTTTGGACTCATAATGTATTTCACCACCCCGTTCGAGGATATAGAGCCTTATGTTACGAACTATTTTGCACAACACATCAGTCCCCAAATGGGGCTTGCTGATATATTCTATTTCTGCAGGCGCACCAAATTTAACAAAGGTATGCAACACACGGTTTACGTAGCTTGTGTTATTATTTCTGCGGGAAAACAACTTGCCGTCCGAGTATGAACCGGCTCCCCCTTCACCAAATTGGATATTTGACTCAGGGTTTAACTGCCGTTCTTTTATAAATCTTTGAACATCAATTGAGCGGTCCTCTATCTTTTTGCCCCGTTCAAAGATTACAGGTTTATACCCGCAATCAATAAGTTCAAGAGCCGCAAACATGCCGGCGGGTCCAAAACCAACGATAATAGGTTTGTCCTTCATGTTTGCGGCATTCCTGTTAGCCTTTATTTGTTCTGTATATACTGGGAATTTTTGCTTGTTTTTAAAGCTGTCATGAATGCTGACAACAAATGACATTTTATAAAAGAATTGTTCTTGATTTTTTAAATCAAGTGATTTGCTCAAGATTTTCGCGATGGACAGCGCTTCGCCTGTTTGCATCTTTTGTGAAACGGCTTTTACATACTCATCCATCCCGTCTTTTTCAATGGGAATGTATAAATTACTAATTATCAGATCCAGAGGAATGCTCCTTATTGTCGATAAAATGGGTAAACTTGCAATAGTATCTTGTGTAACGTGCGCCTTCCTGCGTTATAAGCATTTTGGGCAACTCATCAATCACTCTGGATCAATACACAAAGAAACGAATTGCCCGATTGCTTTAGAAAAGGGGAAATCAGTCGGATTAAATCTGAACCTCTACAAATTAAAGGGGGAGAACTTTGGTGAAAACATAAAGCTGGAGACCCAGGCCCCCTCCTGTATTAAATGAACTCTGAAGAATTTTCATTATAATTACCTCCTTTCTTTTCACAAAAAAAGTCTCAGACAGCTGAAAACGACTTCAGGATAAACTCGGCAAAGGGTTTAATGTCTTCCCCTGTTGAAGCTTTCTCAAGGGCAATCATGTACTCATTTCTATTGCTTGATTTAATAACTGTCCAGCTATGGCCTCCTGAGACAAGCATCAGGTTCATCAAAAATCTTCCCAGTCGCCCATTGCCATCCATAAAGGGATGTATGAAAACAAAAATAAAGTGACCAAGCACTGCTCTCACAGCAGCGTTTTCTTCCTTTTTAAGTAAATCAAAAAGAGCCTCCATGCAATCGGGCACGGCTTTATAAGGTGGAGGAACATGCCTGGAACCAACGATGTAAACAGGTTGAGTCCTGTATCCAACAAGGTTTTCAGCAGAAAGGATATTTGCCTGTAAAAGCGGAGCAAAAAGTTGCCTGTACCAGTCTTGCAGATCCTCTTCACATATCTTTCCGGGGTTTTCTCCGTTAAGAGCCTTACTCGTACTTTGCAGGACTGCCTTAAAGGCGAGTTGATATCCTTTTGCGGCAAGAGCATCTTTCTGTTTCCTGTCTGCTTCAACATTCTCCGGATCCCATTCACCGGACTCAATTTTTTCTATCAGCTCTGCAGTTACTTGATATCCTTCAATTGATAAAGAATGATAGGCATCTTCTGTGTACCTTTCCTGAATGGAATGCAGCTTCTCTTGATTATTTTGTTTTGCGGCTTGTAAAGAAGGGATTACGGATAGAACTTCCGTCCTCATGGCCTTCCACATCATTCTTAATCGTCCGGCATAAGGGGAGGGGAGCCTGTTTAAGCCGAGTCTGGGCTCGTATTCGGTAAAGGGATTCACATCTTTAAGTTGGTACCCCGCCGTGATCAGGTCACTTTCTATTTGTTTTGCTTTTGTCTTTTCGCCAAAATATCGGTATGCGCCTATGATCCTTTCTGCAGATGCAATAAAACCGGTTTTTAAGATGTGCCGTGAGATATCAGCAACTGACAAAGATGATATTTTAAGAACAATTTCAATATGCGCAGGATTTTTGTGAAAATAAACCGGTGTTAAACGGCAAAGGGAAGAGGGGAGGGACATTATCTGCACACCGTTTCGTTCTTCAGTGTCTTTGGGGAAATTCTTTGAATCCATGTGCAGAAGAAGTGACGTTTCATGTGGCAGATTTATACTTGTGTTGCTCGCTTTTTTAGTGAGAACGACGATTTGTTTTGGAATTGCAGTATCACCTGCGTGCAGATTCAAAGAAGATTCCGCAGAGAGACAGAAATCCTCCTCACCAAATCTTTCAGAAAGGTAATGCTTCATAAAGGCCCAGAAGCCGCTAAACCAGGCAGAGCTTTCCCCTTCGCTGCCGGGAGTAGTGAGCAGGTACCAGCCTCTGATAATCTCTGTCATGCAGGCTTCAGAGACAAGTTTTTCTCTGAATTTTCTATCAAGGTCGGATGACTTGACTATCCCATCTCTGGCAATTGATTTTGCAGCCTTCAGGGATTCGGCAAGAAGTTGTTGAGGTTTTTTTCTGGTTCGTGGCATTATCATGACCCAAGGGGAATACAAATCTTTAGAGAACAATGGTACTAATTTTTAGAAATTAATGCAATTAATCATTAGAAAACAAAGTTCACATTGACTAGAATTTAATGTTTCCACAAAGAAACCATGGCTCGACTGCCAGTGAACATTGGAGAGATCTGGTACTGATGGAGGGAGCTTGAGAGAAGTGACGGTGCTAGTCGACTGTCCACCTTGATTTTCTGAATTTACTGGCGCGCCCGGCAGGATTGTCGGCTAACACTACGGCCGACGTCGCCATGTTTTGTATGTGTTGCAGGCTTTACTCAATTTGAATGTTTGGTGGTGATGGCGCGCCCGGCAGGATTCGAACCTGCGACCTACGGATTAGAAGTCCGTTGCTCTATCCAGCTGAGCTACGGGCGCTTTGATGGTAGTAAAATTGATTGCTTCCTAGTGGTTTCCGGCTTCGTTAAGCCAAAACCGGTGATCACTCAGAGAACACCATTATTTAGCAAAGACAAGGAGTTTGGGCAAGATATTTTTGGAAAAAAAACTAACGAATTCTTCTCATGAAGGCATCATTGGTTAAGGAGCGAGTAAAGAATTAATTTTCTTAAGAACAAATGAGTAATTCAACCGCTCCTGCTCAAGGCGGACACTTATGCCAAGCCTGTTTGTCCGCAGATCATCAAACAGTCCCTGCTCTTCACCGGTCAGGTTATCCAGATCCGCCAAGTGCTGCTCATCCTCCTTTACCCATAGCCGGCGGCCATGCTCAAGCGTTTCACTGTCCATAAGAAACGAGCGGGTACGTGGAAAAATATGACGGAGCCTTGAGAGGATGGCAAAGCCATGGGTGTCGATGTCCCCCCAATAGTACAGCTCTACCTTGCTCAACCATTGCACAGCAGCAAGTTGCTGGATGCCGTAGCCCAGGCCGAAGATAATCAGGCTTTGCGGGTGGTCCGGGAAGCTGAGGCCGTTAATCTTGTTTTCAGTAATAAAAACCTTCCGGCAGGGCAGGTCAAGCTCGGCAAACCGGCTGACCGGCATGGAGAGATCATCAACACCCTTCATGGCACATAAGGCAGGATCAAGAATACGAAAACGAATAAGTGGTTCATCATATTTAAGATAATAGCGCCGCTCAAAGCCATGTTGGCGGAGACCATTCACACTTTGATCAATGGCTTCTTCAGGCAGGACCTGATCAAGAAGTTCTCCTGCAATGCGACGATTTTGCTCCAGAAATTTTGAATCAACACCAACAATATCAAGTTCGCGCAGGTATTTTCCGGGCCTGGGATTATTCAAAAAATAGTCTACAACAGCAAGGAGCTGATGCCAACTGCCGATATGATCAAGCAGCCGTCCCGGATTTTTTTCAATAAAAGGTAAAAGGCCGGGCTGTTTTGCTTTCACCAGGGCCAGATCAGCCCGGTATTGTTTATATTCCTCCTCCTTGCCGATCAGCAGCAAAAAGTCTTCGCGGCTTGGAATAACAATACTTCTGGGAAGCAGTTGGTGGCCAAGCAGACGATGGTTTACCTCTGCAAACTCGATATGATAACCAAATCCCTTGTTCTCTCGGCTGCCCGCTTTCAACGTCCGCAGCCAGGAACGAACCTTATCGAAATTCTGCAGCAATTCCGCCCCTGCAGGTTTCCGACAGGAAATAATAAGTGGGAAAAATGATTCCCCAGTCAACTCCGCCTTAAAGAAACGCCTGCTCTGCCACTGCTTAAGGGCCTTTTTGCGAATCTCAGCCGGGCTGATCACTGTTTCTCCTTCTGGATTTTTCCTCGTGATACTCTTCAATGGTCAGATTGCGAATCTGAGAACTTCGGCCATCTTCGTTATGAACAAAATGTACCGCATTGATATAGTTCTCAATGACCTGAATCTTCTGGAGCGGTGTAACGATGAGAAGCTGCAAATTGAGGCGTTTGAAAAGTTCAAGCCCATACCGGGTCGACTCGTCGGATCCTTTGCCGAATGCCTCATCAATAACAACGAAACGAAATGACCTGGAACGGACAGCTCCCCACTCCAGGCCAAACTGATAGGCCAGAGCCGAAGCCAGTATAGTGTAGGCCAGTTTTTCCTTCTGTCCCCCTGATTTTCCGGAAGAGTCGGAATAATACTCTCTGTCCCGATCATCGGCAGTCCAGCGCTCAATTGCAGAAAAGGTAAACCAGTTCCGGACATCGGTCACTTTCATGGTCCACCTTCGGTCCAGGTCAACAAAGCCTTCCCGGCCATTGAAACGGTCGATGAGCTTTTTCACCTGCAGGAACTTGGCTTCATTGTACAACTCATCGTCTCCCAGGCTGTGGCTGAGGCAGGCCTTGAGTTCCTGCTGAAACTCCCGGATATCAGGATCCTGGGTCATATCCATCATCAGAATGATATACGTTCCCGGATTATAATCTGTTTCTTTGAGAGAAAGGTTAATAGAGGAAATCTTGTCACTGATATCCTGGCGCTCCCTGTCCAACTGATTTTGAAACAGGGCAATGGAGTTGATTGTTCCTTCGTTTAACAGCTGCTTGAATCGAGCTTCATGCCGGGGCAGATCCTCCTTTATCAGAGAGTCAAGCATCTCCTGGTATTCCGGGGCGGCTGCAATGCTGGTGTCCATATCACCAGTCTCGGCAGACCACTGGTTTTTAAAGTGACCCATCTGTTTCAAAATAATTTCCGTGACCTTGCGAAGCCTGCTGTCGGCATTGCTGATTTGGCTGTTCACGTATTCTCTGACCCTGGTCTGACTCTTGTCAATTGTCCTCAGGGCAATGGAATTATCCTCCAGTGCGGCTTTGCGAAATGCATCGAGCTCTCTGACCAGCTTGTCGTTCTGCGGATCGTCCAGAAAGCCGTCATATTCCGCAAGTTCCTGTCGTTCACTCTGGCGGAGATTTTTTTCGTTTTCCATGCCGCCCTGTTTTTTTTCAAGCTCAGATCGACGCTGTTCCGCTTCGCTGATTTTGGTGCGGACATCGTCAAGCTGACTGCGGAGTAAGCGAAGCTGGTCAGAGCTTTCCTCAAGTTGGCGAAGCTCATCCTTAAGCTCCTCAATGGTGAGAGCAAGTGGCTGCCAGTCAATATCCGCATATTCGGTAATCTGTGAAAAATCCCGGCAAAGGTCCCGGCGCAGGGTCATCTGTTCTTTCTGTTTCTGTAATTCTGTAATTTTATCGGCCAGCTGCCGACCTTTAATGGTAAGCTGCGCCGCCTCTTTTTCCAGGGCCTCGATCTTCTCCTCATTACTCCAGCCAAGAACAAAACGACTCCGGTCCATGAGCCCATGGCGGTCATCTTTTTCATGGCGGCTGCCCCCTGATTTAATAAGGCCGTTTACAGTGAGGGCCTTGGGGAGTCGCTGGAATTCAGACAATTCCCGGCAGCAGACATAGTTGAACCTGCGATAGAGTTCCTGCTCCAGCCAATCATAAAAGGGGGTGTCCGGACGTATCCGGAGCTTCCTGGGCAGCAGGTTTGGATCATCTGAAAAGGTGGCTGTTTTTTTCACCCCATTTACCCGATAGTAAACCAGTCTGCCTCTGAGATTGGTACGTTCTACATATTCGTTGACAAGGGTATAATGAGTGCGGGAAACAAGAAGGCTGAGGCCGAAATTATGGAGAAGCCGTTCAATGGCGCCTTCCCAGTCTTTTTGATCTTCCGCCGCCTGGATTAGCTCACCGACAAAGGGCAGCTCATCTTCACTGAGATCAATGGCCTCTGCCATGGCACGGCGAATTTCCAGAGACTTGCGTGGGATATTTGAACGGCGGCTGCGCAAAGACGAAAGCTCCTGTTCGATCTGCTCATGGGCAGCCTTGGCCTCACGCAGGTCAACAGTGAAGTTGACCAGTTGTCTGCCAAGGTCTTCGATTTCCTGTTCGATTCCGGTCCGCAGCAGCAGAATGCGCTTGAGATTGCCCACAAAATCATCTTCAGAACGGATTGCAGGTATGTCGAGCTCCCTGCTCAGCCTGTTATAATGCTCAAATCGGTCGGCAAGACGCTGTTTTTCCTTTTCCAGCCGTTCTATTTCCAGCCTCAGCTCCTCAAGTCGCCGACCGCCCTGATCATCTATGGCACTGCGCAGACCTGCCTCACGTAAACGCAACTGGTTCAAATTCTCCAGACAGGACTGCAAACGTTGCCTGATCTTTTCAAGATCAAGGGCCAGGGTCTCCAGGTGGGTGTCAAGCAGTTGTACCTTATGACTGTAAAAATAGGCATACAGGTTGTCACGGCAGAGACGGAGGGCTGCGTTTTCAGTGGCCAACTCCTGATAGCGCAGGCAGTCTTTGACTAATGGAGTCAACTGTTCAATTCTTGTCTTGGCTTTTAATATGGAGTCATGGGCCTGATTCAGGTTGTCAAAATTGCGACGCAGCTCGGTCAACCTGGCATCCATGTCGATTTTTTCGAGCATGTGCTGCCGGACGAAATCAGTGAGATTTCCAACGGACTTCATGGAGACGGTCTGGAAAAACAGATTCAGGGCCTGCTCGTTGTCAATGCCGAGCAGATGGCGGAAGCGATTGGCGTACTCCTTGAACGATGGAAAAATATCGATCTTTTCCTGTCTGCGCAATTGCCTGCGCAGGTCGGCAATGGCTGTGCCGAAGTTGCTGAAGTCAGCAGCAATGGATAAAGGTTTTTCGGCAACGACAAAAAAACGCTCCGGAGTATTCTGCTGAGGTTTGAGCCAGAATACCTGGGCCAGGGTAACAATGAGTCCAAGCCCGCGGTTATGGAAACGGGCCAGCAGCACACTGTACTGGGCTTCACCCCGCAGAGCCACTGCCCTGGCCGCCTGGGTGAGATCATCCTTTTCGCTCTTGTATTCACCTCTGACATAGGAGTAGAGGGTACGTTCCCGGCTCCCTGCCCCTGCAGCCTTATTATAGACAATGCGCTGCTGGGGCACCAGCAGGGTGACCAGGGCATCAACCAAGGTGGATTTTCCGGAGCCGATATCACCGGTCAGCAGGCTATTAAAACCGAGAGGTTCAATCTGCCAGACCTTTTCATCAAAGGTTCCCCAGTTATAGAACTCAAAGCGGTCAAGACGAAAACCGGCTTCCTGGTCTGATGTGGAAAAATCAAGAAGTCCGGGCTGCATGATCATGATATACTTTGAGATTTCCGTTAAAATCGCTCAGCCACTGGGCATCCACCAGGGCCTTGATGATGCGGTGCACTTCGTAACGGTTTTCCTCGCCCTTTAAACGCCTCAAAAAACCGTAATCAATCAGCCTGTTGATATGACGGTCAATTCCTTCAACCATTTTGGCCTCATTGGAACTCTCCGGCAGGAAAATGAGAAGCATCTCTTTCATCTGTTCCCGGCTGACAATAAGACGAGTCTGGCCTCCTGTGGCATCGAGCTCAATAAGCTTTTTGCGAAGAAGCACAAGAAGAAGGCTCAACTGATAACTCAACTGCCGCCGCTGGATCAGACGGGGAAGTTCAGGCTGCGATTCCTCATCAGACACTGATTGCTTTAGAAAGGCATACCCCTCAGACTCATCAATAAAAAGCTCCAGGCCGATACGGCTGAAATAATCCCGCACTACTGCCTGAAAACTGAGGAGATCGCGCCAGAGTTCCGCCTGGCGGTCCTGGTAGATCACACCCTTCAGCAGCTGGATGAGCACCGGGGCAACACTGTCATGCACTGGTTGATTTTCCCGCTCCTGCTGCATATTTTCACCTTATAAAAATAACTTTGGGAAGTTTCACTTTTTTACTCTTCCCTCTTCCGGGAATAGCTATAATATCCGGTTTTTCCTCGTCAATGACAGCCATGTCATCCTTTACAGCAAGGTTAAGGTAGGCAACAAGTTCAGCCAGACCTTTGTCCAGAGGAAATTTCTTCACCAGTTCGGACAGAGATATCTGATTCTCAGTTTGCAGGGCCTTGCGGATATTTGCTTTGAGCTCCTGTTCATCGACATAGACCTGTTCAAAAAGAGAATCTGCCAGGGTGTCCGTGCTCCCTTCCTCAATATCCACTTCGCGAAGACGGATCTGGGCCGGTGGAGAAAACAGCCCCCTGTCCATGGGTAACTCAAGCTTAGGTTTAAGGGTGTCGAGACTGATAAAAGTATCTTTTGGAGGGTTATTTTTAACAGCAACAGCCTTTTTTTCTATTTCCTTGACAATATCCATAATGCGGCGATTTTCCAGCCATGCCTGATCATCGAGAAAGCGGCGTAATTGTTCAACCAGCTGATTTCCCGTTTTATACACCTTTTCACCTGCTTCCAAGAGAAAAAACTTAATACGGGCCAGAAAAGGGTCCGGTTCAAGTTCAGCTATCTCCTCGATCTGGTAAATCCTGTGGAGCAGCTCCTGGAGTTCCTGTTGCCGTTCAGGCGACATGAGCAGTTCCCAGAAGGATTGAAAACTGCGGCCCTGGTCTGAGTCGCGGATAATGTCATTATCGCGGAAAATTTCATCCAGGAGTTCACCCTTTGCCTTGTCGCTTGTGGCAATCAACTCTCTGGTTTCCCGGTCAAGGGCGCGAAAATTATATTCAATCTGCCTGAAGTCGGCAAGCAGCCCCCGTGCTGTTTCTTCAGCCTGAAAAAAACGCTCCTTTACCTGAACCGGATCATGGGGCTGGACACCTTTGGAGCGGACAAACTCTATTTCCCGCTCAATTACCTGCTTTTTCCGTTCGAGTTCCCGGATTCTCAGCT
Organism: Desulfobulbaceae bacterium; assembly: GCA_020444175.1. Taxonomy (GTDB): domain Bacteria; phylum Desulfobacterota; class Desulfobulbia; order Desulfobulbales; family SURF-16; genus JAHLLM01. The sequence continues at coordinate 144,327 of JAHLLM010000008.1, read as the reverse complement.
CAGGGTCTTTTTCCGTACGCCGGACAATATCCTGGAGCAGATCAAAAACCGTGAGGAGACGTGACTCCGTACCGACAAACCCTCTGCCGTCAAGCCCCTGCAGCCAGTCAATGGCCATTGCCGCGGCAGGGGTCAGGTCAAATTCCGGCTCGTCACCCAGGTCCGGGTAATATTTACGCAAAATCCCTTTTTCAGGACTGGCCCAATCATCAAGATAGCGCGCTGCGCTGCGGGGATATAATTCCGAGCCATACATTTCTCTGAGCTTGAATATATAGTCTCCAAGCCGGGATTCCAGGTCAGCCAAAGGCAGAGCCCGGACATTCGGTTCAACAAAAATTTTAAAAAGAAAACTGATGATGAGAGGAGCATTATCAGCTCCCAGCAGCTTCAAGGCCGGATGGTTCTGCTTCAGGGTGTTTATATAGTCATAGTTCATAGACAACAGTTATTCCACGAAAGCTGCGACATCCTCCAGAAGCTGTGCCAGTAGTTCGTGAGGCAGCGAGGATGCCTGCCCCAGACTGATGGCCCGCATGATCAACGCCGCCTCTTCCTGGTTGACGGCCCCGCTGGGGAGAGCCTCGGAATAAATCCACACCCCGGCCTCCTGTGTGGTTGGGGGATTTCCCAGGCCAAGACGGTCCGCAGCGGCAGCCAGCAGGGCGGACAACAACAACTCAAAAGCGCTGCCGCCCAAATTCTGCTCAACCAGCAGGCGGGCGGCTTTCAGTTTTTCCATTGCTGCTTGCGAAAGTCTCGATGGCCCGGTAGCATTCTCCTGCATCTGCTCATCGGCATTAAAATAGGTTCTGGTTTCTGCCAGAGGAGAGGCCGTTCCCAATCGGCTCAGACTCTGCAGGGTCCGCGGATCGATAAGGGCCACGGGCACGGTTTCCGATAGTCGTACGGCAATGCCTTCCGCCTCGCCATCCACTTGGTCAAGCACAACAATCAAGCCACCCCGGGAGCCGAGAATCCGCTCTATGCGCGGGCCAAAATTTTCCTGCAACTGCTCAATAGCAGAGCGAATGGCCTCTTCCACCGCATTGTCCGGCACGGAAGACGATTCCTTGCCCTTCATCACTTCATTATCATGCCCTTCATCTGATTCAGATTCCTCAGCAGGTGCGCCAGGAAAAGGTTCCTTTTTTTCAGCAAGCTCATCAATCAGGGTTTCCAGCAGCTTTTTGGAAACACCAACCACATCCTCGGTAGCGTCTTCCTTTACTACATTGTCAAAAAGGTTCTGTTTGGTGTTGACAAGCGAGAGAACCTGTTCCTCATAGGAGTCTGCCGCCACCATGGTAATAATCTGCACGGTTCTTGTCTGTCCGAGCCTGTGGATTCTGGCATTGCGCTGCTCCAGCACGGCCGGGTTCCAGGGCACGTCCAGATTGATCAGGGCTGAACCGGACTGGAGATTGAGTCCGACTCCGCCGGCATCAGTGGATATAAAGACCTGGACGGCATCATCCTCCCGAAACCTGTCCATGAGCTCGCCGCGTTTGGCTGTCGGCACGCCGCCATGCAGACGGACATAGCCCAGCCCCATTCGGCGCAGGCGCTTTTCCACCATCTGGGTCATCAACTCCCATTGAGAAAAGACAACAGCCTTCAAACCGGACTGCAGACAGATTTCATCGAGGATATCGACAAGTTCATCGAGTTTGGGGCTGCCTTCTGTTTCCTTGTCCACCAGACCGGCAGCATTACAGGCCATTCTGGCCTGCTGCAGGGCGGCCATCAAACGATTCTGCTCACTTGGGGTGAGTGGTCTTCGCCTGGCAATGGTGGCCAGGCGACCGGCATTGCTCATGGCGGCATCGTGAATTTCAATCTGTTTGCCGGTCATGCCCACATCAAGACGTTGAGTGATACGCGCCGGAAGCTGTTCACTGACCAGACTCCTGTCACGGCGCAGCATGACCGGCTCAAGTCGCTGTCGAAGCAGGGACAGGTTGCGGTAGCCCAGAACCTTGGCCCTTTCATCGGTAACATGAAAATCCACCATGTAGCGCCAGAGTGGTCCGAGGATCTTCGGATTCACCACCTGCATGAGGCTGTAAAGGTCTTCCAGTCTGTTTTCAAGGGGGGTTCCGGTGAGCACAAAGGCATACCTGCAGGGGATGAGTTTGACCGCCGAGGCAATCTTGGTACGCCAGTTCTTGATGCGCTGAGCCTCATCCATAATGATCAGATCCGGCCGCAGTATCTCGTTCATCACACTGAGATCGCGGAGCACCAGCTCGTAGTTGAGAATGAAAAAATCCACCTGGCGCCGGTATTGAACCCCTCGCTTGGCCGGAGGCCCCTGAATGATCTGACTCTGCAGGTCGGTGAACTTATCTATTTCCCTGGCCCACTGCTGTTTGAGAGAGGCAGGGCAGATGATGAGAATTTTTTTTACCCCCTCATGCTCTTTAAGCCAGACAGCGGCTGCAATTGCCTGCAATGTCTTACCAAGCCCCATATCATCGGCGAGCAGAGCCCGCCCCGTACCGGCGAGAAAGGCGGTTCCCTGAATCTGATATGGGTAAAGCCTGGCCTTGATGCCAGGTAGACGCCCCCGGCTGTTTTCGATCCGGCGGCGGATTTCAGCTGCCCGCAACCTGTGGCTTGCCTCTGAAGCTAAATGACGTGCCCAGCCAAGGGCATCCTCACCAATATGCACATCACCACGCTCATCAGCAAGCTCAACAAAACGAAAAAAATCATCAGGCATCCGACCTGTAAAAATGCCGTCAGCACCAAAATAATCGTCAAGAAAGAATTGCAGGTCAGCAGCCATATCCGGGCTGCGATGCAGGATGACATGCGGCGCTTCTTCCCGGCTCCAGTCCAGATAGACATAGGGGAAAGGGGCCGGCTGGCTTTTAAAAGTCTCATATTCCGGATGTTTTTTGATCTTATGCAGGGCTGCCTCGATATGCTTGCAGGTACCGAGCTGGTTGCCGGTGAAATCAGGACAGTTGCAGAAATTCGCCCGCTTGCGCAGACTTCGGATGGTCACCCGATATGACCTGGGGAAATGAGCATTCACAGAAGAGGCCCGCCAACTGCCGAACCAGGGTTCACCACTTTCAGCCTCAACAAGAACTTCTGACTTCCCCCGTTTTATCCTGTCTTTAATGGCGGTATCTGCGGCGGAGAGCAGACCGTCAACCTCCTGGCACTGATCGGCAAAGGCATTGAGGACCGCAACCTGATGGAGGCAGACAGCCCCTTCACTTTCATTGCAATCACAGGAAAAAAACAATTTTCCTTCAGAAGAGAGGTCTATCTGAACTTCCAGAGGAATATCCGAAAAATCTTCATCCTCAACTTCAGCCCAGAGAGATTTTTCATCCTGGTCGATTTCCAATACTCTATTCTCTTTAAAACACTTCAGCCCCAGACTGATGGTTCGCTCATCAGCAATTTTGTGCACATCATCTCCATCAAAGAAGAAGGGCTCGTCATTAAATGGCATACAGGAATATGACATTGGATTTTCTCCATTGTTTCTCTTTAAAAGCCTGTTGCTCAAACGACCTGAGCTACCGGCGCATAGACGGGAATCTCGATAGGTTTCCGGCGGATTATGACTCCATTGACACGAAAACTGACCACATTGAAAATGTTTTTTTATTTAGCGAACACAATGCGTTTGGGCAAGCTGTTTTTCGATTATTTTATTTCTGCATTTTCTGAAATATGCTTATAAACAATTCTCAGTTAAAAATTGCCACTTTCCTGTTGCCAAGTTTCCAATACTGGATTCCCGCCTCCGCGGGAATGACATAACCAAGCCCACCGTCACTCCCGCGGAGGCGGGAGTCTAGACATAATGGTTGACATCAAAACAACCTGCACTCCTTAACCATCGTGGGTTATATTGAATAATTATACACCCAATACAGAGCCAAAATTAAGGAGGCAGGTCTGATGAAAAGAGTAAAGTACATAGGTCTAGACGTCCACAAAAAATTTATTACAATCGCCATCGCCGATGAAAATAGGAATGGAGAAGTCAGGGTTTACGGCAATATTGACTACGACATGAGCCAACTTGACAAGTTCATTCGAAAACAAATCTCAAAAGGAGTAGAGTTAAAGTTTGTTTATGAAGCTGGTCCTTGTGGTTATGCATTATATCGCCACCTTACCGGTAATGGGCTGGATTGCACTGTAGTAGCACCCTCCCAAATCCCCACAAAGAGTGGGGATCGGATCAAAAATGATCGCCGAGATGCAAAAAAACTTGCCAGGCTTCACCGTGCCGGTGAACTCACAGCTGTATACGTACCAAGCGAAGCAGATGAAGCGTTACGAGATCTAAGTCGAGGCAGAGGTGATGTCCGCAAAGCTCTTCACACCGCCAAACAACAGCTTAAAGCCTTTTTGCTTCGGCACAACATAATATATTCAGGCAAAACAAGCTGGACACCGGCTCATTTCAATTGGTTAGCGGCTATTTCTATGCCACATGCAGCCTGCAGTCTCATTACAAAGCTTTTCAGGCCATGCGGGGTATATCAACAGTAACTGCGGCCATTTTAATTTCAGAACTTGGCGACCTAAAACGATTTGATCACCCTGAAAGCCTTATGGCCTACCTCGGTCTTATCCCATCGGAGCACTCAAGTGGTGGTAAGGAAAGACGAGGTTCAATAACAAAAACAGGCAACGGCCATGTTCGCAGGGCTCTTGTTGAAGCAGCTCAATCCTACCGGTTACCTGCAAGAGTAAGCAAAGCAATTAAAAAACGTCAGGAAGGTTTGCCTGAGGAAATAAAAAAAATTGCTTGGAATGCTCAAGTCAGGTTGTGTAATCGATATCGGGCGCTTGTCGGTAAAGGCAAAAAAAGCAATGTTGCTAAAACGGCGATTGCCCGAGAGCTCTCAGGATTTGTATGGGCAATCGCTCAAGAGTTACCAGTGGCTGCATAAACCAAACGGCGGAGTAGTATTTGTGTTTGTGGGTGTCAAGGCCAAGCCCGCCTTCAGCGGGTGCTGCGCAGCCTTGACACCCACAAACACAAATACTGAACCTGAAATTGTTAAATGTTACAAAAAAATGTGACATTTTATTTGTATACTTAATAGGCAGTTACATAACTTCCAGTTCATCGCCAGAGATGCGGTCACGGTATGGAGAAACCTCGGACCTCCTAAAGGAATAAGCGTAAGCTGAAACTCCAGATTCTAGACAGAGGAAGCTCCGCGACGAAGCCAAGTCATACGGTACCCAATCCGAGCATATCAGAGTGATCAACCGTCGAAACATGATGATCCCGTCTCTGGCCATGCACTGGAAGAAGCACAAATATTTTTTACAAAAAAAAGCAACAGGAGTGATGCGTTTTACCTTGACAAAGTCAACCATATCAGGAGATTGTCCGCCTTCGCGCCTCGTCGAATATGCAAGAACTGAACAGTGCATCTTCTTTCGGTACGAGCAGAGGGAAATATAGTTCTTCCCCTCTGAGTAATTTTCACTTTATTTCACCCTGGAACAGGGTACATTTACACCTCAAGGGAGATGGCCCACAACCTTTTCCTTTAATTCCCAGACTACTTCTCAATTTCTCCCCCAGCCCATTTCGGCCAGCAACTTCAGGAATTCCTCCGGCTTGACTTCAGGATTGGCTGAATATGATCTGGACGACAATTCCTGGATCGATGAGAATGATGCTATTTTTAACGAACTCTCGATTCTGGGCCGGGATGAACAGGGAAATGAAATGATGCAAAGCCTGTTGGATGCAGAAATCAGCGCAATCTGTCTGGCTAATACAGATTCCCCTTTCAGTTTTTCCAGTGACGCAGGAGATTTCCAGGGCCAGATGAAAGATTCTGGAATCTATCTGACTGAAGATGGCGAGGTACAGAGCATCCATCAGGTAGATCTGGCGGATAAAAAAGCGATACAGGAAAATGTTAACGCCGAAGAAATGCAGAATCCTGAGCAATCGGAAGAAACTGAAGATCATACCAGTCGATTGACACTGAGTACGGCGTCAGACTTCCCGGGACAACGATGTTATTTACACCGCTCCAGTCAGGACAGCCATCAGCCCCCAGGGAGACTTTGCCGTACGGACCATAAACATACCATTCTGCTTCCGCTAATCCGTTTCATCATTTCGTTCCCCGTGATCGTTATTTACAGGAGAGCCCTTTAAAACAATCGCCATACAGTTTTTTGGGCATGCCAGAAAAAAAGCATAATTAAGTTAAAAGCAAAAAATATTCCGAATCCAGGTTAGGCAAAAAACAACTTGACCTGCCTACGGCAATTTTCTATTACCTAGAGAGGAGGAGGAAAATGCAAATTTGTTTTTCCAACTTATGACGGTTTCGTAAAAACCCCCTCAACCGCCGCCGACAAGTATGTAACTTGTTGATATTTCGTTGGCGGATGGTCAGTTTGGGAGCTTTTTGCGAGACCATCAACTTATCGATCATTTAAAAAGGCCTTCATGCCAGGCACGCCACCTGGTATGGAGGCCTTTTCCGTTTAACGGCCGCAACAAAAAAAGTCCGCGTAAAACGCCGGAGGGAGAAAATGATGAGCAATCCATTTGAAAAGAGACATGAACGGCGGCAGAGTATCGGGAATGCATTATTTTTAGGATTTTTGTGCTACTCACTGCTCCTCGCTCTCGCACCCGCGACATGCGCTGCAGCAGCATCGGAGACGGAGGAAGACTTTTCACAGGCGGAGCTTGCACCATCAGCAGAAGAATTGGCTGTCCATTTTTTCCCCTATCGCGTCTGGTATCACAGGAATGAAACATGCTCCTGGCCGGCAGAGGAAGAGAACCCGGGTGTGGCTGTCTACCGGGTGAGAACACATCCTCGGGATCCGGACTTTTTAGCAGTCACTTTTTCAATTCTCTACCGGAATGATTGCGGCGGGATTTTCGAATTGGACAGCCATCCGGGAGACGTGGAATCCTTCACCTATACCCTGATGCCGGATCAGACCTGCGAGATGGGATGGCGTTTATTCAGCGTGAAAACAACAGCCCATGCAGGCACCCCTGGGGATGTCGGTGAAGAGGTGCTGAACACATGCGGGCCGTTATCTGAAATTTTCGTATCCTACCGGAAACACGGAACCTATCTCTCCATCGAACAATGCAACGAGAACATCGACCCGACCCAACGGTGCGGGAGAGGCTTTGCCGCTGATTTCGAGCTGGTAAATGCCGGTGATCCGGAGGCTCCCCTTGCGGATGACCTTTCGGCATATTTTCCAAGCGATCCGGGAAATCCCGGCGAATATATCTGGACAGGAGACGGCAGGTTCTGCGGCGGTCAATACGTTGAGGACCGCCTCCAGTGTGTCAACTCTCCCGGCAGCAAACTTACGAATGACGGGCTGCTGGCCCCGTCACGGGAAATGTCCAGCCTGTACGAATTCGGCAGCGACTGGGAAAGCGGCAGTTATGCAACCTCTGTGGCCTTCGGCGACATAGACGGCGACAGCCTGAAAGAAATTGGCATCACCAGGAAAACAGAAAGCGGCGCCAGATTTTTTATTCTGGATGATGCCGCGCATTCCTTCAAAATTCTCTTTGAGTCCGGGGCTGAATGGGGAAGCGGCAGCTCTGCTGTTTCCATGGCCTTTGGCGACGTGGATGGCGACGGAATTGATGAGGTGGGAGTGGCCCGCTCCAGCACTGCAGGATATCGATTTGTCGTCCTTGATGATGCCCTGTCGGGATTTAATCAACTTTTCAGCGGCGGTGAAGACTGGAGCCCTGCAAGCTATGCCACGGCCATTGCTTTTGGCGATGTGGACGGCGATGGTCTTGCCGAAATCGCCGTGGCGAAGCAGTCGATAATCGGCGACCGCTATTTCATCTTTGACGATGCCGCTCATCAATTTAAAGAGCTTCATGCCGGCGGCAGGGGTTGGGAGCTTTTCTCCTCGCCAACCTCTCTTGCCTTTGGCGACGTGGACGGCGACAGCATGGATGAATTAGCTGTAACCAGAAAGACAGCCAAAGGAGCCCGGCTCTTTGTTGTGGACGATGAGGCGGCTGGCTTTGCTGAAATGTTCAGTTTTGGGGAAATGTGGCAATTGGGACGCTATGCAACTTCGGTTGCCTTTGGCGATGTGGACGGCGATGGCAGGGATGAACTCGGACTTGGCAGGCTGGCGCAGACTTTTGCCAATAACCGCGAAGAACGATACTGGGTCCTTGATGACGCATTGCATTCCTTCCAGGAATTGACTGCAGGCGGTGGCGGCGAACCCACAACCACCACAGCAAAATACCAGTTCCAGATTGCTTTTGGCGATGTGGATGGGAACGGCAGGAGTGAAACCGGTATCGGCCGCTCGGCAACCGTCAATTCCAGATATTGGCTGCTTGATGATGCGGAGTTAGGATTTCACAGTCTTCTGGTTGGCAGCGGAGGCAGGGATTGGGATGAGGACAGCTTTGTCACCGGCATCGCCTTTGGCGATGTGGACGGCGATGGCAGGGATGAACTCGGCATCATCCGCCAGAGCAAGACGGGCATGCGCATGCAGGTGCTGAAGGTTACCTACCCTGAAGCAACAGAGCAGCCAGGCACAATACTGATCGGGCTCGGCGACAGCCTTTCCCACGGCACCCTTGACGCCACCAACAACTGGATCAATACCTCCAATGCCTACCTCCAGAAGGTTGCGGATCCACTTTCCGAGGTCATGGATCTCTATTTTTCCCAACCGTTTTTCAGCGTTGAAGAAGAGAGACTGGAGCCATTTGAGATACCGACCAACCTGGCCGTGGATGGGGCCGAAGTCTTTACGCTTGAGGGCCTGCATTATTATAAAAGAGTGGGTGCAGAGGAATCCTATCTGGGCAGCGACCTGCTGGCCGACCGCCTGCTGCCGGCCGGGTTGAAGGATAAATATGACAAGGTCCTGTACCCTTTGAATCTCTATGCCAAACAATCATTATCCCAGCTTGATGGGGCAATCTGGCTCTTAAACGAGGGTGCGCCGCGGGCAAGAATCGAAAACGCCCTTATGCTGCTCTGGATCGGCAATAACGATTCGAGTTTGGCAGCTTTAGGAGGCGGTGGCAGCAATCCGCAGTTTCAACCACTGCCCTTTGATCTGCTGAAAAATGAATTAAAGCCCGCCCTGCGTCTGCTGCTTGCCTTTGGCGAACAGCAGGGGGCAGTATCGTTTGAACCCTATACCCAGAGTGCCATTGAGCGCAATCTGACGGAGGCGGCGGACTTTGCCGCCCAATACGAAAGACTGGTATCCAGGCTTTTGACCGAAACCGAGAATTCTCCGGTTGCAAAAGATCTGGTGCTTATCACCCTGCCTTACTACAGTGCAGTGGGCTATCTGATAGATTCCGACGATCTAGAATTCTACCTGCGCAAGATTGATCCCGGCTACACCGTGCCGCCAACCTTTAAGCGCGTGGCTGAACCAGGTCAACCGATAACCGACTATCTGGCGGGCGACAGGGTTTCATTGCTTACTTTCGGTATGATGTATTCCATGCTGGCAACGGGCTTTAGCACGGATGAGGTGAACAAGGTGCTCGAAACAGACGGACAGCAGCGCGACGGCCTGGTCCTGTCCGAGGCCGAGCAGCAGTTCATCATGGCCAGGATCGACACCTTTAATGCCGCCATTAACCAGGTGGCTGCGGCCTACGGCCCAAGAGTCCACCTTATCGATGTCGGCGCTTATCTCAACGCCGCCTTCACCGGCGGAATCTCCATTGAGCTGAACGGCAAAACCTTTAACAGAAAATGGGTCCGGGGCAGCGGCTTCTGTCTTGACGGCGTGCATCCCGGCTACACAGGGCATGCCCTGATCGCCAATGTCATCCTGGAAAAGCTGAACGAAATGTTCAATCTGCAGGCAGCACCCCATGATCTGTCGTCTCTCATGCTCCAGGACCCCTACATAGACTGGGATAATGACGGCTGGTCAAAAGGGCCTGATTACGCGGCCAATGGAATGACCAAGCTGCTTTTTCTCTTTAAGGACCCGGATGACACCGATCCAACGGTGCAGGTCGAAATACCCGATGGCGTGTGGGACCTTATTTCAGACGAATTGCTCTCCGAGATCCTCGGCATTCCGATAATCAGCCAGGAGGCTGACAGGCTGGGAATTGACGCCCCGCAATAAGGGACAAAGCGCAAAAATCAGGGAAAATCAGGAGAGACATAATGGAAATATGGTTAAAAAGCCAATTCATCGAAAGCACGAATCGACTCATCGCAACGCAACCACAATCAAGAACCCAAACAGCGGGAATACCCTATCAGGAGAAAACGACATTATATCCGGTGGAGAACAGCGAAGTGCTCATTACTGTGCTGAAAGGAAATGGGATAGTCATAACAAAAGAGGAAAAAAACAATATTGAGTCAGGCGATCAGGTCTACCTTGTTGAAGGGGATGAATTTGCCTTGTCAGCGGCTGGACCCGATGTGTCATTCGTTGTTCAAATGTATTGGTCTCCAACTGCTATTCAATTGCAATAAAGGCCAAAGCGTGATGGTCATGTCGGCAAGGGCGAAGAGGCAATACGCTGAAAATCCTCCGGAGTATCAATGTCCGCAGTCACTCCTGGGTCGAAAATATCGAGCAGTGCAACACGCCTGGCGTCTTGATGCACTATATCCCGCAGCGTTGCAACAGCAAAAATCTCTTCAATAATGGTGAGAGGAAAGAGGGTGGGATGTCCCCTTTTTCCGTTACAAACAGGGATGATAATTTTATTCGGATGTGTTTTGTAATACGCCATTACGTCCTTGATCGTTGCCGCTGATACCAGGGGATGATCCCCAAGGCAGACAAGAACGCCGCCAGTCCTGTCCGGCAATGCCGTAAGCCCGATCCGCACCGAAGCGGCCATGTCGCTTTCAGGGTCAGAATTCCAGACAAGGGAAACGGGCAGGTCGGCAATAACCGGCTCGATTTCCGCACCGTTTGCCCCCAGCACCACGACAATATCCACAACTCCGGCTTCAAGGAGACTATCAAGGCAATGGCGGATAAACGGTTTGCCGTCCAGAGGCAGAAGCTGTTTATTCTGCCCCATTCTACTGGACTTTCCGGCAGCAAGAAGGATGGCTGCGATGCGGCTCACGGGCTTGTCCTTCGCTGTTGGATCATCTGGGCCACGACACTGACAGCAATCTCTTCCGGGGTTTCCGCCCTGATATCAAGGCCTGCCGGCGAAATAATGCGACTCATATCTTCTGCCGGATATCCGCGCTCTTGAAGAAAGTTTTCCATGGCCGCCCGTTTTCTGGTGCTGCCCAGGACCCCGACATAGCAGGCACAGGTTTTCAGGGCGGCAGCGGCAGCAACAAAATCCTGTTTATGTTCGCTTGTGGCAATAAAGAGAAAGGAATTTGAACTGACGCCGAGAGCGGCGAATGTCTCTTCCAAGTTGTCAACAGGGCTGGGGATAACCTCTTTTGCATCTGACCGGCCTGAAGTATCAATGATCCTGACCAGAAAACCGGCTTCCCCAGCCATGCGACCAACAGCCCGACCCACATGGCCGGCCCCGATTATGAGGGCAAGGGGAGTGACATGCAACGGCTCAAGGTAGATGGTCACATCCCCGCCGCAGACATGGCCGTGCTGCTCGGTGAGCGAAAAAGACAGCAGGCCGGGCTCGCCCGTCTGCATGGAGCGCAGGGCAGCCTCTATGGTATCCGCTTCGGTTTTCCCCCCGCCGATGGTGCCGGAGATTGTGCCGTCGCCGTGAACCAGCATTTTGGCCCCGGTCTTCCTGGGGGTTGAACCCTTGGTTGCCACCACGGTGACCAATGTTGCAGGCTGGCCTGATTTTTTCAGGCGAACAACCTCCTCAAAGAGAGATAAATCATCCATAGTTCGTCATCCGCCCTCAAGCGCCCGCTTTTTTAATTGCCGCTACAGTCATGGGCAGGCTCCGCATGCGAATGCCGCCGGCAGCAAAAAAGGCATTGGCAACAGCCGGGGCAATGGGCGGCACCCCGGGCTCGCCCACTCCGCCCGGAGGCTCCTGGCTCTTCATGATATGAACCTCGACCCTGGGCATTTCATCCATGCGCAGCATAGGGTAATCATGGAAATTACTCTGCTCAACGCGACCGTTTTTAAAAGTGATCTGCCCATGCAAGGCGGCGGAAAGGCCAAAAACAATGGCTGATTCCATCTGGGCCTCAATGGTGTCCGGGTTGACAATATGGCCGCAGTCTATAGCGCAGACCACCCTGTGCACCTTTGGTGCCCCGTATTTACCTACAGAAACTTCGGCCACCTGGGCAACATAACTGCCAAAAGATTCATGGACCGCGATGCCCCGGGACACACCTTGGGGGGTGGCCTTTTCCCAGCCGGCCTTCTGGGCGGCAAGATCAAGGACGCCAAGCACGCGCGGATGCTTGTCCAAAAGTTTCCTGCGATACATGTAGGGGTCGTGGCCAGCGGCATGGGCCAGTTCATCGATAAAGCCCTCTTTGACAAAGGCGGTATAGGAATGCCCCACGGAACGCCACCAGAGCACGGGCACCCCATCCGGCGCCATATGGTAATCAACAAGAAAATTGGGCACATCGTAGGGAGAATCATAGGCCCCTTCCACCGATGTATCATCAACGCCGTCCTTGATCATTCCCGCCTCAAAAGGCGTGCCCTTGGCAATGGATTGCCCGACAATAGTATGCTGCATGGCAACGGGCAGCCCGTCTTCACCAAGGCCGGCAGCCAGGGAGTTATAGGCGGCAGGACGGTAATAGCCGCCATGAATGTCGTCTTCCCGGGTCCAGATAACCTTGATTGGAGCCTTTACCTCTTTGGAGATCTGTACCGCCTCCAGGACAAAATGGCCATCGCCCACGGCGCGACGGCCAAAACCGCCGCCCAGAAAGGTAGTATGCAGCTTGACTTTCTCAGGGGCAAGTCCAGTGGCGGCAGCGGCCGCATTGCGATCCAGGGTTTGCAGCTGGGTGCCCACCCAGATCTCGCAACTGTCGGCACGTACATCAGCAACACAGTTGAGCGGCTCCATGGGCGCATGGGCAAGGTAGGGCACGGTGTATTCGGCAGTGACTGTTTTTGCTGCAGATTTCAAAGCTGAGGCCACATCACCTCTCTGCGCAGCCACCAGTCCGGGCTTGGCAGCCATTTCTTTATACTCCTGAAGCTGCTTGGTGCTGTCTAGTTCGGCAAGGGGGCCGAGGTCCCAGTCGATCTTAAGGGCCTGGCGGCCACGATTGGCACTCCAGAAAGTATCGGCAACCACGGCCAGGCCTCGGTCGATCTGCACCACAGCCTTGACGCCGGAAATCTTCTTTGCCGCCGATCCGTCAAAACGTCTGATCTTGCCACCGAACACTGGTGGTCTGGCAACCACGGCGGTAAGCATGTTCTGCACCCGGATATCAATACCGAAAACAGCCGAGCCGTCTGTTTTAGCTGGAGTATCAAGTCGTTTTTTGACAGTGCCGAGCACCTTGAAATCTTCGGGCTTTTTCAGGGCAACCTCCTGGGGCACTTCAATGGTTGCGGCTTTTTCTGCAAGCTGACCAAAGGACAGTCGCTTACTGCCGCCCTTGTGAACAACATAGCCGTTTTCAGCCCGGCAGCTTTGCGGGGAGACATTCCACGTTGCTGCGGCAGCAGCCTCCAGCATGACCCGGGCCGAGGCGCCTGCCTTGCGGAGCTGTTCCCAGGTCGTACGTATGCTTGTGCTGCCGCCGGTACCCTGAATTCCCCATTCGGTATGATTATAGGCCGGATCAACCGGGGCCGGTTCTATGCCGATTTTCTGCCAGTCAAGCTCCAGTTCCTCGGCAATGAGCATGGGCAGCGAGGTGTAAACCCCCTGGCCCATTTCGGATTTATTGACAATGATGGTCACGCTGTCATCAGGGCTGATGCGGATAAAGGCGTTGGGGATAAAGGAAACGGAATTTACGGCTGCTTCATTTGCACCTGCTCTGCTGCCGGGGAAATAGACGCCAAGAACCAGCCCTCCACCGAGCAGCGCCCCGGTTCTGCAGAAATCACGCCGGCTCATATTAATGATTGCTTTCATGATTTCCCTCCTTTCTCCATCTTTTCGGAGGCACTGTGAATGGCGCGGCGAATACGCTGATAGGTTCCGCATCGGCAGGTGTTGCCACTCATTTCAACATCAATGTCCTCATCGGTCGGTTTGGGGTTTTCGGCAAGGAAAGAAACAGCCCGCATAATCTGACCGGAGTGGCAATAGCCGCATTGCGGTACTTCATCCTCGATCCAGGCAAGGCGCACCGGATTGTTATCCGCCAGTCCTTCAATGGTGGTGATTTTTCTTCCTTCCGCCTCCTTTGCCGTTATCTGGCAGGAAGGCATGGCCTCACCGTCAATATGGACCGTGCAGGCCCCGCACTCTCCGATTCCGCAACTGAATTTTGTACCGGTAAGCTGGATATGCTCGCGAATAACCCAGAGCAGGGGCATGTCCTCTTCAATTTCAAGATGATAATTTTTGTCATTGATGTTGAGTGAAATCATGGCGTTCTCATTCCTCATTTTAAGATTAGCCAGAATGAAAAAAGGGCAAAACAGGTTCACACCCTTAGTATGGATAGAAAGGTCGAAAGACTCGTATTACGATAAATTGGCGCACCTTTTACTGTCAAGGAGAATATCCTGGCAGGAGGGGCAAATCACCTACTCTTGGGCATATGCCATGCCTTCACTGAAGCGCTCTTCGAACTTTCTTTTCATTATAACTCTCCGATATAAAAACCAGAAATCGCAAAATCCCTTTAGCGGCCTGTATATTGCTTATTTGGAGAATAATTCACAAACGAACAAGAGCAATGCACCTCACAATCAAAAACATTAAGAAGGACGACACAATGCTGACAAAAAAAATCGCTGTATTCTCTTTCGTATTTTCTCTCTTTTTTTCTCTGACAATGGGCAGCGCCCTCGCCCTTTCACCGGGCCAAGGAGGAATGGTTGCCGTGTCCGGGAAAGTCATGGAAACAATGGATAGCGGAGGCTACACCTATGTCCTTCTGGAAAACGAAGGCCAAAAAACATGGGCTGCTATTCCGAAAATGGAGATAGCTGTCAATAACACTCTCACCTTAAAACCCGGCATGGTCATGCCCGTTTTCAAAAGCAAAACTCTGAATCGAACCTTTGAAAACATTGTGTTCAGCGCCGGCCCGTCTCTATAAAATTTGACTGTTGCCATGCGAGGCCCCTGCGACCTCGCATGGCAACAATCTCACCCGCTACGCCACCGAACCTTCCGCACCACCGACAAATCATCCCCAAGCTTCATCCGGTTTCATTCCCTGGGCAATTCCAATCCGGGAAATGCCATTCTGCGCACCTGAAATACGACCTTTTCATGCAACTATCTTCTTGTTTTCCATACAGGGAATGATACTATTTGAATACGAATATATTTTGGATATTGTACGCTGTGTCAATAAAGGAGGGGACATGACGACTGAGACTGCAGACCATAAATTGAAAATAAGAAATCTCACCACGGCGGATTATGATGAGATCGAAGCCATCATGCAGCAGGCCTATTCAGGAATGGGCGGGGCATGGACCAGGGATGAAATTTCAAGGCTGCTTACCATATTTCCTGACGGTCAGATCTGTATTGAGGATATGGGACGGGTTGTCGGCGCCGCCCTGACCCTTATGGTTGACTACTCGAAGATTGAAGACGACCATTCCTATGAGGATATTGTTGCGGAGGGAAAATTCAGCAAAAATGACCTGGAAGGCGACTACCTGTACGGCATTGACGTTTTTGTCGATAAAGATTACCGCGGCATGCGACTTGGCAGGAGACTCTACGATGCCCGCAAGGAATTGTGCGAAAAATTAAATCTCAAAGGCATTGTTGTCGGCGGACGTATTCCAGGCTACTCAAAATATGCCAAAGAGCTTACCCCGGACCAGTATATCGACAAGGTCATAAAAAGAGAGATTGTCGACCAGGTCCTGACCTTTCAGCTATCCAATGATTTTCATCCCAAAAGGGCTATTCGCAATTACATCCCTGAAGATACGCGCTCGAAAAGCTATGCCGTGCTGCTGGAATGGAACAATATCTTTTACCAGAGCAAGAAGAAAAAAATGATCTGGGGCAGAAAATCAAATGCCCGGATAAGCTCGGTACAATGGCAGATGCGACCGTTTAACGGCATTGATGACCTGCTGCAGCAGATTGAATTTTTTGTCGATGCCGTGTCCGGCTATAATGTTGATTTGTTACTCTTCCCGGAGATGTTCAATGCGCCGCTGCTGGCAAATTATGACCAGAAAAACCCCTCCCTGGCCATGCGTTCCCTGGCAGAGTTAACAGAGCAGCTCAGGGATGAAATGCTGCAGATGGCCATGAAATATAACACCAATATCGTCACCGGCAGCCTGCCTATCTACGAGGATGACAAGCTGTTTAACGTGGCTTTTCTCTGTCGCCGCGACGGCACCTGGGACTCGCAATACAAGCTGCATATCACCCCTGATGAGGCTGAGTGGTGGGGATTTCAGGGCGGAAAAGACCTGAAAGTATTCGACACGGATATCGGCAAAATTGGCATTCTGGTCTGCTTTGACGTCGAGTTCCCGGAGCTTCCCCGCATGCTGGCCGACAAGGGCATCAAAATCCTGCTGGTGCCCTACTGGACGGATACCAAAAACGCCTACCTGCGGGTCAGGCGCTGCGCCCAGGCCAGGGCCATAGAAAATGAATGCTATGTGGCGATTACCGGCAGTGTCGGCAACCTGCCCAAGGTGGAAAACATGGATATCCAGTATTCCCAGTCAGCGATTTTTACGCCATCCGATTTTGCCTTTCCCCATGACGCAGTTGCCGCCGAGGCAACGCCGAATACCGAGATGACGCTGCTGGCCGATCTCGACCTTGATCTGTTAAAGGAAATTCGTAAACACGGCAGTGTACGCAACCTTGAAAGCCGCAGGTCGGATCTCTACACGATACACTGGCCTTGAAAGACTCGGGCATCAATGGATCGAAAAAAATTCAGAATATGCCCTCAAGGAAAGTGGCAATGGCTCAGGGCCTTTTGCATCCCTGCAGCTCTTTTACTGGTGCTTATGAGCGGTCTTTTTTTCTGTGCGAATATGCCCGGAACATCCTTCACCGGAACGCTTCCGGCCCTGACTTCCGGTGAACAGCACACTGCGGATCAGCTCAAAAAACATGTCTACACCCTGGCCCAGGACATCGGTGCCCGCAATATATGGCAGCCCCCGTCCATGGCGACCACTGTCAGCTATCTTGAAGAGGCCCTGTCAAGCATGGGCTATAATCCCAAAAAGCAGGAATTTACCGCGTATAATGTCGTTGCCGTTAATTTAGAGGTGGAAATTCCCGGCAAGCGAAAGCCGGAAGAGGTCGTGGTGGTGGGTGCCCATTATGACTCAGTCAGCGACTGCCCGGGAGCAAATGACAACGCATCCGGGGTGGCAGGGCTGTTGGAACTGGCTCGCCTCCTTGCAGATACGGGACCAGACAAAACCATTCGCCTGGTGTTCTTTGCCAATGAAGAGCCCCCTTTTTTCTTCAGCAACAAGATGGGCAGCGCCTTCTATGCAGCCCGGTGCAAAAAGAGAAAGGAAAATATTGTTGCCATGCTCTGCCTGGAAACCATCGGCTATTATAGCGACGAGCCGGACAGCCAGGAATATCCCTTTCCTTTTTCCATTTTTTATCCGGATACTGCAAACTTCATAGGTTTTGTCGGCAATATCGGCTCACGCCAGCTTGTTCGCCAATCAATCAAATCCTTCCGCGATCATGCCCGATTTCCCTCCGAGGGCCTGGCCGCACCGAGCTTTATCCCCGGTGTCGGTTGGTCCGATCATCTTTCCTTCTGGCGCAAGGGCTATAAGGCCGTCATGGTCACGGATACTGCCTTTAATCGCTATGCGCCTTACCATACCTCTGCGGATACAGCGGAAAAACTCAACTATGAACGAATGGCCAGGGTGGTCTGCGGCCTTGTCCCCACTGTCATGGACCTGGCCGAAAAATAGACTGGGGTTGGCTTGCTACAAGATTTTATAACTGTTCAATTTCGCAACTGCGCAGATCAATGCTTTTCCAGCGGTCAGTAAGCTCCGAGTCGAGACGAAGAAGCAGTTTAACTGTCTCGGCAACCTGGAGTGACGCTACAGCAGCCACTGTACAGCAAATGACAGCAAGAGGCTTTTCCTTGATATTCTCAGGTGGATGGAGATAAATTTTTTTGAGAAGCAGGGTTTCTTTCTGCACACCGATCTGGCCGTACCAGCCATTGACGGCACCGTGTACCAGGGGAATACCCGCTGTATGGCAGAAATCCGCCAGTTCAAGCCGGTCGGTAACTGAATCAAGGGCGTCCAGGATAACCTGAGCCTGCCGAACCTCGCCATTAATATTTTGAGAAAATTTCCTGGCCAGGGGAATAACAGTAACAGCGGGATTCACGGCCTTAGCACGTCTTACCGCCGCTTCAACCTTTAATAGACCCAGCTCCGGTGCAGTACAGAGGAGCTGACGGTTCAGATTGTGGGCAGCAAACCTGTCAGGGTCAAGGACAATAATGCGGCCAACACCGAGCCTGACAAGTTCCTCAAAAATCTGGCCGCCCAGGCCGCCGCAGCCAATGAGCGCAACAGTGGAACCAAGCAAGCGGTGCTGCTCAATGGACGTGAACACTCCCCGGTGGCGGAGATAGGTTTCCGGCCAGATATCATTTTCAAGTGCTGCCTGCTCAACCAGTGCCAAATTGACGCCGCATTCTTCAGCCAGGGCCAGAGCATCAGCAAAAAAAAGAATATTGTCTCTGCTTCTTTTTCGCAGCTTGGAAACAAGGCTCATATCAGCCTCCGCCAATGACCGGAAAGATTGCCAGTACGTCACCTGCTTTCAAGGAACTGTCGAGCGCGCAGTGCCTGGAGTTAATCATGGTGACACCAACTTCATCCACGGCGATGCCAAGCCC
The DNA here is from genome assembly GCA_020444175.1 of Desulfobulbaceae bacterium. GTDB lineage: Bacteria > Desulfobacterota > Desulfobulbia > Desulfobulbales > SURF-16 > JAHLLM01. Next base: position 125,335 of record JAHLLM010000008.1, on the reverse strand, counting down.
TTGTATAACGTCTGTAACAGTCGTTGTATCGGGATACCGGCGTTCCTCCTCCTTGAAACGGTCCTGACGAAAGAAGGCAAAGAGTTTGACGGTTATTTTCACTGTTTCCACCTTTTTATTTACCCTGAATGACTCTTTGTTGTCCCACTCGTGTCATGTCTTTCAATTGTCGTGTAGGTCGAGAAACCTTTCCCGACACTGAAAAGCGGCCATATGTAAGGCGACCCACCGTATGCGTCAAAACTTATTTGACATGACACGAGTATCCCCGGCAGCCAGAATTTTCAGAAAAACCATGTCTCCCTGCAAGACGTGCTGCAAATCACTGCTTGTTACCGGCTTGTCATCACAGTCGCATTGCAGCACTTCAGATAACAGCTGGGGGCGTTTGCTGATAAATTTCAGTAAGCCGGAAGAGCGAAGAAGGCAGCCATGGGCAAAAAGATCTTGTCCTCTTTCCACTGCCACCATGTTAAAGAGTTTGAGTGTAACAGAGATTTTTTCCTCACAGGGTGCACTCTCGTCCGTTTCCCTCAGAGGCATGGTTCTTAAAGCTGTATGAAAACTGTTTTTGCGAAAAATTGCCCCGGCAAGTCCGGGCATGGCCGCTGAAATTGCCAGAACAGGCCGGCTGCCGGTGATCGGTGTTGTCAGATCATCCACCGGCAGACCATCCAGGAAAATTGTTTCCACCCGATCAGCAATGTATTGCGAAGTAAAGCCAGGCAGGGAGAGGAGGTAGTCGCCTACGGATATGGCAGGTTCGATTTCTGTAATAATTCCGCCCTGCAGCAGCGTGGTAAACCTTTCCATGGCCTGAGTCGGGATGAGCAGGGTGAGGTGATGTATGGGCTCAGCTCTGTTGGCCATGATGAATGTCGCGGTAAGTATGTAGTATTTATTCAGCGAGGACTCTAAATAGGCCTCAACTCCAAACCGTAACTTTTCAGATGTGCCTCAGATTTGGACAAGCAGGCCTGCGAGGCTATAGCCCGCCTATGTGAGGGGGCCTGATCGTTCAAAGATGGGGTGCAGCTGAATAGTTACAGTATGAATACATCCGCCCTCTGCCGGTATTCGATAAGGAGGGGCTCCGAATAGAGGCAGAGGGCTTAGTATGATTATCGGATTAGAAGTCCCAGAAGGTATCGATTTCCTCACCCTCAAAATCCCAGACAACATTATGGGGAGCTACCGGTTCCAGACTGAAGAATTCCGGCAGCCTGTCATCCTCTTTGGTAAAGCCTGCCGCCGTATTAAAGTCATGCTCTGTTTTCAATATATATTTACCGAGACTCACAACATCATCTCCTGTAAGGGAAATACCGAAACGGGCATTGATAAGATCAATCAGGGCCGGCAGGCAGGTGGTGTCATCCAGGGCTGCAAAGGCAATAAAGAGGCACATACCGGTTGAATCAATGGCAGCCGTGGCAATCTGCAGGTTGCGGGAGAGTTCCACCTGACCTTCCTTGGAAAGGGGATCAACGGAGCCGCCGACACCGAGAACGTTGGTGGCAATGGTATAGCCCATGGTATGATCAGCTCCCTGGGTGGAAGTGGCGTAGGTGATGCCGATACCCTTGATGGCGCGGGGGTCATAGGCGGGAATCGCCTGATTTTTAACCACCGGCACCCGGGTAACGCCATAGGCGCGGCCAACAGTGGCGGCACCGGCACCGATGATGCGACCAAGAGGTGTACCCTTGGCAACTTCTTCCCTTAAAATACGTACAAGCCCTTCGCCGTCGCCAAATTCCAGCACTCCGGCCTCCATGGCAACGCCTATGGCCACAGCCGTTTCTATGGAGTCGATACCGATATCATCGAGCAGGTGATCCGCCTCGGCAATATGATCAAGGTTGTCAACGGCACAGTCAGCGCCAAGAGCCCAGATTGACTCGTATTCAAAACCCGATGTCTTGTATTTTTTCTTGGCATCGTTAAAAACCTGGGAACACTGAATAACGCAACCCTTGTGGCAGTTATGCTTGACCCTGCCGCCCCTCTCTTTGATAAGGTCGTGCATGGTTTCACCGGAAATCTCCTCATGGCCTTCAAACTGGCCGCTTGAGAAGTTGCGCGTAGGCAGACCGCCGGATTCATTGATGATATTGACAAGAACGTTGGTGCCGTAGGTGCCGAGGGCCTGGCTGACCGGATGATCGACAAGGGCCTTGGCAAAGGTCTTGTTGGCTTCGCGAAATTTATCAGGATCGGCAATTTCGACCTTGCCGTCCATGGAATCAACGGAGATGAATTTTACCCGTTTGGAACCCATGACAGCGCCAAGACCGCCACGTCCGCAGGAACGAATCTTGCCGTCAGGATCCTTGACGGAAACATTGGCTGCCGCCATTTTCATTTCACCGGCCGGACCGATGGTGATAATGCCCATAGGTTTTCCCAACCTCTCAGTCAGGGTTTCAACAACATCAAAATTTCCTTTGCCGACAACTTCCTCTTCCTTGTTAAGAGTAATATTTCCAGGGGTTATGTGCAGGCTGTACCAGTTATCATCCTTTGGCTGGCCTTCGATAATAAGGGCCTTGCAGCCGGCTTTGGCCAGGAGCTGGGCTGAAGTGCCGCCGGCATTGGCCTCTTTGATGGTCCCGGTTAACGGGCTTTTGGCTCCGCAGGAAAGACGGCCTGAGTTTGCAGCAGCAGTGCCGGAAAGCAGTCCCGGAGCAAAAACAAGTTTATTGTTTGGGCCAAGTGGATGGCAGGTGGGAGGAACCTCCGCCGCCACAATGGTAGAAGTAAGACCACGTCCACCATGGCCTGCCCAGTCGGCTGGGACTTCTTCTACAGAAGTTGTCAGATCCGTCATATTGACCCGAAAAATTTTATCAGCCATAGCATTGTCTCCTTTTGGGGTGATGATTTTCAGAGGGTTGAAGCCTTTTCACAAAGAAGTCTGCAGTTTTCTCTGTCATTTCGAGCAGATGCAAGAAATGACGTATTCATTATTTTTATGTTAAAAATATACTATAAGAACACTCAAGAAAATTTGCTGCAGACTGACTGCAATCACAAAAAATAATTACAGCTCGTTTGGCAACTCCTTCAGCTGTGCATACGTAAAAACAGGGCCGTCCATGCACACATAACTGGTGCCGATGTTACAACGACCGCAGAGGCCAACCCCGCATTTCATTCTTTTTTCCAGGGTTGTGACGATCTGCTCATCCGTAAAGCCCAGCTTTTCCAGGGCCTGCAGGGTGAACTTGATCATAATGGGGGGGCCGCAGGTGACGGCCACACAGTTTTCAGGGCTTGGAGCTATATCGAGTAAAACATTGGGAATAAGGCCCACGGTATGCGGCCACCCTTCAAACTCGGCATCAATGGTCAGGTGCGTCTCTAAATCATCTCGCTCTAACCAAGAGGATACCTCGTAGTTAAAAGCCATGTCAACCGGAGATCGAGCTCCGTAAAGCAGGGTAATTTTGCCGTAATCCTTTCTGTTGTCGAGCATGTAAAGCAGCAGGGTACGCAGCGGCGCCATACCTATGCCACCGCCGATGAACAGAATATCCTTGCCCTTCATATCCTCATAGGGGAAATAATTGCCAAGAGGGGCGCGCACACCCACCTGATCTCCCGGTTTCAGGGAATGCAATTTGCTCGTCACCTCACCGGCCCGCATGACGCTGAACTGCAGATACTCCTTGCGGGTGGGGGGAGAATTAATGACAAAGGTTGCCTCGCCGGTGCCAAAGGAAGAGAGCTGCCCAACCTGTCCCGGTTCAAAGCTGAAATTTTCCATGGCATCCGGATTGTTCAAAATAACCCGGAAGGTCATGATATTTGCTGTTTCCTCAATGACCTCATTAATTGTTGCCATTTCCGGAAGATAGAGATTCTTATTGTTCATCTGCTTGCTCCTCGCCGACTGCCGGTTCATACTCTATGGCCTGCAGGACAATTTCACGGATATCGGTACCCACGGGGCAACTCTTGATGCATCTGCCGCAACCGCAGCAGGAGATAACACCGTCATGGATGTCCGGATAATAGCTGAACTTGTGCCCCACCCGGTTTCTCAGCCTGTGAGCCTTGGTGGGCCTGGGGTTATGTCCGCTTGCCTCCATGGTGAACTGGGCGGACATGCAGTTATCCCATGATCGTATGCGAGTGCCTTTCATACCGATCGTCTCATCGGTTATATTAAAACAGTAGCAGGAGGGACAGAGATAGGCGCAGGCCCCGCAGCTCAGGCACTTGGCGGCAGCCTCTTCCCAGAATTCCATGGTATCAAAGACCTGCAAAACTTTTTTCGGAGCACCGGACAAATCAGGGGCATCCTGCAGGAGTTCAGCCGCCTTTTCATGGGCTTTGCGGGCTTCATCTTTGCGGCTTTCGCCATTTTCAAGCAACGTGGAAGTCAGAAGTTTACTGCCCTTATCCGACAAAGCTTCAAGCACATAGCCGCCGTCAACCACTGTCGCCAGAACATCGGAACCAGTGGCGTCTGTCGGACCGCTGTCCACCCAGTGACAAAAACAGGTTGTTTCCGGTTTTTCACAGGCAAGGGTGATAAACGTGGTGTTCTCCCGGCGCGCCTGGTAGTAGATATCGGTTGATTTTTCGGCTAGATAGACTCGGTCGAACATGGTAAAACCGCGAACGTCACAGGGGCGCCCGCCAAAGACAACGGCGGTCCCTTCAGGCAGAACCTCCTTGCCGTCAATCATGATCCTGCTCAAATTTTCCGGATCTTTGCTGTAAGTAAAATCAACAAGCTTTTCACTCTGGGGAAAAACCGTCTTTTTAGGCGGCAGGGTTGCTGGGTGCACTATTGCTATTTCCTGCTCGGGGTCAAAGGGCGCAAAAATAACGGAGTCGCCTTCATTGCGAGGAGCAAATACCCTGTTTTCCCGGGCCAGCTCTTGCAGCCAGGACTTGAGATCCGCTGATTTCAGATATTTGACAAGTTCCATCACCACTCCTTCTCTGTGATATTCTCTTCTTCCATGTTGAAGGAGAGAAGGGGCGGAGTTGCTTCAGGATCGACTCCGGCCTCATATTGAAAAATATCCCGGATTTCCCTGTTCATTTTCTGCTTCAGCATGAGAACAGGGATATCAACAGGACAGGCTCGCTGACATTCGCCGCATTCAGTACAGCGCCCTGCCATGTGATAGGCGTGAATTACCTGGAACATCACCTTATCGCGCACATTGTTCTCCTGGGACAGCCAGTGGGGATCACGGCTTTCAGCCGCACAATGATCGCGACACACGCATAAAGGGCAGGCACTGCGGCAGGCATAACAGCGTATGCAGCGATCAAGCTCTTTGAGCCAGTAGCCGAATCGCTCCGGCACGGAAAGTGACTCAAAGGCCTCCAATGCAGCATAATCCGTCTCCAAAGGAGCGGGCTCGCCAATTTTGTCTCCAACAAAATAATCACTGATAATCGCATCTGGATATCGGCAGGTCCGGCATTTATCGGCAAGCATCTGGGTTAATGTCAAAGAATGCGCTTTATCCTCGGTCTGGATGACAATCGCCGAATCAGAGATGTCACAGGTCCGGACATTTCCTGCATGGCCCAGAGCTTTTTTTATTTTTGCCTGATCCACGACTCCTGTGCAGGGGAAACCGAATATGGTTATATCTTCCCTGTTGATAAGATTTTCCTGGAGCAGCTCAACCACCGAGCGGCTGTCGCATCCCTTGACCACGATTCCCACCTTTTTGCCACGCAGGCCGGGAAGGTAGGTTGCCAGGTTATGAACGCTGAGCGGACTTATCTCCAGTTTGTCGATATCTTCTTCCCTGCGAATAAAATGCGGCGTGGCGTGCAGCGGGTCAAAGCTCCCGCACCAGCCAAGGACCACATCCAGATCAGGCAGGGCCTTTCTGATGCTGTCTTTAAGTTCTTCTTGAAATTTCACCTGGTCTCCTTTGTAACGCTAGAACTTACAGGGCTGCCGCCATCTGGTTGAGTGTATCCGCGGCTTGCGGGCCAATTATTTTTGGAGCCGGGCCGAGTTTGTGTATCTGGTCGGTAAAAGATGCCACCACCTGCTGCCAACGCTGGCCTTCGGAAGCTGAAACCCAGGTATATTCAAAGCGCTCGGCTTCATATCCGAGAACGGGCAGAAATCGCTGCATTATCTCCAGCCTTCGGCGGGCATAAAAATTTCCCTCGGCATAATGGCAATCCCTGGGATGACATCCTGAGACCAGAACGCCGTCAGCCCCGTTCATTAAGGCCTTGACAACAAAGAGGGGATCAATCCTGCCGGAACAGGGAACCCTGATGATACGCAGGTCTGTTGGTTGGTTAAAACGTCCGACGCCGGCGGTGTCAGCGCCGCCGTATGAACACCAGTTACAGAGAAAACCGACAATTCGCAGTTCCTTACCTTTTAAAACCGGCATAATGCATTCACCTCCGAGAGTATCTGATTGTCAGTGAAATGCTGGAGCTGAACTGCGCCCTGGGGGCAGGTTGACGTACAGATACCGCAGCCCTGACATATTGTTTCGATAACATCCGCCTTGGCCATGCCGCGGAATTCCATTTCCTTGATAGCGCCGAAAGGACAGGTCTGTATACATTTGCCGCAGCCGATGCAGCGCTTGATATCAACAACGGAAACCTGCGGATCGCTTTCCAGCTGATCTTTGGAGAACAGTCCCAGCACCTTGGCGGCAGCAGCACTTCCCTGGCCGACTGAGGAAGGAATATCCTTGGGCCCCTGGCAGGCGCCGGCAAGATAGACACCGGCAGTGTTTGTCTCAACAGGTTTGAGTTTCGGATGGCCCTCCATATAAAAGCCGTAGGAGTCGTAGGAAATGCGAAGCTTTTCAGCAAGCTCGCCCGCTCCGGCGGCAGCTTCGGCACCCACTGCCAGCACGACAAGGTCTGCATCCACTTCGACCTGTGCCCCCATGAGGGTGTCCGCTCCGCGAACCAGCAACCTGTCGCCCTGGGGATAGATCATGGAGACCCGGCCCCTGATATATTTGGTGTCGTATTCTTCCATGGCCCGGCGGGTGAACTCATCGTAGAGTTTCCCTATTGCCCGGATATCCATGTAAAAGACGTAGCTCTGTGAATCAGGCAGGTGATCTTTTGTCAAAATTGCCTGCTTGGCTGTATACATACAGCAGAAACCGCTGCAGTAAGGGCGGCCAACCGACTTATCCCGGGAGCCGACGCACTGGATGAAAACCACGTTTTTGGGCTCCTTACCGTCAGAGGGGCGCTTGATATGCCCCCCTGTGGGGCCGGAGGCAGAAAGCATCCGTTCATACTGCAGTGAAGTAATGACATCGGGATAGCGTCCGGCGCCATATTCTCCATAGATACTCCAGTCAAAGAGATCAAATCCAGTGGCCGTGACGATGGCACCCACCTTTTCCGTGACAAACTCATCCTGCATCTCATAATTTATGCAGCCGGAAGGGCATAATTTGGCGCAGACCCCGCATTTGCCTTTCTGTATCTTGGTACAGAAATCGGGATCTATCTTGGCTTTTTTCGGTATGGCCTGGGGAAAGGGAATGTTTATGGCCGTTGTTTTGCCGATGCCCTCGTTAAAAGTGTCTGTTGCCTTTTTGCTCGGACATTTTTCCATGCAGATACCGCAGCCCGTACAGGAATCCCAGTCCACATAGGTTGCTTTCTTTTTGACCTTGATCTCAAAATTACCCACGTAGCCGTTTATTTCTTCAATCTCGGAATAGGCGTACAGGGTGATATTGGGATGCTGGGCCACATCAACCATGCGAGGACCGAGGATACAGCTCGAGCAGTCCACTGTGGGGAATGTTTTGTCCAGTTTGGCCATCTTACCGCCGATGGTTGGTGCTTTTTCCACCATGACCACTTCAAGACCGCCGTCGGCACAGTCAAGGGCCGCCTGGATACCGGCAACACCGCCGCCGATGACCAGCACCCTTTTATTGATGTCAAACTTCTTGGAATAGAGCGGCCGGTTGCGCATCAGCTTTTCCGTTGCCATGCGCACCAGGTCAACGGACTTGTTGGTGTTGGACTCACGGTCCTTGCCGATCCAGGAAACATGCTCCCGGATATTTGCCATCTCAAAGAGGTAGCGGTTCAGGCCTGCCCTCTCCACCGTTCTGCGAAAGGTCTGCTCGTGCATGCGGGGGGTGCAGGAGGCAACAACAACACCGCCAAGGTTGTGCTCTTTAATGGCAGCAACGATCTCATCCTGTCCCGGTTCGGAACAGGTGTACATTGTATCGGTGGCAAAGACCACGTCCGGGAATTCCCGGGATGCGGCAGCCACGGCAGCGGTATCAACCGTTGCCTCGATGTTGCTTCCGCAATGGCAGACAAAGACTCCTATTTTCATGCCGCCTTCTCCTTGAGATTCGCATCAATGGCATCAAGTACATTGCGGGGGCTGACGCAGAGTTTTCCTATGCCCAGTTCTTTTTCCGGCAGCCCCAGGGCCAGGCCCATGAGCTGGGTAAAATAAAAAATCGGCATGGTATGTTTCGAACCATTGGCTTTATTAATCTGATTCTGACGCATGTCCAGATTCATCTGGCAGAGCGGACAGGCCGTAACCAGGGCCATTGCTCCAATTCCATGCGCCGTATCGAGAAGTTTTCCGGACAACCTCATAACCACGTCTTTGCGTGGAATGCCAAAAGATGCGCCGCAGCATTCTACTTTTAACGGAAAGGGAACAACCGTTGCCCCAAGTGCTTCCATGATATTGTCCATGGCCATGGGATGTTCCAGGTCATCAAATTGCATTAATTCGGCCGGCCGGTTGAGGATACAGCCGTAATAGGCGCCAACAACCAGTCCTGTCAGGGGTTTCACCACTTTTTTCCTGATATTTTCAATGCCGTAGTCTTCCACCAATATCTGCAGCACGGACTTTGTTTCAACCCGTGTGTCTGCCGGCTTGTCGAGCAGATTGTTCACCTTGTCCCTGAAACCCGCATCTTCCATTCTGTGTTTTGCTGTTTTCAGGTTGGCAAGACAGCTTGGACACGGACTGACGCAGGAATCAAGGCCCATTGAGGCAACCTGATCAAGATTACGCGCCGACAGCGCTGAAGACAGGCTGTGATCAACGGTGTGGGCCGGCGTGGAACCGCAGCAGCTCCAGTCAGGCACATCGGTCAAATTAATATCCAGGGCTGCGCATACTGCCCGGCTTGACATATCATATTCCAGGGACGTTCCCGTGCTTGAACATCCTGGGTAATAGGCGTAGTTCAAAGGCTTATTCATTTTGCGGACTCCTGTTTGAAACGCATGAAAATTTTTGTGACTTCTTTTTTGCCCTTCATTTCAACGGGTTTGAAATGAATTTTCCCTTTGGGAAGAATTTTGGGGCCAAGGCCGATATCCGTCCAGAATCTTCCTGTGTGTGAAATGTAATTGGCCAGCAGGCCGACCTCGAAAACCCTGCCATTGCTTCTTACCGAATTAAGAAACGAATCCCAGAAGGTCTTGACGGTACGGATGCCGGTATATCCTTCACGCCTGGCCATATGACGAAGCACGTCCATGATGCGCGCCACATCAATCTTGTTCGGACAGCGGGCGGTGCATGATTCGCATGTGGCGCAAAGCCACAGAGATTTTGATTGAAGAACCTTGTCCTTCTGGCCGGTCTGGGTAAGCCGCATGATCTGGCTGACGGAAATATCGTATTCAGCAGTGTACGGGCATCCCGCCGTGCACTTTCCGCACTGGTAGCAGAGGTTGAGCTTCTGACCGCTTTCCTCTTCAACTTGCGAGACAAAATCAGAATTGTAAGACAAATTAATATTGATCACTTTCATTGTATTACGAGCCGCCTTTTTGCTGTCATCCAGCGTTTCAAATGGAAAATAAGAGGAGGAAGGGCGCAGACCGTGGCAAGCCTGCGCCCCAAAGACCTGTTTTGCTTTTACGTCAGTGTCTTTTCAGAAATGAGAAAAAACACATGTTACATTGCTGCCTTATAAATCGCGGCAACGTCATAATCCTTGGGAACTCTCGGATTGGTCAAACCGCAGGCGTCCTTCTGGGCATTGGCGGTCATAACATCAATATCAATTTCCTTAACTTCCTTGCCATAACGCTTGCCGAGCTCAACAAGACCCGCAGGAATACCGATGTCGGTGGAGAGCTTTTTAATGGCTTCCAGTGCTTTTTCAGCAGCATCGCGCGGGGAAAGTCCTTCAACGTTCTCACCCATGAGTTTTGCAATTTTTACAAAACGGTCAACATTGGCAATCAGGTTAAATTTCTCTACATGGGGAAGCAGGATTGCATTGCACTCGCCATGGGGAAGGTCATAAAAGCCGCCAAGCTGATGCGCCATGGCATGAACATGGCCAAGGCTTGCGTTGTTGAACGCCATACCGGCTAGATACTGGGCAAAACACATGCCTTCGCGGGCAACGATATCGCTGCCGTTGGCTACTGCCGGACGGAGATGCTGGGCAATGAGTTCAATGGCTTTCTCAGCCGCGGAATCAGTCATTGGCGTAGCAATGGTTGACACATAGGCTTCAACAGCATGGGTCAGGGCATCCATACCGGTTGCTGCGGTCAATGCTGGAGGCATACCCATCATGAGCAGCGGGTCATCAAGAGCGATACCTGGGGTTACACGCCAGTCAACGATGGCCATTTTAACTTTACGGCTTGTATCTGTAATGATGCAGAAACGGGTCATTTCAGAGGCGGTGCCGGCGGTGGTATTGACCGCAACATAGGGAGGCATCGGGTTTGTTGATTTGTCTACGCCTTCATAGTCATGAATCTTGCCGCCATTGGCGATGACAAGCCCGACTCCCTTGCCACAGTCATGAGAGCTGCCGCCGCCCAGGGTGATAAGGCTGTCGCAGTTGTTGTCCTGGTAGATTTTTACGCCATCATGAACGTTTTTGTCCGTGGGATTTGGAATTGTGTCGTCATAGACAACGTATTCCATACCTGCGTCATCGAGGAGATCTGTGATCTGTTTTGTTATACCCGCACCGGTGATACCTTTATCAGTAACCACAAAAGGTTTGTTGCCGCCGAGGGCCTTGATTTTAGCAGGAATTTCTTTATGAGCGCCGATACCGATAAGAGTCACACTGGGAATGAAAAATCCATACACTTGTTCTTGAACAGCCATGATGTACCATCCTTTTTTTGAAATAATGAATTGAGCTACATTTGACGGTTTCGCAACACCCCACTCAACCGTCGCCGACATGTACGTAATCCTTTGATACTACGTTGGCGGATGGTCAGCTTTTGAGCTTTTTACCCTAATGGGCATAAATGCGAGACCATCACATTTCCATAAATTTAGTTTGGATCCAAAAACCGCGTACCTCTGCTTATAGCAACCACTGTGCCACCAAACAAAATGGTGTAAAATCATAGAGTTACACAAGACACACTATATTCAACGGGACATTGTGACCCGTTTGGGAACAAGGGAAATTTTACGGGAACCGGTGAGCGGAGTGGTTGAAAGAGTTTAAAACACGCCAGCAAAGGGGTCTTAAGGACAGGGGACAGAATGAAACAGTGAAAACAGCTTACGGGTCATATTGACACGTAATTTAAAAAAAAGGAAAATAGGGAGAAAAATTGAGGGAGATTTGGCAAGAAAATGCCATAACCAATCACTGGCGGCGCTGACGCAGGCAGCCTGGGTGGCCAGCCGCTGAGTTCACATGTATTCCCCTCAAAATCAACATTGATGTGTCAATATAATGTACGGCATAATGTACAAAATAAACAAAAGACATGCAAAGGATCAAAGTAGAAATACCCGTTACCGAAAAAAACTCATTTTTTTTCGAATCTGCCAACAGTGAGCAGCCAGATCTTTGACAACTAACTCTGCCTTTGATTTCTGTCTTCGGCTACAGGCGTGCCCTGCACCAAACCCTTATTGAGGTTCAACCCCTAGGGGATCAAATGTGTTTTCTGCTGCAAAGGAGCAGACTTTAAAGAAATTAATTACTTATCGGAGGTATTGATTACCTGCCCCCGCGATGTGAAAGAAACGCCTTGCTGGCTTTGGGTGCCAATCATTATTGATTCAACAATAGGTGGATTAACAGTATCTTTGGATTTCCATTCAACTAAAAAATTTGCCCCTGACCCTCCACTTTCATCATGTTCTGGTATGACAAAACGTAATGATTCTAATGGTTTTAGCATCTCAGGCTTATCTAAATATTTCTTTAAAAGTTTTCCTTGCGTCTCATAATAATCGATTTTGGTAATTTTGATTTGATGCTCAGGGTCAATATTTCTGATACTTAATGTTACCGTCAATAAAAAAGGCTTTTCATTGTTGCCGCTGTAAATATGTGAATATGCCGGCACATAAATAATCTGCCCGCCGGACAAAGCAATTTTCTCGTCAGCATGTAAAGGCAGGGGTGATAAAAAACAAATGAATAAAAAAATAATCAACCAGGCAAAAAGATAATTTTTTTTCATGGGACTCTCCAATTTAAATAGCTAGTGTCTGTCCACAAATGGTCATTTTGTTCGAGATCAAGGATAGCGCAAAAAATTACCGGAGGCATATATATGATATTCCGAGGATAATTTTTTAAGCATGACGAAGATATCGGTCAAAATGGCCATTTGTGGACAGGCACTAACTAAATAATTTTTCAATCAATCACTACTTGACAAGAAGCATTTTAAAATCCTCATATGCCGTAAGGCCATGGGGAAGATCTTTGGGCAACACGATCTTGTGTCCTGCTTGCACAGTATACTCTTTCCCGTCTATGATCACGGTCGCAGTCCCTTCAAGAACGTGAACAAAGGCATCAATTGGAATAGTATGAGGTGTTAGCTGCTGACCCTGTTTGAAGGCAAAGAGCAGAATCATATACTCTTTACCCCGGAAGATGACTTTTTTGGTAAAGCCGCTTTCCGAATAATCTATTAATGGCGTGAGACTTGTGATCTCGGGATCAGCAGCCTGGTTATGGCCGGATTTTGCCTGTACAGTTGCCGACAAGCTCACACATATAAACAAAAGGAAAAACAACATACATTTTTTCATGATTTCCTCACTTTTTCTTTATTTTTTTGAAGAGTTACATTCATTATATTGCAAAATCAATGGGAGGCCCACCGATTTCTTTTGCAAGCCATTGTTTTAGTTTATCATTTAAGCGATGCACCGTTCCTCCCGGCCTGTAGCCGTCTTCAGCACATGCCTCATGGAAAAGATCAGCAGGGACAGGTATTTTGGCAATTTCCAGGGATTCTTTCATGCTTCTCCGGATCAGGGTAACCTGGGGGGGAGTTTCCCAGTCAAAGAGGACAAAATAGACCGACTGGTCATTGCCACTGACAAAATCATTGCCCCGCGTCCAGCCTGATCCCCATTCAAGGTACATATCCACAGCTTTTTCCGGAGTCATATTCCAGTCAATCTCGTTTATAATTTCTCGATGTTTTTTCAACTCATCTAAAGTCATCATGTGAATCATCCTTTTTATGTATTCAAACTGAAGAGTAGTGGTAAATCATTTTGCTTTTCATGGCGCCTGAGCCTGCTGCCCGTTATCTCTCAACTGCGAACCATCCACCGCCAAGGGCCTTGTATAAACGGATCAAATTACCGGTGACATCGGCATTGCTGGCGGCAAGCTGATCCTCCTGGGCAAATAAACTTCGCTGGGCATCGAGCACGTGGCTGAAATCCCGCAGCCCGTCCTTGTACATGGACTCAGCCAGCCGGACGGCTTTCCTTGAAGCGGCAACAGCCCGCTGCAGCTCCTCCCTGCGGTCGAGCTCGCGTGCATAGGCAACCAGAGCGTTTTCCGTCTCTTCAAGCGCCGTAAGCACACTTTTTTCATAATTGAGCAATGCCTGTTTCTGCCTTTCATTCTGAACCGTTATGTTGTTTCTTACACTGCCTCCACTCAAGATATTCCATTGAAAAGCCGGTCCAAGAGACAGGCTGCGTGCCAGAGTAGTGAACAGATTTGATGTCTCGGTGGCCTGGAAAGACAATATCCCACTGAATGTGAAACGTGGATAGAGATCTGTCATTGCCACACCGACTCTGGCCGTCTGGGCTGCCAGTTCGCGCTCGGCCTGCCTGATATCGGGTCGCCTGCGCAGCAGATCAGCCGGTATTCCTACTGGAATTTCCTGAGGCGCCACAGGGATATCAGCCGGCTCGGCCAGAAATTCATTGAGCGTGCCCGGTTTGCGGCCGACAAGCACGGCCAGCCGGTGCATAGCCAGGTTCAAGCCGATTTTGAGGGGAGGAACCCGGGACCGGGTATTGGCCAGATTGCTTTCACTCTCCCGCAACTCGAGTTCGGCGGCAAGACCAAACTCCATGCGGCTTTTTATGAGATTATAGGTTTGCTCCTGCAGGGCAACATTGGCTTGGGCCAGTTCCAGTCTTTTCTGAAAGGAACGAACATCAATGAAGTTCAAGGCCACTTCAGCGAGCAGACTCACCTGGACGTCCCGTTCCCTTTCCACGGTTGCCGCCACGTCGGCTGATGCGGCTTCAACCGAGCGCTTGACCCGCCCGAAAATATCAATCTCCCATGCCGCATCAAGACCGGCAATATAGAGCGAATCACCGGGTGTATCGCCGCTCTTGCTGCGGGAAGCTGAACCGGACAGGTCCAGTGACGGCCATTCCGAAGCTTTGGCTATTTTGCGCTGCGCTCGTGCTTCCCTTACCCTGGAACGCGCCTGCTGCAGATCGAAATTGTTCTCCAGGGCCATATTGATAAGGGAATCAAGTCGCGAGTCTCCCAGGTATTGCCACCATTTACCGATGTCTTGCTGCGCTGATGTAAAATCTGCTTCACGGAGGTTCTCCCAGGAAGCCATATCGTGTGAAAGGCCTGGAGGACCTGTGTAATCAGGCCCGACAGCGCATCCGACCAGCAGAATAAGGGGAGCAAGCATGGTAATAATCATCCTGCAGATCGGCAGACAGGAAGAAAGTTGGAAAGCAGCATAGACAAACTTCATATCGGCATCTCCGGAGCAGCAGTACTCTTTGTGGTCTCCTCACTTTCGTCTGCAGTTATCTTTTCATGCAGCCCCAAGTCATCAAGAATCTGATAGAGGCAGGGGATGACCAGCAGGACAAGAAGAGTTGACGCCAGGAGGCCAAAGGCAACGGCGACCACCAGGGGGATGAGGATCTGCGCCTGCAGGCTTTTTTCGAAAAGAAGGGGCAGCAGACCGGCTATGGTTGTCGCCGATGTCAGAAGTACGGCTCGAAAGCGGCTCCTGCTCGCCTGGCCGGCCGCATCATGGGCGGAGAGCCCCTGGACCCTGGAATTTTTGAGAAACAGCACCAGCAGGATGGAATCATTGACCACGATGCCGGCCAGGGCGCTGAAGCCGAGAAGGCTGGGCATGCTTATCGGTACTCCCATGATGAAATGTCCCCAGACGACACCGATGAGCGCCAGTGGTATGGCTACCATAACAATAAAGGGCTCGGCGTAACTGCGGAACTGGAAACTTAACAGGATAAATATGCCGATCAGGCCGATGGCAAGGCCCCGCAGCATGGAGAATTGCGTCTCAGCCGATTCTTCGGTTTCACCGGCTATGGTTACCTGAAGTTCAGGATATTTGTCTGCAAATTCCGGCAGAAAACTGTGCTGAAATAAAGCCAGCAGCTCTTTGGCGTTGGCAATACGGGTGTCCAGGTCGCCGCGCAGGGTAACGGCCCGCATGCTGTTATGGCGGGCTATGCGCGCTCTGCCTCGACCTTCTTCCCACTCCGCCAAGGCGCTGATCGGGATCTGCCTGCCGTCAGGGAGAATAACCTTGAAATCTTCCAGATCAGCAAGGCTCTGCCGATCCTGCTCCTGCAGTCGCACGTCAATTTCATAACTTTCACTGCCGATCTGTATTTCATCGGCAGTGACGCCGAAAAAACCGGCCCGCAACTGACCGGCAATGGTTGCCGCATCAACACCGAGACTGGTCGCTCCTTCTTTAAGGCGAATTTTGAGTTCCGGCTTGCCCGGCCGGAGGTCGTCGGACAGGTTCAGCACTCCCTTAAATTGCGAAAACCAGGCATGCATTTCCAATGCTGCCGATTTCATGCGGTCAAGGTCATTGCCCCGTACCCGGATTTCAATAGGGCGGCCGGCCGGACCGAAACCTGGTTCACTGAAATTCAGACTGATGACATCGGCAAGCGGCCCGGTCTTCTGGCGCCAGACAGCCAGGTAATCATCAATACGGCCCGTCCGCTTTTCCGCGGCAAGCAGATCAACGGTTACCGTTGCCACATGGGGACCTTCTTCATAGGCTTCATCATTTTTACTGAACTGGACATTGGCACTCAAAACCAGATCCTGCCCGTCAGGTTGAACTGGCTGAAATTCTTTGTTCATCTCATCCAGGCCGGCAAGAATTCGCCCTACCGCCTCTTCGCTTTTTTGCAGAGGTGTTCCCTGGGGCATGAGCAGACGAGCGACAACAACATCGCCTTCTATTTCAGGAAATCCCTTTATCTTGATTTTTCCGGAGGCCACCAGGCCAAGAGACAGGACAAACATACCGATCACGGAACCGATAAAGAGATAGCGCCACTTAAGGAGGAAATCGACGGAGCGTCCCACCAGGTCTTCACGCATCCATTCAATAAAGGCATCGAATTTTTTTCTCAGCCGATTGCTCTTTTTGGGATCATAGCTGTGCATGGCGTGCGTCAAGTGGGCGGGCAGGATAAAAAAGGCTTCCACCAGGCTCACAGCCAGAACCAGGATAAGGATCATGGGCACCACCTTGAGCACCTTGCCGATCTGCCCTGAAATAAAGGCGAGGGGGCCGAGAACGCATAAGGTTGTGATAAAGGAGGAGACGACTCCGGCTGCCACCTCCCTGGTACCGTCCACCGCCGCCGCCAGGGCTTTTTTGCCGCGCTGCCGGTGAGCGGCAATATTTTCGGCAATAACGATGGCGTCATCCATCAACAGGCCGAGAGCCAGGAGAAGCCCCACCATGGTCATCATGTTGATGGTCAGGCCCAGGAAGGGCAGGAAAAAAAATGCCCCGAAAAAAGAGACCGGCAAACCGACAACCACCCAGAAGGCAATCCGCAGGTTAAAGAAAAGCCACAGGACCAGAAAGACCAGAAGCAATCCCTGCCAGCCGTTGGTAATAAGCATCTGCAAACGGTCAATTAATATGATGGAGTTGTCTTCCGTGATGGCCAGATTTATCTGGGGGTGGCGCTGCTGCTCGGCTTTTACAAAGGCCTTCACCTTTCCTGCAATGCGGATGGTATCCTGCTCTTTTGTTTTCTTGATATGCAGTGTGGCGCTGCGCCTGCCGTTTACCATGTTTTTTTCTTCAGCAAGCTCAAAGGCGTCATGAATGACGGCCACATCGCCGAGCACCACTTCCGCGCCTTTTTCTCCGGACTTGATGACCAGCTTTTCCAGTTCGTGGATTGAGCCTTTCTGGTCCACAAAGCGCAGCACAATGTCACGGTCGGCCGTTTCCACCTCACCGACCGGCAGGTCGATATTCTGGGCGGCAATCATTTCGGCAAGCTGGGCGACACTCATGCCCACTCTCCGCAAGGCAATGTCGGAGACTTCGATGCGGAACTGGTGCTCCGAGAATCCTTCAATGTCGATCAAAGAAAGACCTGCTTCCTGCATGCGGTCTTTCAGGTCTTCACAATATGCTTTCAGGTCGGGCGTGGGCATCGGCCCTGAAACAATGATCGAGATAACCGGATCCGTTTTGCCGACCTCGGTAATCATCGGCTCTTCTACTTGCTCGGGAAAATCGGAAATGGCATTGATTTCCTTGTCAACATCATCCATAAAGACCTGGAAATTCCCGGTATCATCCATCTCGGCAGTAACCAGGGCCAGGCCTTCCCGCGCTTCGGAGCGGATTTCCTTGACAAAAGTCACGCCGTCAAGCGCGTCCTCAACCCGCTGACAGACGACTTCCTCCACGTCCTCGGCAGTGGCGCCCGGATAGGGGATTTGCACCCGGACCTCTTTGGGAGCATAATCGGGAAATGTCTCCCGGCGAATTTCCGACAGGGTCAACACCCCCATGGCCAGAAATACCAGCATGAGGAGATTGGCCGCTGTAGGATGCCGGGCAAAGTTGACTATCATTGCAACACCGTTTCCGCTCCGGCTTCGGCAAGGAGCCTGTCATGCGCCTCCCGGTCCCACACCGGCGTAACCAGCATGCCGTTTATGGCCGGGGTGGGGTCGGAGACGATCAGGGTTTCGCCGCCTGTCAGGCCGGAATCAATGACTGCCAGGTCGGCTTGGACAAAAGCGGTTGTCACCGTTACCGGCTGCAAGCGGCTCTCTTTATCTAGAATGAACACTTTATCATTATGCAGGGCAGCCCTGGGAATAACAATGCTGCCCGGGTGTGGTGGTCCCTTCAGCTCAACTTCGCAAAAGAGCCCGCGGCTAAGCGGTGGCCGTCTGCCGGGAATGACTTTATCGTAAGGTCTGTCTACTGCCACAACAACAGTAAAGGCGCGTGTGTCGGGATCGACGCTTTCCCGCAGCCGATCGACCCTGGCCTGCCACTCGATGTTCCAGTTGCCGCTTCGAATACGAACGATTGCCTTTATATTGCCGAGCCTTCGACCGACCTCCCTGAACATGGACGTCTGCAATTCAGTGTCATTTTTGACGCCGATGAGATGACGCAGGTGGTCTCCGAGCACCTGGGCCTCAACTTCGGTCACGGCTGTTGCGTGAGCCTCGAAGAGTACCTGGCCGGCGGCAAGATATTGGCCCGGTTCGATACTGACCGAGCCTATGCGGCAGTCAAAAGGGGCTGTAAAAACGGTCTTGGCCAAATCAAGTCGAGCCTGTTCCAGGCCCGCCTCGTTTGAGGCCAGTTTTGCCTCAAGCGCCCTTTTCCGGGAGGGAATAAGGTGCATGGTGTTTTCAAGGTCCTGGACACGTTGCCGCTGGATCAGAACGTTGCGTTCTTCCAGATCGACTTCATTTGCGGAAATGGTGTTTTTTTCCAGAGCGTTTTTCTTTCTTGTCAGTGACTGCTCGGCCAGCACCAGGGAACGTTTCTCAATTTTCAGGGAAGCTGTTGTGTTCTCCGCCTGGACGGCAAGTTCGGAAAGGTCCGCTTTCGTCTGGGCGATACCGGCCTGAAATACGGCAACCGCCAGCCTATATTCAGTGGGATCCGTTTTCAGGAGCAGATCGTCTTTTTTAAGTAACGCTCCAGCCTTCAGACGGGGATGAACTTCAACAACCCGTCCCCGTACTTCGGCAACAGCCCGCCACACTTTACCCGGCTCGGCAATGCCGTAGCCGATGGTGCGCGGGATTAAATCTACTACGGGAACCTTCATTACCCGCAGAACTCGCGAAGTTTCTCCTGCTTCTTTTTGTTGCGGGCCTGATTTTGATTTGACCAGAATAACAACTGCCAGGACAGCAACAATAACCGGTATGATACCCAGAGCTTTCCACTGGGAAAAATGACTGAGTTTTGTTGTTTTTTTTGCCATTAGATCATACCTCTATATGGCGCTCCACCCAAAAATACAAAAGCCGTTTTTTCAAAACCAGAACTCCGGATATTGCCGTTTCGGCGACATGTTATTGACCAGCAGGGCGATAATCAGCATTATTCCCGCTCCCAATGCCACGGGCACCAGTACATACAGATAACCAAGAGCATGGACCTTGTCGCTGCCGATGACGGCAATAAGCGCAGTGGCCCCTCCCGGCGGGTGCAGGGTCTTTGTTATATGCATGAGGGCAATAGCCGTGGCAACTGCCAGAGCGGCGGCCAGCCACATCTGGTTGTGGAATGCCTGGTAGCAAAAGACGCCGATGACGGCTGACAGGATATGCCCTCCCATCAGATTACGAGGCTGGGCCAGAGGACTTTTGATCGCCCCGTAAATGAGCACAGCCGAGGCACCGAAACTGCCGATAATCATCACCAGATCGCTTTGGGACAGCAGGTTGAAATGCGTATAGGATACTGCCGATATGCCCAGAAACGCCCCCAGCCATGACCAGGCAACTTCACTCATGGAAGGCCCTGGCGGACTTTTGGTGAACCCTTTCATCTTTTGAAAATAGTTCATGCGTCCCTCCTGCTCTGCAACAGATGGGCGTTGACCAGATCGGTTCTGGTCAGAATGCCCACCAGCTTATCACTGTCCCCGGCCAACACCGGCAGCCGGTTTATCCCCTTTTCCCGCAGAAGGACTGCGGCCTCGATTACCAAGGTGTCTTCCCGGATTGTTACTGGTGGGCTGCTCATAATGTCGGCTGCCGTCCCCTTGCGGATGGAAACAGCCGCACACCCTTTGCCCCGCAGGCAGGCGGCAACCACCGCCATAAAGGATTGGTTGGCAGCATCCATGTGTCTTAAAAAATCCCGCTCAGAGACAATCCCGGCAACCCTGCCCTGCTCATTGAGGACCGGCACTCCGGAAACAGCGGCTTCGGCCATTTTGTGTGCCACTTCAGCTAGGGGAGTAGTTGCGGCAACGCTGATCACCCGGCGGCTGGCAAGCTCACCCGCCGTAGAGGAGTGAATCAGGCGACTGACCGCATGCTGGTAGGCGTGTTGATAGAGCTGCTTGAAGTCTGAGGCGGTGATATCAAGATAGCCTGGAATTTCCTGCATGGCCGCATAGACATCATCATCGGATATATCCATTTTCTCCGGGATGTCCGGGCCACTATTTATTGTTGTTTGTTCTTTTGTCATCTTTCCACTCCGGAAAAAACATTTGCGTTATGAGGTTTTCCTTGTGAAACAAGTTTCACATATCAGCCAAAAAAAGGGGCCTCCTCCTGAAACAGGAGGAAGAGGCCGGATCTTCCCGATGACCAGATAGCGTAGTATGAAAGTCCGCATCGTGAAAAGCGTCCCTCGAAGCGGACTTTCATAGCAAGCTCTCCCACCCCCGAACCGTTAGCCGAGAATGGTTTTCAGGTCTTCATCCGGAGTGGAGATCGGCATAATATTAAAGTTCTCCACCAGGACGTTGAGGACATTTGGGGTAACGAATGCCGGCAGGCTGGGTCCGAGTCGAATATCCTTGATCCCCAGGGAGAAGAGAGACAGGAGGATAACCACGGCCTTCTGCTCGTACCAGGAAAGGACCAGGGACAAGGGCAGATCATTAACCCCGCAGTCAAAGGCATCGGCCAGGGCCAGGGCGATCTTGACGGCGGAATAGGCGTCGTTGCACTGGCCGACATCGAGGAGGCGGGGGATGCCGCCGATGTCACCGAGTTTCTTGTCAAAAAAACGAAATTTACCGCAGGCCAGGGTGAGGACCATGCAATCCTCAGGCACCTTCTCCACAAGTTCGGTGTAATAGTTGCGGCCCGGCTTGGCGCCGTCGCAGCCGCCCACCAGGAAAAAATGGCGAATAGCCTTTGCCTTTACGGCCTCGATGACCTTATCGGCCACACCGAGAACAGTGTTTCTGGCAAAACCGACCATAACGCTCCCCTTGTCAACCTCGTCCGTGAAGCCTTCCATGGCCAGGGCCCTGTCTATCACGGCGCTGAAATCCTTTTCGCCGCTTCCTTCAACGTGGGCCACGTCAGGCCATCCCACCAGACCGGTGGTAAAGACATTGCCTTTATAGGAATCCAGCGGCCTCTGGATACAGTTGGTCGTAAATAAAATTGCGCCCGGGAATTCAGGCATCTCTTTTTGCTGGTTCTGCCAGGCCGTACCGAAGTGGCCATAGAAGTGACCGTATTTCTTCAGCTCCGGATATCCGTGGCAGGGCAGCATCTCGCCATGGGTATAGATATTGATCCCCTTGCCCTCGGTCTGCTTGAGCAACATATCCAGGTCTTTTAAATCGTGGCCTGTGACCAGGATACATTTACCGGGAATATGTCCTAAAGGCACCTCGGTAGGTACCGGGTGACCGTACGTTCCGGTATTGCCGGCATCGAGCAGTTCCATGGCCCTGATGTTTACTTCCCCTGTCTTTAAGGCCATGGCAACCAGATCATTTAATTCCATGTCGCCGGTAATGGCGGCCATGGCTTCATGAATATGAGCGTAGACCGCATCGTCTTCCTGGCCGAGAATGGCGGCGTGATCGGTGTAAGCCGCAAGCCCCCGCAATCCGTACATGATGATCTGTTTCAGTGAACGCAGGTCCTCATTGCCGTCGAGGCTCCGGATAAAGTCAAGGTCTTTGCCTTGTTCTTCAAGGCCGGCCAGGGTATCGGCCGGGGTATAGGTCAGGGCAGCAGCCGAACTCACCACTGCGCCGCCTGCCGCTTCGACCCTGGCCCTCAATGCATCACGCAGGGCAACGGCTTCTCTGATCAGGGGCCCAAAGCGGGCTGGATCGAAATCGACATTGGTCAGGCAGGAAAAGATGGCCTCACAGGTAAAGCGGTCTACCTTGTTGTCAACCACTCCGGCCTGGCGACCGGCATGGGCAACAATGGAAAGGCCCTGCACCGCATGGGTGAGCAGATCTTCAAGGCCTGCCACCTCTTCTTTTTTTCCACACACTCCTATCTTCGTGCAGCCGGTCCCTTTGGCGGTTTGTTCACACTGATTACAAAACATGGTGATTCTCCTTTTAAAAATATCTGTTTAACGATTTCTTCTTTTGGTTATTGGTGCGTCATGGCCATACTATGCCCCATTCCCAAGATAAAAACCTTGACTTAGATCAAGGCAGGAAAAATTTCGGAATACTTCAGATAGGCGGGGCGATGGTCACCACTATGCGCATGTCGCTTTCAGCCCGAACCCCATGGGGCTCACGGATCTCCGAGATGAGGATGTCCCCGCTTTCAGCCGCAATTTCCGCCTCGTTTTCTCCCAGGAAAAAGCCCTTGCCCTCAATGACATGGATTGAAAGCTGACCGTCCGTATCATGGGAGTGGACCGGAAAGGTGTGACCGGCCGAGAGATTGAAATTGATTATCTTAAAATAGGGCGAATCCTCGACAAGAAAGAATCGCTTCATTCCACCTTCTGTAAATTCACGGGTATCGGCAAGGCGTATTTTTTTCATGGCAATCTCCTCAATAAATTCTGCTCTCCACACAGTCCTTTGGTGGCGATTGTTAACGTCATATCAGGTTTTGCTCTTTGTGCTTCCGGGCGATTATGGCGGCTAAATTCTTTAAGGCCTTGAAGTCATCCTCTGAAGGTTGTCCTTTACAAAGGACAGGTTCTATGATTTCCGCCTTAATGTTCGGAATCATGGCCCCAAGCGTTTCCACGGTCTTCCCACCCCAGCCGTAAGACCCTATAATCGAGAGGTTGTTTATTCGGGGGCGCAGGGCATTTGCCAGAAAAACTGCGTAGGCGGCATAAGGATGGGGGCCGGCAAGGACTGTAGGTGTCCCGACAACAATGGTTGCGGCGTCAACCAGGGCCATGGCAAGCTTGCCGATATCCGTCACAGCCAGATTGAATAATTCCACCTGAACACCGTTATCAACGAGGGCCGCGACAAAATACTCAACCATTTTTCTTGTACTGTTGTGCATAGACACATAGGGCAATACGACTTTATTTTTAGGGGAGGCAAGAGTCCAGTCTCGGTATGCGTCGAGTATCAACTTGGGCTGCGGATAGAGCTGACCGTGACTGGGGGCGATCATTTTTATCTCGTATGTAGAGAGCTTTTCGAGATTTTTTTTGATTATCCCCCTGAAGGGCATCATGATCTCGGCAAAGTAGCGCTTTGCAGCCTCATAGACCCGCCCTTCATCGGTGACGTAAAGCTCGGTCGTTGCGATATGGGAACCAAAGAAATCACAGCTAAAAAGAATCTTGTCCTCCTCCAGATAGGTTACCATTGTTTCGGGCCAATGAACCCAGGGGACATGGATAAACTTCAGATTCTTATCTCCAAGAGAAATTGTCGCTCCATCTTCAACAGTTACAAAAGATTCCTCTGCAATATGCAGCAAATCGACAAGCATTCCCTTTGCTTTCGGCGTTGATATGACCTTGGCGGCGGGATACATTTCAAGAACCTGTGGAATTGCTCCGGAATGGTCCTGCTCCGCATGCTGGGAGATGATGTAATCAATCTCCGAGATGCCCTCAAGCTGTGCCAGAAGTTCATCGGCTTTCGAGGGATCAACTGTGTCAATCAAGACTGATTTTTCACTTCCCTTAATAAAGTAGGCATTATAGCTGGTTCCATCAGGCAGAGGGATGAGAGAATCGAAGAGCCGAATATCCCAGTCCACAGACCCCATCCAGTAGATGTTCTCTTTAACCGTTCTTTTGTTCATGGCAACACGTTCTCCTTTGTCTGCTATTGATCTTCTTCTAGTTCTATTGCGTCTACGGGGCAATTGTCAACAGATTCCTGACAATTACATGTGGAGCATTTGTCCGGCCCCACAACCCAGGATTTTTCATCCCGGATCTCAAATACCTCTGGACAGAGTTCGGCGCAGATGCCACAACCAATACATAATTCGTGGTCAACAGTTGGCTTTTCCATGACAACCTCCTTTGTGAAAATTGTTTCACATCATAGAGAAAAAAATTATTCCCCAGTGAGCAGCCTGAGAAAAATCGGCCACGCCCTGGTAAAATGATCCTCAATATCAAACTGCCCTTCACTCATATGCCAGAGTAGGGCCGCAGGCTGGACAATGCCGAAGAACATTCCGGCAACGGCACCTGCGTCAATATCCTGGCGAATCTCGCCCTTTTCCTGGCCCTCGCGGATAATGTCTTCCAATTCTGTCAGATAGCCGCTGACAATCCGGTACATGCGCTGCCTTTTTATTTTTTCCTGCCCCCAAAGCTCATCGGAAAAGACGATTCGCGGAATGCCTTGATTCCGGCTGATTAATCTGCCGTGGCGTATAAGCAACTCCTGCAAGCGATCAATGGCATTTGCTTTTGTTTGCCGGACATTTTCCAGATTTCGGTAGAGCTTGCCCCGGATATGTTCGAGAATCGCGCTTAAAATGGCGTCCCTGTTTTTAAAATGCCTGTAGAGCGCCGACGGGGCCAGGCCCAGATGTCCCGCTATCTCGGTGATTTTCAGTTTTTTGACCTCGTTGTCGCTCAAGATGTGCAGGGCGGCTTCGACAATCTGCTCTTTTCTGATGTCCGAGGCCATTTTCTCAGTAGTCATTATTTCTCCTTATGTGAATATGTTTTCACATTAATTATTCTCTATAATGTTGTCAATGCTTCATGACCATTGAAATTAATATCTGGGGTGACTGAGCCGCTCAGCGAGCTGATACATCTGCTTAAAGGTATCCGGGGGGACTTTACTCTGCCAATGATCGCCGAGTCGGGCCGTAAACCAGAAACCTAAAAAAAGCATAACAGCCACCAGGGGAATCAGCCGGGCATCTCTTTTTTTTCTGCCCGGCCCCTGCACGGTAAGGCAATTCTCTTTGGGGCAGGCTGCCACACATTCAAGGCAGCCGATGCATTCCGGAGAACGGACTGTTTCCTTGCGACTGACCTTTATTCCTCCCGGACACTGCCGGTTACATTTCCGGCAATCGATACAGTTATCAGGATTGCGATTGATCTGCAGCGGGCTGAAAAATGCCAAAAGCCCGAGAAGAGCTCCGTATGGGCAGAGAAAGCGACACCAGAAGTTAGGGATGACACATGATATTGCCGCCAGAAAAATCATGATGGCCAAGGCCAAACTGGAAGGAGCCAGAAAAAACTGAAGCATCTTGGCATCTGCTGCCAGATTATAGGGAGTCTCTAAAAAAGAGGTTATTGCTGTAACATCCATCTTCCAGCCTATTATATAGAGGAAGAAGCCCAGAAGGAGATATTTGGTGCTGCTCAAGGTGTAATTAAGCCAGACAGGGAGCGTCAAAAGTATTTTTAACTTTCCCCCCAGCCATTGGGCAAGATGAGAGGTAAAACCCACGGGACAGATCCAGCCGCAAAAACCCTTGCGGGCCAAGAGACCAATGGTTAAGGCCGCGATAAAAATTACCAGACCGGCTGGGTGGATGGGGTCGAACTCACCGCTTATAATCAGCCTTTTTAGACTGAGCAGGGCGGAGATGGGCAGAAAACCCTCTACCGCCGGCGGTCGGGCCACATATTCCCCCTGATCCATGGTCCAGTTGTAGAAAAGATAAAAGCGGTAGCCGACATAAAGAGTGAAGATGCCAAAGACCGCCTGCACAAAGCGATGAATTGCTGTTATGTTTTGCTGAAAGTAAACGTTTTTGGACATAGCGCCTCCTGAGATTGTTACCGATATTTTTTAACGTAATCAAAAAAGGCGAGAATTTCCTTGATCTAAATCAAGATATCGAAAGTTTTGGCAAGATTTGTTTGTTCAGGGTTTAAGGAGTTTGGTCACTAACTTGCAGTATTTCAGAAATGTGGAGGAAAAGAAAAAGTTCAGAACATCGGATAAGTATTCCGGAAAATGGGGAGCGAATTTGAAAAATCACGAAATCAGATCACCATCAAGGTAAAAATTAATACTCGTATTATTTTATTCACTACCCTCCCCGATGTAATCTCAGACCGACTCTCCTCTAATCGGGACTTTTGAATCGGACAAAAAAGATGATTAGCCGGCTCAGTGTATGACAAAAATTCAAAATTTTTCTCCTTTAAAACATCCTTTTTAAGCGACCGATAATTTTCCCCAAAAACGATTCCGCTTTCTGCTCTTCATCAGGGGCAATGGTCTCTTCCTGGGCGGCTTCCTCTTCCATCTCTTGTTCCGCAGCTTTCTCAGGCTCTTCAACAGGGACGGTTTCTTGCTCTGGAATCTCCTCTTCAACTGATTCTTCTGCAGCAGCTTCCGGCTCCGGAGCCGTATCTGCCAGCTGGAGGTCCGTCACGTCATCAGGGGCAACGGTCCCTTCCTGGGCAGCTTTCTCTTCCATCTCTTGTTCCGCAGCTTTCTCAGGCTCTTCAGGGGATACCTCCAACTCTAAATCATCAGCAGAAATTGATTCCAGTTCGGGCAATTCTTCAAACGCTTCTTCTCCCGCAATTTCTTCATCGGACAGGGCAGCAGCCGTTATTTCATCTTCGCCGGCAATATCTAAATCATCAAGATCCACATCAAGAGAAGGCAGTTCGATCGCTTCACCATCCGGCTGCGAAAGCTCCAGTTCATCAGGACTTTCGGCAACCATGCCGTCAAGTTTTTCGCTCACGTGACGCTTTGCTTCCTGCCAATATTCAGGAAGATGCTCTTCAAGGCCAAGTTCTGACGCCTTCTGCTCCCATTCAGCGTTCAACGCCTCTATTTCTTCAACTGTAAAGCCATACTGTTGAACATTGTTTGGATTAAAGATTTTTATCTTCGGCATTACCCCATCCTGCTATTTTAAAATATGAAGACGTATCGAAATTATCCGGTCAGTTTCCGGACAAAACCTTTTCTTGGAAAACCCGGGGTCGATCTCACTCACCAGACAGATCGCCGGAAAATTCATCATGAGGCAGCTTCAATATCGATCTGCTGATCATATAGCCACTCATACATATTTGGCTTTCTTAATAATTTTGTCAAATAGTTCTGCCGATTCGATGCTTCAGAGAGAAGGATACGACCTACTCCTTTTTCAGCTCATCTCTTATCGCTGTGCCGAATTTTTCCAGGATATAAGGTTTTTTTATAAATGCGCCGGCACCAGCCTTCAGGGTTTCTTTAACGTCCTCTGTCTCAGCAAAGCCGCTTGCGATAATGGCCTTTTGCTTCGGATTAATCTTTTTTAGTATTCTTTTGTATGTCTGCCGTCCATTTATACCCGGCGACATAATCATATCGAGCACGATTAAATCCGCAGCATTTTGCTCCAAATACCTCACGGCTTCCTCGCCGCTGGATACAGACTCTGCGGAATACCCGAGTTGAGTTAGTAATGCGCAGGCGATTTCTCTTTGATTTTTCTCATCATCAATAACAAGAATTTTCTCGCCGTTTCCGAGATAATCTTTCATGGGGAGTGTTTTGGCATCTGCCGTTAGCTCATCCCTGGTTACAGGAAAATACAAATCAAACACTGTGCCAGTTTCACTGCTGGACACATTTATATAGCCGTCATGATCCTGCACGGTATTCCAGACAACGGCAAGGCCCAAACCGGTTCCACGTCTGCCCATCACCTTTTTGGTGTAAAATGGTTCAAAAATCTTGTTCATATCTTCTTCTGATATTCCCGATCCCGTGTCTGAGACAGAAAGCAATACATATTCACCTTTTTGTATATCTTCGTATCCGGCTAAGGACTTATCAAGGTATCTGTTTGCCGTTTTAATTGTAATCGTACCTTTATGTTCAATTGCATCTGAAGCATTTCCAAGGAGATTCATCAGAATTTTTTTCATATGCGGGGACGAGCATCGAATATGAAGGAGGTCAGGATCTAATTCTTTTTTGACAACAATACCTGGATAATTTTGTCCAAGTTTCTGGTGCTCCCCTGATTGTAAATGCTCTAAAATAATTGCATTGAGATTTAAGACTTCTTTTTTGGAGGTAACTCCCCTGGCAACGGTGAGCAAGTCTGCGACCACGTCAGCAGCCCTTCGGCCTGAATCATAAATTGTCTCAAGAGGTTTTTTCATGGGGCTCCCCTCAGGAAGCTGCATGAGTAACAACTCCGGATAACTTACTATTCCGGAAAGGATATTGTTCAAATCATGGGCAATGCCACTTGCCATAAGGCCAAGCGATTCCATTTTTCGAGAACGATACAACTGCTCTTTCAGCTTTTTCTGTTGTGTTATATCACGAATAGTACCTGTCATTCCGGCTGGTTGACCATTTTCATCATAATATATATCTGCGTTTATGGACACATCATAGATTCCACCATCCTTTTTCTTGAACAGAATTTCAAATTCTCTGACATGCCCGTTTTTACTTAGCTCCTCCAGCAGCCTCTGCCGATCTTGCATATTGTGGTAGAACATAGCCACCTTATTGCCGATAAGCTCATCAATCGTGTAGCCTGAAAATACCTCGGCAGAAGGGCTGCAATATTGAATGATTCCCTCAATGGTCGTTTCAAAATAAACATCCATGAGATTCTCAAGGATATTTCGAAACTTTTCTTCACTTTTTTGCAAATCCTGCTCTGCCTTTTTGCGATCAGTGATGTCCACAGTAAACCCGGCAAGCATATTGGTTTTTTGGTCAATCGATATTGGAAATTTTGTAGTTTCATATGTTCTTCCAGCAAGTTCCTCAACAACAGTTACAGTTTCACCCTTGTTCAATATACGCTTGTCATCTACAATCATGCTTTTTGCCAAGTCGGAAGGAAACAGGTCATCCATTGTTTTGCCAATGATGTCATGAAGTGGCATACCAAGCATTTGTTCATAGTTTCTACTCAACATCAACGAGCGAATTTCATGATCCTTAAAAAATATATAGACCGGACTGTTCTCAAGAAATGATTGAAAAATTATCTGGTTTTCATGCAATGCCTCTTCTGCCTGCTTTCTTTCAGCAATTTCAGATTCGAGATGCCCGGTCCTTTCCAGAACCTCCTTTTTTAACTTTCGGTTAAAAACTAACAAAAGAATGGCGCTTATGAATATGAGCGCAATCACACTGAGCAGAACCCAAACTATTTTCTTAATCTTTGCATAGTCATCAGGTTGAAGATATGAATCATACAGAAAGCCATCCAGCGAATAATCCGGATCAAGCATGCCAAGCTTAACAAAAGTAGCACCAATGTGTTTCCACCTGCCGGGATTCATATGGCCAATTTCAACAAGTTTGGGCAGCATCAGTTGATTGATGTGCTCAAATTCGTTCTGCATATATTCCAGGGTGCATTCCGCCCTGTATTTTTTTCGTATGATACTCATCAGTTCTTCAGGGTGGTCCATGGCATATGCCCATCCCCGCAAAGATGCATCACGAAATGCCTTTACTCGCGAAGGATATTCTGCCAATTCCCGTTCCGAGGTAAAGAGGCAGTCTCCATAAAAATCAATGCCGTAATTGACGGGGGAAAGTATCGCACTCTCTATTCCGGCTTTTTCCAAGTCAAATGGTTGCGCTGTGACATAAGCTGAGATTGCATCAACGTTGCCGAAAATGAGGTCATTGATATCCCACGTCAATTCCATAAAATTGATTTTTTCGAGAGAGACATCTTCATTGGCAAGCATGGCCCGAAGTTCCGCCGCACTGTCAAACCGCCACATTAATTTTTTACCAATGAGATCATGGGGAGACCGGATTCCGGAATCGGCTCTGGCAAGAATAATTTGAGGTGAATGTTGAAATATCGCGGCCAGAACAACAACCGGTTTTCCTTGATTGCGTGCGATCAAAATCTCCGGCATCTCCACGCCGAAATCAGCACGCCCGGAGACCACTTCTTCTACAAAGTCCATGCCTGGCCTGCCCTGCTTAATCGTTACTTCAAGTCCAGCCTCTTTATAAAACCCTTTCTCCACAGCAGCATAATAACCGGCAAACTGAAATTGATGGACCCACTTAAGTTGAAGAGTGACAGGTTGCAGATTCCCTGGCTCAGTAACGCTTTCTTGGGCTTCAGATTGAGAAAAACTTATAAATGAAAAAAACAGGAAAATGGAGACGAGAGGAAAGACTTGACAAAAGGACGACTTTCTTAGGGAAATAATTGCTGTCATATTTTTGCCAGCGAAGTTCAGAAGTCATTTCAAGCAGATAAATTATATCCGTCTGCGTAAGCGTAGATTTGATGATAAAAGGCTTTAAATCAATTCCAGGGAATAAGAGCCGACATCCATCATCAATTTATCTCAATAAGAGAACAATATTGTATGCTCCCATGAAATGTTTCGTCCCGTCAAGAAAAAAGGAGAGACAAAGAGGAGAAGTTGTGCGCACCTTGGCACCTTCCCCTGCAGCACCCTCAGCTCTTTGAAATCAGGCGGTCCAGTGTGCTTTTCACGGCTAAATGAAATCCTCAACCTCAAACTCAAGGGCTTTCAGGGTAAGGGTGACATCGACAAAGAGGAGTATGGCGGAAAGCACAATGGCGGAAATACTTAAAAGGAAAAGAATGGTTCCCATACTATTCAGATCTATGTGAAACAGGTTCATGAGCAGCAGAACAGGAATGATCAGACTGCTTGCCAGAATACTGAACGAGAGAGAGGCAATGGAGAGCCTGAGTATCCTGCTTCTTTGAAACAGGATGCGCAACTCGCGCTTTTTCTTTTCAGGATGACCACTCTGTCCGGATTGCAACTCCGCAACGATGCTTCGCGATTTATCGATGGTTCTGCCGATTCGGTGATTTAAGGTGAGGAGGATAAGGCCGACTCCTGAAATGAGTACAATCGGCGACATCGAGGATTGGAGAAAATTTATAAACGATTCTGCGGGTTGCATAAGAATTTGCCATTCCTCTTTTCGGGAGCATTATTGAAATATGTGATTACCACTGAAACTCAGCCAGTCTTGGAGCAGACACTGTAATGCATTAATAATTCAAAAAATCCTGTCCTCGCAAAAGTCATTCCCGCGAAAGCGGGAATCCAGAATAGCTGACTAGTCCGCCTAGATTCCCGCCTTCGCGGGAATGACGTATAAAAAGGCTGAAGATGAGTGGTAATCATATTGAAATATGAAATCATGCTTGCTCTTTTTCATACTGATTCATTTTGCGATAAAGGGTTTTGCGGCTGATGCCGAGGGCATCTGCGGTTTTCTGACGGTTGCCGTTATAAAAATCGAGCATTTTGAAGATGTGCTGTTTTTCGACTGATTCCAGGGTAATGCTTGATTCGGAATTTTCCGCATCCACCAGAAGTTCGTGGGGCAGGCAATTTTTTGTAATAATGCCGTTTTCAGCAAGAATGATGCTGCGCTCCATAACATTGCGAAGTTCCCGGACATTCCCCGGCCAGTCATAGCGCAGGACACAGTCCATGGCCCCCTGGACCATGCGGTAGGTTGTTCCGTCGGGACTGAGTTTGGTCAGGAAATAATCAACAAGAAGGGGGAGATCCTCTTTGTGTTCGCAGAGCGACGGAATAACAATATTAAAGACATTAATGCGATGATAAAACGCTTCGTTGAATCGGCCTTCTTTTACTTCCTCAGCCAGGTTGCGGTTCGTGGCAAAGAGAAAACGGATATCCACCCTTCTTTCCTCTTTTTCACCAACCCGGCGGTAGGTTTGCGTTTCAAGAAGCCGCAAGAGCGATGCCTGGACGCCAAGGGGAAGTTCTCCTATCTCGTCAAGGAAAAGGGTGCCTTGATGGGCAAACGACATGAGGCCTTCCTGTGATTCCCCGGCCCCTGTAAAGGACCCCTTTGCATGACCGAAGAGTTCACTGCGGGCAAGCTCCTTTTGCAGTGAAGCGCAATTTTTGATGATCATCGGATTGCCGGCCCGGCTGGAACGATCATGGATGGCATGGGCCACCACGTCTTTTCCGGCCCCTGATTCCCCGGTGATGAGTACCGGTATATTGGCCGGCGCAACCTTATCAATCAGAAACTGAATATCGCGCAACGCCTTAGAATTGCCAATGAACTGCACCGGTCCCTGATCATAGCTTGCACTATGGCGGAGAAGCCTGTTTTCCACGGACAAACGGGATCTCTGGTGTGCTTTTTCCACCAGCAGATCAAGACGGTCGAGGTTGAACGGTTTGGCAATGAAATCGTAGGCCCCGAGTTTCATGGCCTCGACAGCGGTATCGATGTCCCCGTGCCCGGTGATCATGACCACCTCGGTACACGGGCTGGCATCTCTCACCTTGATGAGGAGATCAAGCCCTGAAGTGTCTGGCAGACGCAGGTCCATAATAATGACATCGAAACTGCGGTTCCGCACCATTTTCATGGCTTCAGAAGCGCCGGCAGCAGTAAAAATCTCTCGCCTCTTGGCGGCAAGCTCCTTCTGAAGCAGCCTTCGAATGGATTCCTCGTCATCAATGACTAAAATAAGAGATTTTTCGTTTTTCATGTCTCGCTTGCTTCGGGAATGCGTATTGTGAAAGTAGTTCCTTTGCCTTCATGACTGGTGACGGAGATTTCACCGTGATGATTTTTGACAATGGAGTAACAGGTGGAAAGTCCGATACCGATGCCCTTACCAACCGGTTTGGTGGTAAAAAAAGGTTCGAACAGTTTGTCCTGCAAGTCAAGAGGAATCCCGCAACCGGAATCTTTGACAATAAGTCCAACCCCGCCTGTGTCATCCCGACAGGTTTTAATCAGTATGGTTCCGCCTTCACCCGTGGCATCGAGGGCGTTGGTAAAGAGGTTGATGATAACCTGTTTGAGTTGCGATTCATCGCCGGTAATGAAAGGCAGCTCTTTGGCCAGATCCGTTTTTACACTGATTTTGTGTTGTTCCTTGAAATGGTGCTTTAAGATAAAAAGGGTTTCTTCAATGCAGCGGTTCAAATCAACCGGACGCAGACTCGAGGCAATGGGCCGGCTGAAAGTGAGCAGAGTCTGTACGATATCGCGACAGCGAAGACATTCTTTGATAATGGTGTCCGTGTATTCGGTAAAATCGTCATACAGGTCTTCATCCACCTGCTCACGCATGCGCCCCAGCCTGCGTTTCAAGCCTTCGGCAAACCCGCTTATGGCTGTCAGCGGATTATTGATTTCATGGGCAACCCCAGCAGCAAGGGTACCGACGGTGGCCATTTTTTCCGCCTGATAAAACTGATTCTGGAATTCCTTTTCCAGGGTTACATCCCTTTTAAAGAGAAGCACATTCCGTTCACCGGTCAGTCGTGTTTTCAGAGGTGAGGCAATGAGCTCGAAATGGCGGAGTTTGCCGCCCATCTTATAAATACGGAGAGCCTTGGTAATTTCATCCCGGTCAAGGGCCTGGAGAACCGGGCATTCATTGCAGGGCTCAGTCCTGCCGTGAAAAAATTCATAACAGAAACGTCCTGTGGGATCGACATCCGGATACCATTTTTTAAAAACATGATTCACGGACTGGATCTTCAGATCTTCAGAAAGAAGCACCATTAAATCGGTTATGCCGTCCAGGAGCGCCTGAATTTCCTGCCGTTTCTTCTCCAGTTCCTGGTTGGAATTTTTGAGTTCCTCAACTTTGCGCTGCAGATCCTGATAAAAGCCAAGCTTGCAATGCTCAATTCCGATGAGGTCATCAAGAGTGGTCTGTGCCGCCATCACCAGACCTCCTCGCATATTTCCAGAAATTCCTGCCAGGAGGCAGAACGGGGATTGGTCAGATTGCAGGCGTCATGCACCGCCATTTTGCAGATCGATTCCAGATATTTCTTGTCGTCCGCCTGCACCTCCTCATGCAGTTTCAGGGACACATCAAACGAGGCAAAAAATTCTTCCAGTTTTTCAATGCCCGCAAGGGCAGTATCCAAATCAGAACCAAGACGTTTATCAAGAATAACCCTGCCAATATCCGCCATTTTTTTCGTACAGGCCGGAAGATTGAAGCGCATAACAGCGGTCAGCAGAATCGGGTGAACAACACCGTGGGACATATCAAAATGCCCCCCCAGAGAGTGGGCCAGGGCATGCTCGGCTCCAAGCCCGGCATTACTGAAGGCCATTGATGCGGCAATGGAGGCAATGCTCAATTGCTCAAGAGAGTCCAGGGAGCGGCTTTCAACAGCATGTTTCAGGTGGCGCATGATAAGATCGATGGCTTTCAAAGATTGCGGCTCTGTAAACGGAGAGGCAATGCGGGATAGATAGGCCTCGATGGCATGGGCCAGAGCATCAACGGCCGACTGGATGATCAGGGTTTCAGTCTTTGTGCGTAAAATGAGCGGATCGACTATGGAAATATTAGGCACAAGAGTGCGGGTGATAATGGACATCTTGACCTGTCGTTTGACATCGGTGATGATGCAAAACTGCGAGATATCCGAGCCGCTGCCCGCGGTCGTTGTAATGAAGACCATGGGCGGCAGCGGCCGCTGCACCCTGTTTGCCCCTTCGTAGTCCTGGATTTTCCCTCCGTTACTGGCAATAATGGCAATGCCTTTGGCCGTATCCATTGAACTGCCGCCGCCAAGGGCCATGATGACGTCGGCTCCGTTTTTCAGATAGAATTCCGCTCCCTGCTCAACCTCGAAATCACGGGGATTGGGCGTTACCCGTGGGTAGTAGATCCAATCAATCCCAGCAGCTTCGAGAATCTCCATGAGCCGCTGCACCCAGCCGGCCTCCTCTATGCCCGTATCACTGACAAGAAAAACTTTTTTTGCGCCATGCCTGAGTGCGCACTGGCCGGCATAATTAATACTTCCCCGACCAAAGATAATTTCAGGGATGGCAAATTTGGTTGTTTCCATATCAGGTCTCCACTCTTTTTTCCCGCTAAATCTATAGATTGAAAATCAAGCTGAAAGTTCGAAAAATCCACCACTTATATACTAGCAGTTTTCAGGCCAAAGAAAAAGTTGCTGTCAAATCAACATGTTGCCATATCTGCCGGCGAAAAGAAAATGGGTCAAAATGACCCTTTGGGGACAAATACAGATTGTCACAAGTTTACAGGAAAGAGTTGATGCAATATAAAAGTTGTTGCTGTAGGGGCCTGCAGAAACAGTACGGGTCATTTTGACTCAAACAAATCAAGCGCATGGGTCAGAATGACCCGTACGTTCATTTCATCCTCAATCAATAATGAGCGGCAAGAATTCACGCCTGGCCTGGCAATTTGAAAATTGATGGTGGCTGGCTGTTGTCTCAAACTGACATATGGAAAATTTATAATGGCAATTCCAAGAATCATTGTGTAGGCTAGTGTATGTCCATAAATGGCCCTTTTGCCCGATATCTGCGTCATGCTTAAAAAATTATCCTCGTAATATCGCATATATGCCTCCGGTAATTTTTTGCGCAATCCTTGACCTCGAACAAAATGCCCTATTTCTGGACAGACACAGGCTAGTAACTGATTGTAATTATCACTCCAATTTAAAATATGAAATGGCACACGGCAGCAATATGAAATTCGAAGTTAAATCATACTTTCCTTCTCATAGGCAGACGTGTGCCCGTTTACATTTAGACCTTCTCCTAAACAACGCACTGCTATGCTTACTACCGAAGCATACTTGTTGTAGCTCTGCGTGGTCAGAGGGGTCGCCTTAAGTAAATTTCATTTAATAAAGTCAACCTTTAGCCCGTGCGGAGTCTCTCCGTTGCGGGCTTTTTTTTGTCCAAATATAAAGTTGAGGAGGAATGTGTCATGAAAAAAATTGCTATTTTCGACACAACATTAAGAGATGGTGAACAAGCGGCAGGCTGCCGATTAGGTGTTGTTGAAAAGTTGAAGCTTGCCCATCAGCTGGCTGAGCTTGGGGTCGACGTTATTGAAGCAGGTTTTCCTTGCTCATCCCCCGAAGATTTCAATGCCGTCCAAACCATAGCCAGGAATATAAAAGGTCCAACGATCTGCGCATTAAGCAGGGCCGTAATGGCTGACATTGACGCTTGTGGTCAATCTTTGCAAGAAGCTTCTCAAGCCAGGATTCATACAGGTATCGGTGTTTCAGATATCCATATTTCAGGTAAATTTCGTGATGATAAATATGGCAAAACTCTTGAGGAAAAAAAGGCAACAACAATACAAATGGCAGTTGCTGCCGTGAAAAGGGCAAAAGAATACACCGACGATGTCGAGTTTTACACAGAGGACGCAGGACGTGCTGATCCATTTTTTTTGTTTGAGATTATTGAGGCGATCATTGACGCTGGGGTAACAGTAGTAAATGTCCCTGACACTACGGGTTATGCAGTGCCATCCAGGTATGGAAAACTGATAAATGACATTCAAAAAAAAGTTCCTAATATTTCCAAAGCAATCATCAGTGTTCATTGCCATGATGATCTGGGTCTGGCGGTTGCAAACTCGTTAGCCGGTGTTGAAAATGGAGCAAGACAAGTTGAAGGAACAATCAATGGTATTGGAGAAAGAGCCGGCAATGCTGCGCTGGAAGAAATCATCATGGCATTACGGACTCGTTACGACTTTTATCAAATCGACACTCAAATACAGACAAAGGAGTTTTATCGAACCAGCCGTATGGTGGCAGAGGCTATGGGCATGTCGATTCCACCGAACAAGGCCATAATTGGAGCGAATGCCTTTTCCCACAGTTCAGGTATTCATGTTGACGGCTTTCTTAAAGAGCGGCAAACATATGAAATAATGCAACCTGCAGATGTGGGTTTTCCGCAAAGCAAAGTTATACTGACCGCCAGAACAGGAAGGCACGGGGTGTTCCATAGAATTGCGGAGTTAGGTATGGACTTGTCGGCAAAGGATTCAGATAAAATCTATCAACGTTTTTTAAATGTTGCAGATAAAAAAAATGAAATCTTTGATGAAGACCTGGTTGCCATAATGAATGATGAAATCAGGAACCAACCGGAATCATGTGTTCTCTACTCCTTCCAAGCCCATTGTGAAACAGGCAAATCGCCTCAGGTTACAGTGCAACTGAAATTTGAAAAAAACAGAGTTGAAAAATCTGCAAAAGGGGATGGACCTGTTGATGCAGCCTATAAAGCAATCTCAAAAATAATTGGATTTTCCCCAAAATTGCTGCGTTATGAGATACAAGCCGTTACCCAAGGGACAAATGCTCTCGGCAAAGTGATGGTTCATATTGAACATGACCAGGTGAAAGTTATTGGTAAAGGTGCTTCAACCGATATCATCGAGGCGAGCATCAAAGCATATATTGATGGGATAAATAAGTTGAAAGGCATGGGAATATAAGAAAGCAAGGGGTTGTCTCAAGCCCAGGCTGCCCCTTGCCTGTGTTAAAGTTACGGGCCCACCTAACAGGCTGTTGAAAAATGTAGCGAACGTAGCGGAGACAAGGATTTATACCCTTCAGGGTGAAAATGAGGCGAAAAAGCACAGTTTACATGGAGTAAATGAGCATTTTGAGCCGAATTTTGACGCAGTATCAGCAAGTGCAATAGTTTTTCAACAGCCTGCTAGGACATGCCGTAGATTCTCCACAAGAAGCATGATTGCGTATGAAAAAAAAAGACTGCTCCGGAATATCGTTTGGCAATTCCTTTAAGCAATGGGATAATGTCTCAAGAGAAAAAATAGATACCCATCCTTAAAAAGCAGGCAAAAAAACATGAACAGTCTTTTAAAACAGACTGCGGATTAGAATGTTCATTGAGGAGGTGATCTCTTCAGCCTTAAGAGATCAGCGCATTGAGCATACCTCTTAA
Source organism: Desulfobulbaceae bacterium (assembly GCA_020444175.1). Classification (GTDB taxonomy): domain Bacteria; phylum Desulfobacterota; class Desulfobulbia; order Desulfobulbales; family SURF-16; genus JAHLLM01. The sequence goes on along the minus strand of JAHLLM010000008.1, from coordinate 87,171 downwards.
AACGCGCTATTGAGAGAGGTGGGATATGAGCGATTACCAACTTTCCGATCTACTTGATTTGGCCATCATTCAGAAGATGGCAGATGCGCACTATCAGGCCGCAGGCATGCCCATCGGCATTATCGATGCCGTAAACGGTTCGATCCTGGTCGGATCGGGCTGGCAGGATATCTGTGTCAAATTTCATCGTGCCAATCCGGTTTCACTGCAACGCTGCCTGGAAAGTGATAACTACATCAAGGATCACCTTGTCCAAGGGGAGGCCTGTCGCTACAAATGCCGAAACGGCCTCTGGGATATCGGTATTCCAATTGTGGTAGCCGGTTGTCATCTGGCTACCCTGTTTCTGGGGCAATTCTTTTATGAAGGAGAGGCGCCGGATCGGAAATTTTTCAGCCATCAGGCCCATGAATATGGTTATAACGAAAACGACTATCTGGCGGCGCTTGATCGAGTGCCGGTCTTCAGCCGCGAAAAGGTCGATTACATCCTTGAATATGATACGGCTCTGGTTGATTTTATCGCTGATCTTGCAGAACACGCTCTCCTGAAAATCAAAGCGGACGAAAAAATCCGTGAAAGCGAGCGGAAATTTCATGCTGTTTTTGATCAATCCTGTCAGTTTATCGGGTTGTTGTCCGTCGACGGCACAGTGTTGGAAGGAAATAAAACCGCCTTGGCATTTATCGGCGCAGAAGAGGCGGATGTCATCGGCCAGCCCTTTTGGGAAACTCCTTGGTGGGCACATTCTCCGGAAATGCAGGAAAAAATAAAGCAGGCGGTGCAGGAGGCTGCCCAAGGCAAACTGGTGCGCTTTGAAACCTACCATCCAGCAGCGGACGGCACTCTCCACTATGTGGATTTTTCTCTCAAGCCGGTAAAAGATGAGACAGGCAGGGTGATAATGCTGATGCCTGAGGGGCGGGACATCAACGAGCGCAAACGGGCGGAGGAGGAAATCACGCGGCAGGCGAAGTTCCTCCAGGTACTGATCGACGCCATGCCTTATCCGGTTTTCTACAAGGATCGTCAGGGCCGATATCTCGGCTGCAATCACGCATTTGAAAAGTTCTACGGAATTTCGAGAGAGCAGATTGCCGGCAAGACGGTGCATGATATTGCACCGAAGGAACTTGCTGATGTGTACCGCCGAGCCGATGATACCCTTTTTGCCCATCCTGGGATGCAGACATACGAGGGATTAATCCAGTCTTCCGACGGGATTCAACACGATGTCGTCTTCCACAAAGCCACCTTTGCTGGCCCGAACGGTGAAATTGACGGCCTCGTCGGAGCGATAGTCGATATCACCGAGCGTAAGCAGGCCGAAGTGGCTTTGCTGGAATCTGAAACCAAATACCGCAGCCTGGTAGAGAAGTCACTCCTCGGGGTATACATCATCCAGGATAATCTTTTTAAATTTGTTAATAATCGATATTGCAAGATGATTGGCTATACGTACGAGGAGATTGTCGACAAAATTAATCCAATTGATATAACGCATCCTGAAGACAGAAAAATAGTTGAAGAAAATATCCGAAAGCGCCTTGCCGGTGAGATTGATTCCATCGAATATGTAATAAGATCGATCAGGAAAGACGGTAAAACAATTACTGCCAGGGTACATGGCGGCCGTATGATTTTTCAGGGCAGACCGGCCATCATGGGAACCATTATTGACCTCACCAAACGAGAGCAGGCAGAAAGGAACTTGCAGGAGAGCGAGGCCAAAACACGCAGCATCCTGGACAACATCGGCATCGGTGTGGCCCTCATCAGTCCGCAAATGGAGATTCTCGAATTAAACAAGCGGATGCGCGAGTGGTTTCCTGCCATCAATCCAGGCCAACGCCCCACCTGCTACCGGGCCTTCAACGACCCGCCGCGCGACGATGTGTGCGACTACTGCCCGACCTGTAAGACTCTACAAGATGGTCTGGTCCATGAAGCAACAACGCAAACGCCCCAGCCAGAAGGCACACGCAATTACCGCATCGTTTCTTCCCCTGTCTTCAGCCCATCTGGCCAAGTGACGGCGGCTATCGAGATGGTCGAGGACATCACCGAGAAACTCTCCCTGGAGTCACAGCTGCGCCAGGCCCAAAAAATGGAATCCGTCGGCCGATTGGCAGGCGGCGTCGCCCATGACTTCAACAACATGCTGGGAGTGATCATTGGCCATACTGAACTGGCTCTGGACCAGATTAAGCCGACCCAACCGCTCTTCGCCTCCATGCAGGAGATACAGAAAGCCGCCATTCGCTCCGTTGACCTGACCCGGCAACTGCTGGCCTTTGCCCGCAAGCAGACCATTGCCCCCAGGGTGCTCGATCTGAACGAAACAGTGGAAGGGATGCTCAAAATGCTGCGGCGGATGATCGGCGAGGACATTGATCTTGTCTGGCAGGCAGACTCAAACTTATGGCCGATCAAAATGGATCCCTCCCAGATTGATCAGATCCTGGCCAACCTGTGCGTCAATGCCCGTGATGCTATCGACGGCGTGGGCAAGGTCACCATTGAAACCCATACAATCACCTTTGACGAGACCTCCGCCGCCAACCACTCAGGGTTTATGCCGGGAGATTTTATTATGCTTGCTGTCAGTGACGATGGCCAGGGCATGGATAAGGATACCCTGGACAAAATTTTTGAGCCGTTTTTCACCACCAAGGATATCGGCAAAGGCACTGGTCTAGGATTGGCCACGGTCTATGGCGTGGTGAAGCAGAACAATGGCTTCATCAACGTCTATAGCGAACCGGGTCAAGGATCGACTTTTAAGATCTACCTGCCCCGGCATGCAGGCGAAGGCGAGGGGATGCGAAAGGAAAGCCCGGTTGCGCCGGACTCACGGGGCCACGAGACCATCCTGCTGGTGGAAGATGAGGTCGCGATCCTGGAAATTACGAGGAGAATACTGGACAAATTGGGATATCGGGTACTGGCCGCTACGACACCGGCTGAAGCCATCCGTCTTGCCAAAGAGTACGCCGGCGAGATCAACCTGCTCATAACCGACGTGGTCATGCCCGAGATGAACGGCCGAGACCTGGCAAAAAAACTAATCTCTCTCTACCCGGAACTCAGGATTCTGTTCATGTCCGGTTATACGAGTAACGTCATCGCTCACCATGGCATACTGGGCGATGGTATTAATTTCATTGAAAAACCTTTTTCAAAACAGGATCTGGCCACAAAAATTCGCGAGGTACTGCCCGGCAAATGAAGGAAATAAGAAAAAGGAAAACAAATCATTTTTGGTAAAACTGTTGATGAGTGTGGAATTTGATTATCCACACTCATCAATAGTTTTATTTCAAGACATGGGAGGCCGTGTGGCAGGTCTTCTAAAAATCCTCAAAATCGTCATCATCCATAGGGATAACTTTTTTAGGATCATTCTCACCGACGTTCCCTTTTGATGCAGGTTGAGCTGCTTGTGGAGATGCCTTTGCAGGCGCCGTCAAGGCAGGATGCCGTTTGGAAACTGTCCCGGAAGCTGGTCTGGAAACAACGGAGCCCTTGCTTTGTGCCGTGTGGACAGACGAAGAACTTCCAGCTCCCTCAATGAGACGACGCAACCCAATGACTGCCTCCATCATCGCAGTAGCCTGGGCAGTGAGTTCTTCAGAGGCGGCAGCAGACTCTTCGGCATTGGCCGAGTTCTGCTGGATCACTGTATCCATCTGGGTAATGGCTTGACTGATCTGACCAAAACCCGCGGCCTGTTCCTTCGATGCTACAGAAATCTCACCTACCAGGCTGCCAACCTTGGCGCTGCTTGTCGCCACTTCCTTAAAAGCTTCATTGGTTTTGGCGACAATCTCTTTTCCGGAGTTTACTTTGACAACCGTACCTTCAATAAGGTTTGCTGTATTTTTGGCAGCTTCTGCAGCACGCATGGCGAGATTTCGCACCTCATCGGCAACCACGGCAAATCCTGCCCCTGCTTCACCGGCACGGGCAGCTTCAACTGCAGCGTTGAGGGCAAGCAGGTTGGTCTGGAAAGCAATCTCATCAATGGTTTTAACAATTTTTGATGTCTCTTCGCTGGCTGTAGAAATTTCTTCCATGGATGTGCTCATCTCGTCCATGGATTTATCTGCGGTGGTAATGATACCCAAAGCCTCACGCATCAGGTTGTCCGCCTGATTTGCGTTATCAGCGTTTTGCTTCGTCATGGAAGTCATTTCCTCCATGGAGGCAGAGGTCTCTTCAATGGCCGCGGCCTGTTCTGATGCCCCTTCTGCCAGAGACTGACTGGATGAAGAGACCTGGCCTGCTGCACTTGAAACCTGTTCCGCCGCACTTGTCATGTTCTCTACCGTTTCATTAATCGGCTTTGTGATTGCATTGGTCAGCAAAAATCCTATGACTAATGCGATGATCAGGCCCGCTAAAGCAACAATTGATGCAATAGAAATTGTCCGGCTCCCTACCGCGTCATAGAGTGCATCACCCTCGATCATTTCCTGTTTTAATGAGGCAACAATTTTTTCCAGCTTTTCATCAGCAGCAATTTTCTTTATATCAATCTTTTCATCCAGCGCCCTGATTTCAGCCATTTGTCGAACAGCCTCGGCGCTTTCCTCCTGAAGCGACTCTAAAATTCCCTCTAAAGGCTGACGGGTCTGGTCTCTGATGCCATCAATCCTGCCGTCAAGCTCACGAATAGCAGCCATGTCGGCATTTTCACCTGTTTCAAGAATAGGGAGCAGCTCATTCCACAAACCAAGATATGCATTATATGACGATGAAAACTGCCGGGCTAGAGCTTTTTCCGCTTCAGTATCAACAAGAGAAGCGACAGTTGCCATATCCTTGCCGGCCTGTGACTTTGCCGCAGCAAAAAGGGCCTTTGATTCATCCAAATTTCGATTAATGATAGCATCGGCAATAATTTCATAGAGACTGTTCACCCGGCTCATGATATGATTTATTTCCATGGCGTCTTCAAAACGCTTAGCCAGGTCTTCTGCATTTTCCAAGATGGGCAGCAGTTCATTTTCAAAGAGAGAAAGATACTCGGTGTATTCTGCGGCAAATTCACGTGCCCAGCCCTCTTCAGCCCCGGTATCAACGAGTTCTGCCGCTCGGGCCATATCCTTTTGGGCCTGTTTTTTCAATTCGGCAAATTCACTTCGGGTCGCTTCCATGTCCCGGTTGATGATGGCATCACCAATAACACTGTAAGATCCTGCCAAACGTTCCATGATGGAGGCAATTTCGACCGCATCATCAGCTCGTCCTGCCCCTTCGTCCTGCAGCACAGCCAAATTCTTCATGCCGGAAATCTGATAGACAATGGCCATAGCAAGAATGAGCGCCACAACAACAAAACCACCAATCAATTTCTGGGACATCTTGAATTTTGCGAACATGCCGATCTTCTCCCTGATGAATGATATTGAAAATGAATAGGGTTTTTATGTGTTTTTTGTGCTGCAAGAGTTGTTGTAAAATCAGAAGGACACTATTGTCTCTGTATATATGCCTATGAGCTATTACATCACACTGCTATCCGGAACGCAAATGATTCGGCTAAAAAAATGCGCCCCCAGAAGATGTTACAACCTGGGGGCAGGAAGGCTTACTCAACAACCTTTCTCATTGACATTGGCTTCATTTTAGTGCATCAAAAGTGAAACTATTTTTTTGGAGGTACGCTTTTCAATCCATTTAATTTGACCTTAAAACCACAAATCACGCGGTCTGCATTCTCATCATGTTCAGAAAGAAAAAAACACCCTCGGAAAACATTCTCATATTAGGCCTTGGCGGTATTGGCTTATACCTGGCCAAAAGGCTTGTCCACGAGGGCTATAACGTCACGGCCATCGAACCTGACCCTGAACTGATCCGCTATGCGGATGGCACGTTAGATGCCCGCTTGATTCCCGGCAGCGCCATGAGCATTGCCTGCTGGGAAGAGGCAAATGCCCCGGAGATGGATTTTCTTATAGCGGTTACCAACAACGACGCCGTCAATATGCTGGCCGCCATCATTGCCGATCGCTTCGGCATAGAACAAAAAATTTCCAGGGTAAGATCACAGGAGTTTGGCAATAAAAACTCCATTCTCAAGGAAGACGACCTTAAAATAGATCTGTTTATCCATCCGGAGGAGCTTGCCGCCCAGGAAATAGCCCGCCTTATCAAGCGTACGGGAGGAGATGAAATAATCGATATCGCCCTGGGCCAAATGAAGGTCATGGCGACACGAATTAATGAAGCGTCCCCTCTGGCCAATAAAAACCTCATTGAAATATCACAGATCCACAATGCCTTTCCCTTCCGCGTTGTGGCCATTGCCAGGGGCATCACCACAATCATTCCCGGCGGTAAGGATACAATTTTCCCCCAGGATCAGATCCTGATGATGTCGGCATCCGAAGACCTGCCGAAATTGATCAAACTGACTGGAGTCAAGCAGCAGCGCCGCCACAGGGTGATGATTCTCGGAGGCGGACTGGTGGGAGGCCGCATTGCCGAGCTGCTGGGCAAAACCGTCCGGGTCAAGGTTATTGAAAAAAATGAAAAGCGGGCCGAAGAGCTGTCCGCTCTCCTCACAGACGCCGAGGTACTGCACGGGGATGGTTCTGATAAGGATGTCCTGGAAGCTGCCGGCCTAAGGGATATGGATACCTTTATTGCCGCTACAGGAGAAAATGAAACCAATATCATGAGCTGCATGCTGGTAAAGCACCTTATGGACACCACAGAGGGCAGGGAAGGCAAGCAAAAAACAAAAACAATATCCCTTGTCAACAAAGAAGAGTACGTCGTCCTGGCTTCGACAAGCGGTTCGGACATCGCCTTAAACAAAAAAACGCTGGCGGGAAATGAGATCCTTACCTTTATCCGCCGGACAGAGCTGCTCTCCATGTCCCATATGCATGGCTTTGACGTGGATGTTGTTGACCTTATTGCGGCACCCAAATCTCCCGTGACGCGACAGTCCCTTGCCCAGTTAAATACTGCTCTGGCAGGGCACATTATTATCGGCAGCGTTTTTCGTGATGGTAAATGGGAAACCGCAGTGGGCAGTACTCATATTCAGGAAGGGGACCGGGTAATCGTTATCTGCAACTCTCTTTACTTAAAAGAGGTGAGGGACCTGTTTTCAACATAACTCTACAGCGGCACCCCTCCCAACTCTCCCCTTGCCCTATTTCTTCCAGAATGACGGATAAAATATGACCAGGGCGGAAAACATCTCTAACCTGCCAACCAGCATATTCCAGGCCAGAAACCATTTTCCCGTATTCGATATAAAGGCAAAATTTTCAGAAGGACCTATTTCCCCGAAACCGGGCCCTATATTCATCAGGGCGGAAATTACCGAACTCATGGCCGTGACATAGCCAATATCATCCGACAGCACCATGAAGCAGCCGCCTCCAAGGACCATGATAATGTTGATTATAAAGTAATTAAAGGCAAGATCAACAATAGAAGAATCAACCGAACGCCGGTTTAGGCGTACGGAAATAACTGCCATGGGCTGAAAAAACAGTTTGCGCACCGAGGCGTACATATATTTGCAGATAAGCACATAATGGACGATCTTGATGCCGCTTGTTGTTGACCCGGCACAGGCGCCGATAAAACAGACGGCATAGAGAAACATCTGGGCAGCCTGGGGCCACAGCTCATAGTCGGCAGTGGTAAAACCGGTGGTGGTTAAAAGGGACATGACCTGGAAAGTCCCATACCTGACAGAATCCATGAAGCTGCCATAGTTGCCGCTTTTCCACAGGACAAGAGAAACAGCCCCGCAGAAAAAAAGCAAAATGACGCAATACCATCTAAATTCGGTATTTCGCGTCAATGCCTTCCAATCCCCGCGAAGCATCTGATAGAAAAGAATAAAAGTCGTGCCGCCCAGAAACATGAAAAGAATTATAATCCAGTCAAAATAGGCGCTGTCATAAAAGGCGATACTGGCGTTTTTCGGAGAGTAACCCGAGGTTGAAACGGTTCCGAATGCCGTACAGGCTGCATCAAAAAGAGGCATGCCGCCCAGCCGGAGAAGGAGTATCTGGATAACGTTGAGCGCTATATAAATCCACCAGAGCATAATCATGGTGTCTCTGTTGCGCGCTTTGAACTTTTCCTTGGTGATAACCTGGCCTGGACTCGACTCGGCCCTGAATAAACGGAGGCCCCCCATACCGCTGGGCAGAAAAATAACCGTTAAGGTTAAAAATCCCATACCTCCCAGCAAATGGGTCTGGCTGCGCCAGAACAGCAGGCCGTGGGGCAGTACTTCGATATCGGTGAGTATGGTAGCGCCCGTGGTGGTGTACCCGGACATCATCTCAAAAAAACCATCAGTAAAGGATGGAATTGAACCATGGAACATGAAAGGAAGGGCGGAAAGAGAGGAAACAAGCAACCAGCCGAAAACCGCAATGAAAATCCCATCCTTAATATGCAGTTCATGGCTTTTGCGAAAAAACCAGCAGCAGGGAACCCCAAGAAAAATCGCTATAAGGGCCGCATCGAGGATGGGCAGCAGATCTGCTTCACCGTAATACAGAGAGCACAATGCAGGGGCAAACATAGAACAGCCTGTGACAATGAGTAATATTCCCAGAACATGTATTATTGAAGAAAAATTCATATATTAATTTGTTATGCCAAATGTCGCTTTCAACATGATGGCAAGTGATGATACTGGTGGAATGTCATGCCTCTTTGGGAGAATGCACCATGAACCTGAGGAGAAAGACCAAAATACCCATTTGGCAAAAAGGACGGCTAAATACCCGGGATACCTATTGGCCCCGGCAGATCGGGAATACAGCAGCCCGAAAGCCCAAAAACACAGAATAAAACAATAGAAATTACAAAAAATCTTTTCATGATCTCAACTTGATCCATATCTTAAGCATCCTGTGCGCCGTCTTCCGTTTCTCTACTTTGTACAGGTTCGCTTTCCCCGACAATCTGACAGACTGCTAATTGCTGGACAGGCACAACTGCTTCGAGGGAGGTTCCTTTTCCCGGGGCGGACTCGATCCGGAAAGATCCGTTCAACGCTTTAACCCGCTCTTCAATACCGGCCAAGCCCCAGCCATGACGAACTTCATTCAGTTTGGCAGGGTCAAACCCCTTGCCCTCATCGCGAATAAGCAGCTTCACCAACCCCTTGCCTTTGACAAATTCAAGTCTGACTGCGGCAAAATCGGTCTCAGCATGGCGGGTTATATTGGTCAATGCCTCCTGAACAATGCGAAAAATGACAGTTTCGAGAAAGGGTTCAAGTCTTTTCGGTTTGCCGATAACCTGCAGGGAAGCCTTCATGCCGGTATTTCTGAGCCCCTCATCTGTCAAATAGCGAAGAGCCGGCACAAGCCCGAGATCATCAAGCTGGGCCGGACGCAGATCATGGACCAGGCGATAGAGATCCTGATTCATCTGCTTACAGAGATTCTGGAGATTATGGACCAGGTCGGAAAGTTCCGGCTTGCCGTCAAGCTGATTTTTCAGGGTGGCGAAATTGAGAGAGGCCGCTGTCAGTGTCTGAGCAGTTTCATCGTGCAGTTCCCTGGCAATGCGCGCCCGCTCGTCTTCCTGAGCCTCAACAACATGGCGCAGAAGGTCTGCCTGCATTTTCTGGCGTTTAAGCAGCTCCTCCTGAACGCGATCCTGGGCCTCCTGCCTGGCCTTCTGCGCTGTTTCAAGCCGCTGCTGTCTTTCGCGGCAAACGATAATAAGCTCTGTTAATTCATCATTTCTCTGCTGCAGTTCGGCGCTTTGCTCAAGAAGCTTCTCTTCGGCCTCAATACGCCTTGTAATGTTCATTCCCGCCTTCCGGCAACTGAGGATAACGGCAATAAAAAGGATGAAAACAATGGGAAAAAGGGTGATATAAAAAAGCGACAGCATGCCGCGCATTTTTTCTTCCGTGGCGCTGATATCATAATATATTTCAAATACGCCTATTGTTTTTCCATCACGCAGGATCGGCGCATAGGTTTCAACGATATCTCCCGGCATAATTGTGCCTTCGGAGGACTTCTCACCCTTGGGGGTCAACTGGCTATAGCTTTTACCCCCTTTCACGGTTTGCAGAAACTCTTTGGTGGAGACAACGGTACCTATCTCCTCCTCTTTTGTCGAAAAGAGCACTTCCCCGTCCGGAAAAAGAATTCGAACCTTAAACAGGTTGAAATCCCGACTTGTTCCCCTGATTTTTTTCAGGACATCGGCAGTTAAGATGTGCTTGCCCAGCTGTTGGCTTTTATCCGGGATCATCTTTGATTCCATATGAACGGCAAGGCGAACTGCCTGCTGCTCCTGGGCACGTATGATAAATCCTTCAACAGCCGGGGTCAGAAAAAAGAATGTGTAGATAGGCAGGGCCAGAACGGCCAGAAGTGAAAAGAAAACAAGGCTTCGGAAGAACGTGGTGGGAATAGCTATTCCGCATTTTGTATCAAACTTCTTTTTCATTCAGTTTACCCAGGTTGATCCGCTTTATTCAGTCAAGATCGATAAGCCCGGTCCGGATGGCGAATTTCACCAGTTCGGTGGCGGAGTGCAGATTAAGCTTCTTCATTATTCTTTCCCGATGCCTGGAAACCGTTTTCGGGCTCAGTCCGAGTTGGGCAGCTATTTCCGGGGTACTATGGCTCTGGGCGACCAATTCAAGAACCTCCAGTTCACGCTGGCTGAGAACTTTCAGGCCGGTGGGATCGGTATCATGCGGTTCGCGGGCGGCAGGAGCCGAGATTGACAAACGCTGGTAATCATCTATCAGCCAACGGGCCAGGGCCGGTTGCAGGTAAACATTTCCGGCCGCAATGGCCCGAATGGCAAAAACAAGCTCTTCACCGGCAGCCTGTTTTGTTATATAACCTTTGGCGCCGGCGGCAAGCATTTCAAAAAAATACTGCTTATCTTCATGCACCGTGAGGGCGAGCACAAGAGCATCAGGATAGCCTTGTGACAATTTGCGGGTTGCTTCCATTCCGTCCATGGTAGGCATGGTAATATCCATCACAACCACATCTGGATGAAGTTCGGCAACCTTGCTGATGCCATCAGCCCCATTGACGGCCTCGCCTATAACCTCAAGGTCCTCCTCAATATTCAGCAGCGCCTTCAAGCCTGTTCGGACGACATCGTGATCATCCACAAGAAGCACTTTTATTTTTTTCATGAAAATCTCCGGATAAACTTTATCAGTTGCTGTTTATGCATCAAAACCGGTGTCCGGCTTCACTTCCAAACAGCAACTTTCAACGGTTTTGCATTATGATCCGTAGGGTGAAAAAACACCCAAATACCGCCGACACGCCTGTCGCGTTATTAAAATTACGTGCAGATAGCCAACTGCTTTATTTTTTTTCGCCTTCACCAACGATGACGGAGCAACGATTAATCTATAATTTGCCTCTATACAATTCTCAGTAGCCTACCTCTTGACTCCCGCCTCCGCGGGAGTGACGGCGGGCTTGGTTATGTCATTCCCGCGGAGGCGGGAATCCAGTATTGGAAACTTGGCGACAGGAAAGCGGCAAGTTTTAACTGAGAATTGTCTATAAGCATAACCTATAATAACTTCAAATAGGAATCATTCCAAACAGAATCAGAATTGTCTTCTAAATAAGAGGTGGTCATTTATTTTTTTTGGCAACCGCAACGCCCAAAAATACGACAATTGCCAGTAGAGCAATTATGTAATCGCTACTTGTCCCGGACAAAAAACAATTTATAAGCATGTAGCATGCAAGTGAAAAAAAGAAAATCTGCAGCATTTTTTTTCCTGTTTAGGCGTATTGCGTGATAATTCCTCCTCTTTTTGAATCAACATTTGAGGAGAAAGTCAAGAGGCGGGTATGAAAGTTCCTCTCATTCGCCCAGCTCTTCCATGCAGGGAACACACATATTTGTTTCAGGCATAAGCAGTATTCTGCCAATGGGAATGGGCTCGCCGCATTCAATACAGATGCCGAAATCAGGCTCCTCGATATGCGACAATGCCCATTTAAGCTTTGTCAGTTTTACCTTGACAGCGGACAAGGCTGCCTGGTTAACACTCCTGGCGTTGATTGCCTCCATCCTGGATAACCGCCCGATGGCATTATCCGGTGCAATGGGTTTAACAAGCTCTGCAAGGGCGGAAATATCCTGTTCGCTCTTTTCAATTTCCCGCACAAGGATCTTGCGAATTTTATTCCTTTCTTCAGTATTCACAAACTTTCCCACTATTGCCTGCATCAGGCTGATTGACGGGAAAAAAGCCGCCTGAAACAAAAAAACCGCACATCCTCAAAAATAAAAGAGTTGCGCGGCGTATTTTTTCAATCTTAAAGGCTCTTCACAAATGGTTAGCCTTGATTTTTAACATGATCACCCAACAAAAACAAATTATTTCCTCCCAAGCCCCCTGAAGTACCCATCACCCTTTATATGTTCGCAATGTGCTGTTGTTTGCGATAGAGCCATATCTCACCACCGCCTCCCCAACTCAAAAAACGTCAAAAAGAGAGCATCTGTCAGGTCAACACGAAAGAGCCCATTCAAGGTCAGAGAAAAACAGAACTATTTCAATCCATTCTTTCATATCAGGATCACTATATGGGTGTGGTCTTTTGTTGACATAGATCCCGCAAAACCCTACAACATAAGAGGAAGTTATTCTCATAAGGGCCATTTGCTTCCGGATGCGGAGCAAGATTTAAACAGAAAGAGGAGAAATGAAATGCAAAAAATCCCCCAAAAAGCTTTTTGTATTGGAATTGCGGTCTTCATGGCCATTTCCTTTTATGGTACAGAACAGACACAAGCAGCGGCCAAAAGCTATGAGTTCGGTAATGTGACCATGAACCACGCCACAAAATCACAGGGTGGGGAACCGGTCATCTTCCGCCATTGGTCGCACAGAAGCAAATACACCTGCCGCCTCTGCCACGTTGACCTTGAATTTTCACAAGTCGCCAACGAGACAGGTGTCCTGGAAGAAGACAACAGAGCCGGTATGTTCTGCGGTGCCTGCCATAACGGCAAGGAAGCCTTTGCCATTGACAATTGCACAGCTTGCCATCCCAAAAATAAACAGCACGCTAAAGAAATGGAGAGGCAGGCCAAACGTGATTTCCAGAAACTGAGAAAAAATATGCCTCCATCAGTTTATGGAAACAAAATCGACTGGATGCAGGCCGAGGTGGATGGAAAAATCACCCCTAAAGATTTTCTGCCGGGAATTTCCCTCCAAAAAACCGCAAAACTGGTCAACAAACGCGATGAACCCCGTACCCCAGCCTTACCCGGCTTACCCGATATTATCTTTTCCCACTCCAAGCATGTTGTCTGGAACGGCTGCGGCATGTGTCATCCCGACACCTTTGCCCTTGAAACCGGCAAGACTAAAATGAGCATGAAGGAGATCACCCAGGGAAAATTCTGCGGACGCTGCCATGGCACCATTGCCTTTGCCTTAAACGACTGCTCCCGTTGTCATTCCAAGCCGATTTCACAATAGGCACCCGTCGTGAAATCGCTTAAACGCATTACTACCTTGACCGGTAGAAAATCAGCGTTTCCCGGCATTCTGGGTATCGTTCTTGCCGTCTCTACACTCTCTGGGTGCAGTGACAACCAAATGGGTAATTTTAATCGTTTCCTTGCCAACAAGGAACTTACTGAACCGGTCGGTCCCATTTTTCAGAAACAATACACAACCGCATCGCTGCCAAGAGCCCAGCTTGACAACCTTCTGGACATGGCCCTTTATACAGGGCCACCGGAAACCTATGGGGACGTCATCTTTCGGGAACGCAGTGCACAGCACCGGGTGGACCCGGTGGTCTTTTCCCACCAGAGCCACAGAAAAGAATTCACCTGCAGGGTCTGTCATATCGAGCTTGAATTCAGCATGAAAAGAGGGGAGACCGGTATCACCAGGGAAGATTATCTGGACGGACTTTACTGCGGTGCTTGCCACAACGGCGATATCGCTTTTTCAGTAAAATATTCCTGCAATCTCTGCCATGTCAAAATTGACGAGGGAGAAAAAGGTCGCAATACAACCAGGAGCAGTAGTGTGGGAGGAGGAATGCCCGCCCAGGATTATGGTGACGGAATTAACTGGGTTGAGGCCATGGAGAATGGTGTCATTGCCCCCAGGGATACTATTTATTCTGAAGAGGCTCCGGAATCCATGCCCTTACCTGAACACCTCAAGGATCCTCTGCGCTGGACCACCCGTTCTCCACGAACGACGGTCTACTTTCCCCATGTTACCCATATAAAGTGGCTGGACTGCGCCAACTGTCATCCTGACATCTTTACCATCGAAAAAATGGGGACCATGGAATTTGATAAGGAGAAAAATCTGTACGGCATGTTCTGCGGAACATGCCATATGACGGTGGCTTTTCCCATGAACGGCTGCAGTCGCTGCCATCCGGGCCAGAGAGACCGCAGTTGAGTTAATACGTTAACCTGCATTTCTCATGGGTATCCAGGTGAGAAATGCAGGTCAGGAAGCGGCCTTCTTGGCAGGGGAAACATAGAGTTCCAGATGGAAGGGAGATGTTCTTCTTTTTTTTGCTATCTCCAGACGGACCGCTTTACCCAGCTGCTCCAAGGTATACGGCTTTTTCAAAAGCGTGCCAACACCAAGCTGCTGGACCTTTTTCATCTCGCTTTTTTCTGCAAAACCACTGGCAATAATAGCTGCCTGCTGCGGATTAACCTTCCTTATTCCCTCCAGAGTCTGCCTGCCGTTCATACCCGGATCCATAATCATATCCAGGATAACGAGATCAACCCCCTGGCTTTGCACAACTTCAATCGCCTTTTCGCCGCTTGGCACGGTAATCACTCTGTAGCCGAGTTCTTCCAACATTGATTTTGCCAGCTCAAGCTGTATGAGCTCATCATCCACAACCAGGACAGTATATCGTCCTTGTTCGTTCTTTCCATTTTGAGACGAATCCTTAAAGCCGGTATTTTTCTCAAGCATTGCCGGAAAATAAATTTCAAAACAGGTCCCTTTTGAGGAACAGATAACATCAATTGAGCCGCCATGGGCCTTAACGATGTTCCAGGCAACCGACAGCCCTAAGCCGCCCCCCCTTCTCTTCATCGTTTTTTTGATGTAAAAAGGTTCAAAAATCCGATCAATATCAGTGACATTCATTTCTCCGCCGGTGTCGGAAACCGTTAAGACGACATACTCGCCAGGCCTGATCGTCTCATAGCCGCGAAGAGGCCGGTCAAGGTATCTGTATGATGTTGCCAAAACAACCTTGCCGGCTTTATCAACAAGTGCCTGGCTTGCATTAACAAACAGGCTCCTGATAATTTTTTGGATCTGTCCGGCTGAACATGTAATTCGAGGAAGACATGGTTCAAAGTCCGTTTCTATAAAAATGTGCGTAAGATCAATAACACTTTCCCGGTACTTCTCCGAGAGCAAAAAATCCTGTACAAGCTTATTTAAATCAGCCACCTCTTTGATTCCTGACGACTCAGACCGGGCGACAGTGAGCAGATCATCCACCATTTCGGCGGCCCTCATTCCGCAATCCCGGATGGATTGAATACTCTTGCGAAAAGGGCTTTCCGCTGGAATCTGCCTGAGGAGCAAATCCGGATAACTGACAACCCCGGAAAGAATATTATTGAGTTCATGGGCTACCCCGCCGGCCATAAGCCCAAGGGCATCCATCTTCTGCACGCGGTGCAAAGCTGAGAATGACTGCAGAGCCTCATTCCCCTCCTGCCCAATCAGCTTGTCAATTTTTGCCTGGGCCTTCTCGAAATCTCTTTCAAGACGACACCGCTCATTTTTTTCTTTTTTACTGATATATTCCTGAACTTGAGCCTGTACAACCTGTGAGATAAAATGTGAAAAATTTTCAAAAAAAAGATGTTTCCCTGCTGGTATTCTCCTTTCAGCACCAAAAACCAACACCCCGCATATCTTGCCTTGCAGATCATGGAGCTGATAGCCGGCAAAAGAGATAAAGCCATTTTGCCTTACCCATTCATATTCCTGAGCAGATTCGCCGTTTGCCAAGTAACAGCTTTCGTCACCCGTAAAGATACAGCTGATAAGGAGACAGCAGCCGGCGGAAGCGACATCCCGGTCTTCCCCGGTTTCCCTCTGGCGACCGAAGCTTCCGACAAGCTGAAGACCTGATTTGCCGTGAGAAGAGCAGGGTTGATTGTCAAACGGAATCATGTCGACAGTGCTCCTTGTCGGCATGAGCCAAACAGAGCAATAATCAATATCAAAACAGGAAACGACACCTTGGCAAATGACATGCACTCGATCTTTTAGATTTCTTATACCCAAAAGGGATTTTTGGATTTTTCCGGCACCCAGCAAGTAATCGGCCAAATGGGTTGAATGCTGTTTTTGCAATTCTGGATCTCCTCAACAAAAAAATGAAAAAAAGGGGAAGGGGCGGTAATTCCACAACAACGTGCGGAAGTACCGCCCCGGGAGGGATGATTACTTGGTCAATACTGCTTTTATCTGGGAGGACAGCAGGCAGAGCTCCCTACTCTGCGCCAATTTCCCTGACCAAAGGAGCGCGTTAAGCAACCTACAAATGAAATCTTACATTTTTCTTACTTTTAGGCGCTTAGGAGTTATTTTCGTGTTATTTGTGGAAAAAAATTCAGTAATGTCCGGTTAGAATTTTGCAGCAGTATCTCAGGAGTTTAAACTCCTCGTTCCCACGGTGGGCCGTGGGAACGAGGGATACCCCTCAAGGGGGTACTGAAAAGAGTCCTGAAAATTTTGATATTTTATTCCACTTCAGTGGGTTAGGAGATAAAAAGAGAAAACGTGAAAAAGAAGGAGAAAATACCTGTCAGTGAATGACTTTTCCGGACTGAACCATGCTGGTGAGCTCAGTTATTTCCTCCGCTGGAAAACCTTCCTGTTGGAGGAGACTTGAAAAATGGTTGAGAATGCTTCTGGCTTTTGGCTTGTCACCCCGTGTGCGATAAATATGATAAATCATCTGCACGAGTCGGCCATCCAGGGGTTCAAAAACGGCGGTCCTTTCGATAAGAGGCAGAGCCGCATCTTCGTTGCCGCTTTCAATCAGGTGGGCAGCCCAGACTTTTGAGGCCTGGATGAATAAATTTTTCAGGGAAAGACAATATTCCTGCACCTGATCATCGGCAAAGATGTCTGTGGAAAAACAACCGTTCCACAGCTTCATACCGGATTGAAACAGATTTCCGGCATGCCAGTATTCATTGACAGCGGCATGACTGAGGCCGTTTCTTATTTTTTTCCTGAAATCTTCTGCATCGATCCAACAGTTATCCAGGCAGAGAAGGCCCTTTTTCATGGAAATATAATTTTTTTCAGAAAGGGGAGAAATGGCCTGTCCGATAATTTTGCGCATCCGGGAAACAAGGGTGTCAAATTTTGACCGGGCTTTTTCCGGAGCACTGTCCGGCCAGATGATGAGCTGCACTTTCTCCTGGCTGATGCTTTGATCTGGCGAAGAAAGAAGCAGCGAAAGAAGCTGACGCTGCGCCGGAGAAAAATCAAGGGCCGTCAGAATCCGGCGTCCTGCAATACCCAGACTGAATGAGCCGAGTATTGTTATTGTCAGTTGGGGAATTTCAGTTCCGTCATCCAGAAAACCACATTGCAGTCTCTCGGCAGCCAGTTTCCGGGCATATTCGACCTCTATTCCTTGCCGTACAGCAAGCCCGAGCAGGGTACGCATCATGGCAGGCGTCCAGCTCCAGAAATGGACATAGCCATTTTTTTTCATGCTCTCCAGCCCCTGGCGCAGGTCTTCCAAACATTCCTCGTGATGCTTGGCAAGGAATCGACAATAAGACCGTTGCAGCGAGGCTGCCGATGCAAGATAGCTGTTTGGCAGTCGGCGGCTTTCACGGAGTGCTTCTGTCAGCAATTTTTCAGCTTCATCACGCTTTTCAGCATATATAAAGGCGGCACCAATAATAATTTTATTTAAGGCAATAAAGTAGGGACCTCCACACTGGCGGCGCAGCTCCATGGACTCTTGAGCCAGGGCCTCTGTCTTTTCCGGATCATTTTTACACATCGCCAGGGCAAGGGCCTGCCAATGAAGGATCTGGCTGCGAAGATGGGGATTAAGTGCTGCGCTTCCGGCTTCTCCGGAACTCTCCAGCACCATGACCGCCTTTTCGGGCTCGCCGAGCGCCGCATAAATTCCGGCTCGCCAGATATAGAGAAAAGGTCCGATAATAGTCTGTTTTACGACCTCCCGGCCGACGCGCTGCTCAAGAAGATTTTCCTGGATAAAATAATTTTCAAAATCTCCATAGGCCTCAAGTTCATTGATTCTCAAAGTCAACAGGCCGAGCTGGGCCACCGTACCGATACTGGGGTCCCGAACCATGTCGGAGGCCATCTCAAGGGTTTTCCGATAGGCAAATCTCCGAGCCACAAGAAAATCCTCATAGCCCTGGAGCAACAGGGTTGCACCAACATAGTTTCTAATACCGTGCTGCCGGGCCAACTCCATGGCCTGGGCCGAGTAGTACCTGGCTCTGTCCATATCCATCATAAAATAACAGTAGCCGGCGGCAATGTTGCGGGTAACAAGGATCTTCTCAACCGGTGAAAGCTGATTGACAACCCGGGCAAAAAGCTCCTCAGCCCGTGGCAGATAGCGCGCCCCTTCATTGAGAAGCCCTGAAATGATCCAGTGATAGAGGATAATCTGCCCTATGGCCAGCAACTCACCAATTTCTTCACCCTGCTTGTTCAGAGTCTGCTGAGCCGACACCAGGGAATCTATACTTGTTTGCGGCATAAAATCATATTGGGCAAGCCCTTTAAACAGGGTTAGCCAACCATGGCGGTTCAGTTCTTCCGGAGGGACCGCGTTTAAAATGCCAAAGAGCGTGACATTGCGGTTGTTTGCCAGAAAAACCATGCCCTCCTGCTGAACAAATTCCTCCATGCGGGCAAAGTCACCTGCCAGCAAGAAATAACGCAGGGCCGTTGCAGGCATGGACTCCTTGATGGCAAACTGTGCTGCTTCCTGGAAAACGCCGGCAATTACATCACGGGAAAAACCTTTTTCTGCCTCTTCAGCCAGGAATTGTTGAAAAAGCTGATGAAAGGCAAAAACCTTGCCTTCATTATCCAGACGGCGAACAAAATAATTGTGATCCACCAGGCTTTGCAGTTTTTTACCAATCATATCGTCCCGGCAGATTTTTCTGGCAAGTTCGAGGGGTATGTCCTCAAGTAATGAGAGGAGCTGCAATGCCTTTTGATCCGCGGGGCATATCTGCAGAAAGATCTCTTCCAGAAAATAGTCCCGGATTGCTCCTTTACGAAGGAGCTGTCGCAAGAACGGCTCCACATCATCGGCCTCTTTACCCTTGAGAGCATGTCCTACGAGAATAAGTCCCATGGCCCAGCCGTCCGTTGCCTTTTGCAGGGAGTGCGCCATTTCCCGGCTGACGGGAACCTCGATGATCCCATTAAAAAGACTGTATATTTCATCCGTGCTCAGCTGAAGATCATCATTCGTGAGATATTGGGCCTGGCGACCGAATTTAAAGACCTTACTCTGCAGAACAAGGGACTGACGCGAAAGAAGCAGATAGTGAATATGGGGAGGAGAGGTATCAATAAGATAATCAATCAGGCTCAGAGTGTATCCACCTGAGCCAAGAAGATGCATGTCATCGAAAACAAAATAGAAATCACCATCTGTAGCCCTGTCAAGATCCTTTAACAGAATATTAAGCACTCCCATGAGGTCTGGTGCCGTTATAGTCCTGCCGGCGATCATCTGTTCAGGCCACGGTGAGGAGAAACCGCTCACAGCGCCCTTGAGGCAGCTGACCAGGGCAGTGACAAAAAAAACAGGATCCGTATCCTCCGGTGCAAACTGATACCAGGCGAACCGATGCCTGCCATGGGTTAAATACTGCAGGGCGAGAGTCGTTTTGCCCTGGCCTGCCTGTCCCTCGATTGACACGACTTTCCTGCCGCCGTTTTCCCACTGGAGAGTCTGATTGATGAGTTTATCGCGAAACAGGTGCTGGGAAGGAGCAAAACTGGGAGGATAAAATTTATTGGCCGGAATAAGCAGGTCCACAGTCTTTTCTTCTAGTCCCATTAAACGATCTCCTTATTTTTTTGATATCTATACAGCTTTTGTCTTCGTGTTCTCTGTGTGCTTTGTGGTGTATTTCCAAGAGTTATTTATGTTCCCTTACTTTTTTCTTTTGAATCTCCATAAACGGGTAAAAGCGCTGACAAGAAAACAGCTGCCGCTGTCATGCTCGATGCCAGCAGAAAACTGCTGGAAAAACTCCCCGTCATTTCCGCAAGTATTCCGGCAAGGTAAGGTCCGCTTATCTGTCCCAGGCCAAAAACAAAGGTTATGAATCCAAATACACTGACAACGCGTTGGGCACCGACGTGATCTCCCACCAGGGCCGCCATGATAGTCGGAATACTCCAGGCAACAATGCCATAGCAGCCGATTGACAGGTAAAGAGAAATGCCGGGAGTGTTAAGCCCGACAAGAAGGTAGGCCACTGTCTGTATGCCAAAAACCGTCATGAGAGCGGTCCTTCTGCCGGCCTTGTCAGACAGCACACCGAAAACCGGCCCGGAAAACAGACTTAAAAACCCGACCCAGGACCAGAAATTTCCGGCAACCTCCTGACTGAAACCTCGTTCCTGCACCATGGCGGTGACAATAAATGTTGCGTAGATCACGTAGGTGAAACCAAAAAGGAAATAAAGGGCCGCGCAGTGATAGATAAAGCGGGCATGGGGTTCTTTCTGCTCTGCAAACGGATTGGCTGCACCTGTGCCGGGGGTGAACTCGCTGCCCACAGGCTGTAAACCTTTTTCCCCGGGATTGTCCCTGAGCACCAGAAAGCAGATGAGAGCTGCGGCCAGGACAATGAGGCCAAGAACCAGCCAGCTCGTGCGCCAGCCCTCTCCATGCGGGCCGTTCAACCAGGGAATCATCCTGCCGCAGAGAATAATGGCAAACCCGCTGCCAATCACCATGAAACCTCCGGCCTTTCCCCGCTTCTTTCTGGAAAACCAGGCGGGAACAAGCCCCATCATGGGAACATTGGACATGGCGCTGCCCATTCCGGTGAGGGTATAAAAGAGGATAATAAAAAAGAGATTTTCTGTGATACTGATACAGGCCATGGACAGGCCGACAAGCAGGAGGGCTGCGGTGATGAGTCGACGGGGGCCAAAACGACGGGAAAGCTTGCCGCACAGAAGAACAGCAACAAGATAGCCGACAAAATTCAAGGTACTGATCAGGCCCATCTGGGAATAGGACAAACTCAGAGATTTCCCCATGGCGGGCAGGAGCATGCCCAGGGCGAAACGGCCAAAACCGAGGCCGGCAAAAATACAGAGTGTTCCGGCCGCCACCACAAACCAGCCGTAATGGATGGTGCTGTGATGGCGGCTTTTTATTTCATCAGTCATTTCATTTCATCATTCATAGGCAACCCGGTGTCATGTCAAATGCCTTTTGACGTATGCTGTAGGTCGGGAAACCCTTTCCGACACTGAAGAGTCGCCATGGGTATGGCGACCTACACGACGATTGAAGCCTGACATGACATTAGGTAGCCGTCAGACTCTTTTGCAGATTAATCATGCTGATCTGGGCGTTCAGTGTCCAGAAATCGTAGATATAACCCACGCCAAAAAGGCCGACAGTCAGCAAGTAGACCAGGCCGCTCACCCATTTCCCCATATACATTCTGTGGATACCGAAATACCCCAGGAATGTCAGCAGAAGCCAGGCAACCGTATAGTCTATTACTCCTTCCTTAAAGCGCAGGTCCGCCTGTTTGTCCATCATGGGAATGAGAAAAAGATCTATAATCCAGCCGATACCAAGCAGACCCAGGGTAAAAAAGTAGACAGTGCCGGAAATGGGCTTACCATAATAAAACCTGTGCGCCCCGGTAAAGCCGAAAATCCAGAGGATATAACCGATTGTCTTGCTATGACTGTCATTTTCCCGGCCCATTTTATCCCTCCAGCGAGAACATTTTATATTTTTATGCACTCTTAAATACCATAACATGTAACTCCTCTTTGCTATAATCTCTTGAGTCAAAAAAACCGAGGATTTTTCATATGCAGAGATATATTTTCTTCATTGTTTTCTTTTTTCTTTTTTCACTCATAGTGACAGGTGAGCCTATGGCAGAAGAATCATGGAAATCATACACAAAAAACGATAAGGAGCTGCAGGAAAAACTCTCAGACCTGCAGTATAAGGTCACGCAGCAGGAGGGGACCGAGCCCCCTTTCCGCAACGAGTACTGGGATAACAAAAAGGAGGGCATATACGTGGACATCGCCTCCGGCGAACCGCTTTTCAGTTCACTGGATAAATTTGATTCAGGAACCGGATGGCCAAGCTTCAGTACCCCTCTGGAGGCAGAGAATATTGTCGAACACCGTGATTTCAAACTTTTCATGCCCCGGACAGAGGTCCGCAGCCGTTACGCCGATTCCCACCTGGGCCATGTCTTTGATGACGGTCCTGCTCCCAGCGGCTTACGATACTGCATCAATTCCGCGGCCCTGCGATTTATCCCGGCAAGTGATCTTGAAAAGGAGGGCTATGGGAACTACCTTTTTCTTTTTGAGGACAAAAAAGGGTCTGCCGAGCAGCCGAAACAGAAAACCGACATTGCCCTGTTCGGAGCAGGATGCTTCTGGGGGGTTGAAGAGATTCTCAGAAAAATTCCCGGCGTAATCGCAACCACGGTGGGGTACGCCGGAGGAGAACTCAGAAACCCGACGTACTCCCAGGTCAGTACTGGAGCCACTGGACACGCCGAGGTTGTTCAGGTGGAATTCGACCCGGCAAAGGTCAGTTATGAAATCCTGCTTGATTATTTTTTCAGACTGCACGACCCAACCACAAAAAACAGACAGGGAAATGATCGGGGAAGCCAATACAGATCCGTTGTTTTTTTTCAAAATGAAGAACAAAGAGCGCAGGCTTTACGGAAAAAAGAAGAGGTTGAAGCCTCTGGCAAATGGCAGGAGCCGATAGTCACGGAAATTGTTGCAGCCTCACCTTTTTACCCGGCCGAAGACTATCACCAGGATTACCTGCAGAGAAATCCAACAGGATACAGTTGTCATTTCCTGCGCGACTAGAAAAACAGGGTAAGGGTTAAAAAAATACCCTTACCCTGTTCCCTGACTCTACTGGCTGTTCTGTCCTCTGTACCACTCCGTCGCCTAGCAAACTTGCCCCC
Organism: Desulfobulbaceae bacterium; assembly: GCA_020444175.1. Classification (GTDB taxonomy): domain Bacteria; phylum Desulfobacterota; class Desulfobulbia; order Desulfobulbales; family SURF-16; genus JAHLLM01. The sequence continues at coordinate 63,897 of JAHLLM010000008.1, read as the reverse complement.
TAATTTTCTTCTTTGCAGAATTTCCCTTGACACCCTGACGCCCATCATTATACAAAAATACTAATCAATAATTTATACTGTTATTAGGTAGTTAGTGACTGTCCAGAAATAGATCATTTTGTTCGAGATCAAGGATTGCACAAAAAATTACAAGAGGCATATATTTAATATTCCGAGGATAATTTTTTAAGCATGACGCAGATATCGGGCAGGTAAGCGAGTCCGCGAGACTCCGAAAGGACTATTTATGGACGGGCACTAGTTAAACAAAAATGAAAAAAGTGAGGCAGCTATGGATATTGAAAAAATGTATGACACGATCTCCTATTGGTTAACGACCTATTCAATGAAATTAATTGCTGCTCTTGTTGTTTTCATAATCGGGAAATGGCTTGCCGGCCATGTTTCCCGTCTTGTTGTCAGGCTCCTTGAGAAAAATAAGGTTGAAGCCACCCTGATTCACTTTCTGGAAAACGTCGTCTATTATACCTTGCTGGTGCTGGTCATTGTCGCAGCCGCCGGACAGCTTGGTATCAACACAACCTCCTTTCTGACAATAATAGGTGCTGCCGGTCTTGCCATTGGCCTTGCCCTCAAGGATTCTTTGTCAAATATAGCCTCAGGAGTCATGATAATTTTCCTGCGGCCCTTTAAACTCGGGGACCTGGTTACAACTGTGGGAGTCACCGGCCGCATAGCCGCCATCAACATTTTTCACACCACGATCAACTCCCTGGACAACAAAAAAGTAATCATTCCGAACAGCAGCATTACCTCTGACGTGATAACCAATATCAATGACAACCCTACCCGCAGGGTGGATATGGTTTTCGGTATCAGTTATGACGATGATATCGGCAAGGCAAAAGGCCTTTTAAATGACATAATTGCTTCTGACCCGCGTGTCCTCAAGGATCCCGCCCCAACAGTGGCTCTTTCCGAACTGGCCGACAGCAGCGTCAACTTTGTTGTGCGCCCCTGGGTTAATACAGATGACTACTGGAATGTCTTTTTTGAAGTTACTGAAAAAGTCAAAAGAACGTTTGACGAGCAAGATATTAGCATTCCGTATCCCCAAAGAGATGTGCATTTGTATCAGGAAAAAGAGTAATTTCTCATTACATTTTTGAAATTAAATGACCTAAGGAGGTTGAAAATGAAAAAATTCCAATTTGTCTGGATTCTTGCCATCATCGGGCTGCTTGCCGCCTGTGCCCCCAAAGTAGCGGAAACGCCGTTTCAGGCCTTTGATTTTTCCGGTAAGGGGTACAAGAAAAAAATTGATAATTTCCTGATTCTCCACGATGCCTCCTCCTCCATGTTTGACAAGTACCAAAACAAACAAAAATGTGTGCGTGCCAAAGAAGTCATCCTGCACATGAACGAGACGCTCCCCGTCCTTAATATTCAGACCGGCCTGCAGGATGTACAGGCTGGATTACGCGTCTTTGGCCCCACCCAGGGGCCAAACATGAAGGACAGCAAACTCGTGTACGGAATGACCACATACACGCAGGATGGTCTGCGCGATGCCGTCAACAAGGTCAAGGTAGGCGGCCTGACCCCGCTTGCCCAGCCCCTTGAGGATGCTGTTGGTGACCTGCAAGAGTCAAGCGGCAAAATTGCCGTTATTCTTGTCAGCGACGGAATCGACACCAAGAAACAATCACCTGTTGCGGCAGCGGAAAGACTTAAAAAAGCATATGGAGACAGAATCTGTATTTATACAATTTTGATCGGCGACAACCCCATGGGCAAAAAAAATCTTGAGGACATTGCCCAGGCAGGCCAGTGCGGATTTGCCACAACCGAAGCGGCTGTGGCAACAGGGCAGGGGATGGCTGATTTCGTTGAAAAGGTCTTTCTGCAAAAAGAGCAGGCTGTTGCCAAGCCTAAGCCTGTCGTGGCACCGACAACCGTTCCTGCAGCACCTCCGGCCCAATATGAAACAGTAACAATCAACCTGCTTGTCGAATTTGATTTTGACAAAACAACAATACGGCCACGCGAAGCTGACCAGCTTGATGAATTCGGCGCTTTCCTCAAAAAATACCCGCAGACCAATGCCGTACTCGAAGGACACACAGATAATTACGGCACCAAAGAATACAATATGGGCCTTTCCAAGCGTCGGGCAAAAAGCGTAAAAAAATACCTGGTCTCAAAATTTAATATCGCCCCATCCCGACTCAGCACCAAGGGCTTCGGCTATTCCCGCCCCATAGCAACGAATAAAACCGACAGCGGCCGCCAGAAAAACCGCCGCGTTGAAGCCGCGATTTCCACATCAGTAAAGAAGTAAAAAATAAACCATTGTTTCGTATCGCCCGGAACGTACAGACCGTGCGTTCCGGGCTTCCTATGAGGTAATCCCGCCATGGAGCTGCAAAAAGAACTTGCTGTCCTTGAAGACATTTTTAAGGTTGTTGCCGAGTTTCTGATCAATTACAGTTTTCAGATCCTGGGCGCCTTTATCATCCTTATTATCGGCTTCAAAGTGGCCTCCTGGTTGTCGGTTCTGACAACCAGGCTTTGTGAAAAACATAATATTGACGTAACCCTTTCCCGCTTTATCGGCAATGTTGCAAGAATTCTGGTTCTCACCTTTGTTATCATCATTGCCATTGGCAAATTCGGCATCACTATTGCTCCATTCATAGCCGCTCTCGGAGCCCTTGCCTTTGGCAGCAGTTTTGCCCTGCAGGGACCGCTTTCCAACTACGGAGCCGGTCTTGCCATTATTCTCTCCCGTCCCTTTGTGGTAGGCAATACCATCACGGTGAAAGGAGTAAACGGCGTGGTCGAAGAAATACGCCTTGCGGCAACAATCCTCACCACCGAAGACGACGAAGAAATAATTATTCCAAACAAACATATTGTCGGAGAAATTACCCTCAACTCCTTTGGCAACCGCATTGTGGAGGCCTCTGTAGGCATCAACTATAGTGATGACCCGGAAAAAGCAATAGATCTGATTCAAAAAACACTGGCCGGCATTGACGATATTTCCAAAGAGCCCAGCCCGCAGATAGGTATTGAAGAATTTGCTGATTCCGCCATTTCAATCGGAGTGAGATTCTGGGTGCCGACCAAGCAGTATTTCCAGCTCAAATACAAGGTAAACCTGGCCATCCACAAAGCACTGAAGAACGGCGGCATCACCATTCCCTTTCCCCAGCGGGATGTGCATCTTTTCCCGCAAGAGTAGAGGCTTACTTACTGAAAATTTCCTCCGGCCACCGCAACGTCCCCTTCCATTGATTTCTTTCCCTTTTGATGTATTTTTTTGTAGAGAAAACCCATTGCCAAAAAGACCACCCTGTGGTACACATTTAAAGTTGGTATAATAAATAATTTCTGCAACCAAATGAGGAACCCAAATGAAAAAGAAAACCACACTGCTCCTTCTGCTGCTTCTTTTTGTCAGTAGTCTTGCCCAGGCAAAGCCTTGTCAGCCAGATTTTCGTTTCAAGGATCTTGAAGGAAAAAACTATACGGCCAACAGCTTACGGGGTACACCGGTGGTGATATCGGTGGGCTCGACCTTGTGAGGCACGTGTAACGTTACCGCTCCCGAATTGCAAAAGGCCTATATGTTATACAAAGACAAAGGGCTTCTCGTCCTTGGATCATTTTATATGAGTCAAAGTGATGCGATCAAAAAATTCGCCGAGCAGTCACATCTCACATTCCCGGTCGGGAAGGCAAAAAGTATGGCCAGAAAACTCAGGGTTCGAACCATTCCTGAAATTATTTTTTTATCCCGAGAAGGCAAAATTACCAAGCGCATACGAGGCAAAATGAAGCCCAGTGAACTGATTGCCGGAATAGAACAGATAATGCAGTAGCAAGTCTGAAATTTTGTATCTGTGCAGAGAGACGACTGTGCCAGAGCGCTCTTTCAACCATAGCGAGCGGTTTGGCACGGTTTTTTATTATTCAATAACTATTGAACATCGAATAGGGACTTATGAAGGTCGCAGGGTATATTTTCATTTGATCTGTTTTTCCTTATCGTGTGCATAGTCAATTTTGTATCACGAGTGTCTAAAACGTCTCATGACTGTCTCATTTGTCTCATTTGCCCTCTCTGCCGCAATTGATATACCCTCACCCTATCTTCCTCCTAGTACTCATCAATAAAAAATCAAGTCATTTTAGCCTGTTAACTTTTCAGCACACATTAATCCCTCTCAATCCCACATCCTGCATTTTCTTTTCTGCAAATCAAAACTGATGATCTCCAACCAAACTGGAACTCACACAAAATCAACAATATCATTCAGTTAGAAGAAACAAGCGCAAGAAAAATTTATTGGCACGCACCCTGCAACACCACTTCGTAGCACACAATAAAATTGTGTCTCCCAAGTTAAGGCCAAATTCATGCGAGAAAAACGACAAATCCCGGAAGATGCCGGCTGATTCGCAAAGCACATCCCGGCTTTTTCGGGGTTTAATATTTAGATAAGGCGGTTGGATTGGGGATGCGAAACGAAAATAGAAATGCCAATACCATTCGCCAGTTCTTAAACCTCTCTGAACTGCTCGTAGAACTGACTCAAAATTATGCCTTAAAAGATGTCGATGAAAAGCGTCTCAGATTTTTTGGTATTGCTCTTGATAATGCCTGCCAGCTGCGTCTTGAAGCAAAAAAACTTTACTGTGCCGATAAGGACATAAATTCAAGTTGAAAAAGAACCGAAACAACCTTGTTTTCCATTCACCATATATCATAGAAAGATATAATACCTGGGACCAACATCACATATTTTTGATTTTGCCTCTATACAATTCTCAGTAGCCACCGCCTAGACTCCCGCCTCCGCGGGAGTGACGGCGGGCTTGGTTATGTCATTCCCGCGGAGGCGGGAATCCAGTATTGGAAACTTGGCAACAGGAAAGTGGCAATTTTTAACTGAGAATTGTTTATAAGCATATTTTTGATATACTATTCGTATTCAGCAATGTCCGGGTAGAATTTTGCATCAGTATCTCTGGAGTTTAAACTTCTGGTTCCCATGGTCTCCGTGGGAACCCATACATGAATCTCCAGGGGTAGATTGATATGCATTCCCACGGTGGACCGTGGGAACGAGGGACAATATGCCACAGGAAGGTCACATTTTTTACTGCAATTTCTTAACCGGACACGAGTGATTCGTATTTATTCAAAAAAGAACACTCCTTCTCATTCCACCGCTTTTGCGAGATCGGCAATCTTTACTGCCTATGATGGACATTTCATTGTGAAAAAAAATGAATATAGGGAAACAGGCCATGACGCTGATGCGCCTTTTGTCATAAATCCGACACAGCTACCGTATCCCAGTGCCTTGCACGAAATCCTTTATGACGAAGGAGGAACTCCTTGTGATTATAGATACCTACACGTCAACGCGGCTTTTGAAAAACTTCTTGGCCTTGAGGCGAAATCAATAATCGGCCGCACGGTATTAGAAATCATGCCGCAAACCGAATCATACTGGATTTCAACCTATGCCACAGTGGCTGAAAATGGAATTCCGGCACGATGTGAGAATTTTGCCAGAGAGCTAGGTCGTTATTTTGACGTTTTTGCCTTTTCTCCCGAGCCGGGTCGTTTGGTCACCATTTTTTCCGATGTCACTAAACGTAAGCTTGTGGAAGAAAAACTCGTGGAGAGTGAACAAAAATACCGTATCCTTTTTGAAAATTCCAGGACCGGTAATGTTCTTATCGACCAGCAGACAGGATACATTGTTGACTGTAACGAGGCATTTGAAAAAATAACAGGTCGAACACTCGCAGAGCTCCGTGAACTTCATATCTGGGATATCCGGCCTCCGGAAAAAGTGGAAGAGGCAAAAAGAACATTTTTTGAAGTGTCCCACATCGGTTCAGGCGGCTCCGACACCCTGGAATACCTGAAGCCTGACGGCACCCCGGTGTATTCTGATTTCGTTACCAATACCATCACCATCAACAATCACCCCTATCTTCTCTCTGTTGTGCTGGATGTTACAAATCAAAAAAAAGCCGAAGTGGCATTGCAGGCAAGTGAAGAGCGTTTCCGTATGCTGACTCTGCACGCCCCTGTGGGCATTTTTGTTGCCGATGAACAGGGCTCTTGTCTCTACACCAACAAGCGCTGGTCTGAAATATCCGGAATTTCCGCGGCAGAGGCCATGGGGTCAGGCTGGATGACCAGTCTTCACCCTGATGACAAAGTATATGTAAAAAATATCTGGCGTAAAATTGTTCAGGAGCAGAGTTATTTTGCCCTGAAGTTCCGTTTTCAGCACAAAAACGGGCACACCATATGGGTTTACGGAACAGCTTCTCCCCTTAAAGACGCAGGCGGGACTATATACGGCTATGTCGGCACAAATATTGATATCTCCGACCTCAAACGCACCGAAAATCAACTGCGCGCAAGCCAGGCTGAGCTTGCCAGGCAAAGAGACAATTTTAAGAAAACAAACACAACCCTTGAATACCTTCTGCGTAACCTGGAAAATGAAAAAAAGGAGCAGCAGAAGGCTATTGCCGCCGATATCACCGCTCTTGTTTATCCATATCTCGCCAAGCTGAGCAATAGTGGCCTAACAGAAAAACAAAAAAAATATCTGCATATTCTCGAAGCAAACATCAAAGATATCACGGCACCGAATCTCAGGGCGGCAGCGGCATTGAAGTTCAAGTTGACGGTGGTCGAACTTCAGGTGGCCAGTATGGTAGCAAAAGGATTGACCTCCAAAGAGATCGGTGAATTCCTCCACATTTCCCATCGCACAGCGGAAAAACATCGTCGCAATATCCGCAAAAAATGCGGGCTGACCAATTCAAAAATCAATCTCAGGACTCTGCTTGCATCACTTGAACTGTAATAACGGCTTTGAGGAAAATTCAGCCACCTGAGTTCTGTACGAAAATCCTCCAATTGCCTGAAAAAAAACTCATTTTCACCTCAAAAATGCAGCAATGTCCGGTTAGAATTTTGCAGCAGCATTTCAGGAGTTTAAACTTCTGGTTCCCATGGTCTCCGTGGGAACCCATATATGAATCTCCAGGGGCAAATTGATATGCATTCCCACGGTGGACCGTGGGAACGAGGAACAATACGCCACAGGAAGGTCATATTTCTTACTGCAACTTCTTAACCGGCCACGAGCGTCAAAAATGACTTAAGGGTCTGCTTCTCTGGAGTTTTATTCATATCCTGCATTGCAATCGCTTTCGCCATTATACGTATTTTTTATACGTATAATGTGCGTAAATATAGGGTATACCCGTGCCTGCAAATTAATCCATACTAAAAGGATGCGATTTCCCTCAAAAACCCTCCTTATCATTCTGCTTTTTTCTGCTCTGGTGCCGGTGCAGCTCTTTGTCCATTGCACCACCTGCCGGTCAACTGAACGCCCTGTTCTGCAATCCGCCAGCGAATTGAGCTATCCGCCTTTTGCCATAGTCGATTCGGATGGTAATGCGGATGGTTTTTCAGTGGAACTGCTGAAATCGGTTGTCGACATAATGGGACAAGAAATCAACATCAAAGTTGGGCCATGGCATGAAATAAAGCAGGAACTGATTGAGGACCGTCTCGATGTGCTGCCCCTGGTGTCCTATTCCGTGGAGCGGGACAGAGTCCTTGACTTCACCGCCCCCTATCTTTACATGCATGGCACGATTTTTATCCGCAAGGATGAGAAGTCGATCCACAACAGAGAAGATCTGCGCGGCAAGGAACTTCTGGTCATGAATGGAGACACAGCCTATGAATGGGCTCGACATGAAGATCTCGGGGCACAATTGATACTTACCGAGACCTATGCAGAGGCGTTTACCAAACTTGCCCAGGGCCACCACGATGCCATTGCTGTTCAGCATCTTGTCGGACTTGAGCTGATGAAAAGGCTTAATATTACCAATATCGTCGCCCTGGAAGATGTTCGCGGAGAGATAATCGCCCGCCCCAACGAAAAACCGGTTTTCGGCTTCCAGCAAAAATTCTGCTTTGCCGTGACTGAAGGCAATTCCGGCTTACTGGCTCAATTGAACGAGGGAATGGCGATTGTGGTTGCCAACGGCACCTATGACCGACTTTATGAAAAATGGTTCGGCCCTATCCTGCCGCCTCCACAAATAACTCCTGTATTACTCCTCAAAAAAACCGCACCCTTTCTGATACCAACCCTGCTTCTCCTGGCTCTGGGCGCTGTTCTCTCCATGCGACGGGAAGTCCGCAGAAGAACCATTGACCTGCGCCGGGAGATTAGCGAAAGAAAGCGTGTGGAAAGAGCCCTGAGGGAAAACGAGGAACGCTTGCAACTGGCAATGGAGGGCGCTGATCTGGGATTGTGGGATTGGGACATTCAAAGCGGAGAAACCCACTTCAGCAGCCGCTATTTTTCCATGCTTGGGTATAAAGACGATGAACTTCCGCACGCCGTAGACACCTTTGAAAAACTCCTGCACCCGGATGATGCGAAGCAGGTTATGAAGACCATTTTTTCCTCTTTACATGCAAAACAGCCTCAGTGGAGTATTGAATTTCGCCTGAAGGCCGCAGACGAAAAATTCCTGTGGATTCTGGGCAGCGGTAAAGTAGTTGAATGTGCGGAAGACGGGACACCAATCAGAGCGACGGGAACTCATCAAAATATCAGCAGGCGAAAAGCTGCCGAAAAACTTCTGCAGGACAATGAAAAACGCTACAGGGAACTTTTCAACAACATGAGCAGTTGCGTGGCCATTTATGAATCCGTAAGCAACGGAAAGGATTTTAATTTAAAAGACATCAACCAGGCCGGCCTTGAGATCTGCCGACTTGAATACGATAAAGTGATTGGCTCCGGTGTCCGACAGATCTTTCCAGCTATTGAAAAAATGGGCTTGTTTACGGTATTTCAACGAGTCTGGCGCAGCGGAAAACCGGAAAAATTTCCCTGCTCCTTTTATCAGGACGAACGAATCAGCCTTTGGGTTGAAAATTATGTGTACCGACTGCCTTCCGGAGAGCTGGTGGCCATATATGACGACGTGACGACACGCAAAAAGGCTGAAGATGATGTTGTCCATGCCAAGGAACAATGGGAAGCAACCTTTGATTCCATTCCCGATCTCATTACGATCCAGGACATGGAAATGCGCATTATCAGGGCAAACAAGGCGACCATTGAGTGCATGGCCTTGCAGGAAAGTGATGTCATTGGCCGGAAATGCTACGAGGTAATCCGGGGAGATTCAAAGGCCTGCCCTGATTGCCCCGAAACGAAAACCATCGCAGATAAAACCGGCCATATAGAAATCATTGAGCATAAGAATCTTGAAAAAATCTTTCTTGTCACCTCTTCCCCGATCTTGAACCGCAACAACGAACCGGAGTATATCGTTCATGTAGCGAAGGACATCACCCAACAGAAAAAACTCGAAGAAGAACTTTCACAGGCCCAGAAAATGGAAGCAATAGGCACTCTGGCCGGTGGTATAGCCCACGACTTCAACAATATTCTGTCCGCCATCATAGGCTATTCGGAGTTGGCAAAGGATGAGTTCCGGAATGGAGGTTATCCCGAACAAGATATCGATCAAGTGCTGGCAGCCGCACAGAGGGCCTCCGAACTGGTGAAGCAGATTCTTACCTTCAGTCGTAAGTCAAAACATCAACTGCGGCCTCTGTCTCCCCACATATTTATTAAAGAATCCTTGAAGATGCTACGCTCATCGTTGCCCTCGACAATCACCATTGAGGAAGATATCGACACTGCAAGCGGTACCATCCTGGCAGACCCGACACAACTCCACCAAATACTTGCAAATCTCTGCACCAACTCTCTGCATGCCATGCAGGATGAAAAAGGAACCCTGAACGTCAGCCTCTGTCGCCGCGAGGTGAGAGCTGATGAAATTCCCAGCGCCAACGGCGCCTTACCGGGCTCCTTTACTGTTTTATCAGTGAGCGACACAGGCTGCGGCATGGATAATGAGACCATGGAACGCATTTTCGATCCCTACTTTACCACAAAAGAGGTCGGCAAAGGCACGGGTCTCGGACTGGCTGTCATTAACGGTATCGTCAAAGACTATAAAGGCTTCATCGAAGTGGAAAGCAAACCAGCTCAGGGAACCACCTTCCGCGTCCACATTCCAGCCCTGAAGGAGGAAATTCACGCTCAAGATGAGAAAACAGAAACAGCAGAGCCTCTTCCCACTGGAAATGAACGGATTCTGGTCGTTGACGACGAGAATCTCATAGCCGGCATTCACAAACAGGTACTGGAACGTCTTGGATACTCCGTCATGATGACAACTGACAGCCAGGATGCCCTTGACAAGGTGCGCAGAAATCCAAACCGGTTTGACCTGATTATCACTGACCAGACTATGCCCAAACTGTCGGGAATTGAACTGGCCCGGGAAATCCTGCACATTCAACCGGCAATGCCCATTATTCTCTGTACCGGTTTCAGTTCTGTTGTTAATAAAAAGGAAGCCCTGGCAGTCGGTATAAAAAAATTCCTGCACAAACCGGTGAGTAGAAAAAAAATCGCTCGCACCGTCCGCGCCATTCTGGACGGACGGCCATAAAACAGCAAAAAGACTCATATCAGAGTCCTTATAGGAGTCTCGGCTCTTTCACTTGCCCTTATACAGTAAGTGGTGTCATGTCAAATGCCTTTTGACGCATGCTGTAGGTCGGGAGATAGCGAACAAGGAGAGACTTCGATCCCTTCCCGACACTGAAGAGTCGCCATGGGTATGGCGACCTACACGACAATTGAAGCCTGACATGACACTAATCTGACACAAAAAAATCCTCAAAAAAAATCCCTATCTATGCGTGCCGGGCTGTTTACTTTTTTATTTGCGGAAAAGAACTGAGACCAGTTGAGGAACAGCTGCCGTTGCAACCGCAGTCATGTCCGTGTTTTTTGCTGAAGAGATTTTTCAGGCTAGCCCACAGAGGTTTGATCGAGAGCAGAAGAACAATAACGGCACCGGCAATCTTCACCCAAAAAGGAAGAAGCTCAGAGGCCTGACCCACCACGGCCTGGGCCGAAATTCCCAGCTGGTTGTAAGTAAAATCCACAAGCAATCCGCAGAGCACACTGACAACGGCAATGGAGGCAAGATAGAGAGCAGTTGCCCGTTTTCCCAGTATGCCCAGCAAAACGGACATGGAGGTAATATTTGTTGCCGGGCCGACAAGGAGAAAAACCAGGGCTGCGCCGGGACTGACTCCTTTAAGAATCAGGGCCGCAGCAATGGGGGTTGACGAGGTGGCGCAGATATAGAGCGGAATGCCGAATAAAAGCATGAGCAGCATGGATGAAATACCGCCGCCCAGATAGGTACTGATGACATCATCGGGTACCAGCACGGTTATAACTCCGGCCACCAGCAGTCCCACAAAAAACCAGCCAGCCAGATCCCCCCACAATTCATTTTTCGCATATTTCAGTCCGCCGACAATCTTTTCAAAAAAGGTATGATGTTTGGCATGTTCTTCCGGCGAACAATCATCGCCGCTGCAGCAGTTATCAACCGGGCAGCTGAGATCGGCCTTGATCGGGCCCTTTGATTTCGGCGGATTTACAAGATTCTCAAGAACGCCGGCCACAAAAGCCGTAAGAAAGGCGGCAAGGGGCCTGGCAACGGTCAAAAGAGGATCAAGAAGGGCGTAACTGATGGAAATGGAGTCAACTCCGGATTCAGGGGTTGAGATGAGAAAGGCGGTGGTTGCGCCATTGTTTGCCCCCTGCTTTTTGAGTGATGCAGCAGCAGGCAAAACCCCGCAGGAGCAAAGAGGAATAGGAATTCCGAAAAGCGCGGCCTTCAGTACTGACTTAAATCGCCCCCGACCAAGATGGTGAGCGACATAGGAGGCGGAGAGAAACATCTTGAGAAGTCCGCCCACAAGAAGACCGAAAAGAATATAAATCGAGGCTTCGCTCAGCATTTCCCAGGACTCACCAAGCACGGCCTGTATAAATGAAAGTATTTCCATAGGTTGCACCGCCTTATTCACGTAAATGATCCAGAGCCAATCCGGCAAGCCTGCTGATGTGACTGTCAGTAAGGCGATAATAAAGAATTGGTCCCTGACGACGATTGGTAACAAAATTCAGCTGCCTGAGAAGACGAAGCTGATGGCTGACAGCCGACTCCGTCACCTCAAGGAAGGCGGCAAGGTCGCAAACACACATTTCGTCCTGTTCCAGGGCAAAAATAATACGCAAACGATTAGGGTCTGCCAGGGCTTTAAACAGCTGGGCAAGATTTTCTATCTCTTCAGCAGCAAGCGCCTTTTGCCGCGCCCCGTCAACGCGTTCTTCATGGATCATTCGGCACTGGCACCGGTCTTCACTATTGGGCATATTTCTTCCTGTCGGCAGATAGTAATTAAATATATGAGCATTTATTCATATATTTAATTACCGAGGAGCTTTTTGTCAAGTCTTCCTCTTTTGCCTGCCTGAAACTCTCTGTTAGGGGAAAATATCTGAAGTAAAAGGAGAGGGAGGCAAAGTGAGGAGAAACACTCTGCCACTTTTTTTATCGAACCCACTCAAGAGGAAGAGAATCTAGAACATTGCAGGAGTAACGCACTAAAATTCCTCAAAATCATCACCAAGGGAGATCATTTTTTCCGAAGCCGATTTAAAAACAGTCTGCCTATCATGGGTTGTTCTTTTGTCCGCTGACAGTGGGGGAGAATCAAGCTTTTTCTCTTTCCGTGCTGTTTCTTCAAGGTGATGCGCACCGTTTATACCATCTACGTCCATATTTCCCTTTAGCCTTCGACCACCGACCATTTGTTGCAGGTCATGGACTATATCATCCATGGCTGCTGCCTGAGCGCTCAGTTCTTCCGCCGTGGAAGCCGATTGTTCAGCTGCGGCGGCATTACTCTGGGTGACTTTATCGATTTCTGAAATTGCCTTGTTTATCTGTTCTATCCCCTGGGACTGCTCAGAGGAAGCAGTGGCAACTTCACTTACCAGAGTGCTGACCTTGGAAGAGGATTGTGCCGCAATTTCAAAGGATTCCGTGGTTATTTTAAGCTGCGCGGCGCCTGCAGTCACTTTCTCCACCGTGGAGTCAATAAGAACGGAGGTGTTTTTTGCCGATTCTGCCGACCGCATGGCCAGATTTCTCACCTCATCGGCCACGACTGCAAAGCCGGCACCGGCCTCTCCTGCTCTGGCAGCTTCCACTGCCGCATTTAAGGCAAGAAGGTTTGTCTGAAAAGCAATCTCGTCAATGCTCTTAACAATGTTCTTTATTTCAGAACTGGCTATTGAAATTTCTTCCATGGAAACGGTCAATTTTTTCATTGCCCCATCAGCTGTATTAATAGCCTCCTGGGTCTCACGCATAATATTGTCAGCCTTTTTGCTGTTTTCATCATTGTGAAGGGTCAGAGAAGATATCTGTTCAAGGGAGGCGGATGTCTCTTCCAGGGTAACAGCCTGCTCAGAGGTTCCCCCGGCCAGACTATGACTTGAAGAGGCGATCTGCTCAGAGGCAGAAGTAACTTCACTTGAACTTTGACTCAGCTGCCCCACAACCGAGGTAAGCAGATTGACAAGTCCCCTGCCAGTGAAAAAGGCGATCAGTATTCCCGCAACAAGGGCGACTGCAGCAAGGATTGAAACCTGAAAAACTGTTTTATCAATGGATTTCAGCATGAAATCATCACTCATGATATTTTTATGTGTTTCAGCATTAATTTGAGCCAGCAGCTTCTGTATTTTATGCAAGGCGGGTATTGTCTGATAAGAATAAACGTCATTCGCCTCCTGCATGCCCTGTAGCTGATGTATTGCCTCTTTGCGGAGCGTATCCAGCAATTTTATCAGGCCGTTGAGAGCGGGTCGTGCCTCTTCATCGAAAATCCGCAAGGCAACCATAAGATCATCATCCGCCAATGCTTTTTTGAGGCGGTTTGCTGATTCATGCAGAGCAACGTGTATGGGCTGAATGGAATCCCATGTCTTTTTAAAATCTTCATCGCCGTTTTTATAGGCATTCTTGGCCTGAACCGATTTAAGCCATTCCCCTAACACACATTTCTCAGGGTCCGTTTCCACATTACTCACTGTGGAAGCTCCGGTGATAAGGCTGTCCTTTATCCTTCCGGCCCAGGCATGGTGTACTGATTCAAATTCCAGAATCTTGGTTGGCAGGGTGATATCGGCCTGTTGGAAAACATTATTGATCTGTATGGCAGACTGATGAAGGAGATAGTGCGGTTTTTCTATTTTTTTTATGAGAGGAGCGAGGCTGGGTACAAGTTGTTCGGCTTTTTTCCGATCACTGCCATAAAGCCATTTTCCGAATCCGCATTTATGGTCGTCCGTTTCAACACTCAAGCTGGAAACATCTTCATTGTTAAGGAGAGAAGAGACATTTGCCACCCAATTAAGATGGTCTACCTCTTTCTGATGAAGCATAGCGACCAGCTTATTGCCGTCAATAACCTCTTCCGCATCATGCTTCATGCGTTGGATACCCAGGTAGTTAAGAATTGCCAATAAAGCAAGAAGACATAAAACAACGCTGTAGCCGACAACTATTTTTTTGCCAATGGTCAGGTTTTTCCAGCTCATTTCGTTCCCTAAAAATAATTTATACAAAAATAAAGGGCGGAAAATTTTTATCTGATTCATCACCCATATTATGAGTTTATACTACTTTGCCCTCCTCAAAAAAATTGTATAGCTTAATACCTGTCAGGGTCAAGGTGCATTATTCATTCTCAACCTACACAAAACAGCCGAATCGCCTGACTCATTGATTAAAAAAAGATTTTTGCCGACTGCACGACAAAATCAGGGAACATTTTTATGGCGCAAGATGCGGACTGAGAAGTTTTCTAACTTGATATAAAAGTTCATCCATTTCAAAAGGTTTCAACAGATATGCGGCAGCACCTTTTTGCATACATAAAATTTTTTCGCTGTCGCTGCCGTATGCGGTCATAAAGATTATCGGCGGAGGTATTTTTTTCAGCCTGATCTCGTCAAGCAGGTCAAAACCGCCTCCCCCCGGCATCCGGATATCGGAAACAACGAGCTGATAGCAATTTTGGCGAAGTTTTTCTCGAGCCTCCCGGCCATCTGAAACCTCATCGACACTCCAGCCGTTTTTGGCCAAAAAATCAGTTAAAGTAACCCGCATTATTTCATCATCTTCGGCAAGAAGAATTGTCGCCTTTGTCATACTTTCTCCAGCCTGGCTGCCGATATTTTCTGAGCAAGGAAAGCTGCTCTCGGATCACTTCCCCCAAAATATCCGGAGGGCAGCTGCTTAAAAAACCAAAAAGAAACACTGCATAAAATGAAAATAAAGTTAGGACGTGATGATTCTTTTCTACTGCCGCACAGAGGAAGATGACCTTCTGCAAGATCTGCAAAATAAAGAAAAGCAAGAACTTTGCCATCAATAAAAGTACCGCTATTTTGATATTTTAAGACACGAACATCATGCCTGAGTTACCCCTCGGTAGCACAAAAAAGAGACCCTCTGTTACCGAAAAGTAACAAAGGGTCTCTTTCCATGCAGAGAATGGGGGCAACGTCTGCTAGCGGAGCAGAAGGAGCAGAAGGAGACAGAGCACCAGATACGACACTCCAACCATGGTCCATCTTCCCAGAATTTTCTCGATTTTTCGAAGTTGCAGCATCTTAAGAAGCAACTCCAGCATTGCAAAAAAGAATTTAGACAGCCTTGCCAGGCGCATCTCCCACGATTTTGAAACCTGCATATACAAACTATTCAAATGCGACCTGGATTCACAGGCTAAATAACCATCGTCATACACCTCTTGTTTGTCCTCGCTCCGCCTCCAGAAAAAAATAATCCCAGAGCCGAGTACAACGGGCCACAGGGCATGAATAATTTTTGATATAGCCAGGGAATGCCTGGCCTGCAGTTTGGCTTGCGGCCAGAGCCAGACAGCAAAAGCCACAGCGCCAAGGCTGGCAATCAATACCAGTATTTTTGTCACCAGAACGGCACGGGAAGCAGGGGCGGATTTCCGGACACAAGCTCTCTGGACAAAATGAAGAACAAGAAGGGTGGTGCCCAAAGCTGTCAGTGGTAAAAAATAACTGGCTGCACTGCTCCATGGCTCACCAACAGCATGAAAAAGTTCTTTGAGTCCTGTCTTGGCAACAGCTCCACTGGTAAAAGGCAGACCGGCCAGAGACAAAGCGGGAAGGAGAAGAGCGGCAACGCTCCAGCCAGACAGTTGTCCTTGACGGCTTGTCATGACATCATATCCGAAAAAGAGGCAGCTTTTTGATAAACTGTGGTGCACAGCGTAGAGGACAAGAACAGCCGCTGCCTGCTCACCCGCGGCAGGACTGCTGAGACCGAGGCCGACAACAAGAGTCATCAAACCCATCTGACTGATACTGGAGTAACCAAGAACGGCTCCCGGCTTTCTTTGCCCCAGCCCGGCGACAACGCCGTACAGGGCAGCCACTCCTCCGGCAGTTATGAACAGCAGCGCTCCCCGGGGACTGTCGATCCGACCGAGAGGCAGAAAGCGCAACCAGCCGAGAAGGCCGGCGTTGACCATTGCCCCGGAAAGGGCAGCAGCGGCAGGGACAGGAGCAGCCTGATAGGCCAGCGGCATCCAGCCATGCACAGGCAGTACTCCTACTTTCACCCCAAAGCCGATAAACAGAAGAAGGAGTATTCCCAGGTTGTATGATGAATCGTCGGTAATATCTGCTATGGCCATACTTTCGGTGTTTCCAGCGAGCATGAGAAGCGAAACAAAAAGAGCCATTTCTCCAATCATGACCAGCAGCAAATAGACACCCCCCGCTTTGCGGGTATCAGGAGTCCCCCTGTGCACCACAAGGCCAACGGCAGAAAAACTCATCAAAGCAAAAAAGACATAATAACCAAGTGCGTCCTGGGCCAGAATAAGGCCGAAGTTACCGGCCATGGCTGCCAGAAAAAAAACGCTGTAGCGCTCGCGGCCGCTGAGATGCACACTGCTCATTCCGGCAAGAAACCAGATAAAAGCACTCAGGCATAAAAAGATGCGACCTGTTTCATCAAGCCCCATGCGGCCTCCCATAAAAAACCAGGGCACTTCAACCACCTCCCCAACCGGAACCAAAAAAACGGCAACAAAGGCTGGGACAGCAGCCCATGGCAGGAGAAAGCAGGCCTTTGAACGAAAGGCGGGAATAAAACAGGCAAAAGAAAAAAACAGCGGCCAGCCCGCCACAAGAGAAAGCATAAAAGTACAGAAAATATGGTACAGATTTGAGCTGTTCATCATAAGCCATACCCCTTGACAATAAAACGGACCCAGGCAAGGGGACTGAACCTGGCATTGGCCAATGCCCCCATGAACAGAACAACAAAGGCGGTTATTAACGGCGGAACAAGCAGCATAAGGCGCGTTTCATAGCGCCCGAATTGATGCTCCTCAGGCCATGGAGCATCCTGCCTTCTAAACCAGGCTGTGATGATTATGGGCAGAAAATAGCCGGCATTGAGCAGGCTGCTTACGGCAAGAACCGTCACCAGCCACCAGTTGCCGGCATCAAGGCAGCCGAGACCGAGATACCACTTGCTGACAAAGCCGATCGTGGGAGGAATGCCGATCATACCAAGCGCGCCCACAGTAAAAGCCGCCATGGTCAGAGGCATACGGCGGGCCACGCCTTTCATCTGGCTGATCCTGTGAATTCCAAGGGTTTCCGCAATGTTTCCGGCACAGAAAAACAAAGTAATCTTCATGAGTCCCTGATGCACAAGATGAACAAGCCCGCCCATGACAGCAAGACTCTGGTCAGCCAGGCTCATTCCCAGGGCAATATAGGAAACCTGGCTGACGGTTGAAAAGGCCAGACGCCGCTTCAGGTCATCCTGTTGCAGGGCACGGATTGATCCCCAGAGAACAGTGACCGAAGCAATGGCCGTCAGAAAGGGGAAAAGTCCGAGGTTCGTCAGATTTTCGATGCCATACACATCGAGAATGATGCGTATAATACCAAAGGCTCCCGCCTTGACCACGGCAACGGCATGAAGCAGGGCACTTACAGGGGCAGGGGCGACCATGGCCTGGGGCAACCAGCCATGCAGAGGAACCAGGGCGGCCTTGACGCCAACGCCCATGATCAACAGCAGGAATATGATTTTCAAGGAAAAAGCATGGGTTTGGAGCAGGTGTGGAGCAAATCCTGTTGCAGCAAAATCAGAGGGCCCGGTAATTGTCTGCAGCCACACAACGGCAAACAGAAAGACACTGCCTCCCCCCAGGGTGTAAATAAGATAATTGCCTCCTGCCCGCAGGGCCTGGGCGGTACCGCGGTGAATAATAAGCGGATAGGTTGTCAGGGTCAGCATCTCGTAAAAAAGCAGGAAGGTGACAAGATTACCGGCCAGGGAAATACCGATTGTGACCGTCACGCACAGGCTGAAATATCCGAAAAAATGACTGCGGTTAGGCGAATCCTCCAAATAGCCCACCGCATAAATTGTGGTCAGGAACCAGAGGACACTGGACAGCGTGGCAAAAAGCGATGAAAGGGGATCGGCATTTAACAAAATCTCCACCCCCGGCACAAGGGGCAGCCGTATTTCATAGCTGTAGCCAAGATAGATGCCTATATTCATAATCAGGACAAGGACAATCTTGGTCCCGGATCCCAGAAGATTGAGCGTGGTGCGCAGTCCGGTTTTTTCTTCAGGCAGGGAAAAGATGATTATACCCGGCAGGAACGAACTGAGGAGTATGCTGACCAGAAGCCATCCCTGCCACGTCATGGCAACCCTCCGTAAAACAGAGCCATGGCACTCTGTGCCGTATCAAGAAGCTGCAGCGGATACGGCGCCGCAAAGCCAAGCAGAAGGGAAATAAGGGCAAGAATCAGGGCCGGCCATTCAAGAAGTATCGAATGGGGATAACAGGCCCGAAGGGGTTCTCCGGCAGGAATGACGAAAAGCCGGGAGACAACGCGGAACACATAAATTGCCGCGAGCAGACTTCCGGCCATGATAACAAGTCCCCACCACCACCGGCAGGATGCAAGAGAAGAAGTGAGAAGCAGCCATTTGGCCATAAAGCCCCCCGAGGGAGGCAGTCCCATGAGATTCACCCCGGCAACGGCATAGGCCAGGGAAGCAACAGGCAGGCAAGCCCGGACTCCGGCCAGGTCCCTGATGCGGTCGTGCCCCACCTGGAGAAAAATGGCTCCGGCGGCCATGAACATGGCCGCCTTGGCACAGGCATGGGCCAGAGCCATGAAGGTCACCGCAGTCCATACCCCGGCCCCGTTTTCAAGACGGGCCAAGGGAAAGGCAACAAACAGGTAGCCAAGCTGGGACACGGTAGAATAGGCAACAAGAAGCTTTAAGCGCTGCTGGCGGATGGCCTGAACCGACCCCCAGAGAATGGCCCCGGCCCCGAGGAGTCCCATCAGGTTCAGGGCAGGGGTGGCGATAACTCCGGGAAATACATCAAACCAAAGACGAAAAAGCAGATAAAAGGAGCCCTTTACGACCAGGCCAGAAAGAATGGCGCTCACCGGAGCAAGGGCATTGGCATGGGCGGGCGGCAGCCAGAAATGCAGGGGAAACAGAGCGGTTTTGAGCAGCAACCCCACAGTCATGAGTGCCAGAGCCGCACCCAGGGCCGGACCTCCTGATGCCGCCATGCGCAGCATATCCAGGTCAAGCACTCCATGGATTTTATAAATAAAGACCACGCCAAGCAGATAACTCAAGGAACCCAGGAGGCTGACGAGCAGATAACGGAAAGCTGCTATCTGGGAGGCGGGTTTGCCGGAAAGGGCGGCAAGGGCCGCCGCGGATACGCTGACAAGCTCCAGCGTAACGTAAAGATTGAAAATATCAGACGACAGAAAGAGCGCATTTAAAGAGCCGAGAAGCATCATCCACAGGGGCCAGAAAAATCGCTGCTGCCTTTCATGGCGGCCTTCGCGCTTAGGCTCGGCTATACGGAAAGAAAAATACCCTCTGGCGTAAAAAGTAATGGCAACACCGGTAACAGCGGCCATGAGCAGCATAAGAAGAGCAGGGCCATCCGTTCGCAGGGTAATTCCCAGAGGAACACGCCAGCCACCCACAACATACCTCGTGGGACCAAAAGAAATCAACTGCCGGTGCAGGACAACGACAGTCACTAAATTAGCTATGGAAGCAACTACCGATATGGCAAATGTGCCGCGCGTGAAAAGAAAACAGAAGAGGCCGGCCATTAACGGCAGAACAATTGGTGCGATTATCCATGAGGAAGAGTCAAAGAGCATCAGTCTTCGGACTCCTCCCGGCCATTTATCGATTTTGGCCTCAAAAGAGACAGATTCGATGTTTCCTGCACCCGGCAGGCCAGAATAAGGGCAAGAGCCGTGACACTCACCGACACCACAATTCCGGTCAAAACCATGGCGTGGGGAACGGGATCAATATCACCGACAGAGGCAGGGCGATAGGCCCCGGCCACCAGGATCAGAAAAACTCCGGTGGACATGACATTGACAGCCAGGATTTTCCGCAGGGGATGCGAACAGGCGATAAGGGCAAAAAAACCCATGAAAAAAACAAACAGGCCGCAGAAACTGTAGAGAAAATTGGTAATCATTCTGTGCGACCTCCCTGCGGGTCTGAAGGAGTTCCCGTTTCGGGAAGGTCGTCATCAGGTCGCCCGCCGGCAAAAAGGGAGGCAAGGGTAACCCCTATGGAAAGAGCGCAGGCTGTTTCTATAATTAACAGGAAAGCTCCTGCCGTATCCTGGGGATAGGCAAGGAATTTTCCTTGTCTAAGCAGACAGTAGAGAGCAACGCTGAAAAAGACAAGAGGCCCTGCCAGCAGAGCTATGCGAAGGGGCAGCGACGGTACGGAACGCAGCCAGGGGAGTTCCGCAACCAGCAGGAGTACGCCGGCACCGCCAAGTACGGCTCCACCCTGAAAGGCTCCGCCGGCAAGATGACTGCCCTGCCAGACGAGATAGGCGCCAACCAGGACCATAAGCGGTGTCAGCAGTCTCACCACACCAAGCTGCACCGGACTTTTCTCCACTTCTCCTGAAGGAAAAGGAGCCAGGGTCATGGACCAGACACCGATAACCGCCAGCAGGAGAACCAGGACTTCAAGAAAAGTGTCATAGCCACGGAAATTGAGAAGTACTGCCGTTACCGGACTCTGCACCCCGCTCCTCTGCTGGAGGCTTGCAACTTCCTTACCCAGGCCGGGCACGCCCATGGGCAGTGAGCAGAGAATTGCTCCCAGCCATAAGACGAGGCAGGCAACAAAGAAAAAAAGCAGAAGCAGATAAGGATCAAGCCTCTTTCTGTTATTCCTGTTCCGAGTCAGTATCGGCATCTCTATCCTCACTGGTATCAAGCCTTCGTTCGTCTTGGCGAAGGCGCTCCATACGCCGCAAAGCGGAAAAAAACAGTGGCCCTGTCAGACCGGTACCAAGAGCTGCCTCGGCCAGGGCCACATCCGGCGCGCGCATTCTGACCCAGGCCAGGGCCATCAGCAGCCCGAAGGAAATAAACAGGACAACTGCTTTGAAGATATCCTCGGTGGACAACATGCTCCAGGCCAGCCAGAGCAGGGTTATGACAAGAACAATATCAAAAAGGGATATAATTAAATTCATGGGCTGGACCAGGGTTTAATCTTGTTTTGCATGGCCCTGCTGGCCACAAGATGGCAGGAGGCGGAGCTTGCAATGAGCACCAGGAGCCAGATGAGCAGCAATCTGGCTACAATAAGCCAGCTGTCGGCCTGAAAGGCAAGACCGAGGATAATCAGCCCCAATCCCACATTATCCGCCTTGGTAAGGGCATGCAGTCGGGTATAGATGTCGGGAAAGCGAAGAAGTCCCACTGTGCCGGAAAGAAAAAACGGCAACCCCAGAGTGATGAGAAAAATGCCAATTTTATCTAGAAAATCCATCTACTTTCTCCTTCCACTAATTCTGTAGAGACCTATGAATGTCACCCATACATTTTTTTCATCATAAAACCCGCGATGAACAACAAGATGGACTAAAAATAAAAAATTATATTTTTCCTTCGTGGGCTTCGTGAAGGATAATTTCCTTTATTCAGTCAATTATCCTCATTATTTTTGCCATGTTCATAACAATCCCTACCAGGCGCGGCGAACAAAGGTCATTGTCGTCAGGGCCGCCAGCAGGGCAAAAACAAGGGCAATATCAAGCAGCACCGGAGTGTTCAGGCCCCATGCCAGCAGCAGCAGGATAGCAACGCCGCATGTTCCGAAAAGCTGGGCAGCCATCATTCTGTCTGCAGCAGTGGGGCCGAAATGTATACGGATCATGCCGACAGCAACTGCCAGAAGCAGAATAAGGGCAAAAAGAATATGGACAAGGCTCATTTTTTTACCTCCACTGGCGGTCCTATCCGGAATAAATAGGCGATACGCAACTCCAGATTTTGAATAGTGGCCCAGATGGCCAGATCCTTATCAATGGTGTGGACAGTGACTTCATTTCCATGAAGTTCCGCACTCAATGTCCCAGGCAACAGACTGATCGTATTGACAAAAAAAATGCGCGGCGCCCCTTGGGGAAGAAAAGTGGTATAGGGCACAAGACCAGGATTAATATCAGGCTGCACAGCAAGGGCCCGTCTCATGACGTCAAAGCCGCTTAACGAGGACTGGCGAAGAAAAAAAGGGATGAAACTGCAGAGGCCGGAAAAACTGAAAGAAAACTCTGAATATGGTGCCAGCATGAGACTGATAAGAACAGCGATCAGCACTGCCGGCAGGCCGAGAATCCAACTTGCCTGCTCGGAACCGCAAAGCACCAGCCAGATCAGAGCTAAAAAAAGAAAACGCCGGAGAACACGTCTGACGAGAGGCGATTGACGAGTTGTGTTGTTATCTGCCATAACGATTACAATTTATCAATTTATGTAACTTTTCAGCAAGGGCTCGAATTGGCATCAACTCCAGGCCGCAACTGTTCAGGTGGGCCTCGGATTTGGACAGGTAAGCGCAGACTCCGTTGGGTGCAGCTGAATAGTTAGCAATTTATTATCATTTGGATACAGCTTAACACTCTTCAAGGATACACATAAAGCCCTGCAATACTCAATATCTATCTTGTGTCCATTGTCGCATATCTTTAAAACATTGCCATACAGGCATGCCATCTAACCCTCTCTTGACTTTGACTGTCTCTTGGGTCATCATTTTTGGAAAGGGAGAGGCGATCTCTTCCAGCCATGACAAAATTATCCGGGAGCATCTTTTGCTCATGAAAAATCCAGAATGTCACAAATTTTTCCCTAAACAACTGGACCAGTCCTATTCCCACCTTTCGGTTTCTTTGTCCGCCTCCCTCATCAACTCACTTATCCTGCTTTACATTCTCTGGGGAAAAATCAATTCAGAAATTTTGCTCACCTGGATCGCAGCACACCTTCTTCTCTTTTTTTTCAGAATAACCAGCCGTTATTTTTATATAAAATCGCAAGACACCAAGACCTCTTTAACCACATGGACCTTTCTCTATTTCGGGGGATTACTTTCGTCCGGAGTAATCTGGGGAAGTGCGGGATTTTTCATCTTTCTCACTGATTCGGTTCCCCATCAGATGTTTATTGCCTTTGTCCTTGGCGGTAATGTCGCCGGCTCCATTGCCTCGACATCTGCAATGCAATATGCCTTTTATTGTTTCAGCCTGCCGGCTCTCCTGCCGATATCTATCAGCTTCCTTTATTACGGCAATGAAATCCATGTTGCCATGGGAGTCATGGCTCTTATTTTTCTTATTTCCAGCATTTCAATTTCTCTTCAAATGTTTGCCAAATCATGCAAATCCCTGCAATATGACTTCGAAAAAGACCGCGAGATCGAGCAGGCCTTAAAAGTTGAAGAGCAGTTACGGCAGCACAAAAATGAACTTGAACAACAGGTACGGGCACGAACAGTTGAGCTTACAAAAACAAATAAAGAACTGAGGGAAGAAATAGAGGAACGTAAAAATGCTGAAAAGGAGCTTTTTGATAAAAGAGAACAATTTCGGACGATTATTGAAAATATTCCAGAGGCAATCTACCGCTGCGAGTTAAAGATTCCCTGGCGCGTTCATCATATGAGTGAAAATATTTTTCCGTTCACCGGTTACAGGGCCGGGGAGTTCATGGATGGGAAACTTGTTTATGCAGACCTTGTTCACCCTGAAGATCTTGATTTTGTAGCAAAAGAGGTCGATGCGAGCGTTGCCAACCACAAGCCCTATGTCATTGATTATCGAATTGTACATCAAGATGGCACTCTTCGCTGGGTCCACGAAAGAGGCCAGGCAAAATATGACTCCAATGGCAACCCTCTCTGGCTTGATGGAGTTATCGCGGACATAACAGAACAAAAAAGGATAAAGGAAGAGCTCCAAAAAATTAAAAACATTGAGTCCCTGGGGACATTTGCCGGTGGTATTGCCCACGACTTTAACAACCTGCTTATGGCAATTTTTGGAAACATTGAAATGGCCGGAGATACGTTGTCTCCGTCAAGCATCGAATCTCAATTTTTACGTGCCTCTTTACGATCTTTGGATAAAGCAAAAAAATTAACAGGGCAACTCCTCACCTTTGCCAGGGGAGGGGCTCCGGTCATCCAGGCAACGTCTTTCAAGGACCTCATAGAAGAGGCTGAAAAAAATATTCTAAAAGAGCCAAACATAAAAACAACCCTGACTTTTTCTGATGATCTCTGGCTTGTTTCCATTGACCAGAAGCAGATGAATCAGGTCTTGTACAACTTATTCACCAACGCTAAAGAGGCTATGCCGGATGGAGGAAATTTCTTTATATATGGGGAAAACTGCGAAATAGAAGAAAACGGCTCTCCCCTTGCCCCGGGAAAATACGTTAAAATTACTGTTCAGGATGAGGGTCGCGGTATTGCCCCTGATATCCTGCCCAAAGTATTTGACCCATATTTTTCTACAAAGACAAAAGGTGCAGACAAAGGTACAGGACTGGGGCTTGCCGTTTGTCTTTCCATAATCACAAAACATAAAGGCCGGATTTCAGCAGAGTCGACGCCCGGAAAAGGAACGACTTTTACGATCCTCATTCCGGCCTCTCAGCACGATGCCGAAAAATCTGACAAAAGCACGACAAAACAAAAAACGCCCCAAGCCACGGGTCGTCGAATTCTGGTCCTTGAAGACGAAAAGGAGGTCAGTCAAGTTGTGGGCAGGATGCTCAAACGCCTTGGTTATGAATTTGAAATTGTTGAAGACGGCAGAAATGCAGTGGAGCTCTACCAAAAGGCTTTTCTTTCAGATGCTCCTTTTGATATCGTCCTCCTTGATCTGACAATTCATGGAGGAATGGGCGGCAGAGAAACCATGCGGCATTTGCGGGAGATTGATCCGAAAATCAAGGCAATAGTGGCAAGCGGTTACGCGGATGACATTGTTGTGTCCAACTTTGAAGAATACGGGTTCCTGGCATCCCTGGAAAAGCCCTATACTCTGGATTCCCTTACAAACCTTCTGAAACAGTACGCCTGATCCAGCGAAACGGCCCCCTTTTCAGCCCGATTGAGAACAATCCCCCTCTTTTGCTCAAAATACCATTCTTTGGTGCAGAAATGACATTCCCTATAAAAGGGCTCATTCCCGGCAACCAAGTCAGACCGTTGACGTAGCGACTTTTTTCACCGCCTCCAGAAGTTCGACCGCCTCCTTGAAATCGGGATAAAGACGGAGAACTTTTTTGAGATAGGACTCGGCAGCCTCAATTTCTTTTTGCCCGGCAAGAAGGCTTGCCAGATTGTAATTCACGACCTTGTGCTGCGGGTCCAGCTTTAATGCGCTTAAATAATAATGCTTTGCCTTATTGTATTGTTCACTTTTCTTGGAGCGCAGACCGAGCCTGTTTAAAAAATGAATTGTTTTTTCATTGTTGTCGTCCTGTACCCTCCTGCCGAAAATTTCATCCGCCTTGTCAACAAAGCCGGCCTCCAGATATCCTTCCACAACCTCCTTGTTCTGCTCAAGATTGCTTTTTGCCAGTCGGGCAGCCTCATCAAGGTGTTTTTTGGCTTTTTTTACATCCCCGGTGCGGGAGCAGGCTCTGGCAAGACCGACATGAACGTCAAATGTATCAGGCAGAACTTCTGTCGCCAGTTTCAGGTAATGGGCAAGGTTTTCATCGTCTCCCCGAGCTTCGTAAATTTCAGCAAGAGCCAGAATGGAGCTGATAAACTGGTTTTCTATAATAAGAGATTTTTTGAAGTTTAATTCGCAACTTTTCTCATCGCCGAGCTGCTGATAGGTCATGGCCATATAATAATAGGGGAGCGCAAGATCGTTTCTTTCCTGGCTGGCCAACTCAAAATTTTCCAGAGCCTCTTCATACTTTTCGTTTAAAAAGAAAAATTTCCCCGTTGCCATGCATCTTAAATACGGGCTTGGATACTTTCGGGCAACAAGCGCCAGTTTTACCAGGTTCCCCAAATGGTTCATATTGGGAGGCTTAATAATGTAATGGTCCACCTCTGCCTGAAGGCAACGCATAAAGTCACCGCGCATATCAACACCGGTAACCATGATAAAGGGAAGGTTATAGAACTTTCGAGATTTACGAATAAGGCGGAGCAGCTCAAGTCCGTTTACTTCCGGCATGAGATAGTCACTGAGGACAAGATCAATATCTCCGTCCTGAACTCTCTCCCAGGCCTTCAGTCCATTGACTGCCGTTGTGAGGTTGTTATAGCCAAGATCAAGGAGAAGCGTCTCCAGGATCTTTCTCATAGCTTGATTATCTTCAACTATCAGTATTTTTTCTTCGCTGTTTTTCACAAAAAATCCCAAAAACCGCGGGTATAATCAATTAATACGCGTTTAAAAAAGATGGGCAGCGACTCAGGCCACTTACGTTTTCGGACTGTCAGCAGATGCCAGGCTCATTCTGGTTTCCAAGGAAGCCCCTGGAAACAATATTTCTCATTTACCTAAAAAATTCAATACTTAAAGACATCTTAGCACAACTTCAAATACGGTTATAGTTATCATATCCTTATAGCACAAAAAGGTGCAAGGAAAATGACAAAAGGTCAGACTGACAGGATAATCTTTACAGGAAAGAGTGATATTCGAAAAAGATGATTTAAAGGAAAATGAGGGACAACGAGGAAAAAAAAGGAGTGGCTCAACCAGCCACTCCTTGAAAACAAAACTGATAAAAATGAGTAACTATTCAGCTGCACCTCATCTTTGAACGATCAAGCCTGCTCACATAGATGGGCTATCGGAGTCTCGCAAGCTCGCTTACCTGCTTGTCCAAATCTAAGGCACATCTGAATAGTTACGGCCCGGAGTTGAGGACCATTGCGAGCCCTCGCTGAATAGATACAACAAAATTACTTTTTCTTTGGTTTTATTGGAGAATATTCTACAGTAAAGTTAAGAATATTCTTTAAGCTGCCCCGATGAACTGGAAAAAAAGTATTCACGGTCCCGCATTTATGAATGACATTCGCACATTTTCCTCTTTGAAAAAGCAGAAATCCATCAAGATTGCCTGTTTCCTGTTTCTTATTTTTCTTCTCAGCGCAATGCCGGGCTGCGGCCCGAAAGGAACCCCGGAAGAACAGATCAGGCTCTTTGTAGCAGCAGGAGAAGAGGCTGCAGAAAAAAGGGATTTGGGGGGAATACGAAAATTAATATCTGATAATTACGGGGATGAGCAGAGGCGAAGCAAACAGGATCTTGTTCGGGTGGCGGCCGGTTATTTTCTGAGGCATGACAATATTCACCTTTTAACCCGCATTGAAAAGTTCACCTTGCTCCAAGAAGATGAGGCAGATGTAATCGTCCTGGTTGCCATGGCTGACCTGCCGGTAAAAACCGTGGACACGTTGCTTGATTTGCAGGCAGATCTCTATCGTTTTGAAATGAAACTGAAGCGGGAAGACAACGAATGGCTGTTGATCAAGGCTCACTGGCGACAGGCGGAAAAACAGGATTTTCTGCCGAAATTTTAAAGCCCAATGCTTTTTTCCAGAAAGTTGTCCATGAAGAGACATTTTTTCCAGCTCAAGGAACAGAAAAAACAGAACGCGTAGAAGATAGATCATATGTGAGCATTTTTACTACCCGAGGAGTACCGTAAAAATTGGGGAAAAAGGGAGTTCTCAGAAAAGCTCCTAGAGAAATTCTTCTTCCTGGCAGTGGAAGCACATGTTCTCATCCGCGAGTATTTCCTCGTTGCACGCTGTACAGACATAAAAGTAGACGCCACAGTTCTCGCATTCCTTCAAATCTTCTTCCGGGTCCACTGTCTGTTCACAATTAAAGCAAAAACACTCGTCATCATCAATGACGTCATCCTCTTCATCTTCATCGAACACATCTTCCTCACTAAAAGACTCCAGCTCAATTGATTCTTCATCATCAATTTCATTTGCATCATCTTCAAATTCAAATGACTCCATATTGGAAATCCTCCCCTGCTGAAGACTGTTTTCTTTTAAGATAACATGTGAAGTACACGAGTTGCCGTCAGATTGAGGCTCCCGGTCTTTGCCGGAACAGAGAAAACAGTGTCAAAAATAAAAAATATCATGTATTAATTTCTGCTAATACGGGAAAAAAAATTTGTTGTCAAACAATTTATTCATCCAGCAAAATTTATTTTGTAACACGTTAATATAGCGTCATAATACGAAATGCGCTCGGCAACGAAAATGACTCGGAAACTTCCCCGCAAAACCCAGAAACAAGAGCCAGTCCCATTTCTTTTTGAAACGGCTTTTGAGCAGGCAGCCAGATGAAAAAAAAATATGATAAAAGAGAAGGCTATTGCCGCATGCTTGGACATTTTCTTCCCTTCCACTATTGCCGCACCATGAAAGAAGGGCTCCCCTGTGGAAAAATCCTCGACTGCTGGTTTGAAATGATTCCCATCCAGCAGTTTATAGCAGAAAACTATTCAAAGGAAGAACAGCACTCTATCTTTGAACCGCCCAAGTCGAGAATTGATACTATTGTGGAAATTGTCGGAAAGGTGGAAAAGGATAAAGATGGTAAACAGGATTAAGGTAAAAAAGCAATCAGAGGCCTTGAAAAGAGCGTATTCTGCACAACCTGGCCACAAACTCCTTTATTGATTTTTCTTTTCACCCTGACGCAGCAGAAATTCCAAGGCGGTCTGTCGCAGGCTCGTGTCCTGCTGGCGGATGGCCATGGCAAGGGCCTTGCGGGTGCCGACAAAAACGGCAAGCTCCCGAGCCCTGGTCAGACCTGTATAGATGAGGTTGCGATAGAGCATTTTGAAATGCTGGGTCAGAATGGGAATGATAACAGCCTTGAACTCACTGCCCTGTGACTTATGAATGGTGATGGCGTAGGCAAGGTCAAGCTCAACAATATCCTCCCGCCTATACAGAACCTCCCTGCCATCCGGAAAAAAGGCGACCACGCAGGTTACATTTTCATTATCAATGGAGATGATACGCCCTATATCCCCATTAAAAACCTCAAGGTCATAGTTATTGCGGCGATGGATAACCCTGTCCCCCTCCCGGAAAATCCGCTCGCCCAGCTGCATCTGACGCTTTCCCTCCACCGGCGGGTTGGCCGCCTGCTGCAGGATTCTATTGAGGTTGGCCGTACCCAGCGTTCCGCGGGTCATGGGAGAAAGAACCTGGATTTCACTGTTCTGGCCAAGATACTTTGGAATCCATTCCGTATAGAGCCTACTGACAATGGCGACGGCGGCAAGTCCGTAGTGAAGCGATGACCAGGGATGCACTTTTTTCAGAACCGCCTTCAATTCCTTAACCTTTGTTTCCGCCTGTTTCACCTCTTCAAGGTTCACATGCCTGAATTTGTCGGGTACGACAAAATCATGTTCATAGGCCGATGTTATGGCTTCTTCCGTTCTGAATCGATAAGGACTTTCTTGCCCGGACAACCCTTCAAGCTGGGGAAGCTGCCAGTCAAATGTCCTTTTCACCCGATGAATAAAACTTATCTGCTCGTTGGTGGCCTCATCGGAATCGATAAACAGGCAATCGCTGCCGTCCTGCCATATTTCCGGTTTCTTGAAGGGGGATTCGATTTCCGGCGTCACGCCGCTGTTCACCTTATGGGCATATTTGATAATCAAAGATTCCCTGGCCTGCCGGAAGATTTGATTGAGCCGGAAACAGGGGACAAGCCCGGAGGCAATAATGTCCTTTAAAACATTCCCGGCTCCCACCGAGGGAAGCTGATCCGCATCACCGATAAAAAGCAGCTGACATCCTGACGGCACGGCCTTGAGGAGTGAAGCCGTGAGACTGATATCGAGCATGGAGCATTCATCGACAATGAGAAAATCGGCTGAAAGCTGATCTTCCTCATTTTTCTTAAACCGATCACGCTGCCATTCCAGCAAGCGGTGCAGGGTCTTGGCCTCACGCTCAATGACCTCACTCATGCGCTGGGCAGCCCGACCTGTGGGAGCGGCCAGCAACACCTCTTTTCCCATAGCCTCAAGCAATCTCACTATGACCAGGGTGGTGGTGGTCTTGCCGCAGCCTGGCCCTCCGGTGAGAACGGCACAGCGGTACCGGACAACGCCTCCCACGGCCTCTGCCTGCTCCGGGCTTAAGGATAATTCCTTTTTGCGACAATAGTGCTCGATCCAGTCCGCCACCCGTTTATCGTCAAGTGTGACCATCCCGCCCATGCCCAGAATTTTGGCGGCAACCGTTTCCTCATCATAGAAGAGGGACTTGGAGTAATAGCAAAGCTGCTCATTCCCTGTAGAACCGGCCAGCAGACGCACCTTGAGCTGGTTCTCCTGCCGCATTGTCTCAAGATACAGATCAAGCAGATCACCAAGCTCCATGTCCAGCAGTTTTTGCGTCTCCCGGGCAATCTGGTTGGCTGTGAGATAACAGTGCCCCTGTTCGCGGCTGGCGGCAAGAACATGGCGAATCGCAGCAATGATGCGCTGCCGGCTGTCCCTGGCGAGGCCTATGGACAGGGCTACCTTGTCCGCCGAAAAAAAGCCGATGCCGTAAAAATCCTGGGCCAGCCGGTAGGGATCTTCCGTCACCATGGCCACAGCTCTGTCGCCATACTCCTTGTAGATGCGCACGGCAAAGAGGGTGGAGATGCCGTGCCCCTGCAGAAACATCATGACCTCGCGGATGGCTCGGTGCTCTCGCCAGGCCTCTTCGATCATAATCAGTTTTTTCCGGGCAATGCCCGGCACCTCTGTAAGGCGCTCGATCTCCTGTTCAAAGATCTCCAGGGTCTTGTCTTTAAAATGGCTGACGATTTTCTTTGCGGTTTTCGGGCCAACGCCCTTGATCAGGCCGGACCCCAGATATTTTTCCAGGGCAGCAGCGGTTGCCGGTTTTTTTTCAATGGCTTCAACGGCCTTGAACTGACGCCCAAACTGCGGATGCACGGTCCAGGCGCCACGGAACTCCATGGTTGCTCCGGCAAAGACCTTGGTCTGGTGAACCGTGACGGTCTCCTGTTTTTCCGGGCTGTCAAATGACTGAACCCGGAGAACAGACCAGCCGCTCTCCGGATTATGATAGGTGACCCGCTGGACGATGCAGCGCAGTGTTTCAGTGATAAGGTTCATGAAATACGATTTTGTTGCCCAAAATGTTGTCTGACCTCCTTTTACCCCAGTCCGGATCTTCCAAACATGTATGAGATAGCAAAAATTTCCTCTCTTTTCCTTAAGAGGGCCCGCCAGCAGGATGATGCCATTTCCGGTCGCTTCAGAGGAGGCGAATCAGAGTCCCTGCATGTATTGCAGGGAAAAAATTTCAGTTCTGCATGATATCTATACCATTGCGACTCTTTTTTCTTTAGAAAAAATTGCTATCCATGTATTTGTTTGGTTCCCTAAAAAGAACATCTTGGGGGTGATGTGAATAGGGCAGATCTTCGTGTTATAAAATTAAAAATTTATTTAGCATTGACAGCTCTATGGAAAATAAGTAACAATTTCTATATATTGGTTCATAGTGGCTCTAAATTAAATATACTGATAAACAGATATTACGGAGTATTTTTTTTCTCAAACAGAATGAAATATTGACGGTTTCGTAAAGACCCGCTCAACCACTGCCGAGGCAAATTTAGCTTGTTGATATTACATACGACTGCTCGTCAGTTTTTGACCCTTTTCGACTCCATCAAACACCCAGGAGAAAAAACTGCTTAAATCCAACCTGTATTTTTCCGGCCTTTCTGAAAAAAATGGTTTCCCCTTTCAAAGCGGTTCCAGAAATGGTTTCTGCAAAAATGGAGAAAATTGTCAATGAGAAGCTTTAAACTTTGCATCTGGCCCTGCGCCTTCCTCTTTCTCTTTCTTGTCGCCTGTGTCCCATCCCCGGACCTGAAGCTTGCCCAGGATGCAATGATGAGCGGCGATCTAGAGACCGCCCACAGGCATTATGTCAACATTCTGCGGGAAAATCCTTCCAACAAGACGGCCATGGATGCACTGAACCAGATCAGACCGCAACTGGCCGAAAAGGCGAGGCAAGAGGCTGCCGCCAATATGCAGAGTTCAAATGTGGTGACTGCTCCTCTTCTGCGGGCAAGTCTTGCCAGACTGCAGAGGGCCTCTGAATTCGACCCGGACGGCTCTCTGCTTGGCAGCGATATCAGGAAATACCAGAGCAGCCTTGCACAGCTTGACGATGCCAACCGCAGCCGTGCCCAGCAGGTGCGCGATCTGCTGGCCGCCAGGCAGTTTGTCGACGCCAAAAAATCTCTTGATGCAATCAGCCAGACAGATCCCGACTTTGCCGATCTTCCGCTCCTTAAAAACGAATTCACCCAAAGCTACGGCAGCTTTCTGGAAGATGTGATCATCAGCGCCTACCAGGCGGGCAAGGTCAAAGATGCCCAGGCAGCTATGCAGCAGTGGCTGGACCTTGGTTTTCCGCCGGCTGAACAGAGCCGATTTCAGGCGGAAGTTAAAAAACAGGAGATTGCTATTCTCAAGAAAAAGAACAGGGAGCTCACAGGAAAGCAGCAGTACTACAAAGCCTTTCTTGAACTGAACCAGAGTCAGTATAAGGATGACATGTCGGATATGCTGGATACAATCCGCCGTAACGGTGCCCGGTTTTATCTGAACCAGGCCCGGAAAAGACTCGACAGAAACGATTTGAATCGCGCCTATCTTGAAGCTGTCAAGGGCTTTGAGCTTAATCCGGACCTTCCCGGCATCTTTGAAATACATCGGGATACCAGAGATGAGGTGCTTGAAAAGGTGCAGCGTTATATTGCCATCCCGGCCTTTGATTCCCCCAAAGACAGTCCTGATGTGGGCACCCAGTTCTCCGATGCCCTGATCAGTTATCTGTTCCGCATCCTGCCCTATGGCATCAATATTGTTGAGCGCGGTAAAATAGATATCCTGATTGAAGAGCACAAAAGGGAGTACACGGAGGTAGCCAATATCCTCAATGTCGATCTTATCGTCACCGGCAATGTCTCACTGCTCAATATTGATCAGCAGAACAATGAGCGACAGAGCACGGTACGTGTTCCTGTTGGAGAAAAAATGGGAATCAATCCGGAATATGAGCTCTTCCTGCAAACCAGTAACGGCCAGAACATGTCCCAGGCCCCGCCCAAGACCATTAAAATTCCTGAGTATGGCAATTTTACCATCAACAAGGGAAGAAGCGTGATCAAAGGTTTCGCCAATGTTGCGGTGCGGATTTTTGACACAAGCAAAGGACGCATCACCTATGCCCAGGAATTCAATGCCAACTACCAGGCCGAGGACGACTACCAGGATGCCCTTGAACTGGCAGGCATTGAAGGTGACCCGCTTACCCTGCCCACGGATACGGAAGTCCGGGAAAAACTGCGGACCCAGATTGTCAAACAGCTGGCAGACGTTGTCCAGAAACAGTTTGAAAAAAGAGAAAAGGATTTCCTGGAAAGCGCCCGCTATCATCTGAGCAGAAGGGAAAAAGAGATTGCCATTGATGAGCTGGCCCGCGGCTTTCTCTACTGCGTGAAGGCCAAAGTAGCGTTCAATGATCCTGATTTTACCGAAATCAGGGATAAAATTATCGAGCTAACCGAAACCAATTATTTATAAGTTCTTTTTCGAATTGCTTAAGGGAGAACCCCATATGGTCAGATATGCCCTTATTTTGATGACACTTTTATTTTCCTTTGCCTGTGCTCCGACAGACCCGGGCAGTGACGCCATGCACAAAGAGGGGTATCCAGTTGATTTTCTGGACAATAAGATTGTAAAGAACCTGAAGCTGCTGGATCACCACGCGGAACGCCTTCCTTCCGGCCACGTCGATGTCATGCTGCGCTGCATAAGCAGAGAAGAAAAGAAACCTATCTGGATAGACTGGAAGGTCACTTTCTTCGACAGCCGCAACATCGCTGTTGAGGAAAGCGAATGGCATACCGAGCATCTTTCTCCGCAAACAGTGAAAACGCTCCAGGTCGGCAGCATACGACGAGATATCAATACCTTCCGTTTTTTGATCCGTACTCCTGCAAAATGAGAAATCCTATGAAACAGTTTACAAAACATCTCTTTTTCGTCCTGTTGATAAGCGCTTTTTTCTGCGGTTGTGCCCATGAGGAAGCGGCACTCGATACACCTCCACCGGATGTTTTCACTCCGACAAGCGACCAGGGCGGCCAGCTGCCTGAAGATGTGCTCCGTCAGGCCTCGGAAAATCATGGCGGTTCCATGATCCCTGCCGGAGGCGATAATATGGCAGGCGGCGGCATGACAGCCCAGGGCGGCACAATGGCCGGCACAACTGTCGTTCTCGGCCCGGTCAATGCTGAAAGAGTGATCGATGCGGAGGAAGTTTCTGCCGATGCCGGGCAGAGTATCCGCGAGATAATCAGCCAGAAATTAACATCAAACAGCGATATCACCCTTTTCGATGCCCCGGAGGAACGGTTTATTGATGATTCCCCACGGCCTGATCTGGCACGAAAGGGTGTAAAATTTGTGCTCAAGGGAGTGGCAAGCTCCAGCTCGGATTCAGGAGAGACAACAGTGTTTCTGCGAGCAGTCAATACCATGACCGGTAAGGTTGCCATGGTTTCTTCGGCGCGGCATCAGTCACGGGACCAGGCTGCAGCGCAGGCTGCCGAGCATTTACTGCAAAAAATTACAGGTGTGAAGTAATGAGAAAACTCTATTATTTAACAGCTCTGCTGCCAATTTTCCTGCTTGCCGGTTGTGGCGGCACGACAAAAACCGTTCCCCAGGCCGCCAACCAGGTACGCCCGGTGGAGGCGCTGCCCGCTGCCGTTGCCGCAGATACCATTACGGTTGCCCAGTTTCGTTATGTTTGTGACATGATGGCACGGGATCTGGTGAGGCAGCCCTTTGTGGTAAGAGCAGCCAGGCCGCCCATAGTCACAGTCCGGAAAATTCAGAATAAGACAGGCATCTATATTGACGAACAGATTTTCCAGGAAACCATCCGCGGCAAACTGATGGAAAACGCCGGCGGTCTTATGCTGTTCAGGGATGATGTTTCCTATAAAGATATTATCCAGGAACGGGTACGGCAGAGCAATGAGGAGCTCACTGTCACCCTGACGGATACGGTGCTGGAAACAAAAACCCATGACCGCGTTCGCGAACGAGAGTTTGAAAGCGGCTCCCTCAGCGGTGCCGGCGGTACCGGTGAAACTACGAGCAATATTGAAGAAGAAAGCGCCATGGATATGAGTCAGACCGCTTCGGTAAAATCAAAAGTTGCGGCCGCGGATTACTTCATGCGGGGCATCATTTTCCAGGTCAATGAGCGCGATATGACCAAGAAAAACAGCGGTATGAGCTATTTTCAATATCAATTTCGGGTTGTTGATGCCAGAAGCGGTCTCATTGTCTGGGAAAAAATGCTGTCCAGTAAAATGGCGGGCGAATATATGCTTGCCCCACAGCAGCAGGCTCCGGCAGGCAACAACCCCAATGCCCCGGGCGGCCAGGCTCCGGCAGGCTGGCCGGCAGTACAGATCAACCAGCCTGGAATGCAGCAGACCCAGCCCGGCACGGTCCCTGGCCAGATTCCACAAACGGGCACCCAGCAACAGGCTGTTCCCCAGCAGAACTCCATTCAACAGATGCAGCAACTGCAACAGCAGCTCGTTCCTATTATTCAGCAGTTTCAGAAATAATTCTTTAACAGGAGAGAGATGATGGCGAGTCTGTGGCAGGGAACACCACCTGTTTCTTCTTGGCATAAATCCGTTTATACAAAAAGGATCGCGACTTTGGTTGCGGTCCTTTTTTATTTGTTCATCAGTCTGACACATGCTGCAGCAGATTCTTTTATCGTCTTTGAACCCATTCCCGCAAGATCCACCAGTACTGTTAAAGAGTGGACCGATCTCGGCCTTTCCCAGCGGGCTGCTGAAGCTGTCCATCAATATGCCACCAACCCAAGCCCTGCAACGGCCCTTGGCGTGCTGCAGCATTACAATGATTTTGCCGGCGATAAAAACCAGGCCACAAAGTATAAAAAAATGCGCGAGGCCTGTTTTGCCAAGGACAAACAACTTTTTCAAACCGTTGACGCCATGAAATATGAAGTGGTCATGCGGACCCAGAAAAGGCTGGCAGAAAGATTTAAAGACCAGGGAGGAGTTGGCAGCGCCCTGCGGGTCGGCTCAACAGCAGCCCGTCATAAAGAGTGGCTTGACTGGGCAAAAACAAGGGATATGGAGTCCATGCCTTCACTGGACTCCAATAAGCAGTTTTCAAGCGACGATGATGTCACCAATTTCCCCAAACCTGGGGCTGAAGAAAAAAATCCCGTGCTGTCCGAGCTGTTAAACGGCAAAACCGCTGCCGAAGAGTTTATCCAGGCGTCCAGGGATTTAGGTTTTACAGACGGCCTCGACCCAAAACTTGTACAGATTGAATTTCTCTCTCCCACCAAGGCCTTTGATATCCTGCGCACCAAGCATCCGAGTGAATTTATTCCTGTGAAACCCACTTTCATGAACGAGTGGACGAGCTCGGACCAGGAGAAATACAATGGTCTCTTTGCTGTTGAGCAGTTGCACAAATGGGCTGTTGACAAAGGAATGATCACAACCGATGTCAATAACCCGGAAGGCTCCACCATCTCCTTTGCCCACTATGCCAACACCAGCAAAGACCCAAATGCCCCCAGGGGATTTTCCTCAGAGGGACTCATGGCCTGGATGGCCAATAACCACCGCCAGATATTTGAAGTACATTCAGGGGACTTAAAGAGCCTTGCCAAGTACACAACCAGGATGATCGCAGCCTGGCAGACCCTCGGGTTGACGCCGCCTGGTGGCTTTTCAGCCATGTACGATATGGCTGAAAAAATCTATAACCCTCCCTCAAAGGATTACAGCCCCCCGGCAGATGCTTTAGATCAGCTGCAAAAATATAACAAAACCCTGATTATAAGTGCCCATGAACAGAATTTTGGCCTGATCAGGGATCGGCTAACCAAGGCAATCCAGGCCCGCAGTGCCAACCGTCCCACAGCCCAGGGACTGAACTTTGAGTCCTTTGATATCCACACCCTGCTCGGCAGTGATCCGGAATTACGCAAAGCCGTTAACTCCCTGGCTGTTGCTTACACCAATATCAGTCCGGACATGGTTCAGGAGCTTGAGATTGAAATCGGTAAAACCCTCAAACAGGCGGATCCGGAAACCCCCCAGAGCCAATATGATGCCCATTTATCCACATTTCTTCTGCAAACCCTTGAGGTTGCCAAGACCTCTGCAGCAACAAGCCGCACCCATACCGATGCCTTTACCTATCTGCGTACAGAGCTGGATAAACAGATCAATGACCATATTACCGATATCAACAAACGGCTCAACCTGGATGAATATCTTCTCAAGGTTGCCATGGGTGATTTTTCCGACAAACAACTGCGCATTGAATGGGACGGCTGGCGGCCGCGTGTTGCCAAGCGTCAACTGACGCCAAAGGATGTTGCCGATGACATGCGCATGCTTGAGTCCTTTTCCCGGCTCTTTGTCTGGGAGGAAGCTCCACTGGCCACCAGGGCAAAAGAATACTTTGAAGCTGGTGATCCGGGCCTTGCCGTCCGCATGGTCATGCTCATCCGTGAAATGGGCGAAGTGCAGTCCGCAAAACCAGTCATCATCACCTACACCGATGCTGATGGAAATACGGTGACAAAAGAGCTTCACACCACCCAGTTTCAAAAAGGTGCTCGGGCGGGAATGAATGCTGCTTTTCTGGGCTTTAAAGCGACCTTGGCTGGTTGGAAAATATGGGGTGATGCCGCTGACGGCAAGGCACTTTTTGAAAACCTGAAAAAGCTGACCTCCAAGGCGGGTATGGATCCCAAGGAGCTTGCCATTATCCAGTCCCAGATTCTTGCCAATGCCATCAATCTTTCCGAGTATGCCAATGTCAATCTGCCGGCTGGCAGCTATCTGGCAACCATGGCGACCCTGTCAGGCAATAGTTTCATGGACGACAACCTGTACACAGAGCTTGGCAAGGTACTTCTCAACGACCTGACAGTGGCTTACCAGCCCTATCTGGCCTATGCCTACGCAGCCCATGGTATCGCGAGCTGGGGGTGGAACAAGTACTCTCTGTCTGCTTCAAAAGGTGAAATCTTTAAACTTCTCCTTGAAAATGGTGACTGGGTCTACTTTGACAAAGACGGCAAGGAGACCAAAGACCCCAAGAAACGTGACCCGGCAAAAGATCCAAAACTTGTGGGCTATGAAGTCTGGGACGGAGAAAGCAACAAATATATGGAGAAAGACTTAAAGCAGCTGGCCAAGCTGTTGCCTGAAAAAGCCCCAAACGGCATTATGCTCAAAAAGAGCAAAACCAAAGTCAATCCCCGCCTGTCCCTGATGGATATTGCTTATAAAAGCGGTTATGTGGACAAAGATAAGATGATCGACATCGACACCAAGGCAATCACCGGTGTTTTTGGAGGTTGGTCGGTCACCAATCTGCCTTCAATTATCAGCCTGCCCATCATCACCTTTGGCAGCAGTTACTGGACAAAGGAGTGGCTGGAATCAACCTACGGCATACTCGTTCCCACCCGGGAAGACGCCACCAAGCTTGCCCCCAAGGGCCATGCCAAGAAAAAAGAGCGCTGGGTGCAGATTGCCAGCGGCTCCCAACAGGGTTGGGGAACATGGGCAGCAAGCTGGGTTGACGGAGTGCGTTTCGGCACGTTGAAAACCTTAGGGTACCTGATGCAGGATTTCTGGGTCAAGCGCCAGCTTCTGCTTGAAAAAGTCGTGCTGCCGGAAATCCTCAAAGAGGCTGCCAAACAGAAAATGAAAGAGGATGTCCAGAACGCTGGTACTGATGACTACATGGATGAGCTGGATAAACTCAAAAAACGTATGATTGAGCTGGATAAAAAGGTGTGGGGCAAGATCGCCCGCTCTGCCGACCCATTTATCGGGCCCAAATATAATCCGGAAACGGATATACCCATTACTGATCACTGGTGGGAAAACATCAAGCCGTTACGGGAAACCCTGGAAAAATGCGTGACATGGATTGAAAAAAACGAAAACAATAAGGATGCTGACCCAACTGTTGAGTTTCCTGAACCCTACTTGAACATTATCAAGGCCTATTATCAGATTAAAAGTGCTCTTGGCTATGACGTTGTCGTAAAAACCAAAGATGATGTGCACAAACTTGCAAAGCTTAATATTGGCCAGATCACCGACGTGCTCCTTGAGTATGAAAAGACCTATGACAACACCCTGAAAATTCTTGATTCCACCCAGAAACTGGTTAAGAAAAAGGGTTCCCTGGATATTGAGCCCTTTCACGTGCATCTCAAACCGCTCCCTGTCTCATGGCTGACCGGTCAAGCCCTTCCTTCGGACGGCAGTGAGAATATCTCAGATCCTAACGCAGTTGGCAGCGTTGCCGAAGACTGGCAGGACAAGTGGAAATCCGAACAGAACCGGGTGAGCGCCGACATTTCGGCCATACTTATAAAGATGGGATTCAAACCTCCGAAGATACCGGATTCCGCCTATGACTGGACTGATCCCATCAGAAAAATAACAGGCCAGCTCTACAACTGGTATTCCTCATCCCAGGGAGACCTCAATATTGTTCCGGACCATCCACTGTATGGCGATTGCCTGCAGCTGCGCCTGCAGATCCATAAACTGCAGAATATGAAGGCCAAGGTCGGCGAAGTTTCAAAAGACGAATTTTCCAAACCAATCAAGCAGATGGTCTTCAAAGAGGTGCAAAAGGACGACAAGGGTAATGATACGCTCAAAGATGTGCCGGTTGATGTAAAACCAGGAGCCACCCCTGCTGATCGAGGACCACAGATTGAAAAACTCATTACCGACATGGAAGAGGACTACCAGGATCTCTTAAAGCTTGTCAGCGAACTGTTCAATGTGCAGCTTGACGTCAGCCCCACTGCGGGCTATCACCTGGCCGGCGAGATTGCCGTCTCCGTCACTGCCACCCCGAAACTGCAGAGTGTTGGATCAGGAGACCTTGCCAAGCAGATTACCGGCTATCGCTATGAAATTTACGGCCTTGAACCGGGTGTCAGCGAAGGGGACCTGATCGTTGATCAGGTTATCAAGGAAAAAACCTGGAAACATCATCTGTCTGCAGCAGGCAAGCAGAAAATAAAGGTGCAGATCCTTGGCAAGGATAATCTTCCCTTAAGTATTAAAGAGACTGATCCAATTACTGCAGACCCGGCCACGCTGACAGGTGAGCTCATCGTGCATGGTGATTTTTCCGGAATCCCGCCATTTACAGTGGAATTCGGCAAAGACCCTGCTCTTGAGCACGTTGTCGGCACAGTTGATAAGGCTGGCATTTTCAGCCTTGAAGTAAAACGGATCAACGACAAGCTCTTTGATCCCCCAAAGGATGGGGAGAAAATAAAACCGTTTATGGCAGGCGGTCAAATCATTTACCAGGTGAACCAGATGTCCATGGTCCGCACCTACGGCATGACCTATACGCCCAGTCCCAGTGTGGTCGCCAAAAAATCCCCGATCACCTTATCAGGAAGCATATTTAAACTGGATAAGCCTCTTGAAATTACCCTGCCCACCACGGTGACCATCAATGTCAATGTAACCGACAGCAGCGGCAAGGAAGTCACGGCTGATATCAGTGCTCACAGTAAAATGCAGTCTGTGTCAACACCAAACAACCTGATCCTGAGACTCATGGATCAAGATCCAGTCTGGGTCATGGCAAAACGCACCGATCCTGCTGTTTCCGACAAAAGCAAGGAGGTACTTTTTGACTATGCCACCATGCAGACAGAGATGAGTTTTGATATAAAGCTGCCTTTTTTTGAGACAGGCAATCTCACGGTGGAAGGTCAGTTTGTACCTGCTGCCGGCATTGACCCCAAACCTGTTTTGACAGACGGCTCCATGCGCTCCAACTTTTCCCAGGAACAACCTGTGGGTGCTGATGGCTCATTTAAATTTACCAATGACAGTGCCGTCCTGCTCTCACGCCCTCTGACGATTTATGGTCTGCTCTATAGTGACGACAAGCGTATGTTTAAGCCAAAAGGAGGCGCTTTCACAACTGCTCTCAAAGAAGGAGAGCTGCTCAATGTCGGTACAATTGAAGTAGAACCCTATGAGGTAAAAATTGATCCCATTACCATCCGCGTGGAGGATGAAAGCGGCAGAGCTCTGCCGGAAAGCAATCTGAAAGTCTTTATCGGCAATGATGCCGCCAGCTGGAAAAATGGAGTCTTTGTCGGCTCCTGGATTATTAAACGAAAAGGGGAACGTGTTGGTATTCGGGCAGAACTCACCCTGCCGGACGGCAGAACTGTCTCCAATGCCCCAAACAGTGTGACCCTGTCAAGCGACCAGTTCAACCTGCTGGTCAACCCCAAACCTCCGGCACCTCTTACTGTTACTCTACCAGTGCAGCTTGCCCTGGATATTGAAGGAGTCAGTGCCATACTTTTACCTCAAGGCAAGAAAAAACCTGAAAAAATAAAAATCAGCTGTCCACCTCCGGGTGCCAATGAGTGGTTTGATCTTGAAGCCCCATTTCACATTACCTGCCAGGGACCGTTTAAAGTTGGCGACACTATAACCATGAGCGGTAAATCTCAGCGCAGCGGTGACCCTGTTTTGTATGAAGGCTCAAAAGACGCTCCTGTTACTGAAAAATCTCTGGTCAATATCGGGACCCTGACAGTGCAGAGTAAGCAGAAAAAGGACTTTGTCTCCATAACTGACATGAAAGCCGTTTCCCACACAGGTGCGGGAAACCCTGTTATGGGTAAGCCCATGAAGGCCTCTGCCGTGGTTACAGTGGGAGATTATGAGGGCCCGTTGCTTACCGAGTGGCACCGTTTATCCGACAGTTTTACGGACAGGAAGTTCATAGCCTTTATCAACAAGGGACAGACTTTCACTGCCCCTTCCGATATGCCGGCGCTGCCCCGGGGAGTTCGTCTCAAAGATGATGTTATTGAACTGAGAGTCTCTGACGAGATTGACCACGAGGCACGGGAACTCCTGGCTTTTTCCTGGGAAATGGCTGATGAGTTCAAGGGTTTTCGTTATGCCAGTGTTAAAAAAGGTAAAGTCGGCACCCAGTTTGTTATTGGCGAACAGATCAGCGTTACGGGCAGTTGGCTTATTGCTGAAGAAAACGGCAGCCAAAGACTCATTATTTATTACGCCGGCGGCTCTGAATTTTTCCGGGAAGATGTGGTTGTAAGCGAAGGAGCTCCTTTTCAACACTCGGCAATTCTTGACACCAAGGGACTTACCAAGGGCAAGGTTGACATCCGTGCTGATCTTATCAACATTGATCCTGCTGCAACAGGGACGGGGATAGGAAAACTGTTCCTCAAGGAAGCCAAAGACAGCATTGTTTCAGCCGGTGCGGCAGCGGCTTCTGGTTC
The DNA here is from genome assembly GCA_020444175.1 of Desulfobulbaceae bacterium. Lineage (GTDB taxonomy): Bacteria > Desulfobacterota > Desulfobulbia > Desulfobulbales > SURF-16 > JAHLLM01. The sequence goes on along the minus strand of JAHLLM010000008.1, from coordinate 20,952 downwards.
GCAATCGTCAGGGAAAAATTTTACCCAGGGCGACCAGCTCTTTGTCAATGCCGTGGTTAAAGCAGCCGAAGGAAAGGACGGCACGCGTATGCTGCAGCTTGAATACCGTGGGAAAACCGTGCTTGCCGAAAACTTTGACATGCAGGGAGATGAAAGAGTTGCCAAATCCTTCCAGATTAACACAGGGAAGCTCGATGCCCGCAGCCACACCTTTACCGTCACTCTTTTTGACGACGAAGGCAAGAGACAGGATCGTGAAATCGTCCGCATAAAACTGGCTGAAAAACAGACCTCTGGAGGAGCAGGCCAGGGCGGCCTGCAGAACGTCACCTGCACGGGAGACACCGTCAGTATCAAGGTCTGGGACCACGGCGCCCAGGATGGAGATGTTGTCACCCTGACCATGGGCGGCAATACAGTACTCGGCGGTTTTAATATGGGTGACTCGGATAATAAAATTCCGGGTTGCGGCGGCACGGAACCGATGGGACCGCCCTGCGGCTTTATGGGCCTGCCACTGCCGGCCGGCACCAAGGTTCCGATAACGGTAACAGCCCATAATGAAGGCACGGCTTCACCAAATACTGCATCCCTGAAGGTTGAGGGAGGCTGTACACCGGAACTCCAGCACTGGGGATTAAAAACAGGACAATCTGCCTCGATTTATGTCATCAAGGGCACGGCACCCCCCCAAAATCAACAGGCTTCGGGTCAACCCGGAACAGGGCAGGCTGGTCAGGGAGGCCAAACCCAAAGCACACCTATTCAGTCCTGGCCGTAAGGATCAGGGGGCAGAGGATTTTTCCTCTGCCCTCCGGTTGAGCTCCCGAACAAACAAAACGCCGTAGTCAATTGCCGAGACGACACTGAAGATAACGGTGATACAGAGAACAATGGGAATCAGATCGCTATCAAGGGCAACAATTAAGAAGAGAAGAAACTGCCCGGCTGTAGCCAGTTTTCCGGACCATCTGGCCTCCATTCGACTGAAGGCCTCCCATGCTTTGCAATATGTGGCGTAAGCTGCAGCAGAGGCGACAAGTAAATCACGGGCAATGACTGCCGGAATCCACCAGACTGAAAATTTACCGGCAGTTACAAAAGTAATCAGGGCAACCAGTACAAAGGTCTTATCGGCAACAGCATCAAGCAGCCCGCCCTGCCAGCTTGCCACCTGCCAGCGCCTGGCAATCCAGCCGTCGAGAAAGTCGCTGCAGCCGCTGCCGACAATAAGCCATATCCATATTTTCTCGGGACAGAATGGAAAAATTACGGCCAGGCCGAGACGGAAGAGGGATAAAAGATTTGGTACAAATCGCATGCCTTGCCTCACCACTTAATTAATCGTTCGATGCATGATGCATTTTTTCCGGATTCTCATTTATGCCCATCGAAACCCATGCCGGTGATAAAACTAAAACTTGCTCACCTGCCGCCACATCTGCAAAACGTGCTGCTATTGTCTTGTGCAAGTTCATATTTTTGTCATTTATTTATAAAAAAACAGCGAAAAAAGAAGGAACCGCAATAATATCACCTCTATGGTCATGTGTGAACCAGCTTTTTCCGTGACAATTGAAATAGCAGGCTTGTTCCCTTAACCACCCTCCTGGCACGAGTCACAAAAAAGGTGTGGTGAAATGAGACATATCTGGTAATTGTCGATTATAGTTATTATCTCAGTAGGTGACGGATTCATAAACCCAGGAAAAAATATGCTTTGGAATAATGAAAAAATAAAACTCGTTCCTGTAATCAGTTTTCTGTTGATTACAGGTTTTTTGATGACAAGCCTTGCCAGTTATTTTGTGTCCAGGGCCTCACTGCGCTCCGAGATATCCCTCAACGAACTGCCGTTGACAAGTGACAATATTTATTCGGAAATTCAGCACGATTTACTGCGGCCGATTTTCATCTCTTCCCTTATGGCAAGCGATACCTTTTTACGGGACTGGGTAATCGCCGGCGAAGCAGGAGAACAGCAAATAACCAAATACCTCAAAGAAATCCAGACAAAATACAATACCTTCACAAGTTTTTTTGTTTCCGAAAAAACAAGGCGTTACTATCACGCTGACGGCATACTTAAAAAAGTATCCCCTGATGAAAAACGAGATGATTGGTATTTCCGGGTCAGAGATATGGCGGAAAACTACGAAATCAATGTTGACCAAGATCTGGCCAATAAAGACGCAATGACAATTTTCATAAATTATCGCGTTTTCGATTACGACAAAAACTATATAGGCGCCACAGGTGTTGGCCTGGCGGTGAAATCAGTCAAAAATTTAATAGAAAACTATCAGAAGAAATACAACCGTACTATTTATTTTATCGCCCCAAATGGAGAAATTAAACTGGCCGGGTCAGACTTTGACAGGAGCGTCACAAACATTTCCCAGTTTCAAGAACATTCCCTGTTTGCTGACAAGATCGGCACACAATCGGAGAGTTCCTTTGCCTACAAAAAAGCCGGCTACCTGGTACACACAAATATTCGCTATATCAAAGAGCTTGACTGGTATCTCGTGGTTGAACAGTCGGAACAGGAAGCAATCAAACAGATTTACACAACCCTTGTCATTAATCTTGTCATTTGCCTCATTATCACTCTTATCGTTCTGTTTCTTATCAATTTATCCGTGGCCAGTTACCAGAAAAGAATAGAAACACTGCGGGGCATTGTACCCATATGCTCGTACTGTAAACAAATAAGAGACGACAAGGGTTATTGGAATCAGGTCGAGGCATATGTGGCAAAACATACCGACGCCCGGTTCAGCCATTCCATATGTCCATCCTGCATGAAGAAGCATTATCCTGAAGAATAAGGTGGAATGCCGCAATGACCATGGACAGGAGTGAGATCTTTATCAATGACACCCATGCCCATCTCTGTGACAAGTCCTTTGATCCGGACCGGCATGAGGTGATCACCAGAGCCCGGCAAGCCGGGGTCGGGGCAATCGTGATTGTCGGCGAAACCCTGGAGGACGCCCTGCGCAACCTGGAACTGGCCGGACAATATCCATGCCTGAAACCGGCGGCCGGCCTGTATCCCGAATATGCCGATATCGAGGAGGCGGAGCGGTTGATCGGCCTGATCAGGCAGCAGCCGGAAAAATTTTACGCCATCGGAGAAGTTGGGCTTGATTTCTGGGTAGCCAAGGAGGAGGCAGCCAGGGAAATGCAGCGTATTGTTTTTCAAAAGTTTATAGAGCTTGCCGGGGAGCTTGACCTGCCGCTTAATGTCCACTCCCGTTCCGCCGGCCGCCATGCCGTTGCCATGCTGCTTGAAAACGGGGCAAAGCGTGTGCAGATGCACGCATTTGACGGCAAATTTTCCGCCGCCCTGCCGGCCGTGGAGGCAGGCTACTCCTTTTCCGTGCCGCCCTCCATTGTTCGTTCACGCCAGAAGCAGAAACTCGTCAAACACCTGCCGCTTTCCTGCCTGCTGGTGGAAAGCGACAGCCCGGTTCTCGGTCCTGATCCCGCCCTTCGAAACGAACCGGCCAATGTGCTTATCGCAGTGGAGACCATTGCGGAAATAAAAGATATCAGCTCCGAGGAGGTGCAGGAGGCGGTTCGGGAAAATACACGAAAGCTGTATGTGAATCTGTGATTTATTACCGCCGGGGAGCGGCGCTTTTGGCTTTGATGGGTCAAAAATTGTTGTTGCCAGGCGTAACATGTGCATCTTTCTCACAGCAGAACTCAACAAGGGGAACTTCCCAGCTTTCAACACGACAGCGTTCTTTGAAAGACGCTTCCCTGATATCCGCTTGACAGCGGCGGACAAGGGCAACGACCCTTATTTCGCAAATGGAATCAAGCCGTTGCCGCCACATACTGCAGGCGGCATGAGACAATCGGGCCACCTGGATACCCTTCTTATCCACGAAAAAGAGGTGGTCTCCCTTAGCCGAGAAAGTCAGCCTGTCTCCGGCTGCCAACCCGGCAAGGGACCGGTGAATCGGATGCTGCCCGGGATAAATTCCGGCAAAGTCAAGATAGAGATCCTGCATGCCAAGCAGATGGTAATGCCGTACCCTGGTTTTCATATCACAGGCTCCGGCGTCCCTTCTCAGCAGAAAAGGGCCATCTGGCAGGCTGGCATGGGGATTGTCGCAATCGGCCCGCTCAAAGAGGCAGAGGGTCTCCCGGGCCCTGGACATGGCAACATAATACAGCCTGCGCTCCTCCTCCATATCCGCCCCTGTTCTGCGCTGCCAGCCGCCGTCAATGATAAAGATATGGTCAAATTCAAGCCCCTTGGCCGAGTGGACGGTTGACAGGAAAACACCGTTCTGTACACCTCCGGCACGATATTGATCCTGAAGCGCTTCATGGATATACTGCCGGATAACCGGAACTGGCTGGGAAAAATTGCCCGTCTCTTCCTTCCATTCAAAAAGCAGGCGTCGCAGATCGGCAAACCAGATACTCTCCTTATTTCCTGTAGCGGGCAAGGCGTCAAAAAGCATATCAGCCGTCAGACTTTCCTCCTTTCTGTTCTGCAGAAAATCAAGAAAATCGGCATATTCGCGAATCCTGGTCAGGCGGGGAAAGGCGTTGCGTCCCCAATTGAGGCTGACAGGAACGTTCCGCTTTTCAAAAAAACTCCTGACCGCATCAAGTTCTCCCCATTCACGGGCCAAAACAGCGCATGACCCCAGTTCCACGTCATCACGAAGAGACCGCAGACGCTGCAGCTCGTTAACAAGTGCAGCTGCCTGCTCAATGCCGCTTTGCACCCGGATGCAGCTCACCCTTCCAAGTCCGTCTGGATCGGAGCGTTGCCAGTTGCCGCCCGGGGGCAGAGTTTGCCTGGCCTTATTGATCCGGATGGGGTGACCTGTTTTCATTCTGTCTTTATTATTGAAAATAAAGGCATTGGCAGCATCTATGATATGGGCGGTTGAGCGGTAATTCTCCACCAGATAATGAACCTCAGCCTGATAATCCTCCTGAAAACGCCTGATAAAATCTATGTTTGCCCCCCTGAACCGGTAGATATTCTGGTCATCATCTCCAACCGCCAGAATGGCGAGTTTGCGCTCACTTTCTTCCAGGCTGCGACCGGCCAGAAGGGAGATCATTTCATACTGATCTTCATCTATATCCTGATATTCATCCACCAGAATATGGCTGTATCGGCCAATCAAAGCGTCCCTTGTCGGCCCCTCTCCTAGCCCGAGAACGCTTTTTTCTCCCTTGAGGAGACTGATCGCCTCCTTGATCACATCAGCAAACAGCGTCTCCTCAAATTCATGCTTGTTTCCTCCCACAAGTGACCTCCCGGTGAGTCTCAGGGCAAGACCGTGGAAGGTCAGGGTGGTGACGCCGACCATGTCTTCCCCCGCCAGGTCACGTATTTTCTTCCTGAGACTGACTATGGCACTGCGGTTAAAACAGAGAACAAGAATGGCCTCCGGCCGCACCCGTTGCACCCTGAGCAGAAAGGCGACCCTGTGAGCCACGGTCCTGGTTTTTCCCGATCCGGGTCCGGCCAGCACCAGCATATTTTTTTCAAGAGCTGCTGCCACGATTTTCTCCTGGATCCGGTTGCCCAGATCTTCCACAATACGCTGATAGGACTGCTCACTGGTGGCGCGGCCCAGCAGCTTTTCCCGGCCCGGAAAAAAACGTTTCAAAAAATCATCCCGCTCATCATTGAAATAGGAGGTGACAAGGTTCATAGCCACGCTGATTCTTTTCAGGGCACTGCGGGCATATTCGTTCATCACATGGATCTGAAATGTTTTCTCCAGATAATGAGTGGCAAGGGGGGCAAAATCATCTTTCAAAAAACGCCTGCCCCTGGCCTCGGGATTCAGCCTGATGGTCATGGCCTGCCGGAAAACAGCAAGCCCCTGCTGCAGGGCGATAACCCCCTGCTCATGCAAAAAGGTGAGAGCCCTTTCTGCCGCGGCAAAGGGATCTTTCAAAAGGGGGACAAGAATCAGGTCATGTTTAAGGCCTGCGACAATTTTTTCCATGGTAAATTCCGCAAGCACTGCCGCGCCGGGCGGACAGTTCGGGGCAATACTGCTGATAATTGTCCCCAGGGCAATCTCGGCGCTCCGCCGGCGAATATCCACAGTGGCGCGAAGGGTCTGCCAATCCCGATGCAGCATGACTGAAAAGACGTTATTTCCACGGGAACGGATACTGATGCTGCCCTTTTTGGCGGCAATTCCCTTACCGTCGCGGCTCCAGCCATCAAGAATAAGGCGGAGCATTGAAGGAGAACTGCAATCAAGCCCCTGGTTGAGCAGGAGCTGATTGACCTGCCGCAGGTCAAGGTGAAGCACTGTCTCCACCTCGGTGTCCGGTGCTTCTTCGGCCAGGACTTTGAGAAACTCCTTTTCAACCCGGCATATCTCTTTAAGACGTTTTTCCGAGCTGCCCTGAACCTTATAGCGCACGTAAGCGCTAAGTGTAGTCTCCCTGGAAAGAATTCCGGCATGGGCCATGTCATTCAAGGTACGAATCACCCGCTGGGTTTCAGTTTCTCTCCCCACATCATCCGGGGTTGAGGCAAAACTTGACAGCAACGCCAGGTCATCAGCGCTGAAACCGGGCTCCTCCGGCCTGGATTGCATTAATCTCTCCAGTATGGCCATCCAGCGCTCCTGCTGGCGCTTGGAAAGACCAAGTTCAAGAATTCTTTTTTCCGCTTCCGCAAGGCTTGCTATGGTCGGTTTCCCTTGAAAAACACGGGTGTTGTTTTCATTTCTTTCAAGAAATCCCGCCCGCTCCAGCCAGGAAACAGCCGTTCTCACCCTGGTGTCCCGGTTTCCCCCGGCGTCCTCTTCAACATCCACCGCATCAAGACGCAAAAGATCGCCTGTGGTCAGCACCACTTCGTCCTCCCCCCTGGCCGCATAGCGCAGGCCCCGAAGAAACTGGGATATTTCCCGGCTGGTCAGCCTGGACATGCAGCTCATGCGAAACTGGCCCTCGATGTCCGGTTCCGAATAGACCAGTATGCAATCAGCCTCGTTGCGGTCGCGCCCTGCTCTTCCTGCTTCCTGCAGATAGTTTTCCAGGGAACCGGGGATATCTGCGTGGATCACCAGCCGGACATCATCCTTGTCTATTCCCATGCCAAAGGCATTGGTGGCGCAGATCACCGGGATATCACCGGCAATAAAATCATCCTGTATCCTTTTTTTGACCATGGGCTCAAGCCCGGCATGGAAGGCCTCCGCCGTAAAACCTTGGTGGTCGAGAAACTCAGCAAGCTTTTCCGTATTTTTGCGGGTGGCGCAGTAGATGACCACAGCCCCTGCGCCGTCGTATCTGCTTTGCAGAAGCTGCAGCACAGCCTCGTTCTTTTCATGGGGACCCACCGGCCAGACCTCATAGTGCAGATTCGTCCTCTCATGTCCTCCTTCAAAGGTTGTGACCTTCAGACCCAGCTCACTCTGAACAATGTCAATAATCTCCGCCCGAACATCCTTTTTTGCGGTGGCGGTGAAACATTGAACCGGAGGGATGGTCGTTTTTTCCCGCTGGGCGCATTCCCGGATAAAGCGAATGGAATAGAGATAATCCGGCCGGAAATCATGCCCCCATTTGGACAGGCAATGCGCCTCATCAAAAACCCAGGCCCCTATCTCCCGCTGACTGATCAACTTGATAAAGGAAGGGTTGCGAAGCTGTTCCGGCGACACATAGAGTATGCCGATATCGCCGAGCCGCACCCGGTCGCGGAGCTGCCCCCGCTCAGGCAGGGTCAGCATGCCGTATAAAGCACCGGCAATGGTTGTCCCGGTCTGATTGGTAAAATTATCCACCTGATCCTTCATAAGGGCCTGCAGCGGCGATATGACAAGGGTCAGCAAATTACGTCGCTGATAACGCATCAAGGCCGGAAGCTGGTAGCAGAGGGATTTACCCCCGCCGGTGGGCAGGATGGCAAATAGAGAAGTGCTTCGCACCCCCGTTCTGATAATGGTTTCCTGCAAACTGGAGCCGTCATCGGTCTTGGGCGTGGAGCGAAAATTTTCAAAGCCCCAGAAAGTACGAAGAAAATAACGGGGATCGTGGTGCTCCCGGCAATAGCGGCAATCAGGGTGCGTGCAAGGCTGTTCTCGCAACTGATGAAGAAGAACCGATACCTGGGGGAATTGATGCCTGACCCAGGGAGGCAACACGGAATTGCCCCCGGCAACAGTGAGCCAGGCCGTTACATAAGCCAGGGGCGGCAGGGAAATCCCACCTCCGGCCAGTTGTTTCAGTAAACGATCAAGGGCCTCGCAACAGACCTTGTCCCGAACAAGGCTGGTCAAAATTTCAGGCAACCTGTTTTCCGCTAGCGGACCAACTCCCATAGCGGCCAGGGCAAGAGACGTTCCCTGGTACAGAGCATCTCCCTGCAGAAAATAGCGATAGAGCAAGGGAGCCGTTGATCCTGCCTGCAATTGATCGGAAAAAGCCTGCCACTGTTCGCGGAAGACCCTCCCGGCAAGAAGGGCATCGGCAACAGGATTGTTCATGCTGTCCCGCACAAGTTGGTAATTTTTCACCAGACGATGGTACGGATTTTCAGGAAAGGCGAGGGGAGACAGATAGAGCGTGTCTATGGCCGGTTTGCCGAGAATTTTCAGAAAAGGGAAAGCCTCAACCAGTCGCGGGATATCATGGGCCAGAATGTTATGCCCCATGACATAACCCGCCCGGCGGCCAAACTCATCAAGCTCTGCAGCCTGCGCCTTTCCTATCTTTGTGCCGACTTCAACCAGAAAGGTATCATCGCCGTACGCTGCGCCAATGGAATAAATTGTATTGCGCTCATTTATCTCGATATCAATGAGCAGACACTGCTTCAGAAAAGCTTCCAAGGGATTCTTTATTTATTTCACATTATCTCTTTTGGGTCGATTTTTTGTTCAGAAAATTCGCCTTGACCCAGTTCCAGTTCAGTATGACATGCAGGGTGGCCACGGCGCTAAAGGCAATTCCACCGCCGCCGTGTAAAACTTCATAAGCCTCTTTGGGCAACAAGTCGTGTAAAAGTGCTGTCAGAACTTGACTGATCAGGAGAACAGCAAGGATCGGGTTGATTATTTTCAAAGCGGAAATTTTTGTCATGGATTTCTCCTTTGTATGCTTCATATATCGTAACTATTCAGCTGCACCTCATCTTTGAACGATCAGACCTGCTCACATAGACGGGCTATATGTGAGCACTTTTATTTTCGTAGCGACGCTGAAATCGGGAAAAAGGGTATTCTCGGACAGCCTCCTAGCGATCATAGTACAGAATCTGCCCCCGGAAAGGCTGAGTCATATAGTCCTGATTTGCCGGCTTACTCTGACTGTGTGAATAGCCCAGGCTTACCATTATTTTGCTGAAACGCGCATGCAGGCCCCGTCCCGGATCAACAACGATTACCTGGCAATGCGGCCGGGCATGCTGATCAATGAAACCTGACAGCAATGCAACATGATCTCTTTCATACAAAAGATCACTGCCGATAATGAGATCAAACTCACCTAAGCCGCTGTCTGTATCGCCCCATCCCGTGCGAACGAATGGTATGACCGCATCCTTATTCAGCTTCACATTTTTTATTAAAAAATCTTCCACCTCCGGATGATAATCCGTGGCGGTAATATCCGCCAGGCGGTGATTAAGGACTAAACTTGCCAATCCGATGCCGCAGCCCACTTCTAAAATCCGCAGATCCTGCACCTCATGGTCAAACATGAGATGGGCAAGAAGTTTTCCCGAATCCCAGATGACTCCAAAAAGCGGCCATGATGCGGATGATATGCCTAATTGTTCGGCAACACCTTCAGCATCCGCATATTGCTGCCTGTCCCGTAAAGTCCTGACATGAATATCTGTATCACCAAATTCAATGGTTTGATAGCGAACGCGCAACGAAGGCATAAATACCTCTTAATTTCATGAAACGCAGCCGGCTTTCACCGCAACTGATTCGCTACGCAGAGGCACTCAGTGTACATGCATTTCCCTGCTTTGGCTAATGAATAAGCCAAACTCTGCAAATCGTGCGAGATACAGCAAATATAGAATCAAATAGGAATTTTCGTCTTCCACTCAATGCAGAGGGGCCTTATCAACGCCTATCATGAGATAGTCGGCGTCTTTCTCGGAAATAGTTTCCCGGACAAGCTTATCCGGCATTTCCGGCAGAAGGACACGGTATGCAGCGTCACTGATTTCAGCAAGCTGGGCAGGGATGCCGTATTTCCAGGAATGGGTGCCGCCGGCCAGGACAACTACTGTTTTGTCCGGATTTTTAAGCAGATAGTCACTTAAGTTTTTTGCCATTACCTTGTCCCAGAGCAACTGAGCCTCGCAAAAATTCTTAAACTGAATATGCTGCCCCTTGTGGCCACCCAGGGCACGCCGGATAAAATCCATATACGCCTTATCAACCCGACACTGGACATAGGGCAGTTTTTTTAACTGTTTTTCAGAAAGAGCGGCAAACCCCTTACGAGCAACAAGCCGTGTGATGTCGCGGGAAATGTTAAGGCCGACCATGGGAATTTTCCTGTCCCGGGCGTAGAAATAAATATCAGCGTAAATTCCCCACATGTTCCAGTTCTGGTTATATATTATCAGGAAATCCCGGGTAATCATATTCCCAGCCACCCAGTCATCCAGTGCCTGCTGACTGTCCGTACGAAACATCTCAAGTCCGATGGCAACTTTTTTTCCAGCCTTTTCAAGAGCTTTGATAATCTGCAGCTGGGCCCTGTGATGCCCCACTTCCTGATGATCCTCTCCAACGAAAATGACCCGGGCCTGCTGTAAATCATCCACCATTTCCTCAAGTGCAACCGTTTTGCCGGTTGCCAGTTCTACTGTATGGGCCAGGGAGGAAGTGGCGGCAAGGGAAAGAATAAGGAAAACCGCAAACACGTAACATGTTGATTTTAAAAAATATTTCATGGATACTTGCATGGGTTTCCACCTTTCTCCCAGTTCCTCAAGGAGGATTTTTAATATCAAATCGCGATGCAATAAATAACCTTACATCAGGCCGGGCAGCGGGTCAAACGATACACCACTCTATCGACCAGTCAGACAACCAATACAATGCCTCAACGATGAAATCGTCTGGTAATCATCCTGAATAATTGGTAACAGAAGAAAGCGGCACCATGTTTTTTTTATTTTGTGATTACCGCTGAAACTGAGCCAGTCTTGCAGCAGGTACTGTAATGCATTAATAATTCAAAAAATACTGTCTACACAAAAGTCATTCCCGCGAAAGCGGGAATCCAGAGTAGTTGGCTCGTCCGCCTAGATTCCCGCTTTCGCGGGAATGACGTATAAAAAGGCTGAAGATGAGTGGTAATCATATTTAATTTTGATGACTCTTTTCCCATTTTTGTTTTCAAAAAAATACAGCGAGGTCTTTATGTGCATCACAGTCAGCAGACAGCAGAGCGCCCTTCACCAATCCGCTATCAGATTTATGAGTATTGCCTGTGCCAGGGCAGGAGGGATCAATATGGCCCAGGGCGTCTGCGATCTCGACCTTCCCAGGGAAGTTGAAGAGGGCGCGCGACAGGCTATTCTGGATGGTTTCAACATTTATACAGCTGCTGAAGGAGTTTCTTCTTTAAGAAAGGCCATTGCCAAAAAATACAGCGACCATTACGGCATCAGCATAGATCCCGGAGAGGGGGTCATGGTGAGTGCCGGTGCCACCGGCGCCTTTTATGCCACCATGCTGGCTCTAATTGACCCGGGCGATGAGGTGATTCTCTTTGAACCCTTTTACGGCTATCACAGGAGCACCCTTGAAAGCCTGGGATGCAGAGTGAGGTACGTGGACATCTCTTTAAAGGATTATCACATTGATTTCAGCGGACTGGAAAAGGCCATAACCCCAAAGACAAAGGCCGTGGTCATAAACAATCCCCTGAATCCATCCGGCAAGGTTTTCAGCCGGGATGAACTGGACGAGCTTGGCCGTCTGCTGGACGGCAGCAACATTGCCCTGATCTCCGACGAAATATACGAACACTTTGTTTTCGGCGGAAAAAAACATATCCCGGTACTGGACGTGCCATCTCTTAAGAAAAGATCCATCATTGTTTCCGGGTTTTCCAAAATTTTCAGCATAACCGGCTGGAGACTGGGCTATGCCCTGCTTCCGGCCAGGATAAAGGAGGCGGCCGTCAAGTATAACGACCTGATTTATGTCTGCCCTCCCGCACCTCTCCAGGCCGGGGCTGTCAAGGGACTTCGGGAGCTTGGCATGGATTATTACCAACAGGTGGCTGCCGAACATGAGGAAAAACGGGACCTTTTCTGCGGTGTACTGGAAAAAATTGGGCTTACGCCCGTGGTTCCCGATGGAGCCTATTACGCTATGGCCGACATTTCACCCATACCGGGAAAGAATGACCTCGAAAAGGTTATGAATTTACTTGAAAAAACCGGTGTGGCCTCTGTGCCTGGAAGTGCCTTTTACCGTTCCAATGACTTGACCGGCATGGCCCGTTTCTGCTTTGCGAAAAAGATGCCGGAATTAGAGGAGGCCTGCCGAAGACTGCAGCAGATACAGGCTTAATCGCCTTCTTCATTCTCCCAGGGATGCTCATTCATGCCATGCTCCCCTAGATTCCGATTCAGGGCCTTCTGATTGCGGGTCAGAATTTCATGAATTGTCTCGTTTATACGGGCATCCTTAAATTCAAGACCACCGGTTTGTGGCACCTTGATATCACTCAAAAATTCGGAAATTTTGATTTCAGAGCCGGGCATGAAGGGAACGTATCGTTCACTGTCTCCCTCACTCACAGGGAGAATTTTCCCAACCTTGAGCAAACGTGCAATACCGGCCAGTACAAAATTATCTGAAATCCCGAGCTGATCACTGATTTCAGATGGGCTCACAGGCCCTTTCCCCTTGTCGAAATTCCAGCAGATACTCAGCAGAACAGCCAAGCTCAGCTTTTCTTTGCCGGCATAGGAAATATTTTTTTCATATTCAAGTGGATGAAATTTCTTCACATTCTGGAAAGCAAAGCTCAGAACACCACCGAAAAGGACAATCATCCAGCTCACCTGCAGCCAGATCATAAAAATCGGCACCGAGGCAAAGGTACCGTATATGGCATTGTATCTGGCCACCCCGATTTGAAATTCAATAAAAAGAAACTGAGTAAGCTGCCAGAGGCTGCCCGCGAGTATGGCTGAAAAGAAGGCAGGCAGAAAACGAACTCGAGTATTTGGAATGATAATAAAAACCAGGGTCAGAATGAGTATGCTGGATAACCAGGGCAGAAAAAAGAAAAAAAGTTTGAATGCACCGGCAAATAAGCCGATGGACATCAATTTTTGCGTCATTGCGTTACTGTGAAGGGTTGTCGGCAGACCCATGGTGACGGCAAGAAAAATCGGCCCGATGACCATGATGGACAGATAATCACTGGCTTTTCTTACTAAAGTGCGCGGTTTGTCTATAAACCATATCTGGTTGAAAGAACCCTCTATCTGGCCAAGCATTGAAATCGTTGTATAAATAATAAAAACCAAGCCAATAGAGCCAAGTGCGGCAACATTGGTATTGTTGACGTATTCAATGATTTTCGGGATAAGATCTGAAGCAATTTCACCCCCCACCGCTTTTTGCAGCAACAGGGGCTGAACCCTGTCCTGAATGCCAAATCCTTTTGCAATCGAAAAGATCATTGCCAGAACCGGGATAAGCGACAGAATAAAGGTAAAAGAAAGAGCCGAAGCCTGGGTGAGAATTTTTTTGTTAAAAGGGGCGCGGCTGACAATAAAAAAAATTCTGACGAGTTGCAGTAAGGGCCTCTTCCAGACAGGAATATTCCTATCATTCTGGCTCCAAACGGACTGCCCTTCATTGGTGAGACGAAATGTCTCTTTATATGTTTGATCCATAATCTTTCACCCTATGGCATGCCAGGCAGAAAATTGATAACACGTATTGATCCAGGAGTGCAAAGATAGAATAACGCTGATTTAGCTCCAATATCAATTCCTCAATTATTATTTTCACTAAATTTCTGATCCAAACCACTGCTCATTACTTGCTTGCCGTTGTATTGTACCCGATAGGAATACTTTCTCGATGAGGAGGTCTTTATGCCTCGATCATCCGTTCTATCCCAGTAAACCCAATACTGGCCGGCAGGCAGCTCCGTATTGATCAATTGGCGGACAACCTTGCCTGAATCATCGACAATTTCAACTTTTACCATGGTAGAAACGAGTGGCTGAAAATGGATAGACCTATTTACACCAGGTCGCTGGAGGATTTCATTTATATTATATGTTGTGAGCTTGTTGATAATCTCTTCATCCGTATGGTGAGGGAAACGCTCTTTCAGATAGTTGCGAATAAATAAGTGCTCTTTTCGGGCATCTTCCGGGAGTCCGGACAGCACTCGCTCTAAAGAATCATCAAGGGCCGGATATTTTCCTTTCCTTTTTTTCATTTCTCTCATTGTGGACTGCAACTGCATGATTCTGTGCCGCCCCTGTTCTTGCCAGTAGTATTCTTCCGAAATAAAGTGATCAAGGGCAGTATCCAGTTCAACATATTTTTGAGGATTCCAGCCGAAATCCAAGGCAATTTCCCTTTGAATTTCATGCAGATCCTGTTCATTGACGAAAACACTCACCGCTACTTCCGACAAAAAATCCTGAACATTTTTCAAAGGTTGCAACCAGGCAGGGGGCGTATAACCCAGCTTTAAATAAAGCATGCAAAGCAGAATACTTATCAGAAGCCCTGTAAAGAAGGAATTATCCGTTTTTAAAAGATTTGACCGTTGTTGCTTGACTGTCATGGCATTTTCCTCGGGTCATAGAGTTATTTGTCCATCTATTTTCCCCAAGATTACCGTTGAAATGGCATAAATACCAGAACTTCACACTGAATTTTTCTCTTTCAATCTTGATTAGAACATAAAAACAAGGAAGAGATTCCCAATCTCAGTAAATGCACATAAAAGACCATAATTTTTTCAGCGAGCCAACGACCCTCCTCTTCCAAACGAAAAACGGGGAAAGATCCGATAAAAGATCAATCCCTGTTCGGCGGCGTGTGTTGAATCCTCTGCCCGCTACATTTTTCAGCATCTCTGCCACCTGTTGGAAAAAAGAGGGAAAAACGTATTATTTTCTAAACTCTAACAATAGAAAGTGTTCAGCAGTTTGCGCAACATCCAATCTTTCAGGTTGCAGGCCTCCGAGAGAAATTTAATTCTCTACATTTTCCCGAAACAGAGAACGGACGTGGGTTAGATTCCCGCTCGAATACCCGGCGGTATATTTTACAAAAAATGCCTGAAAGAACCAGTGTCACAAGTTTTGTCGTGAGTTTGTCGTAAGTTTTTGTCACAAGATGTCGCAAGTTCAAACCCGAAGAACATAGACAAGCTGATTCGTAGCTCCTTCAGATTTTACCAGCTCCTTATCCAGCATTCCCTTGAGGTCACGTTGCAGGCTACGTCGATTCACATCAGGGCAAAGCTCCTCAAAGTCCTGAATGGTCAGCTGCTTATGTTTCAGTAAAAAGACGAAAGCCTTGCCTTGACGTTCATTCAGGCCGTATTTCTGCACAAGAACATCACGACGGATAACTTGCTCTCCACGTTCCTTGACCTCGATCATTTGGGTTTTCAGACCGGTGATGAAGTAGTCGAGCCAGCCGGTCAAGTCCATGCCGATTTCACGGACGCTCTGGATCTTTTTGTAAAAGGTCGGGCGGTCACGGTCATAGTATTCGCTGATGGTAAATAATCGTTTGAAGTCGTACCCGGCTTTGTAAAGGCAGAGGGTCGACAGCAGGCGTGAGGTCCGGCCGTTTCCATCAAGGAATGGATGGATGTGAACCAGCTGGAACTGGGCAATACCGCTGATTAGTACCGGATGTATTTCAACGTCAGTGTTGAGCCACTTGACCATTTCAGACATCATGATTGGCACCTCCACCGCAGACGGCGGGGTGTAAATCACTTCACCGGTGGAGGAATTGGCTACATAGTTCTGAATCCGGCGA
Organism: Desulfobulbaceae bacterium; assembly: GCA_020444175.1. Classification (GTDB taxonomy): domain Bacteria; phylum Desulfobacterota; class Desulfobulbia; order Desulfobulbales; family SURF-16; genus JAHLLM01. The sequence continues at coordinate 4,918 of JAHLLM010000008.1, read as the reverse complement.
TAATTTCCGGGATCGGCTTTACCACCGCGCACGCCTTCCACCAGTTTGCGGAGGATCTCCCGGATCAGCCCTTCGGTGATCGGATCGCCACTATCGAGACAATCGGATACAAATTCAAAGGCGGAACGGTAATTTAGCAGCTCCCGGGTGTCATTCGGGTCGGCTTCAGGGACCACTTCACCGTTCCACAGACGCTCAGCCTGATCAAGAGTTAATCGAGTACCTTCAATATGAGTTGTATGATGTGCCTCTTTGATAAGGGCTTTGTTTCCCATATCCCGCACCCAGTCATCGGATAATCGGGCCGCTTCCAGAAAGCCGCGTGCACGTTCAATCTGCGTGATGGCGGCGGTCATCCTGTTGGTGATGGTGAATTTTGGGTTAAACGCTGCCACTCCACACCTCCTCAGCTTCACGCCAAGCACGTCTGTTGCTAGCAGCTTGAACTATTAAGCATTTCTTAACAGTTGGTTTTTGCGCTACATCGCCTTTTCCAAAATCCTGCATTTTATTGCGGTGCTTGATGTTGTAATTTTTCCCATCAGATTCAGTTATCCGGAAATTTCGGATAACTGAATCTTTCTTGAGCTCGCTGCCGGAGAATACCTTCTTCATTCAACGCCTCCCCGGTTTTGATACCTGTCCCGGGACCAGCGAAGGTATTTCATCAATTCCCAGTTGACCGATTCGGAATCAAACCGCTCACTGTCGTAATCACCACCGGACCATTCCATAAAGCTTTTGTGTTCTTCATGATTAGGGTCTTTCAGGGCGTTGCAGAATTCAAAGTAGCCGGGTACGCCGCCCACATCTTCGGGTGGACAGGCCCGTTCGCCTTCCAGACACATCAGCTCTGCTTCTGATGTTGAAACAGGATACCGGTTCTCTTCAAGAACAAGTCGGTGTTTCCATCCGTCGCCAAAATCATAATGATAAAAAAACTCACCCCCTTTCTGTTTGATCAGATCTCCAAGTCGGTATTTCCCGCATTCAAGCCCGTCTTCTTTGGATTCCGGATATTCTGTATAACATTTTTTCCCAATGGTAAATTCGTGCAGATGGCTGTCGGTCCAGCCCATGACAATCTGGATAACATCGTGCAACCGGTCCAACGTAATACCGGCAGGTACCACAAAACGACGCCAGATTGACGGTTCGATGTCAATCAACTCAATTTCCAGCAGATAAAATCGTTCTTTCATCTCTTCACCTCATATTTTGACCAGAAGCTTCGTTTTCGCCCATGGGCCTGAATGATCTGTTCTTTGAAAGCTTCATGATGATTAAATTCTTTCCATTCGGAAACGGTTACCGCAAGTTTGTCCAGCTTCTTCAAATAACGGATACCATGGGGATAGGCCTTGGTGTAGCCGCGTTCCAGAATTGAGAGTAGCAGGCTGCGATACATCAGACTGGCTGCAAGATATCGATTTTCCGATTCCATAGCTTCGGTTAAAGAGAGCAGACTACTGTAATGGTTGCCATCAAGCTGGTCGGCCCGTTTAAGAAGGTAGGCTTCGGCTTCATCGATCTTCCCGATTTCAATCATGAACTCAGCATCGGATTCTCGGAGTCTGTCGGTCTTCAGAATCTGCACGACCTCATCTGCAATAACCTCATCCCGTTTATCATGACCAATGACATCCAGAAGAGCCTGCAAGGTGTCAGTGGAATGATAGGATCTGAATTTTTGATACAGAAGCTCCGCCAGTTTTTCAGAATCTCCCTGTTTTTGATAAATTTCCAGCAGCAGCTTATCCCGTTCATATGCCTGAAAGCTTTCTTCCTCTGGAATTTTCTTCAGCCATGAATGGGCCATTTCAACATCATCGCTTTCCAGATAGACCCGGGCAATATCAATCAGCGCCGCAGCGGACAGTCTCCCCCACGAAGCAATACGAGTCTTTTCAAAAAGATTGGCATCCTTGATTTGCCTGGCAAGTGATTCAATGGATCGTAAATGATGACGCTTGCCGTATTCATCTTTTTCTTTGTCGGCCCATTTCTGAAGCGTGTCAATCATGGTGCGGATAACCTCTTCAGGCAGGCATTCACCGGCACAATCAATCAAGATGTCTCGAATGCCGTAGCTATCCTTTTGATTCACCTTCAGGATAATGTCCGCAATTTTTTCCTTATTGTTACAACGGGAGGCATAGTCAACAAACAGCTCTTTGGCATCATAGCGAAATACATCACCAATATTCCCGCTGGAGTCATCGCACATCTCAAAAATGATAGTGTCGGCCTCATAAAACGCTACAACGAGTTCAACGCCGCTGAGCGGATCATCTACACCGGCTTTCAGATCCTGCAGCAGCATTTCAAGCTCCCGGGCAAAACTGGAGGCTCCCCGCCAGTCAATAAATCGTCTTGAACGTTTCAGGCCCGAAAGTTTCTTTTTAAACCGTTGAACATTTTCCTTTGGGGTGGCAATCAGCTGTTCAATCAGGTCATCCGCTTGCTCTGAATGCACAGAAATCTCCAGCAGAACATCTGCAAGAGCATCCGCACCGAGGGCGATCAGTTTTTGTTTGCGGTTACTACCCAATGATAACGTTCCTTTAATCTAAAATTCTTGAGCCGTGTGTTGCTCCTGGTCAATGGCAAGAACCGGCACCCGGCAGGAGAGCACCACTTCCGTCAAAAAGCGGTTGTCGCTTTGTTCCAGATAGTTCTTGATGTCCAGGGCATGCTTTTCATTCAGCTCCCGCTGATGACCGACACCGCCGCCAGATCACGCAGATCGGCAAAGCCTCGAATCACCCTGAAAATACCCAGCACGTTTTCGGCAAAATACCCTTCAAACTGGATGTATTAGCGGGCGCGTGACATATCAGAGTTCCTCCACTGAAAGATTGCCGAGGATGAGTTTTTCTATTTTCTTCGTTAACGCATTTCGATTACCAGAAGCTTTTTGTAGCAACGCCCTGCTCTCAATTCTTTTAGATTCAATGACTTTGATTATCTTTTCTTGAACGCTTAAGGGCGGTAGTGGAAACAGTAAAGCCATCAGTGCCGGTTTAGATATGTTTTTCATCGTTGGTGATGCTCCTGTAAGATTATTTTCAATCTGCCAGCGCAAATGAGGTATTTTTAATATTTGATGGTCTCGTAAAAAGCTCAGCCTCAACTTGAGGCCTAAAAATTTAGACAGCGGCAAATTTTCTGCTGGCTGCCGACAAAATTGCCCAGTAGGGCGAAAAAATGCTCTTTGACAATTCGGATCAGTTCAACAGTGCTTCCCAAAGGTGAAATATCGGGCCTTTTGCCCTGATTTTGTCGTTTTCTTAACGCACTTGCCCTAAGGAAAGTTGTGGGTTCTTTTCATCTTCACGCTTACTGTAAGTCTCGGCAACCTGCACCTGATAGCCCTTGCCCTAATGTCCGTCATAGGTGGCGTCAGGATCTGACGGATTCTGCAGGGAATCCGAAGGCACATCCTTATTGTTCTTGATCATGACCCGTTTCTCACCTGTTGCTTCATCCTGCTCAACAATGCACTGTTCCTTGAGAACGCGTAACATGAGCTGGTAACTTTTCATGGCAGGAATTTTGTCGTCAGAACGGAATTTCTCAAGGAAAAAGAACAGGTCATTGCCTACCATTTCCAGCGTTTTGGCCGATTCGGATGGCTTTACCATGGAAAAGGCACTCTCCTCCTGTTTGCGAAGATAGCGATCTCTGAGTTCCTGTTCGAGGTTGTCAAATTCTCGCTCGTGGTGACGCTTGAGATTGGAAAGGAATTTTTTGATGGTGGCAACGAAAATACCAATGCGGCCCAGATGCCGCATGTTGGAAAAAATATGCACAGAGTCGATGCGCTGCAAAGACTTGTCCACCTCAAACACCTTGCACAGTTCATCGCCGATGGCCTCAAAGACCGGGTCGTAAAGGTTATGCTCGGTCATGATGTATCGTGTTGACCAGATGCTTTTTGGAGATACATAGGCAGCGTTATCGGACCTGCCCGTGATGTCAAGGGCATAATGCCACTGTATATTAAAAGCGAATTGCTCTGCAGTTTCCAGGTCCGTAAGGTCGTGCATGTGCTGAAGAACCATTGCTCCCATCATTGCAACGAGTTCTTTCGTGGGGCGACCATTATTGGAACTGAATTGTTTAGCCAGCAATTCGACTGGAAGTATGTGTCGAACATGATCTCGAAAAATCCCTGCCCAGGAATCGTCCAACAACTTCCGGCGTTTTGGGCCAAGAAATTCAAAGGGATCGAATAAGTAGGGTGTTTTGTGGTCTTTTATGTGTATCATAAGTTTTCCGTAAGAATTTGAAATTACACATTAAATTTACCACGCCTCTACAGGAAAAGCAACTGCTTTTTCAATAATAAGCACAGAAAAACAACAATTTAACGATGTTTTATACTTTTTACGAGACCATCAGAAGTTCACGCTGAATTTTTCTCTTTCAATCTTGATGGTCTCGCAAAAAGCTCTCAAGCTGACCATCCGCCAACGCAATATCAACAAGTTACATACTTGTCGGCGGCGGTTGAGGGGGTTTTTACGAAACCGTCAATCTTGATTAGAACATAAAACAAGGAAGAGATTCCCAATCTCAGTTTGCACATAAAAGACCATAATATTTCCAGAGAGGCGCAAAAATTAGCACGAATGATGCTTTTTATAAGTATCTACAAATGAATGATTCTGACGCCTTGAGGGTTTTTTATAGTCAGACAAATAAGTTGACAAAAGGTGAAGCACAAACGGAGCACCAAAAAAGGTGCTCCGCTTCAATAAAATTGAATAATTTAAAGCACTTAAATACTGGAGGCGCGTCCATCACATTGTGCCCACAAAAACCTTTAAACATTAATATAGTTTGACGATAGAAAAAACCAGATAAAGCAACATCTTTTCTGTAAATTTCCTTTCCTTTCAATTCTTTCAATAAA
>JAHLLM010000068.1 GCA_020444175.1 Desulfobulbaceae bacterium | reverse complement strand
TATGTGAGCAGGCCTGATCGTTCAAAGATGAGGTGCAGCTGAATAGTTACAAAAATTTAAAAGCAAATGTAATATTATCATGTATTATAACTGGCAATTGCCAATTCGCAATTGCCAATTGTTGATGAACTGGCAAAAAGTCCTGAAGTTGATCATCCGCCAACGCAATATCAACAGTTTACATGCCTTCCGGCGGCGGTTGCGTGTTTTTTGCGAAACCGTCAGTTGCTGATTCTTAATTATTAATTCTCAGCAATGTCCGGTTAGAATTTTGCGGCAGTATCTCGGGAGTTTAAACTTCTGGTTCCCATGGTCTCCGTGGGAACCTATACATAAATCTCCAGGGGTAAATTGATATGCATTCCCACGGTGGACCGTGGGAACGAGGGATTAAATGTATATTACAAAATCACCATACAAGGCGGGAGTCTAGAGGTTGACTACTGAGAATTGTATAGAGGCAAAATTGCTGATTCTAAATTATTAAATATTTTCCATTGGGTGCTGCATGAAAGATATTCCCTTAAACGAAAGAATTATTTTGGCCCTTGATGTTGCCGAACCTGAAATGGCTAAGGAATGGGTCAGAAAAACGGAAGAAAAGATACATTTTTATAAAGTTGGCCTGCAACTTTTTATGGCAAGTTATTTTGATATCATAGACTGGATCATTGACCGGGGGCATAAGGTCATGGTTGATTTAAAATTCTTTGATATTCCGGAAACAGTCAAGCTTGCCATGATGCAGCTGCAGGATAAGGGGGTCACCTTTGCCACTGTGCATGGCAATGATCCGATTATCAGAGCTTCCCTTGAGGCAAAACAAGGATCAGGATCGGAATTAAAAATCCTGGGGGTGACCGTGCTGACCAGCTTTGGTGAAGAGGATATGCGGGCCATGGGTATGAGCAGGACAATTGAGGATCTTGTCTATTTCCGGGCCAAACGGGCCCTGGAACTGGGCTGTGATGGTATTGTCTCTTCCGGTCTTGAGGCCGCAAGACTCCGTCAGGGTTTGGGGGAAAAACTGCTTATCGTCACACCCGGCATCCGTCCCGGAGCAAACATTGAGGAAAATGATGATGACCAGACCCGCATCATGACGGCGCGAAAGGCCATTGAAAACGGGGCTGACTATGTGGTGGTGGGGCGTCCGATTACCAAGGCGGCGAATCCCCTGAAGGTCATCGATGAACTGCAGCAGGAAATTGCCCTGGCGCTGAAAGGGTGAGGAGTGAGGGGTGAGGAGTGAGGGGTGAGGAGTGAGGGGTGAGGAGTGAGGGGTGAGGGCTGAGGACTGAGGGCTGAGGGCTGAGGACTAAGGACTGAGCAACTAAAAGGGCAGAGTCGGTCAGCGTACCTTTCCCGATATTTGTATTTCCGTGTTCTCGATGTCTCATGGCTTTGCTTATCGTGTGGGGTCCGCTGTTAAATTAAGAAATCAGAACGCCGTTGGCAGTCTCGTAGGTTGGGAAGAGCGAATTTGGTTACCATATTTTATTGGGTTTCGTTCTGCCTTCATGCACCATAATCGTACCATTGAAAAATAAAGCGAAACCCAACATTTTCGGGTTGATAGCCGCTTCTGTCCAACCGACCTTCTCCCAATTATTTGTGGATTTTGTGGCCAATAAAGAAATCAGAACGCCGTTGGCAGCAGCATGGCCAGGATTTTCATGCAGATCAGGGTGTAAATTCCGGCCAGCACATCATCCAGGACAATACCCAGGCCGCCATGGAGATGGGAGTCCACCCAGCCCACGGGAAAGGGCTTGAGGATATCAAAGAAGCGGAAGATGAAAAAGGCGATAATAAGAGGGAGGGCCTTTGCCGGTGCGCCGATGAGGCCAATCAGCATGCCGATGATTTCATCAATAACAACGATGGAAGGGTCGCCCTGATCAAGGATTTTTTCCGCACTTCCCGCACTCACCACCGCAACAAGAAAGATGATGCCAAGGGCTATTGAGTAGGCGGCCGGTGAGAGTCTGATAAGGAGAAAATGGAGAGGGAAGGCGACAAGTGTTCCCCATGTGCCCGGAGCCTTTGGCAGGTAACCGCTGTAAAAGCCGGTGGCAAGCGCCATGAAAAGTTTATCCATCGAGAAAATCATCCCCTTCGGCCCTGCTGACCTCGTTATAAACCCTTTTTAAGGGAATGCCGTGTTCCAGGGCAAGTCTGCGGCAATCTTCATACTCCGGATAGAGAGATTCTCCGGCAGGAGTTGTTACTTTTTTTACTGCAACCTTTCCCCAGCGCGTCTGCAACCAACCAGATTTCCTGGATAATGTCCAGCGGTGTTCCCGATGAAAGCGAAGGCCGATTGCCGTACTTTCCGAAAGAATGCATTTTTTAAGCTCCCAGCTCTCTGCCGGATCGGCGATTACGCACAGGAGAAAGGCGGGCCTGCCTTTTTTCATCTGGATCGGGGTCAGCGCGACATCAAGAGCCCCCCTGGCAAAGAGCTGTTCGCTGAGATACGGGAAGAGTTCAGGAGAAAAGTCATCAAGGTGGCATTCAATGATTTCAACTTCCTGCACCTCTTCAGCCGAAAATGAAGCGCCTATAACGAGTCTGAGCAGGTTTGGCTGATTGTTTTGCAGTTGGCGGCTGCCTGCGCCATAGCCGGATCGTTCCACCGTCATGGTCGGGAAGGGTCCGAAAGAATGGGCGAGTGCCTTCAGGATCGCCGCTCCGGTGGGGGTGACAAGCTCTTGCTCCAGCTCAACCCCGTAGACAGGCATGCCCTCTGTCAGTTCACAGACCGCAGGAGCCGGTAAAGGGAGCTGCCCATGGTCGCATGCAACCCAGCCCCGGGAAAGAGGAAGTGGAGAGCTGATAAGTCGATCAATCTGAAAGTAGTGTAAACCGATGGCTGCTCCGACAATATCAATAATCGAGTCAATAGCCCCTACTTCGTGGAAATGGACATCAGCCGGATCGCAGCCATGCACCTTGGCTTCAGCTTTGGCCAGTTCGCCAAAGATAAGCATGGCTTTTTCTTTGACAAGGGGAAGGAGGTCACTTTCATTCAGTAAAAATTGAATTGACTTCCAAGAGCGATGGGGCTGGTCGTTTTCCACCTGAATCGAAATTCTGGTGGCATGGATGCTTTTTTCTTTTGTCTGTTCAGACTGAAAGCTGTATCCGGTCAGAGGAAGTTTGGCCAGTTCTTTGAGAAGGATATTCCTGGGCAGTCCGGCATCAAGCAGCGCTCCGAGAAACATGTCGCCGCTGATGCCGGAAAAAGTGTCGGTATACGCAATATTCATAGGCCTGTATCAGGTGAATCTGATTCCGACTTCCAGGGGCCTGCCCCTTAAAAAGGCATCAACAGGCATTCGTTTCGAGCCCTCGCATTGTACTTCGCTGACAAGGAGATAGTCCCGGCCCGCAGCGATAACAAGGCCGTCTTTGTCGATTCGGCACAGTGTTCCAGGAGCTTCGTCGGGCGCTCCCTGTATTACCTGGGGGCGAAAGAGGCGCAGCCATTTGTCTTCATGGGTGGTGAAGGCCAGGGGCCATGGTTCGAGTCCGCGGATAAGACAGCTTATTTTTTCGGCAGGTTCTGTCCAGTCTATTTTTGCCTCATGCTTGCAGAGCAGGGGTGCTTCGGTGGCAAGTGCATCGTCCTGCTTAATGGGCGGCAGTTGATCTTTACGCAGCAGGGCGAGTGCCTCTTTAAGAAGTTTTCCGCCAAGGGCGGACATTTTCTCGGCCAGAGTCACGGAGGTGTCATCAGGCTCAATGGCAAGGCTGCCCGGCAGAAGGATGTCGCCGGTGTCCATGCCTTCATCCATCTGCATGATGGTGATGCCTGTTTCCCTGTCTCCGTTTAGAATGGCACGCTGGATGGGAGCGGCACCGCGGTATTTGGGCAGGAGTGAGCCGTGTACATTGATTGTGCCGAGAGGCGGCAGGTGCAGAAGCGGGCCGGGCAGAATACGACCATAGGCCGTGACAATGATGAGGTCCGGTTCGTACTCTCTGATAGTATCAAGGAATTCGTCTGTTTTAATTTTTTTGGGCTGCAGGACGGGTATGTTGTGGGCTTCGGCAAGTACCTTGACCGGAGGTGGGGTTAGTTTGCGCCCTCTTCCCTTGGGGCGGTCCGGCTGGGTGACCACTGCCACCACATTTTCATTGGAGTCGAGAAGTGCCTGGAGACTGGGTACGGCAAATTCGGGCGTCCCCATGAAAATGATTCTATTTATCTTGTTTATCATTTTTCGCAGCCTGTTCTTCTTTGAGTTGTTTTTTTCTTTTTTTCTTATAGAGACTCCGTTTAAGGGAACTCAGGTGGTCGATAAAAAGCGTTCCCTTGAGATGGTCAACCTCATGCTGGACAACCCTGGCAAACCATTCTTCTGCTTCAAACTCAATTTCTTTTCCTTCAACATCAAAGGCTTTTACCTTGATTTTATTAAATCGTTTTACCTTTGCGGAAAGCCCCACAACGCTCAGGCATCCTTCTTCGTCCACCTGACTTCCTTCGCCTGAAAGAATTTCAGGATTGATAAGGGCCATGAGGTCGTTTTTTTCTTCCGAGGCGTCAATGACTACAATCTGCTGCACAACGCCGATCTGGTTGGCCGCCAGTCCGACGCCGGGAGCATCGTACATGGTTTCAGCCATATCGTTTACCAGTTTTCTCAGAGACTCGTCAAAGTCTGTAACCGGTTCGGCGTTCTGGCGAAGAATGGGGTTTGGGTATGTTAAGATTTCACGTAATGCCATTTTGCTTCTATGTCCTGTTTCTTGATTGGTGATAAAGAAAACCTATAGCAAATGTCGTGTTTTTTTACCAGAAAGATTTGCCCTTAAGTAAGTCATTAAATATTAAGATCCATGGATTTCTGTCTTTGTTCCCGAAGAGTAAAGCAGAATGGCATATTTTGTGACTCATCTTTAAAACGATTGGACACTGGTTTGGTGCTTTTGGGGAAAAAAGGAAACTTACATCATATTTTCCGGATCAATATCAACAGTCATGGTGACCTGCTGGCTACGGACGGGGGGGACAGGATGGGCAAGAAGCAGGTCGCAGAGAGTATGAAGTGACCTGCTGTCCCTTCCTTTTAGAATAACCTGCCAGCGAAATTTGTTGCGCAGTTTTGACAAAGGGGCCGCTGCCGGGCCCAGTACGTCAACATGAAGGGGGAGTGCCTGTTTGCGTGCCATGGCACTGGTTGACATTGCTGCTTCTCTTACCTTGTCCTCATTTTCACCGGCAAAACGAAGATTGACCAGGCGTGAAAAGGGAGGAAAGGACAGGGCCTGTCGCAGCTGGAGTTCCTGTTTGTAAAAATTATGATAATCATGCTTTCTGGCACAGATTATTGCATAATGCTCAGGCTGGTGGGTCTGGATAATGACATTGCCTGGTTTGTCTCCGCGTCCGGCTCTGCCTGTCACCTGGGAGATAAGCTGGAATGTTCGTTCGCCGGCTTTATAGTCAGGCATGCCAAGCCCTCCGTCAGCCCAGATCACCCCTACCAGGGTGACATGGGGAAAATGATGGCCTTTGGTTATCATCTGGGTGCCGACAAGGATATCCACTTCCCTGTTGTGAACGGCCTTGAGGATTTTCAGAAAGTTTTTTCTGTTTGTCGAGGTGTCGCGGTCAAGTCTGGCGATGCGCGCCTTGGGGAATCGCTGCCCTAAGGCTTCTTCTATTTTTTCCGTGCCAAAACCGATCTCTTTTACCCGAGCCGATCTGCACGACGGGCAGGTTATGGCACTTTTTGCAGTATACCCGCAGTGGTGGCAGCAGAGCAGCTTTTTGCCCTTATGCAGTGTGAGGGAAATATTGCAGTGCAGACATTTGACTGGACTACCGCAATCCTGGCAAATCATCAGATTGGCATATCCCCGGCGATTCAGAAAGATAATGCTCTGGTTGCCCTGCACAAGATTTTCGCGCAAAGAGTCCAGGAGTTCCTGGGAAAAGAAGGTGTGCGACGTTCTGTTTTTGTCGATTGTACGCAAATCGATAATTGTGACCTGGGGCAGGGGTCTGTCCTCGATTCGCCTGGTCATGGAAAGGAGGCAATATTTGCCTGTTGTTGTATGGTGGAAACTTGTCAACGATGGAGAGGCGGAGCCCAGTACAACAGGGCATTGCTGCAGTTTTCCCCGTAACACGGCAAGATCCCTGGCCTGATAACGAAAGCTGTCCTCCTGTTTGTAGGCTCCGTCATGCTCTTCGTCCACAATAATCAGTCCCGGATCAGAAAGCGGTGCAAAGATTGCTGATCGCGCGCCGATAATGATTTTGGCATCACCATTTATGATCTGGCCCCACTGGTCAAAACGCTCTCCCTGGCTGAGTCCGCTGTGCAGAAGGGCAACCTGTCTGCCGAAGCGGGAAAAAAAATGTGCTTCAAGCTGGCTTGCCAGGGCAATTTCAGGAACCAGAATGAGCACGGTTTTCTTTAATTTTAAGGTTTCTGCCGCGGCCTGGAGGTAAACTTCCGTTTTGCCGCTGCCGGTGACGCCGTGCAGGAGAAAGGGGCTGAATTTTTTGTCACGTACCGCGGGAAGGATTGCCTCAAGGGCTGTTTCCTGTTCTTTGGTCAGTTTTGCGGGTTGCGGGTAAAAAGGAGGTTCCTCGCCAAAGGGGTCACGTATTATCTGCTGCTCAAAGAGGGTTATGATGCCTTTCTCGGCAAGAGATTTCAGCGCCTTGCCCGCTCCGGAGTAGTGACGGTTCAGTTCCTTTTGCGGGATAACGGGGGATGGGCGGCTTTGGCAAAGATCTTGGAAGATGGCCAGGGTTTTTTCTTCGGATAATTTGAGTTTGTCCGTTCCTGGCAATGTGTCTGAACAAAGCCTGGCGCACAGTTCCATTTTTGCTTTTGAACTGGACTCACTGATTGACTCGGTAATGGCAAGAAATCCGTCTTCCTGCCATTTTATCAATTGCTTCTGCCATTTACGACTTTGCCAGATCTTGCGGGTGTGGGCCGCTGAAAGTGAGCCTTTTTCAAGCAGGGTGAGAAGCCAGGCCAATTTGTTTTCCTGGTTTTGGGAGAAATCTGTCAGCTCACGTTTTCCTGCCTCAGTCAGTGCGATGGTCCGGATGCTTTGTGAGGTGAGGCCTCCGGGCAGGGCATTTTTAATGACTTCACCAAGCGGATAGCGGTAGTAGTCTGCTATCCAGCGGAAAAAGGGAATCATGTTTTCCGGGAAAAGCGGCTTGTCGTCCAGAAGGTCGGTAACGGATTTTACGGTAAAGCCGGTCTGTTCCGAAGGGAGGATGCCAAGCAGATAACCGGTTACCTTTCTTCTGCCCAGGGGGACGAGTATGCGTATCCCCGGCTTAAGTCGCGAGATTGCAGCGGTGGAGCTATATGTCAGCGTTCCGGAAACAGGAGCCGCTACAGCCACTTCCAGATGAGTCATAGGGGGGAGGCTACTTCTTTCATTTTATCGTCTTTAACGGACTGTTTTCATGGTATAAAGATAACTGTTCAGCTGCACTTCACATCTGAACAGTTACGGCCTGGAGTGGAAGCGCATTTCGTGCTTTCGTGCCTTCATTAAATAGAAACGTATGAAGAGAAACAACGGGCATCATTATCAATGATCTTCCATGAATTGTCAATGACTTCAAGGTATGCATCGCCTGACTTTGCTTCTGCCGAGGAGTTTATTTTTCTTGGTTTCAGGTAATATTGCAAGAGTTAAATAACTCACTTTAAGAACGTATTCTCATACACAACACATAAGAAAAAAATGCATCCGCTTGAAAAACAAATACTGGCCATTATCCGTGAGGAAGGCCTCGTCAGCCAAGGTGAAACAGTGGTCGTCGGGGTCTCGGCAGGACCTGATTCCATGGCGCTGCTTCACCTTTTTGCAACGCTTTCTTCAAAACTCAAGATGAAGCTTGTTGCCGTTTATGTGGATCATGGTCTTCGACCTGATGAAACTACAGCAGAAGTCAACCTGGTTCAAGAATGTGCTGAGAAGCTCGGGGTCATTTTTGAGACAACGCATGTTTCTGTAGAGCAGGAGGCGAGCCGACAAAAAAAATCAACAGAGCATGCGGCCCGCGACCTGCGCTATGCATTTTTTGAAAAAGTGTCACAAAAATATCAGGCCTCAAAAGTTGCCGTTGCCCACACCGCAGATGATCAGGCAGAGGAAGTGCTTCTTCGCCTTATAAGAGGGACAGGGCGATCCGGTCTCTCGGGAATGAGAATGATTCGGGATGGCATTATTATCCGCCCTTTGTTGACTACGGCCAAGAAAGCACTGCATGATTACCTTGAGGATCGACATATTTCTTTTGCAATTGACAGCTCGAATTTACAGAGGATTTATCTGCGCAACCGTATCCGTCTCGATCTGATCCCCTTTCTTGAAAAGTTCAACCCCAATATCTCGGAAACCCTGAGACAAACGGCATCTGTCTTGCAGGATGAGGAAAAGGTGTTGCGCTCTTTGACAGAGAGCCTCTGGAGGCAAATCGCGACTGCTGAAACGGGCACGCAAGAAGATGTTCTGCCTGCTCTTTCAATAGATCTGCAGTCATTTCTTGCCCTGGAAAAAGGGTTGCAGCGCAGAATCATGGAAAAAGCTTTTGTTCTGATGCAAAGTCAGCCACAATATAAGAAAATTGAGCAGATACTTTTTGTTGCCCGAAAAGGAGAAACAGGTGCTCGTCTTCATTTCTCCAAGGGGCTAAGGTTAAAAAAATTTAAAGATCGACTTTTGTTTAGTTATCCGGGTGGAAAGACGGCTACACGTGGAAATCTGGAGAAGTAGACAAAAGAATATGCGATCCTCTGTAAGGGATGGATTTATCCACTATTAAATTTTTTTAACATAATGATAAAAAAATTTAAACCTTAATCCGGGTTTTTTAAAAAGTGATATGATGAAAATAACGCTAAATGTTCAAGTTTTATGGGAATTTGTCCGAAGCAGCTATAAGACGATTTGCATAAAAAGCTGACCCGGGACCGGTAGGGTCTTTACCGTTCCCGAAAAAGTACACTTATAGGGGAACGGTATGGCATTTTTTTCTTTATCCGGCAAAAAACAAAAGGGCAGGAAAAAAACTCATCCAATGCGCGAAACAGGCGCCAGGCCCTCCCGCCGCCTGATGCTTGCCCTGGAGCCGCGCTATCTTTACGATGCCGCAGCGCTGGCAACCGGTCTTGATGTTCTGTCGGATTCCACAACAGAGAGCAGAAGCCAAACTGAAGCACCAGACACACCTGATCTCTGGAGTAAGGACACCCTCTCCATATTTCCTCCCCCAAACACGTTCAGCACTGAAAAAACAGCCGTTGGTGAGATCGTCTTTGTTGATTCGTCCGTGGAGAATTATGAGCAGCTTGTAAGCGGGATTTCCCCCTCTGCCAAGGTGATCATTCTTGATGCCGGCCAGGATGGTGTTGCCCAGATAACTGATACTCTGGCTGCATTTTCCGATGTCAAGGCCGTTCATATCCTTTCACATGGTGGTGAGGGGCAGATAAATATCGGCACTTCAACCCTATCGTCCGCAACTCTGGATAATTATGGACAAATGCTTGCCGGCTGGGACGCCAGTCTGAGCGATGATGCCGATATTCTTCTTTACGGATGTAATGTTGCAGCCGGGGACGTGGGTATCGATTTTGTCTCTTCTCTGGCTGACCTTACCCAGGCCGATGTGGCCGCTTCCAATGACCTCACCGGTAACAGCCATGAAGGAGGGGACTGGGATCTCGAGACCGCAATTGGTGATGTGGAAAGCGGTTTGATTTTTGATGAAAGGGTAACGGATGCTTATGAGCATACCCTGGCTGCTCCTACAATGAGTCCCGATGGCCCTCAGCCTCTAACCGGTATAACGGAAGACCAAACAAATAATGCCGGGAATCTGGTTTCCGATCTGGTCACGGCATCAGGAATTGCAACTGATACCGCAACCCCCGGTATTGCAATTTATGCAGCAGATGATCAAAACGGTACCTGGGAATTTTCCACCGATGGCGGGGCAACCTGGACGAATGTCGGTAACGTTTCGGATACTTCTGCTCTCCTGCTGAGGGGAGATGGTGGGGGAAATGATGATCTCATACGTTTTACACCTGACGGCAATAACGCGCCTTCTGCCACTCCGACATTTTCCTACTATGCCTGGGATCAGAGCACAGGTATTGAAGGTATTAAAGTTAATGTCACTACCAGGGGCGGGACGACTGCTTTCAGTAGCCTTGGTGATTCTGCCGATATCTCTGTAACTGATGTCAATGATGCTCCTGTCCTTGATTCCAGCGGCACCATGAGTCTGACTTCCATCAATGAAGATGAGCTGAATCCTGCCGGGAATACGATTGCCTCCATCATCTCAAGTGCCGGCGGCGACCGTATAACGGATGTTGACTCCGGAGCTCTGGAAGGCGTTGCCATAACTGGTTTGTCTGGAGCAGGTACTTGGGAATATTCGATCAATGGAGGAAGCAACTGGTTTGCCATTGGAGCGGTTTTGGATAATGGTGCCAGGGTTCTTTACTCCGATGCGATGATCCGTTATATCCCGGATGCAGATTATAGCGGCACTCTTACAAGTGCCATCACCTTTAGGGCCTGGGATCGTACTGGAGGCTATGCAAATGGTCAGGCCGGTGTTAATGCCTCAGTAAACGACGGAACAACCCCGTTCAGTGCTTTGGATGAAACAGCGTCTCTGACAGTTAATCCCTCTAATGACGACCCTGTTCTTGCCGTGAACACCGGGCATGCGTTGCTTGAAGATAATAGCGCTACAATTACGAACGCCATGCTTTCTGTGACGGACGTGGATAATACGGCAACGGATATTGTTTTTACCTTGGGCGCAGTTCCAACAAAAGGTCTATTGAAAAAAAGTGGTGTCACTCTTTCTGTAAATGATACTTTTACCCAGGACGACATCGACAACAGTCGGATCACGTACACTCCAAATGCTGATGAAAATGGCGCTGATAGTTTTGATTTTACGGTCAGTGACGGTGCCGGGGGAGCAATTTCTTCCACATCATTTTCTCTCTCCATAACCCCTGATAATGATGCCCCTACTCTTGATTTGGATGTGGATAACAGCAGCGGCGACAGTGGTAACAATTATCAGGTAAATTACTCCGAAGCACAGGCTGCTATATCCATAGCAGATACGGATGTGGATGTGGCTGATGTAGACAGCACAGCCTTTGCCAATGTTACATTGGTTTTTTCAGGACTTCAGGATGGAAACAATGAACTAATGCTCTTGGATTCCAGCAGTTATGGTCTGGCTACAGATGTTGCGAATACGACAATCGGAGGGAATTACGACGTAACTGTGGTTACCGGGGTAGGCACGGCAACAGTGACCATTACAAAACAGGGTGCGGGAAATTTTAGCGAGACTGAGGTTGAAGCACTGGTCAAGGCGATTCAATATCAAAACAGTGATGCGGATAACCCCACCGATGGCAATCGTACAGTTGCGATAACAGTGAATGATACTGCTCTGGATTCGGCAGTCGCAACAACAACAATTACCGTTAATGCCATAAATGATTTACCGACAATCAGCAATCTTGGCGGCACTATAGTTTTTACGGAAAGCGATGCCCCTCTTTTGATAGATACAGGTTCGGATGCTGTAGTGGCGGATGTTGACGACACAACCTTTGCGAGTGTCAAACTCAGTTATAGCAATCTGCAGGATGGTGATAATGAGAGGCTTGATCTCGAGGGGGTTTCCATCAGTCTTGGAACAACAGGTGTAACGAATACAGCAACATATAATGTTTCAGTAACGGCAAGTGGCAGTTCGGCAACAGTCATAATTACAAAGGCCGTTAATTTTGCTGACGCTTCTCAAGTTGAGGCACTGATTCATTTATTGAAATATGATCATATCGACAATGATAATCCTACCGACGGCAACCGTACAGTTGCCGTAGCCGTGAACGATGGAACATCAGATTCACTTGCCTCAACAGTTACCATTGATGTTAATCCCGTTAATGATGCTTTGGTTTTCGGGGTGAATGATCCCCTTGGCATTAATGAGGATTCAACAGGTACAATCACTACTGCCCTGCTGCAGTACACGGACGTTGACAATACCCCGGCTGAGCTTGTTTATACTGTGGGAGCAACATTACCGACGAAAGGAGTTTTGCAGAAAAACGGTGTGACTCTTTCCACTGGCCAGACTTTCACCCAGGCAGATATTGACAATAATATTATTACTTACGTACCCACGACTGATGCAAATGGAGCTGACAGTTTCGATTTCAGCGTTTCTGACGGGACTGTTAATTTACCTGGTCCTTTTACCTTTAATATCAATATTACTCCTCAACCCGATGCCCCAACTCTGGATCTTGATGCAAATAACAGCAGTGGTGCCACCGGAAATGATTACCAGTTTGATTTTGTCGAGGGGAATGCACCAACCGCCATTGTTGATGCTGATGTCTCTGTGCTGGACGTTGACAGTACAACTTTCTCAAATATCAAGCTTAATTTGAGCGGTTTGCTTGATGGCAATAACGAGAAATTAATTTTGGACGGTTCTACTTTCGATCTGGCAACAAGTTATATACTCCAGAATACCTTTAATAATGCCTATCAAATTGTTATCTCGGCAAATGCGGGACTTAATACTGCATCAATTACAATTACGGAAAATGGTGGAGATGGTGTTTTTTCCATAGTAGAAGCCGAGACATTACTCAAGGTGATTCAGTACCAGCATATTGGTGGAGACAATCCAACCGATGGCAACCGCACGGTGGGCATTACCATTAATGACGGGGCTCTGGATTCAGCTGTGGCCACGACGACTATAAATGTTAACCCGGTCAATGATAATCCGACACTGCCAATAACCAATGCCGGCCTGGCATTAAACGAGGAAACAACTTCCACAATAACATCCGGGCTGCTTTCTGTGTCGGATGTGGATAATACCGCCTCGGAACTCACTTATACTATAGATACAGCCCCCACCAAAGGCGTTTTGAAAAAAAGCGGTGCTACTCTTTCAGCCGGTAGCACTTTTACTCAGGCTGATATTAACAATGGTTTCATAACTTACACAGCCAATACGGACCAGGATGGAGCTGACAGTTTTGCCTTCACAATAACTGATAGTTCCGGAGGAAGTATTCCTCAGGATACTTTCAGTATCAGTATAACCGGTATTAATGATGCCCCGGTTTTAAATACCACAGGAGGGTTTTCCATCGGTTCAATGGCTGAGGAAGGAACTGGTTTTGCGAAAACTGTGGCTGAAATAATTACCGCCGGGGGTGTAGGATTTATTACGGATGTTGATTCCGGAGCAGTACAGGGCCTGGCTATTACAGGTGTCGACAACAGCAATGGAACATGGCGTTATCATGATGGATCATGGCATGATTTTACTGGACTTGAGTCTGAAAGCAGCGCAGTTCTGTTGAGTACTACCGCTTTTATCAGCTTTGTCCCTGCCACGGATTTTGTCGGCACAAGCACCATTACTTTCAGGGCATGGGACCAGACCAGCGGCAATAATGGCGATACTGGCGTAAGCACACTCATAAACGGGGGCTCAACTGCATTCAGTAGTAATCAGGACACTGCCCAGATAACAGTTACGGCTGTGAATGATGCTCCTCAGATTCCGGTTTCAACAGGGACTACTTTGACGAACATCAGTGAAGATGCTGTAGATAACGCAGGACAGCTTGTTTCTTCATTTATCGGTGCGACAATCACGGATCCGGATGGTCCCTCTGAACTTGAAGGTATTGCTATTTACTCGTTGAATGATAACGGGCATGGAACATGGGAGTACAATGTCGGTGGAGGCTGGTTGAGCGTAGGCACAGTTAATAATACGAATGCACTTCTTTTGAGAAGCACGGACAGTATACGGTTTAATCCTAGTAGTGGAACGGCAGGAACAGCCGATTTTACTTATTATGCCTGGGACCAGGCGACAGGTTCGGCAGGGTTCAAGGTTGACGTCAGTACTCGTGGAAACGATTCAGCATACAGCATTGCTAACGATACGGCTACAGTCACCATTACTTCAGTCAATGATGCTCCGGTACTGACACCTGCCACACCTTCCATGAACCCCATTGATGAAAATGCCACCACCAATGGCGGGGAACTCATTTCATCAATTGTAGGGACAAGTATAACTGATCCTGACGGTGCGAGTGAACTTGAGGGAGTTGCCATCTATTTTCTATCCAGCGGCAATGGCAGTTGGGAATATTCAACAAATGGCGGGTCGAGCTGGAATGCCGTTGGTACAGTTTCACTTTCAAATGCTTTGCTTTTGGGAAGTGATGATAAAATTCGTTTTGTGCCGGACGGGGATAATGCCACTTCTGCTACTTTTTCCTATTACGCCTGGGATCAGTCCTCCGGAACCAACGGCCTGAAAACCGATGTCTCAGTCCGTGGAGGAACGGACGGGACGAGTGCCTTCAGCGAAACTGGTGACACGGCCTCTATAACCGTGACTGCGGTTAATGATGCTCCTGTCCTCAGTGCCGGAACCATGACATTAAGTTCAGTTAACGAAGATACTAATCCTCCCGGAGACACAGTTGCTTCTATTATTTCAAGTGGAGGAGGTGACCTGATTACGGATGTTGACCTTGCCGCAGTTGAGGGAATTGCAGTTACTTCAGTGGATGATACTAATGGAACATGGCAGTATAAAATTGGCGCAGGTGCATGGACTGCCTTTGGTGCTGTTACTGAGTCAACAGCAAGGCTACTTGCTTCGGACGCACTCATTCGTTTTGTGCCAGCCTCGGATTACAGCGGGACCGTAACAAACGGTATTACATTCAGGGCCTGGGACCAGAGTGATGGCAAATCGAGCGGGGATACAGGCAATGTTACGGTTAATGGTTCCTCTACAGCTTTCAGTTCAGGAGGGCAGGGAGCAGCCTCTATTACAGTTAACCCTGTTAATGATGCCCCGGTGTTAACTGCCACTCCCATGAATTTAACTGCAATTAATGAGGATGCTGTTAATAATAACGGCAATACCATCGCCCAGATACTTGCCACCGGCGGCAACCCGGTAACTGATACTGACAGCGGTGACCTGGAAGGAGTTGCCATCTATGCCATCAATAACAGTAATGGCAAGTGGCAGTACTCGATAAATGGTGGGTCATCATGGATAGATGTCGGTACGGTAAGCACAATCAATGCTCTGTTGCTACGCGATACTGATTATCTCCGCTTTGTGCCTGATGAGCAGGATGCGGACAGTGCAGATTGGGATTTTTATGCCTGGGACCAGAGCAGCAGTGACAGCGCCGGTGACAAGGTGGATGTGTCCAACAGGGGAAATGCAACAGCCTTCAGCAATGGTTCAGGTACAGCTACAATTGCCGTCAGTGCTTTGAATGATCGCCCTGTTCTTACTTCCACCGGAGGGTTTTCCATCGGTTCGATGTTGGAAGATGATACAGGTTTTGCCAAGCAAATTTCCGAAATAATAACCGCCGGTGGTGCCGGGTTAATAACGGATGTCGACGGGCCGGCCCAGGGAGTCGCTATAACAGGCGTCGATAACGCAAATGGTAATTGGTGGTATAAGCCTTTTGGAGGCTCGAAAACTTATTTTACGGGTGGTGAAACTGAGAGTCTCGCTGTTTTGTTGGATGCAAATGCCTATATAGGGTTTGAGCCTGATGCCGATTATTTTGGTTCTGCCAGTCTGAGCTTTCGTGCATGGGATACAACTGGAGGTGGAGTGAGCGGTAACTCAGGTGTAGACACTGTCAGCTCTCTCCCTTCTTCCGGCTACAGTTCAGATACCGATTCTTTTTATGTAACAATTACAAACACAAATGATGCCCCTGTCCTTGCTTCTGCCTCTCCTGTTTTGACCATGATAACTGAGGATAATATAGGTAATTCAGGGACGACTATATCCTCTCTGGTCGGCTCGACTATCAGTGATATTGATCCATCACCCCTAGAAGGGATTGCAATTTATAATCTTAACAGCGGTAATGGGACGTGGCAGTACAATGCAGGAGGCTCTTGGCTTGATGTAGGTCTTGTTGATACCGGCAACGCGTTACTCCTAAGGAGTACGGATAGTATTCGCTTTGTTCCTGATGAGGCAAACGCTACAACGGCGGATTTTACCTATTATGCCTGGGACCAAACTTCAGGTACGGTTGGGACCAAAGTTGATGTAACAAGTGTAGGTGGCACAACAACATTTAGTGCCAACAATAATACAGCCTCCATCACTGTCTCTGCAGTCAATGATGCTCCGGTTCTTGATCCGGCTAATACCAGCAACTTCACTGGAATTACTGAAGATGAGTCAAATAATGGTGGTGGCCTTGTTTCTTCTTTTGTCAATACGGCAATAACAGATGTGGACAGTGGAGCAGTTGAAGGGATAGCCATTTACGGCACTACAGGCACTGAAGGGCATTGGGAGTATGACAGCGGTTCCGGTTGGACATCCATTGGTACTGTGAGCGGGAACCAGGCTCTATTGCTTCGTTCAACGGACAAGGTGCGTTTTGTGCCGGATGGGACATTTGCACCCAGCCCCGATCCAACTATTCTTTATTATGGTTGGGATCAGAGCAGCGGAACAGTCGGAACAAAGGTGGATGTGTCATCTCGCGGTTTGACAACTGCATTTAGCTCAGTCGGGGCTGTGTCAAGCATCACCCTGACTGATGTGAATGACGCTCCTGTTTTGTCTGACCAGGATTATATTTTCTCAACAATTAATGAGGATCAGGTTTATACAGATACAGCCGCTGACGGGAACTCTGTAACGGAACTTATTAATTCAGTCAATGGGGGTAATAATATCACAGATGGGGATCTTGCCGTTCCAGGAAACGCACCCAAAGCCATTGCCGTTACAAAGGTGGACAATACCAATGGTTTCTGGGAATATTGGGATGGTGGGGCATGGCAGAAATTTGATACAAATTCCGGGATTCAGGATATTTCAGCAACAGCAAGATTGCTTGACGCTTCAGGGCAGATTCGATTTTCTCCAACTGGGGAATGGAGTGGTGCCGCTATATTGGAATTTCGGGCATGGGACCAGAGCAGTGGCGCACATCTTGGAACACTGGATGCATCAACGGGTGGCAGTGTTACTCCTTATAGCAGTCTGGCAGATACTGCAACAATTACTGTCAGTAGTGTTAATGATGCACCTGTTATTGCCAATTTAGATGGTGACAACCCAACCTTTTCAGAATTGGCTGGTACTCCCATCCTGCTCGATGTTGGCGGTAATCTGACCATAACGGACCCTGCAGATTCTCCTGCAGATTTTAATGGCGGGAATTTAACTGTGGCTTTTGGTGCAAATACTACGGTCGATGACATTCTTGCCATTCGCGATATTGGTCCGGGAGATATTCAGGTGAGCGGATCGGATGTCAGTTATGCAGGAAATGTCATTGGTACATGGAGTGGCGGCAATGGCGTTGGCAATGACCTTGTCATTACCTTTAACAGTTCTGGCTTTGCCACCCCGACAGCCATAACCGCCCTGGCAAGGGCAATTGAATTTGATAACAATACTGCAAATCCGGGCAGTGTCCAAAGGACCATCAGCTTTACTGTGGACGACAATGATGGCGGTTCCAGTACATCAGCTGCGGCGGATGTTTTTATTACAATGACTACTATTAATGATTCACCTGTTATTGCGAATCTTGATACAGATGTGGTTGGATTTACAGAAAATGGTGGCCCCATTTCTCTTGACAGCGGTACGGCCCTGACAATCAGCGATGTTGACACACCTCAGTTTAACGGCGGAAACCTTACTGTTGCCTTTCAGGCAAATACAACTGCAAATGACAGGTTGACTATCGAAGCTACAGGGAATGGTGCAGGTGAAATAAATGTTTCCGGTGCTTTTGTATTATATGAAGGGAATACAATTGGCACCTGGTCTGGAGGTGACGACGGCTCAACTCCACTGGTCATCACTTTCACTTCTGCAAATGCGACACCAGCAGCCACTACAGCTCTTGCCAAAGCGATTCGCTTTGAAAATATTTCTGAAGCACCGGACACAAATGCCAGAACAATTCGTTTTACAGTTAATGATGGAGATGGGGCAACAAGTAGTGCCAGCGATGTCACGGTAAATATGTTTGCAGTAAATGACGCGCCGACGTTAAATCTCGATGGGGATGACAGCAGTGGAGCAGGCGGCAACAACTACAGTTTTACCTTTACTGAAGGAGATGTTGCAACCAATATAGCAGACACGGATACGGTTCTTGCTGATGTAGACAACACGACGTTTGCCAGTGTAAGTTTGAATTGGTCCGTGCTCACGGATGGTGACAGTGAAAGGATGGTCCTTGATGGGAGTACCTTTAATCTGGGTACGACAGTTGGTGCAACGGATACCACAGGCGGGAACTATACAGTAACCGTGACGGCAGACACCGGAGCGGATACCGCGGCCGTTACAATCACCAAGCAGGGCGGCGGTACCTTTTCCCAGGTAGAAGTTGAGACACTGGTTGAAGCGATCCAGTATCAACATGCAGATGGAGATAACCCGACCGATGGCAACCGTACAGTTGAGGTTATAGTTAATGACGGCACAGATGATTCCGCAGCCGCCACGACGACGATCAATGTCGATCCAGTAAATGACGCGCCGACGTTAAATCTCGATGGGGATGACAGCAGTGGAGCAGGCGGCAACAACTACAGTTTTACCTTTACTGAAAATGATTCAGCCACGGCAATAGTGGATACGGATGTTGATTTAGCGGATGTTGACAACACGACGTTTACAAGTGTCGGCCTGGACTGGTCCGTGCTCACGGATGGTGACAGTGAAAGGATGATCCTTGATGGAAGCACCTTTAATCTTGGTACGACAGTTGGTGCAACGAATACCACAGGCGGGAACTATGCAGTAACCGTGACAGCAGATACGGGAGCGGATACCGCGGCCGTTACAATCACCAAACAGGGCGGCGGCAGCTTTACAGAAGTAGAAACCGAGACCTTGTTGAAAGCGATTCAGTACTATCATTCTGATGGAGACAATCCTACAGACGGCAACCGTACAGTTGACATCAGTGTCAGTGACGGAGCCCTGAGTTCCGGCGTAGCCACGACGACGATCAACGTCGATCCAGTAAATGACGCGCCGACGTTAAATCTCGATGGGGATGACAGCAGTG
>JAHLLM010000007.1 GCA_020444175.1 Desulfobulbaceae bacterium | reverse complement strand
TCCCGCATTCGCGGGAATGACCTATAAAAAGGCTGAAGATGAGTGGTAATCATATAAAATAGAAGAAGCCTGAATCTGACAAAGTAGTATTATTCCGATTTTGTCAAAGCTGTTTCCGGTAATGGGAGAGTAAAACTGAAAATTGCCCCACTCTGTTCTTCTTTGTTTGTAACTTTGACCTCCCCTCCGTTACTTTCAACAAGTTGCTTGACGATGGCAAGGCCGAGCCCCGTACCGTTCTCTCTGGTCGTAAAAAAAGGATCAAAAATGTGCTCCATAACCTTGTCACTCAGCCCTGGGCCATTGTCGGATATTTCAATACGGGTTTTTTCGAGGTCATCAACTTTTATTTCGGAAGCGGAAATGATGATATTGCCGGGATTCTCACCAATGGCATTCCCTGCATTTTCAAGTAAGTTAAGGATGATCTGGACTACCTGACCGGAATCGGCCCAGCAGTCAAGGTGTTCTGGGATATTTGTCTCCACGGTCAATCCGGAATTCCATTTTTGGCCTTGCTCCAGAATTCCAATGGTTTCCTGGACCACTCCAAGGATCGAGAACCAGGATTTTTCAGGAGTTGCCGGTTTGGAGAAATGAAGAAAATCACTGATCGTCCCTTCCAGGCGTTCACATTCTCTGACAATAATGTTCATTAAGCTTCGGGTCGATGTGTTGGGTTCAAATTCACCTTGCAGCACCTGGGAAGCCCCGGAGATCGCTGCCAATGGATTTCTGAATTCGTGGGCGATACCGGCGGCCATTTCTCCGATTGCCGCCATTTTTTCTGCCTGGTTGACTTTTTCTTCCATTTTTTTGATTCTGCTTAAATCCTGCATGGTGTAGACCCTGCAATTTTCACAGTCCCCTGGCATGTTGAGTCGTGTCCATGAGTAACCAACCGGGATTTCGTCTCCGTCCTTTTTCTGCAAAAGTGTCATGGGACGCAATGTTTCAGTTTTTTTTATGGAGAGTTCCGGGAAAATATCTTCTATCTTCCTCCCCATCACATCAATGGCATCATACCCTGTAATGACACCTGCGGAACGGTTAAATGACGTAATGAGGTTCCTGCTGTCAACAGTAATGATGCCTGTGGATATATCATCGAAAATTTGTTTGTAAAGCAGGGCCAGACGGTCGAGGTCCTGAGATGTTTTTGTCAATTCACTCTCGGCTTTATGCAGCCTTTCGGCAAGGATAGAGCTGAGTATGGCCACCAGAAAGAAACTCAGGCCGCGAATGGCGAAAGAGTGCAGGGCAACCTGAAAACTTGTCAGCGGAGAGGTGTTTAAGCCCGATAGCAACGGATCCATGTAGCCTGAGAGTTCTGTTGTCAGAATTGCTGCATAGGAAAAAGTAGAAAGGGAGGCAAGCAGGAGTCCGCCGAGGCGAAAAAGGAGAATTGAACTGCTGATAATTGGAAGAAAGTAGATAATTGTAAAAATTGACTGACTGCAGCCGGTAAAAAGGACAAGGCAACTGGCGAGCAGGCAGTCTATAATAATCTGTAAATATGCGTATTGACGATAGCAGTTGATTTTATTCAATAATAGAGCAGAGAAAATAGTGAAGATATATGTCCCTATAATGAAAAAGGCAATTTGAGACAGCGAAGATGTGATGAGTTCATGCTCTCTTGTCTGGAGCAGAACGGTAATGCCAAGGAGGATGCTGATCACTACAACACGCAGGAAAAATACCCATTGCAGCTGATTTTTTAATTTATAGGCATCAGGGGAGGAGAGTGAACTGGAACTGCAAAGTTTATTAAATGGCATCAGGGTAGGGTGTCAGGTTATTGGATGTTGTATTTCTTCACTTTATAACGCAGGGAGCGGAAGCTGATTTTCAGTAGATCGGCCGCCTGCATTTTTGAGTTGTCCGCCTTTTTCAGAGCGAGTTCAATCATCATTTTTTCAAATCTGCTTGTAACCTCTTCCAGACCGAGATCATAAAGCTCCTCTTCACTGGTCAAGGGTACAAGGGCTGAAATCTGTTCTTTTGGGGGAGCAGCATCAAGACGCTGTGAAAGTGTCAGGCTTTCAGGAAGAATAATGTTTGAGGAGGATAGGGCCACTCCTCTCTCGATAATGTTTTCCAGTTCCCTGACATTGCCCGGGAAATCATAATCCATCAATACTTTCATGGCGTATGATGAGAGTTGCTGGACATCTTTTTCAAATGTTTTTGAATATTTTTCCAGGAAATGCTCCACCAGCAACGGAACATCTCCTTTTCGTTCCCTCAGAGGCGGCATCCGGATCGGGACCACTGCCAGGCGATAGTAAAGATCCTCGCGAAATCTTTTTTCCATAATCTCTTCTTCGAGATTGCGATTGGTGGCAGAAATGATTCTGACGTTTACTTTGGTTGTCTTGGTGTCTCCCACGCGTTTAAATTCTCTTTCCTGCAAAACACGTAAGAGTTTTGTCTGTACAAGGGGAGTAAGCTCCCCTATCTCGTCCAGAAAAACACTGCCGTTATTTGCCTCTTCAAAAAGGCCGGTTTTATTTGATGAGGCACCGGTGAATGCCCCCTTGACATGGCCAAAGAGTTCACTTTCAAACAAGGTTTCCGGAATAGCGTTACAGGTTATGGGAACGAAATTATTATGCGCGACCTTGCTGTTTTGGTGGATTGCCTGGGCAATCAGCTCCTTGCCCGTACCTGATTCTCCAACAATAAGGACATTTGCATGGGTTGGCGCAATGCGTTCAATCTGGTCAAAAATTTTCCGCATTTCAAAACTTTCACCAATTATTTGAGGAAATGTCTTCGTGGGTTTCGATTCCTGAACTGCAGGAGAAAGTTTGCTGTCGATTGCTGAAGAAATAATTGATTTGATTTCATCAACTTTGAATGGTTTGGTTATATAATCATATGCTCCATGCTTCATGGCCTGCACTGCATCTTCAGGGGAAGCAAATGCGGTTATCATGATAAAGGGGAGTGCTTTTTTTTCTTTTCGGACTGCATTGAGAAGCTCAAGCCCACCCATGCCCGGCATTCGTATATCGGAAATAACCAGGTCGAATTCCTGCTTTTCAGTAATTTTAAGGGCCATTTCTCCGTCAGAAGCAGTGACGGTAGTATACCCTTCTTTTTCAAGAAGTATTTTCAGGAACTCACGCATGCTGAGTTCATCATCGACAACGAGAATTGTAGGCATATTGGGCAGAAAACGGGAAGGTTGATTTTACGCGCGTCGCTTTGCGCTTTCTGTTGAATTCGAGACGTATTATAATATTGATTAATTTCTTATTTTAGCAGTTTTTGAATGGACATACAAGCTGGCGAGTGGAAATCCGTGGGCACTTGCAAAGGCGATGCTCCTTCCCCTCAAGTGGCATAAATATGATACCGTCATACTGGAAACAAAGAAGACGTTCACAATAATAAAAAGAAAATAAAACGATTGAGAACCTACTAAAGTGGCAAAAAATTTAATTATAATAGGGGTTGTCCTCATAGCGGCAGGGGTGCTTTGGCCATTTTTGAGTAAACTTCCCTTTGGAAGACTGCCTGGCGACATTATCGTGCGCCGGGAAAATTTTAGTTTTTATTTCCCTGTGACCACCTCAATCATTGTCAGCATTTTACTGTCGCTGCTTTTCTGGTTTTTCAGAAAATAAACTGCGTCTGTCAATTCCGCAGAGACCCTGCCTCGCTTAAAAGAGAATCAATGGTATTTTGAAGTTCCGTAAAAGTTGCAACCTGGTAAATGCGGTTGCGAATAGCCGAACCATGCTTCATGCCTTTGAAATAACGGCCAGCGTGGTTCCTGGTTTTTCCCAAGGCCCATTGGGGGTTGCAGAAAGTTTCAATAAGCTCCAGGTGTCGTTTTAATGCCGTGAGCCGTAAGAGGGGAGTGGGGAGTGGGGCATCAACTCTGAATATCCAGGGGGCACCCAGAGCGGCGCGGCCGATCATCACACCATCGCACCCGGTTTGTTCCATCATCTTGAGCCCTTGCTGATATGACATAATGTCACCGTTCCCAATCACCGGGATAGTGACATTCTTTTTAACTTCTTCAATGACTGACCAGTCTACACAACCTGAAAAACCGTCGCTCCACGTTCTGGCGTGAACGGTAACCGCCTTTGCACCTGCTTCCTGGGCCATTCGGGCAAACTCCGGAGCGTTAATGGCTTGGTGGTTCCAGCCGGACCTGAATTTAACTGTTACCGGTTTGTTCGTATTCTCGCAGACTTGAGTTATTATTTCCCGGGCGAGCTCTGGTGTTTTCATGAGCGCCGAGCCAGCTCCTTTTTTTGTTACTTTTTTAACCGGACACCCCATGTTGATATCAATAATGTCAATGGGCTCGCGGGAAAGAATGTGAGCTGCCTCTCCCATAAGTTCAGGTTCCGCGCCAAAAAGCTGAATGGCAACGGGTCGTTCCTCCTCACAAGAACGAATCATGTCAATTGTTTTCTGCTGGTTGTATGCCAGACCATGGCAACTGATCATTTCGGAAAATACGAGATCTGCTCCGAATTCGCGACAAAGAAGGCGGAAGGGGAGATCTGTATATCCGGCCAGAGGGGCTAATATGAAAGGATTTTCAAGGGTTAGAGAGCCAATTTTAAAGGGTTTATTTTTCATGGATTTTCTACTGGAGAGTTCGCTTCGAACATAGTATTATGACAAACTTGTATATAAAATTTCAGTAACTATTCCTCAGAACTCCATCTGTGTCCGATCAGATCCACTCGGATAGATCGGCTGTCGGAGTCTCGTAAGCCTGCTTGAACGCATCTGGGCACTGTTGAACAGTTACGAATTGTGATTTTAGCTCAATTTCGGCTTTATGCTTTCTGCTGAAGAGTTCAAATTTCATATCAATCATTGAATGCGGTCTACGGAGATATCATGGCTTTCAAATTAAACCCGAATAACGATCAACTGTCTACGGAAGAGTTGCAAACCCTTGCAGAAATGAGAAAACGATGTGCCAGACGGATACTTTTATCAACAAGTCTGGCATCTTCAGGGCATCCGGGCGGCTCCCTTTCCTCTCTTGATCTTATGTTAGTTACTTATGGCATCATGGATTACAAAAAGGATGAACCTTTGTGGGAGGGACGTGACAGAGTTGTGATGAGTATCGGGCATATTTCTCCAGGCGTCTACAGTGTCCTTTCCGAATATGGTTTTTTTACGGAAGAAGATTTCTTAACAGGCTTTCGGCGGGCCGGTTCCGGCTTCCCTGGTCATGTGGAAAAAATTGTTCCAGGCGTTGAGTGGGATACCGGCAACCTTGGCCAGGGACTTTCCACCGGTGTCGGCATGGCAATGGCATTGAAGCTCAAAGGAGCCCCCCAAAAGGTTATCGTTTATATGGGTGATGGTGATCTGCAGAAAGGACAGGCAGCTGAAGCCATGCGTTTTGCTCATAAATACAAGCTTGATAATCTTATCGGTATTGTTGACAGAAATCACCTGCAGATATGCGGGAGCACGGAAGATGTCATGCCGAGCGACATAAACGGTCTCTTTGCTTCCTGCGGTTGGAGGGTTGAGGAGCTTGACGACGGTCATGATTATAATAAGATTTTTTCCAAACTTTCCAGTGTTTATACCGGTAAAAATGTGACTGCCGGCAAACCAACGGTTATCAGTGCCAGGACGACGATGGCCAAAGGCGTTTCCTTTATGGAGAATCTGGCTAAATATCATGGTTCTCCATTAAAACCGGATCAGCTTGCTGCCGCCTTTACCGAACTCGGTCTTGAAAATGATTTTGATAAATGGGCGGAGCTTCGCAAAAAACCTGTTTCCACGGCTACCCGTCTTGAAAACAGGGTTGTTTATCCTGACATTAAACCAGGTGACCCTGTTGTTTATGGCGCTGATTCCAAGACTGATTGCCGTTCCGGATATGGTACAGCTTTGTCTGAACTTGCTAAGGCCAACAACGTTCCCGGCCAGACTCCGAAAATTGTCGGAATATCCTGTGACCTTGAAGGTTCAGTGAAAATGGGTGATTTCCACAAGCATATGCCGGAAGCATTTCTTGAGTGCGGTATTCAGGAGCATCATGCAGCCACCATGACAGGAGCCATAAGCCGTGAGGATATGGTTGCCTTTTTCAGTACATTCGGCGTGTTTGCTGTGTCGGAAGCTTACAACCAGAACAGAATCAATGATATTAATCACACGAATTCCAAGGTCGTTGCAACGCATCTGGGGCTTGATGTCGGTGAAGATGGGCCCACGCATCAGGGCATTGATTACATCGGGCTTATGAAAAACTACTTTAATTTTGAAGTGTTCATCCCGGCTGATCCGAATCAGACCGATAAAATTACCCGCTATATTGCCATGCATCCCGGTAACCATTTCGTAGGAATGGGACGTTCAAAAATGGGAATGGTTCTGGCTGAGGATGGGTCGCCTTTCTTTGGAGCTGATTATACTTTTACTCCAGGCAAGGGCGATTGGGTTCGTCGAGGTGACGCCGGAACCATTATTTCATACGGATCGCTCAGTCCCTATGTCATGGAAGCCTGGCAGAAGCTGAAAGACGAAGGAATCTCGGTGTCCATTCTTTTGATGGGGTCCATCATACCTGTTGACAAAGAGAGCATTCTTGAGGCTGCCCAGAACGGCCCGATACTGACTGTCGAGGATCATCATGTGGATACCGGTATCGGTTCCATTGTGGGCGTTCTTCTGGCCGATGAGGGCCTGAGCTGCACATTCAAGCGTCTCGGCGTAACGGGATATGGATCTTCAGGAAAACCGGCTGATCTCTATGCAGCCCAGGGTCTTGATGCGGATGGCATTGCCGGAGCGTTTAAGGCAATGAAGTAAAGGTAAAGGTCGAGGACTTCAGGAATCAGAAATAAGAACAAAGCAGGATAAGTGGTTTTTTCCCTGTTTCTTATTTCTGATTCTTTGTATCTGCTCAGCAAGGCACAAAGTAACCCTTGGCTCTCAGCTCTGTACCTGTTTAAAAGTTACGATTCTTTTTGAGAGAATCTATAATAGAGTTGAATATAGATATTATCAGCTAATTCATCGGCAATTTTAAGCAGAGCACGACGTTTATTTGTTTCAGTTGCGGAAGCATCTCCTCCTACGAGAAAAGACTCACGCCGCGTAATATGTTTATTTTCAAGAACGGTTTCTCCGCTCTCTCTTTTTTTCAGATAGAAACTAAAGCTTATTTCTGCCCGTACCTCCACGGCCCTGTCCCAATTGCCGTATGAAAGTCCCGGGAAATGGGCGGATTTAATGACGCCTCCCAGCAGATAATCGGCATCCCCCCTGTTTTTGGTGAGGGTAAAACGGCGTGATTTCTTGAGCCATTGCACCAGGCTCTGTTTCATGTCCGACTGGTAGCCCATTTCACTTGTCTGGTTCTCCCACATGTCCACAAAGATTGAAACAGTACTCTCTGGATTTCCCTCATCGCTCGCAGAAGGACTATAGGGGTTGGTATACCCGCAGCCGTGGAGGAGAAGAACAGGAACTGCCAGCAGAAAAAAGAAAAAGTTTTTTTGGATGTCTGCTGAAAAGATGTGAAATGGCATGAAAATATCCTCGATGTCAGACAACAATATTAATCAGCTTATTTTTGACGACAATAATTTTTCTGATATCTTTATCTCCAATATACTTTTGAACTTTCTCGTCAGCCAGACTCATTTCTTTTAAAGTCTCTTCTTCGCAACCGGCTTCAACCTGTAAGCGGCCGCGTACTTTTCCATTCACCTGAATGACAAGCGTTATCTCATCCTCCTTGGCTGCATCCGGATCGAAATCAGGCCAAGGGGTAAAGGAGAGCAGCGAGGTATGGCCGGTCTTCTGCCAGAGTTCTTCACAGAAGTGGGGAACCATGGGGGACAACAGGGTGAGAATTGCTTCAACAGCCTCACTGATCACCTCATCATCTACAGGTTCCTTACTGTTTTCGCCAGTGACATTGTACAACGTATTCGTGAGTTCCATGATTGCACTGATGGCAGTGTTGAAATGAAAATTGCCTTTAATGTCACTGCCCACCTTACGAATAGTCTGGTGGGTTTTGCGATGCAGATCCCTGCCGGCATTATTCATTTCAGCCGGAACAGAAGATTTCTCTTGTTTGAGTATGTCCATGTTTTCAGCGACAAAACGAAATACCCGGTTTAAAAAACGAAAGGCGCCCTCGACACCTTTATCGTTCCATTCCAGATCACGTTCCGGTGGAGCGGCAAAAAGGCTGAAAAGACGAACCGTATCCGCGCCGTATTTTTTGATCAACACGTCAGGATCCACAACATTGCCTTTCGACTTGCTCATCTTCGTGCCATCCTTAATAACCATGCCCTGGGTGAGCAAATTGGCAAATGGCTCGTCAATGGTAAGGTACCCGAGATCCCTCATGATCTTTGTAAAGAACCTGGCGTAGAGTAGGTGGAGAATGGCATGTTCAACCCCTCCGATATACTGATCCACGGGAAGCCAGTAGGCAACAGCATCTTTGTCAAGTGGCCCTTCCGTGAAGTCCGGGCAGCTATAGCGGGCGTAATACCATGATGATTCGACAAATGTATCCATGGTGTCTGTTTCCCGACGTCCCTCTCCTCCACATTTGGGGCATGTTGTTTTATAAAAACTCTCAAGATCATGAAGAGGGGATTTTCCTGATTGTTCAATGGTTACGTTATCAGGTAAGGTAACTGGAAGATCTTGTTCAGGAACAGGCTGCACGCCGCACGCATCACAGTAGATCATGGGAATAGGGGCACCCCAGTATCGTTGCCTGGAAATTCCCCAATCACGTAAGCGGAAAGTAGTTTGTTTTTTGCCGAATTTGTGAGAATCCGCGTATTCTGTAATGGCGGATTTTGCCTGCTCTGAATCCAGGCCGGAGAATGTGTCTGAATCGATCAGGTTGCCGGGGCCTTCATATGCCTCGGTTATTGAATCGCTTTCAAGCTTTTCCCCTAGCGGCTGGATGACCACCTTTATCGGTATGCTGTATTTTTTGGCAAATTCAAAATCTCTCTGATCATGGGCCGGAACAGCCATGACGGCACCGGTTCCGTATTCCATCAAAACAAAATTTGCCGCATAAATTGGCAGCTTGTCCCCTGTGTAAGGGTTAATGGCATAGCTTCCGGTGAAAACGCCTTTTTTCTCCAGCTCGTCATCAGGATTCTGGCGCTGTTTTTCCAGAAGAGTTGCATGGGCAAATTCTTTTGTTTTTTCTTCCTGAGCTGTACCCTGGGTCAGTATCGGAATAAGAGGGTGGTCAGGAGCAACGGACATGAAGGTTGCTCCAAAAATGGTGTCAGGTCGAGTGGTGAAAATGGTCAGTTTTTCATCGTGACCTTCGATGTCGAAATCTATCTGGGCACCCGTGCTTTTGCCGATCCAGTTGCGTTGCATGGTCAGAACTTTTTCCGGCCATCCTTTTAGATTGTCGCATTCAGCCAGCAGTTCTTCCGCATACTCAGTGATTTTAAAAAACCAGCCGTTCATTTCCCTGGGCAGAACACTGTCATCGCAGCGCCAGCAACAGCCATCAATTACCTGTTCATTGGCCAGAACGGTTTGACATGTTTCACACCAGTTCACCGTTGTTACCTTGGGATAAACAAGTCCTTTTTCATAGAGCTTGATGAAAAAAAGCTGTTCCCATCTGTAGTATTCGGGAGAGCATGTCGCAAGTTCACGGTCCCAGTCGTAACTCAGTCCCATCCCCTGGAGCTGGTTTCGCATATAGTCGATATTTTCGTAGGTCCATTTTGCAGGATGGGTATTGTTTTTTATGGCGGCATTTTCCGCCGGCAAACCAAAGGCATCCCAGCCCATGGGATGCAGGACATTGTAGCCCTGCATTCTCTTAAAACGGGCGACAACATCGCCTATGGTATAGTTACGTACATGACCCATGTGAATCCGACCGGAGGGATATGGAAACATTTCAAGGAGATAGTATTTTTTCAAGTTTGTGTCAGCGTTGACCTTGAATGTTTTTTCTGTGCGCCATGTGTCCTGCCATTTTTTTTCGATGGCAGCAAAATCATACGTTTCTGGGTTCATGATCTTTATTTCGGATTAAGGTGTAGGGTGGTCCTGGAAAGCCAGGTTTTCAAAACTTGTATATTTGCCTATGAAGGCCAGTTCAACGGTTCCGGTGGGGCCATTACGCTGTTTGCCGATAATGAGTTCCGCAATGCCCCTTTTCGGGTTATCTTCAGCCTTGTTGTATACTTCATCTCGATAAATAAAGCAGATAACATCGGCATCCTGTTCAATTGCTCCGGATTCACGCAAATCGGAAAGTTGCGGTCTTTTGTTCGGTCTGCTTTCAAGACTTCGATTGAGCTGTGATAGGGCTATTACCGGGATTTGAAGCTCTTTGGCCATTGCTTTCAGGGAACGGGAAATTTCACTGATTTCCTGTTCCCTGCTATCTGCCCGTCCCTTCATGAGCTGCAGGTAGTCAACAACAACGAGTCCGATATCGTACTCTGATTTCAACCTTCTGGCTTTTGCTCTCATTTCGAGTACGGAAAGTGCTGCTGTATCGTCTATAAAAATAGAAGCTTCTGATAATTCGCCGGCAGCACGAGTGAGTTTCGGCCAGTCGTGATCTTTGATAAAACCTGTTCGCAAATCATTGGAATCAACCTTGCTTACAGAACAGAGGAGCCTGAGGCCAAGTTGTGTTTTTGACATTTCCAGGCTGAAAACCCCGACGGCTGTTCCGTGATGTAAGGCCGCATTCTGAACCATGTTCATGGCCAGTGCGGTTTTACCCATACTCGGTCTGCCTGCAAGAATAATAAGATCGGAAGGCTGCAGGCCCGCAGTCATCTTATCAAAGAGGTCATAGCCTGTCGATACGCCGGTAATAAGCTCTTTGCGTTCTGAAAGGGTGGTGACCCTTTCGAAAGTCTGGGTAATAATTTTATTGAGTGGCTCAAAGTTGGAGCCGCTTTTATCTCTTGAAATTTCGAAAACAGTTTTTTCGACTTCATCGAGCAATCCTTCAATATCGTCTTGTTCCTCATAGCATCGAGTTGCAATACTGGAGGTTGTTGCAATAAGCTGTCTGAGAACGGATTTTTCCCGGACAATTTTGGCGTAATAGACAATATTTGAGGCAAGAGGAACAATATCGGTGAGGGAAGCGAGATATGCGGGACCACCGGCTTCAGTCAGGGAATTACTGTTCTTGAGAAAATTGGTTACAGTGATAAGATCCTGCGGCTCGTTTTTTTCAAACAAGGCAATCATTGCTTTAAAAATCAATTTATTGCCTTGGAAATAAAAGTCGTCAGGCTGCAGGAAGTCGATTGTTTTAGGCAGGATGCCTTGATGTTGCAGGATTGACCCCAAAACACACTGTTCCGCCTCTTTGTTTTGAGGTGGAATTTTATATGAAGTAGTCTGACTTTGTTGGGGGATCATTTTGACTGAGCACAATACAGTTTTATCAACAACAAAGAAGTGAGCGGATTGCTAATGATGAGAAGAATATCTGCTTACAAAAAACAGAAAACCCGGCTTCTTAAAGGAACCGGGTTTTCTGTGAAAGAGCGTTTTACTCTTCAATGGAAATCGGTACGATTTCAACCTTCACTTCGCTTGTCATCTGATACCCTGTTTTACAGGTTACCATTGTTTCACCTAATGTTTTAATAGGCTCATCAAGTATGATTTTGCGTTTGTCGATGACAATGCCGAGACCCGCAAGTTTTTCTGCAATATCAGCTGAGGTGACAGAACCATAAAGTTTGTCTTCCTCTCCGACACGCTGCTCAATAACTACCGTTGCTCCGGAAATTTTCTTGGACAGTTCTTCTGCTGCCAGTCGTTCTTTTTCCTTGCGTGCTTTGATAGTGCTCATCTGCTGCTCAAGTATGGCGATGTTTGCCTTGGTGGCTTGAACGGCCTTGCCTTGAGGAACCAGGTAATTACGGCCGTAACCGGGTTTTACCTTAACAACATCTCCTTCCTCGCCTAAGGTGTCAATTGTTTCTTTCAGTATTAATTCCATAATCTTACCTTTATTTGGGATGAAAATTTCCTGTCTGGAAAACTCTCACGTTGTTTCATCTTTTGATTTTCGTAAATCAAACCAAACATCAACCAGGCCGGCAATCGCCAGAAAAATGATGCCGTATGCCTGTATAAGAACCAACATATATATAAATAATCTGAATGCCCTGGGAACAGACCATTTTCTAAGAAGATTTGCTAGAACTGCTGCTCCCTGAAAAAAATAAAGTGTTCCGCATACAAGGGCACCATTTAAACAGACTTTATTTATAAATGGTACAGGCACCATCAGACCTAATCCTGATGCAATCAGCAACCAGACCAGTTGGTCCGGCAATCGCCATTGTCCGTAAGGCTGCCATGGAGAAAGCCCTGCCTGATTTTTTTTTATAAGCATGTCGCCCAGCAAAAGATTGATCCAGACTGTACAGAGTGCCGTGATTAATACAATTGCCGGGAATATAATCGGGATAATATTTCTTATCCTGGAAAATGCAAATTCAATTTGAGCGAGCGTTTCAGGGGCAATGTCGCTTGATTCCTGATACACCGAGTAGGTTGAGGCAATTGATGCATCAATGGTTTCAAGAATATGTTTATAGGGATGAACATGCTCAATCACCCCAAACACTACAGCCCCGACCACCCAGATGGAGGTTAAGGCAAATGTGCCTGTTGCTCCTGCTCGAATTACCGATTCTTTTTTCTGCACAGACCTGGCAAGAACATAACCCAGAGGCATAAAAGAAATCGATAGTAAAATAGTTGAAAGAGAACCGAAAAATAAAGTGCAGATACTCGCCACAATGACTGATTTTGTCATAATGGCGGTGCTTTTCGGTTCGCCTGTTGTCAGTAGTATATAAAAGACCGGAAGCGGGATAAAAGTCCGTATCCAGCCTAATTCGCCAGATATGGCAGGTAGAAACAGCACCAAAGAGGTTATTGTTATTTTCAACAGATAGTCTGCTGAAAGTGTTTTCCCTGCCATATAAAAATTATGTAATTGAACCAGTGTAAGGTAACAGTGCGATCTGACGGGCTCTTTTTATTGCTTCAGTTAATTGTCTCTGATGTTTTGCGCAACAACCGTAAATACGGCGTGGGATAATTTTACCCCTTTCCGTGAGAAAGTTACGTAATACCTTTACGTCTTTGTAATCAATGACAACTTCTTTGTCCGCACAAAAGCGACATACTTTACGCCGGTGAAATATTCTTTTTTTCCTCATATCTGCCTCTTATGTTTGCATTAGATTCACGCTTTGTCTCAGAAATTCAGTTCAAAGGCTTATAATTTTCCTGAAGCCGAATAGTATGATCTTTAGCGAAGAATCTTTTTCAAGTCTGCTGTGGTTAGTTTTCAACTGTCTCAGATGTTTCTTCAGACTCCGGGGAAGAAATCTCTGCTTCAGATTCCTCTACCTCGGGATCAGGCACATAGACATCCTGAAGTTTAACGGTCATGTATTTAAGCAGTCTGTCGTCGATTCTGAAAATACGTTCCATCTCCATTACAGAAGAAGGAAGTCCTGCGAAAACAGTATAAACGTAATAACCCTGCATTTCCTTTTTAATAGGATAGGCAAGCTTTTTGAGGCCCCAGTTATCAACGTTGAGGATTGTGCCTCCTTCACCTTCGATGATATCAGCCGTTTTCTGGCTGATTGCCTTTACCTCATCTTCCCCAATGTTGGGTCGGATTATAGATATGGTTTCATATCTGCGCATATGGTCCTCCTTGTGGGCATTAGTGGCCCTCTGTCGATGCCTCGTGCAGAGAGCAAGAAAGGACATTAAAAAAAGATGATTTCACCATGAAACCATCTGCAAAATAAGAACGGATAGATACCATGTTGAGACGATATTTGTCAATTGATAAATAGAAAAACTGCTTGTGGGGATATGTAAGACAGCGCTGGTTCAAAATTGTATTCCCGGCGATACTTGCCTGGCTTTTGGGCTTAAGTGTGAGGGGGAGAAATGTTTGATGAAATTGCCCAAAAAAATGCCTGACACAAAAAATATATTATTCGTTTTCCATGTCTTTTGCCTGCTGCCAGAATTCAATTTTTTCTGAAGTATCAAGGTTCGGTATGGATTGGTTCTGTCGCGAAATTAAATCTTCCATCTTCTTGAACCTGTTTATGAATTTGTCAGTGGCGCCATGGAGACATTCTTCACAATTTACATCGAGTTTTCTGCCTATATTAACGAGCATGAGAAATAAATCGCCTAATTCCTCTGAAATTCGAGATGGTTCACTTTCTTTCATTGCTTTCATGAGCTCATTGAATTCATCGGTCAGTTTATCGGTCATGTACTGAATATCGGGCCAATCAAAGCCTGTTCTTGCCGCTCTGCTGGAGACTCGGTATGATCGCGTTAAAGCAGGCATGGACCTGGGAACATCCAGGGCGTATGTCTGTTTTGTCTTGCCTGCATTTTCTTTTTCCTTGATCTTTGCCCAGTTTCTCCGCATCTCAATATCAGAGGCAAAAGTTTTTCCTTCAAAGACGTGGGGATGGCGACGGATCATTTTGTCAATTATTGTTTGCAGGACTTCTGCCATGGTAAAGTTGTTCTTTTCTTCATAAAGCTGATTTATAAAGCCGAGCTGAAAGAAAAGGTCGCCAAGTTCCTCTCTCACCTGTTCTATATCGTCTGTATCCAGAGCTTCGCTGAGTTCATGGGTCTCTTCAAGGAGAAAGGGTTTAAATGTTTGAACTGTTTGTTTCTGATCCCATGGGCAGCCACCCGGGGCTCGAAGTCGGGCTATGATGTCGAGAAGTTCACAAAATTTATCACCTGTTTTGGGGGGAATGGTCATCTTGCCTGGGTCCTCATGAAACGATTAAATAAATGCTCCAACTACAGAGCGTGACGATACAAATTTTAATGATGAGTTTGGAGTTGCTCTATCTTTTATTTTTTTGAATATATACCTTCTTTGGCATGACAATTCAAATCCGGAGTCCTGGAAATTTTTCAATTTCAACTCTCAATTAAGAGAGTGAAGGTTTTTTTGAGACAGACTTGTATTTGCGTGAAGGCTGGACTATAGATTTATTTTTAATGATACGTATTCCTCGTTTTAAAAAGTAAAGGCGGGTTTTGCGCTTTTTGTTTGACAATGTGTCATTGGATAACTAGCTAAAATGAGAGTGGATTTTTTTTGGAAAGAAATTTTTTTTATTTTGTAACAACTATTTGTTACAGAATCCTTGCGAAAAAATGCATTTATGCGTATAATTACCTATATAACAATGGGGCGCAGTATGGTAACTTATTAAGTTAATATTTTAAGTTATCATGAAGTTGTTTAACATCACGTGGTTATGAGAGGTTCTGACGTGGAAGAAAAAAGAGATAAAAAAATACTGTTGGAAAAACATAAAGACATTGCCCGAATCGACCAGGAGTCCAAACGGACACACGGTTGGTATGTTCGCGTACGTTTTTATGGGAAAACGCATTCCAAATTCTTCTCAGATGGGAAATGTGGAGGCAGGTACTCAAGCTTGCTGGCTGCTTTGGCATGGCGTGATGAAATCGAAACGCGCATTGGTAAAGTCCGGACAAACAAACATATTGTTACGGTTAGCAACACATCTACCGGTGTTGTTGGTGTTCGCCTTAACGATAAGCTTGGTCGATATGAGGTAAGCTGGGTAAACAAGGCAGGAAAACAGGGCAAAACGTCCGTTTCAATCAGAAAACACGGAAAGGAAAATGCCTTCAAAAGGGCTTGTGAAATCAGGAAAATAAAGGAAGCCGAAAGGCTGAGTTCCTGAACCGACAGAAGGCAATTTTTTTCAGGGTACCTCTGGGGAAAGAAGACCTATATAAACGTGAACATCAGTTCCGGTTTAAGGGGATTTCCGGTAGAGGTACCTTTGTCAGATAAGGTCCAACACCTGAAGTGGGCGTTCAACAAGTTCTTGAGCGCCACTTTCTTGTAATTCCTTCGCTGAGCGAAACCCCCAGGTTGCCCCAACGGCATACATGCCAGCTTTTTTTGCTGTCACCATATCCGTTTTTGTGTCTCCCATGTAAAGAATATTCTCACAGGGTACATCAAGTTTATTGGCTATTCTGATAGCCCCTGATGGATCTGGTTTTTTGGCTCGTTCAGGGACCGCACCGGCAATAATTTTGAAATGCCACTTACCAAGATAGGTTGCAACCGTCTTTTGTGTGAGTTTGTCCGGCTTATTTGACAGGATATTGAGAAGTATATTTCTTGTTTCCAGGACGGAAAGCATTTCCTTAACCCCTTTATAGAGTGCTGTCTTATCCTGACAGTGGTCCCCGTATTCCCTCAACATTTTTTCAACACAAGCCGTCACTGTCTGAGGATCCCGTTTGCTTTCCGGTAAAGCCCTGAAGGCTAATTTTTCAATGCCGTCTCCCACAAAATATTTATAGGCATTCACTGGATGAACAGGAAAGTGCATACGCATTAATACTCTGTTCATTGAGTCTGCAAGATCGTCAAGGGTGTTCAGTAGGGTGCCGTCAAGGTCAAAGATAATAGCTTTTATTTCCGGCATGTCTAATCTTACTTCTTGGGTTTTCATTTTTGATCATCTGCAGCGTCCTGCTCCTCAGTTT
Source organism: Desulfobulbaceae bacterium (assembly GCA_020444175.1). Taxonomy (GTDB): domain Bacteria; phylum Desulfobacterota; class Desulfobulbia; order Desulfobulbales; family SURF-16; genus JAHLLM01. The sequence goes on along the minus strand of JAHLLM010000007.1, from coordinate 141,558 downwards.
CTTCCAGATTATGCTCATCCTGAACATAGGAAGGGATACCGAGAGCCACTTCAATAATCCTTCTTCCTACACCAAGACGAGCCCTCAACTCTGATGGTTTACAGGGTTTAACAAGATAATCGTCGGCCCCCCCCCGTCCAAGGCAAGTACTTGTTCTTCCTTTGATTTTCTTGCACTGAAAATAATTGTATAGACATAGGGAGAGCCGGAACGGGAACGTAGACGCTGACAAATCTGCATGCCTGTAAGTCCTGGAAGATTCCAGTCCAGGATAGCAAGTCTCACGCTATGGTCGTCTTCCAGTATCTGAATGGCATCATCACCATTATCCACTTCAATGGTGGCATAACCCCATTTTTTAAGAAAGCTGATAAGCCCTTTGCGAACCACGGGATTATCTTCTGCAACAAGGACTTGGTTGGCTGAAGAAGAGGCAGGTGATTTGCTGCTTGTCATAAAAAAAAACCTGTTATGTGAAAAGAAGAAAATAGAGGGAGAAAAACATAAAAATTAAAATATCATTAATGCGTTTAAATAAGAGTTTTTCTACTTGACTGGAACGTATATTAGCACTATGTTTTCGCGTTAATGAATAGTGATTCAGATTTTAAGGATTTTGCCTCAACTATTATCTGTTTATCATTTATTTTACCCCAGCGTAGGTGAGTTGTATAGGATAATTTTTTTAATTGTTTTTAAGGAGGATTTCATTATGTCAATTTGTGTCGTTGGTCACTCAAATCCTGATACCGATTCGGTAGCTGCTGCTATTTCATTTGCTAACTATCTGAAAGCTCAGGGAAAAGATGCCAAGGCCTGTATGCAGACAAGTGCAGACAAGCTCAACCCGGAAAGCACAACTGTACTGAAACGTTTTGGTTTGGCCGCTCCGGAAGAGATTTCAGACGCTGCAGGGAAAGATGTTGCTTTGGTTGACTTCAGCGATATCGGTCAGGCTCCTGCAAACATTAAAGAGGCAAATGTTGTTGCCATTGTTGACCATCATAAAATTGGTGATATTACAACGAATGAGCCGATTTATTTCAATGCTCAGCCTGTTGGTTGCACCTGTACCGTTTTGAATGAAATGTACAAAAATAATGGCGTGGATCTTCCTAAAGATATTGCTGGTGCTATGCTTGCTGCAATTTTAAGCGATACTGTTAACTTTAAATCTCCCACCTGTACTGATGCCGATAAAGCAGCTGTGGCAGACCTTAAAAATGTTGCCGGAGTTGATGATACTGATGAGCTTTTCATGGAAATGCTGAAAGCAAAATCTTCTGTAGACGGTGTTCCTATAAAAGATCTTATTTTCCGTGATTACAAAGATTTTGATATGAACGGCAATAAGGTTGGCTGTGGTCAGCTGGAACTGGCAACCCTTGATCAGGTAGCTGATATGCGTGACGACCTTCTCAAAGGCCTGCAAGAGGTAAAAGCAGATGGGCGTCATACTGTTCTTCTCATGTTGACCGATGTTGTTAAAGAAGGTACCGATCTTGTTGTTGTATCTGATGATCCTTCCATCGTTGAAAAAGCCTTTAATCAGAAACTCGAAGGTACTTCAATGTGGATTGACGGTATGATGAGCCGCAAAAAACAGACTGTACCAAACATGCAGAAAGCTTTCGGTTGCTAATCAATCTTATTGGTTTTCTGAGAAAAAGCTGTGTTTCCCTTTGTCAGGGAACACAGCTTTTTTTTTAGAAAAAATTTTTACAAGAGGCGTTTTTTATAAACTGCCATAAAACCATTGTTAAGCTGCTTTGAAAAACAATATACATAAAAATGTTTTTTTTAACGGTTTCACGAGCAGGGAATCGCTTGTTAAGGATCTCGCCTCTGATATTGCTCTGTTCCTGGAATCAAGAATTAATAAACGTGGTCATGCCAGCCTCATTGTTTCGGGTGGTTCAACTCCGATTCTTCTTTTTGAGGCCCTTTCAAAAAAAAATATAAAATGGAAACAGGTGTATATCTGCCTTGCTGACGAAAGGTGGGTTGAGCCTTCTGAAAATGACAGCAATGAGCGTCTTGTCAGGGACCATCTCCTGCAGAATAATGCTGCATCAGCTTCATTTGTCGGACTCTACAGCAATGCCGCCAGCGCAAAGGGCGGGGTAGAAGAGTGCGGTAGAAAGGTTTCTCTTATTCCCCGGCCGTTTGATCTTCTGGTTCTTGGTATGGGAAATGACGGTCATACAGCCTCTCTTTTTCCTGGAGCAAGAAATTTGAAAAAGGCGACCGATATGGAGTCCGGCAAAATCTGCTTGAATATGAGTTCCCCCAATGCCAGCCATGACCGCATGACCCTTACCCTGCCTGTTTTGGTCGATTCAAGACAGGTTATTCTGCATATTATCGGCAGCGAAAAATTAGCGGTTTTTGAAAAGGCCATTGCCGGGGATGACATGGAGGAGATGCCCATACGCTTCATTTTTTCCAGGGCAGTTAAGCCGGTACAGGTCTACTGGGCTCCATAAATCAGGTGTCAAGCGTCTCTGCTTTCAAGGACAACTATGCTGCGCGGTTGAACTTGACAGTTTTTTCCGTTTGCTTTTTCCTGTTTCCTCTTTGCCATGATATCAAGTGCCGGAGGCGCTGCGGTATCAATTGCCCTGTACCAGGATGATTTTAAAGACGTTTGAGGAATCTCGCAGACTTGCATCTTGTCCGTCATATTAAAGATAATATGAAGATCCTCTTCCTGTGCGGATCCTGCCATGGTACAGGCAAGAACTTCTCCGTGTGGGGCATGCCAGGGAGGTTCCCCAATTTTTGACCCATGCCAGGTTATATCAGGCAACTTCATTCCTTTGCTTTTTTGACCGGTAACAAAGCGGCGTCGCATGAGGCATGGGTGTCGTTTTCTGAAGGCGATTAGAGCTTTTACAAAATCGAACATATCCCGGTTCTGTTCAACGAGATTCCAGTCAAACCAGCCAAGATCATTATCCTGGCAGTAGCAGTTGTTATTGCCCTTCTGGCTGCGCAATACCTCATCTCCGGCAAGGATCATGGGGACGCCGTGACTGAGAAGAAGGGTCGTCATGAAATTTTTGGCCTGTTTTTTTCGGAGTGAGAGAATGGGTCTGTCATCAGTTTCACCTTCAATCCCGCAATTCCAGCTGAGGTTGTGGTCGCATCCGTCTCTGTTGTCTTCACCGTTAAGTTCATTATGCTTTTCGTTGTAGCTCACCATATCCCACAGCGTAAATCCGTCATGGCAGGTAATAAAGTTGATGCTGTTTATGGGAAGCCGATGGGAGGGTTCGTATAAATCGCTGCTGCCGCAGAGGCGGGTGGCAACTTCGCCGGTCATGCTGATGTCACCTGCTATGAACTGACGTATTGCGTCTCGATATCGACCGTTCCATTCCGCCCAGCGAAAACCTGGAAATCCGCCGACCTGATAAAGCCCGCCTGCATCCCATGCCTCGGCAATGAGTCCGGTTCTGGCCAGGGTTCTTGAAAACTCGATGCTCCAGACAACAGGGGCGTAGTAATCCGATTCACCATCCTGCCCCCGCGCCAGGACACTGGCCAGGTCAAAACGGAAACCATCCACATGCATTTCTCGGACCCAGAATTCCAGGCATTCAACAATATAGCGAGCTACCACGGGATGATTGCAGTTTACCGTATTGCCGCATCCCGTATAGTCACGGTAGCGCCTCCGATCCTTCTGGTCGAGATGATAAAATCCTCCGTTGGCAAAACCCTTGAAGTTCATTAAAGGCCCGTCAATACCACCCTCTGCCGTGTGATTAAAGACAACATCCAATATAAGAGCGATTCCTGCTTTGTGCAGGGCCTTGACCATGTCTCTAAATTCCTGGAGATGAGTACCCTGAAGAGGTGATATGCAATATCCCGGGTGGGGACAGAAGAAACTGTGGGTGCTGTATCCCCAGAAATTCTTCAACCCCCTTTGCCATGGACCATCAGGGACATCCTGCTCGTCAAATGCCATAACAGGAAGAAGCTCAACAGCATTAATCCCCAGTTCTTTAAGGTAGGGAATTTTTTCAATAAGAGCCGAATAGGTGCCGGGATGCCGCACCCCGGATGATTCGTGGCGGGTAAAGCCGCCGACGTGGAGTTCATAGATGATGATTTCTTCCGGGGAATGATGAAGCAGCTTGTCTCCCTCCCAGTCGTATGCATCCGTTGCTGTTACCATGCTCCGCATGGTTTTCCCTCTGCTCGGACCTGGCAGACATGCCAGTTTCCTGTCCCACATGTTATCAACGACCGCATGGGACCACGGATCGAGTAATTCTTTGTCCGGATTGAAGCGGCAGCCCGAAACCTCTGTATCGTCAGGGCCGGACATTCTCCATGTGTAACAGGTTCCAGTCTTGAGTCCGACGACATAGACATGCCAGAAAACAAATGTCTTATTTGTTTCAGGATCAAGGGTAATTGTCTGATATGGCTCCAGACTTTCCGGTCCTTCGTAAAGAAGAAGTTCTGCTCCTGTCGCCTGTCTTGAGAAAACGCTGAAATTAGTACCTTGTGAATCAAAGGTCGCTCCAGGCGGATGCCTGTATCCGTTTTTGACCTTGTGCAGTTTCATTCAAGTTTCTCCAGGAATTTTAAGCATATTGAGACGCCCCTAAGGCAAGAATACGCTCAGCATATCTTTTTTTCAGGTGTTTCAGGTAAAGGGGATCGATCATTCCCTTCCAGGTTTTTACTTTAAAAAAACGTTTGGGGATTGTTACAGAATCGGGGTTGTATCCTGTTGCAATACGGGTTTTCCACCGAAGTCTCTGCACGTTAAGTGCAATGTGGGGAAGAGTTGCAGCAAGATCACTGTAGCCAACTGATTCAAGGCATTTTGATAACATTTCTGAATTGTAAATTTCCCTGGCAAAAAGACATGAAACCATGCAGGTGAGGGCGATACGACCTGCTTCATCATCTATCAAAAAATTGACTGCTTTTTCAATATCCTGCTCGTCATGTTTCTGGTCATAGGCATAGCCTCCGCAGTCAAGATGGGAGTGTCTGAAACTTGTCGCCTGGGCGGCAAAAAAGACCTCTCCAGTGGCATAACCGGCCATCTCCTGACCAAGTACGCAGGCAAATTCGGCACCTCCAAATTTTTCAGCGGCGCGTAAGGTTCCCTGGCTCAGTAACGCATAAAACTCATTTGCAGCCCCTCCAAGATGGACAACCGCCTGCCTGTAGGATGCTGATTTACCAAATTGCAGCGGGACAATGGTCTCTTTTTTTGAAATCAGTCCTTTTTCAGTTGCTTCCGTGGCCCAGGCCAGGGCAACTCCGGCCGACATAACGTCAAGACCTGCTTTTTCCATTTCATCCATGATGGAAAGCACGGAAAAGCTGTCAGTGATGCCGAGCATGGTGCCGGTAGAAAAAATCGGTTCATAATCATAGGCAACCTGACGGTAGAGGTAGCGGTTGTCCTTCATGAATTTTTCCCGGACAAAACCAATATGAATACAACCCACCGGACAGCCGGAACAGGCTCCGTTGCGAAGAAGGTTCTCATCGGCAAAGCGTTCACCGGTAATGCCGGCAACTAAAGGATCGGAAGTAGCCTGCAGGTTTCTCCAGGGAAGCGAATGTATGTCATTTAATGATTTGATATTGGCTGGCGTTCCCAGGTTATGATATTTTTTCATCATATCAGTGGAAGTTACCTGTTTAAAGACATCATCAAAAAGTCGAGGATACTCTTTGCCCGCTGGAGCGACAAATTCGCCATCACCAAGAACGGCAATGGCCTTCAGGTTTTTGTCACCCATAACGGCCCCGCCGCCCATTCTGCCGAAATGGCGGTAAGTGTCGGCATTGATACAGGCCATGGCAGAGCGATTCTCACCGGCAGGACCAATTCTCATGATTGTCCGGTGTCCGGACCCGGGAAACATACGGCGCAGCAATTTGCCGCTTTCTGTTATATCCATGCCCCGCATAAAATTGACATCCTTTATCTCAAGAAGTCTGGAGCCGATGACAAGGCAGGATAAAGATGGGGCTTTTCCACAGAGAACAAGAGCATCGTAATCGGCAAAGCGAAGTGAAAGTGCGGTGCGTCCGCCGGCATGACTTTCAGTAAACTGATTATGATACGGTGATTTGAAGGCGCAAACCGTTTTGCTCATCAGGGGAAAGTAGCCGGTAAGGGGACCAATGGCGAAAATAAGGGGCTGTTCAGGGGCGTCCCATGGCTTTTCAGGAAGGCTGAATCTGTTAAATAAAAGTGCTCCCAGACCACTTCCACCTGCAACTTCGTTTCTGCCGTCAATATTTTCAACCTTGCTTTTTCCCTGGGAAAGGTCAACAACCAAAACTCTGAAAAAATCTCTGATCATGGTTCATCCCCCGTGGGTATCTGTTTTGAATCACGAAGAGGGATATCTGTCAGTTCGAGACATTCATGGGGGCAGTATGCAACGCAGCGGCCGCAGTGTATGCAGACGAAAGGTTCGCCCTGTGCATCCGTATAAATAGCATCAACCGGGCATGCAGGGGAACATTTGCCGCAATGAATACAGAGTTTTTTCTTGACTATTACGCCTCCTCCCCTGCGTTGTGAAAATGCCCCTGTGGGACAGACGAGGCTGCAGGGGGCAGGATTACAGGCCAGACAGTGCCGGGCTTCGAAACCTGTGGAAATGCCTCCTGAAGAACGAATTCGTATTCCGGAAATATCCCAGGAAATGCGTTTATGTACGAGGCGGGCACATGAAAGTGAACAGGAATGGCAGCCGATGCAGCGCTCCATTCTGGGTGTTGTGAGGATTTTCATTGCAGATTCCCCTGTTAATGTATTTTCATTCGGTCCAGTTCAAAATCAAAGCCGTCATCATGTTCCGGGATATGGCACTGTAAACAGACTGATGCATCAGGCTCGGCATTGATGCCTGTTTTTTCCGGTGTTTCAGCATGTTTTTTACCCGGCCCATGGCAGCTTTCGCAGCCAACATTATACAAGAGTTTATGCAATGAAAGGGAATCATTTTTATTCTGCATGGAAATTCCGGTAACATGGCACGGTAAACAGTTTGAGTTAAAATGCTGTTTTTTTAGAGCCAGTGTCTGGTAGGCGTGGGCGTGACCTGTTGTTGACCATTTATCAGCAATATCCTTATGGCAGAGTGCACAGACGGCACTGCCAGCGTAGCCTGGCAGCATTTCCATTGTTTTTTTGTTTCTGCCAATGGCATTTATCTTCTTTTTTGTATCCTGAGTGATTGCAGCAAGACGGGTATCATCAGCTACTTCCGGCGCAAGCTCAAGAAAGGTGTTTTCAAAGGTCGCTTTGTCTGATTGATTTCTGTTTTGTGCCTGTAAGGTATGTATCTCATTTTCAAGTTCTTCGTATCTCGCTTTTAAATTGCGATACGCTTTCAGATTGGCAGGTCTATCTTGGTAAATAATTTCAGGATCCCCTTTTTTTCTAAGTCTTTTCAGCTGCCATGTAATCCTGTCGTATTCCTGCTTTTTCACAAGAAGCTGGTTGTTGTCAGGTTCCTGCCATTGCCCTGATTCTTGCCAGTGAACAGACAGTTTGCCAAGGTATTTTCCCTGTCTGTCTGTCTGGCAGACAAGGGTGTTGTTGATAAGCCTTGGAATTATGTTGCGAGGTCGCCCTCCTGACTGGATAAGAATATGAAGTGTCGGAAACTGGTTGCTGATTTCTTGGTTGTCGCCGGGAGAGAGGCTTGAGAGTAAAACAACAAGATCACTTTTGCTTCGCAGTTCATTGACAAGCGGCAGCAGAATCTTTTTCCAGGAAAGAGTCGTAACCCGGGTCGTTCCTGGCAGGGCGGCATGCTCCTCAAGACCTGTAATGCCAATGACAGCGATTCGTAAGCCCGATTTTTTGATGATAATGTATGGATCAAAAAGCGGCTTGCCGGTTTCACTATTGACAAGATTGGCGCTCAACCAGGGAAAATGGGACCTTTCTTTCTGTTCAAGGAGGAAATCGACGCCTGCAGCAAGATCGAGACGTGAAATGCCGACTGCATCATAGCCCATGGCATTAAAGGCACTTACTATCCCCATGGCATTGATTTTTGCCTGTTCGCCTGATCTGCCCCGTGATAGGGTAGAGTGCTCAAATAAGAGTGAGCCTGCGTCAAGAAGAAGAGTATTCTCTTTGTTGATTTTTTGCTGAGCTATCAGAGTTTGTCGCTTGGGCAGACCGCCCAGTTGTTTCTTTTTTCAACCGCATGGCTCTGTTTCTCCATGCATGTTATTGGAATAAAAAAGAGTTACGGCATCATCGGCAAAAGATACCTTTGTTTGAAAAGGAAGGATGGTAAATAGACAAAAAAGAAGGGAAAAGAAAAGTTTCATTTGGAGAAGTCTCTTTGTTTGTATATCAATTAGTATATGTTTAAGAACTAAAAATAATAAACCACAAAGAGGCAAAGAACTCAAAGAAATCCTTAAGTGAAAGGGGGCATCGTGATATCAATGAAACTGATGAATCTTGGTAAAACATGAAACTGGCTAGCTGCCCGGGAGATAAAGGGATTATTTTTTAGATAGTTCTCGTTCTGAAAGTATTTTTCTCCATTTTGTCAATCGATCCTTGATAAGAGCTTCATGACCTCTGTTTGTCGGCTCATAATACACGGTTCCGTTTAGTTTCTCGGGTAAGTGATCCTGCTCTACAAGGGCATGTGGTGAGTCATGGGCATATTTATACCCTTTCCCATAACCCAGCTCTTTCATTAAATGTGTCGGGGCATTGCGAATATGATGAGGAACCGGCAGGCTGCCTGTGCGCTCAATATCCTTCATCACTTTTTTGTATGCAGCATAGGTTGCATTACTTTTGGGTGCTGTGGCCAGGTAAATGACGGCCTGGGCAAGAGCCAGTTCTCCCTCGGGAGAGCCCAGCATGTGATAGGTCTGCCTGGCATTTATAGTGAGGGAAAGTGCCTGTGGATCGGCATTGCCAATGTCTTCCGAGGCAAACCTGATCAGGCGCCTGGCGATATAAAGTGGGTCTTCCCCGGATTTCAGCATGCGGCACAGCCAGTAAAGTGAACCGTCCGGATCACTGTCTCTTAAGCTTTTGTGGAGAGCGGAAATGAGATTGTAATGCTCTTCTCCTGCCGCGTCATACAGCAGGTTATTTCTTTTGAAAGCATCATTGACCAGGTCATGTGATATAAGAATCCTGCCCTCATCGTTTGGGATTCCCAGTGACGAGACAATTTCCAAGCTATTGAGAAGTCGCCTTGCATCACCGTCAGACATGGCGATAAGATGATCAATGGCTTTTTCTTCAAGTTGCAGATGAAGTTCCCCCAGACCGTTTTTACTGTCGTGCAGGGCACGGTCGAATATGATTTTCAGGTCGTCGTGTTGCAGCGATTCCAGGGTGAGTACCCTGCACCGGGAAAGTAAAGGGGCCACTATCTGGAATGAAGGATTTTCGGTTGTCGCGCCAATGAGAGTAAGAAGACCGCTTTCCACATGGGGCAAAAAGGCGTCCTGCTGGCTTTTATTAAAACGGTGGATTTCATCGACAAAAAGGATGGTTGAAGAACCGGCAAGCTGGCTGCGCCGTGCTTCTTCAATAATTTGTCTGATTTCTTTTACACCGGCAAGAACAGCTGAAAAGAAAATAAAATCAGCACCAGTTGATCGTGCCAGAATTCTGGCAAGGGTTGTCTTGCCTGTTCCCGGAGGGCCCCAGAGAACGAGGGAAGGAATGGTGCTTTCTTCAAGCAGTTTCCAGAGAATCTTGCCTTCTGCCAGGATATGCTTTTGTCCGGCAAATTCAGTAATCTGCTGTGGACGCATGCGTTCAGCAAGGGGTTTTGGGGGAGTATCTGTCATGTTCATGATGGGTTTGAGGCAAGAAGAATAAGCCGGTCTGCCAGGCGTTCAGCGGAAAATACCAGGGACTCAAGATCAAGATAGTTGAGAACATTTGCGTCAAAGAGAACTTTGGCTTTTGCTTCAAATCCGTCTTCAGGCTCTGCTTCCCAAAAGAGGACCTGTTGCGGAAGTCGGGGAAGCACTGGAATAATAACCCCAGCGCTTGCCGAACTTTCATGAAGCGGGCTGCCAGCAATTTTTTTGCATAATTGGCTGATTGTCTCTGCCGTTTTTCCCGTAAAGAGGTTGGCAAGTCTTTCTTCGCAGTATGTTGCCAGGGTGCGGACTTTGGAAATAGAGTTAGGCAGGCTTTCCAGTCCTACCCATTCGCCGCAGGGAGGGTGCGATCCGCCGGAATGGATATAATTATACAGCAGTATCTGGTCCCGCGGGTCTTCAGGTTCCTTGCCGTCTATGAGCAGTTGGTGGTGTCCAAGCCGGACCTGCTGGCCAAGATAGGAAAAAACGAAAACATCCTTGTTGTCGTCAGCCGTGGAAATGCCAAGACGCGGCGCAATGTGGTTAAAATCAAGATTGTTGATTTTACTTTGCAGATGACGAATAAGCTGCAGATCATGTTCTTGCGCCAGTTTGTCCAGTTCCGTGCCGTCTTGCTGCGAAAGCTCGAGTCCGTCAAGGTTGATATAGGGACATTTCTGCGGATCTTCTCCGCTGCGGGCCACATTGGCGGCAAAGGCAAGGCAGGCTTGATAACCGCATTCACCGCAGTTTGTTTTCGGTGTGCGTTTGAGAATATCAAGAGGATTCATGGGGTTACAGGACCATTTTAATGGATGGATGCTGCTTTAAGGCAGTGTAAAAGAAGTTTCTTGCTTCTTCCGTATGTACCATGACCTCTAAATTGTATGAAAAATATTTTCCTGTACTACTTGATTTGGAAAATGTAAGTGTGTGCTCTGAATCCTGCACAATTTCACGCACTGCGGTAAAAAGAGCTTTTTCTTCGTGGCATATAAGCTTATAGAGCCAGCGGCAGGGGTAGTCAACTTCAAGTTTTTGTTCGATATGTTTCATTGGAAAAAGTTTCGTTTAAAAGTATAAAAGATGATTCATCCTGTAATGTTAAACATATAAACTGTAAAATACAAGAACCTTAATGAGCTATGAACATGAAGCTGGAGAATGTACAGGAGTGAGCGAAGTAACATGCTCATCTGAACCAACAAGCCGTCATTTCCTCTAACTTCTTTTTTATATTCGGAGAAATTTTATGAAGAAAACTGTTTCCGTTACATTTGAACCTGGAGGCAGGATCGTACAGGGCCAAAGTGGTGAAATGTTAATTGACCTCGCCCGCTCCCAGGGGGTGCATATTAATGCGTCCTGCGGCGGAAGCGGTGTATGCGGGAAATGCCGTATTATCATAGAAAAGGGTGGGGTTGAAGGGGGGAAAAGTGAAAAAATATCCGCTGAAGATTTTGAAAAAGGAGTCCGGCTGGCCTGCAGTTCCGTCATGATCGATGATGTTACCGTCAGGGTGCCCACGGATTCTTCTCTGCATAAAGGAGGACTTTCCCTGCAGGTTCCGGTTCGCCACAGGGCCATGGAACATCACTTTGATATTGATAGTCTCAGAAAAGAAGGGCTTTTTTTTCCGCCGGTGGAAAAAGTTGCCCTGGAGCTTCCTCCTGCCTCTGCGACAGACAACATGGCGGATGCGGGCAGGTTGGTTCAGGGGCTGAAAAATCAGTACGATGAACATAGACTGATCATAGGGCTTCCGGCGCTTCGAAAATTGAGGGATGCTTTACGGGAGAAAAATTTTAATACCACGGTTACTCTCGCCCGTCCCGTTCATAATAACGGGAAAACACATGTGGTAAACGTGCAGAGCGGCAACTGGGTGAACCGCAACTACGGACTGGCCGTGGATATCGGAACCACCACTGTCTGGGGGCAGCTCATTGATCTTCATACAGGTGAAATTCTGGCCTATACCGGTGATTATAACGGACAAATCAGTTACGGAGAGGATGTCATTTCCAGAATTATTTATGCAGAAAAGCCAAAAGGTGCCGAGCTGATGCAGGAGCTTGTTGCAGCTACTATAAATAAAGTTATTACAACTCTTCTTGCCGAAAGTGATGTTGACCGTGATGAAATTGATTCAATAACAGTGGCGGCAAACACCACCATGACCCACCTTTTTCTTTCTCTGGAGCCGCATAATATAAGACGGGCCCCTTATGTGCCGGTGAGTACTTTTTTCCCGCCCATCCGGGCCACGGATTTGAACCTTGATCTGCCCAAACACGCAATTGCCCTGCTCTATCCCGCTATTTCAAGTTATGTGGGCGGCGATATAGTGGCGGGAGTCATGGGATCAGGGATGTACAGGACTGACAAATTAACACTTTACATCGACATTGGCACCAACGCCGAGATTGTGATTGGCAGTAAGGAATGGCTTGTCTGTGCTGCGTGTTCGGCCGGACCGGCATTTGAGGGAGGAGGCATAGGCTATGGCATGCGGGCCGCCAATGGGGCAATAAGCGATTTCAGTATGCATCCGCAGACCTTTGAGCCCATGAATACCACCATCGGCAGAAAGGCTCCGATTGGTATATGCGGTTCCGGACTGCTTATCATTATTGCCACGCTTTTTGAACATGGCGTCATCGACCAGAGAGGGAAATTTAATCAGGATCTGGATACCCCGCGAATACGAAAAGGAAAAAGCGGAGGGGAATTTGTCCTTGCCTGGAAGGATGAGTGTGGAATAAACAGCGACATTACCATCAGTGAGGTTGATATTGAGAATTTTATACGTGCAAAAGCAGCCATTTATGCAGGTGTGAAAACACTTGTTGAAGAGGTCGGCCTGCATATAACAGACCTTGAACGAATAATACTTGCCGGCGCTTTTGGCTCATATATTGATCTTGATAGTGCTATGACGGTTGGCCTGTTACCTGAGTTTGATGCGGGTAAAATAATGTATGTCGGCAATGGTTCCCTGATGGGTGCCAGAATGAGCGAACTCAGTAATCATATACGACAAGACGTTGTCAATGCTGTACAGAAGATGACAAGTTTTGAATTGTCAGAGGTGGCAAAGTTTAAAGACGAATATGTCGCTTCTCTCTTTTTGCCTCACACGGATACAGGATTGTTTCCGGGCGTAAAAAACAGAAAAGAGGCCTTGCTGAATTCATGAAGCAATCGGAAACTGCTCCTTTTCTCCCGGCAAGTTCGCAGGAAATGCGAGACAGGGGATGGGACTATGTTGATGTCATTCTCGTTACCGGCGATGCCTATGTGGATCACCCGGCTTTTGGGGTTGCACTTATCGGCAGACTTCTTGAGTCCCATGGATACCGGGTTGCCATACTCGCCCAACCTCGCTATGACAGTGTAGAGTCTTTTAAGGAATTTGGTCCTCCACGTCTTTTTTGGGGGATAACAGCCGGAAACCTTGACTCCATTGTGGCCAACTATTCAGGCAACGGCAAGGTGCGTGATGTGGACCAGTATTCACCTTCAGGCAACCCGTATTTTGCTGAGAAAAAGACAAAAAATGAGCGGCGGCGGCCGGATCGGGCAACTGTCAGGTACGCAAATCTGGCTCGAAGTGCGTATAGCGATATTCCCGTTATTCTGGGCGGCATCGAGGCCTCTCTTCGCCGTTTTGTGCACTATGATTATCAGCAAAAGAAATTAAGGGCCTCAGTGCTGACCGATTCAAAGGCTGATCTGCTTGTTTATGGTATGGGTGAAAGGGCGGTGCTTGAGATTGCACAACGGCTTTCCGAGGGGCGCAGTCTGAACGGCGTACCCGGGACATGCTGTCGTTTTAATGACGGCCGGTTTGCTGACATGACAGCTGACCATGAAAACGTTATCCTGCCTTCATTTACAGAAATTGAAGAGAATAAACAGTTATTTTTGAATGCCGAGCTGCTGATAGACAAGCATGCCGGATCTTATGGCGAATCTCTTGTCCTGCAGAGACAACAGGCTCTGTGGGTTGCGCAGTATCCTCCTGCACAACCGCTCGATCAGACAGAGTTGGACGAACTTTACAGTCTTGATTTCGTCCGCAAAGCTCATCCTTCGGCCGGTGATGTTCCTGCATATGAAATGATTCGCCACTCGGTTACCATTGTCAGAGGGTGTTTCGGCAATTGTTCATTTTGCGCAATTTCACGTCATCAGGGACCGGTCGTCAGCTGGCGAAGTGAAAATTCGATATTGCGCGAAGTAGAAAAAGTTGTGAAAATGGATGATTTTCGCGGAACGATCAGTGATCTTGGCGGTCCGACTGCCAATATGTATGGAGTTTCCTGCAGAATTAATGGCTGTCCTCGACATGACTGTCTGCAAAAGGGGATTTGCCGGCACCTGAAGGTAGATGAAGATTTTCTGCTTAATCTGCTCAGGAATGTTCAGAAAGTAAAAAAGGTAAAAAACGTTTTTGTTTCATCCGGTCTGCGAATGGAATTATTGTTAAAAACACCAAAGTTGCTTGCCGAGATTCTGGATTCCCATACCCCTGGGGCTATGAAGATAGCTCCCGAGCATACTGAGAAAAATGTTCTGAGACTCATGCATAAACATGGAGAAGATATATTGCCTCAATTTTTGCAAACCTGCCGGGATTTGGGCCGTGAAAGGGGAAAAAGATATCTTTTCACCCCTTACTTCATCTCCGCTCATCCTGGATGCACTCTGGAAGACATGAAATCCCTTGCCGCTAAAGTGCGGGAACTTGGTCTCATGGTCAAGCAGTTCCAGGATTTCACACCCACTCCGGGCACCTTGTCAACTGCAATGTTTGTCAGTGGTCTTGACCGGGATACTTTAAAACCTCTTTATGTCGCATTGAAAGATGCCGACAGGAGAAAACAACGGCAGGTTCTGGAGCGTTTCATTGACAGAAGACGACAAAGAAACAAAAAAGGGAAATAGCCTGTTTTTTAAATTAACTTGACATGATTTCATATGCCATTGTATTAAAATCAAAGGCATTCTTGTGTAATTCAATTGTTTGTTTTTTTTACGAAACCGTTACAATAAAAATTAAAAGTTATTACTTGCCCGGCAGCAAGGCTGGATACTACCCAACCTGCCTGAATCGGGAAGGTTGATTTTTGTTTCTGGGTTCAATAATTTTTAGACTTCCGCAGACAAATGTAAAGGATTAACAGCGTGCAATTTACCAATCAAAAAAATGACAATTTGTTAATCGGCATAGACCTTGGCACTTCCCGTACCGCTGTCATGACAAATAAGGGCTTCAAGGAGATTATCCGCTCTGTTGTCGGTTATCCAAAGGATGTAATCGGTCTGAAACTTGTCGGTAAGAACCAGGTTTTTGGCGAAGAGGCCTTGAAGCACCACTCTGCTCTGACACTCTATCATCCGCTTGAAGACGGTATTATCCGCGAGGCCAGTCAAAGTGATTATAATGCCGCCTACGAACTCCTCAAACATGTGGTGGAGCAGGCAAGGCAGGGGTATACCGGTGAAGTCTGCGGGGTCATAGGCGTCCCGGCCAGGGCATCTGTCATTAACAAGGAGTTGCTGCTGAAGCTTGCCAAGGACATTCTTGCCGTGGCGGTTGTTGTCTCTGAACCATTTATGGTAGGATATTATCTCGACAAACTGAGCAATTCCGTCATAATTGATATTGGCGCCGGAACCATTGATATATGCGGCATGAAAGGAACTATTCCTTCTTCCGAAGATCAGGTGACGCTTCTTAAGGCGGGTGATTACATTGACGAACGTTTTGAATCAGTTATTCTTCAGCAGTATCCTGATGTTCAGGTTACCCGCAATTTCCTGAGGCGTATTAAGGAAGAGCATAGTTTTGTCGGAGAAGCGGAAAACCCTGTTGTTGTAACCATGCGGTCAGACGGTAAGCCGGTTGAGGTAGATGTGACAGACGAATTGCGAATGGTTTGCGAGAGTATCATTCCCGATTTGATTGAGCATTTAGAGGCGATTATCCGAGGATTTGATCCGGAAGATCAGCAGGAAGCGCTTTCAAATATTTACTTAGCAGGCGGTGGTTCTCAAATTAGAGGTATCGACAGGTTTATAACAGAACAACTTCAAGCCTATGGCGATGTCCGGGTTACCTGTGTTGAACAATCAGATTTTATTGGAAGCGCCGGGGCTTTGAAAATGGCCACAGAAGTTCCCCCTGATTTGTGGAACCAAGTTGGTTTCCTAAGCTAGTGTAGAGGTTATATGGATTTTTTCATCTGGTTTCTTTTTCTTGTTCTGGGGGTTGCTTTGGGAAGCGGCACTGCTGCTTATTTCCTTCGCAGCCGCGATAAACAGGAAACAGAACACGCAAAGAACGGTTATGAGGCGCAGGTTGAGTCTTTAAACAATCAACTTCGTGACCTGAGAACCAAAATGGACAGTGCCCGGGACGAGTCAAAACGTTACTGGGATGAGCTGCAGACTGAAAAGAAATATCGAAAGGAAGCAGATGAAAAGGTAACGGTTATTCCTGGTTTGAAAAGTGACGTTGAAACAAAAGATAAAAATATAAGAGAACTGCGGCAGGAAAATGCAGATTTAAAGGAATCTCTGGATGCTATTGAAAAAGAATTAAATGATGAACGTCAGTCTTTCAAAGAGTGTCTGATTTTCGTCCAGGGAAGTCATTACCTGCCAGCCGGTGTTGTCAGAGACATGATGCGGCAGCAGGGTAATTCTCCCAAAGAAAAGAAATGAAAACAGTAATGACCCGCGCAGTGGTCATTTAAAGCAGTTCGAAAATGTAAACAAGAACGCTTCCAGTCGTCACCATGCAAGTGGTGCTACTGAAAAAGTGTGAGAGAGAATGTCAGAGGAAAACGAATGGAAATCCAGCAGCAGAAACTCCCGGAAACTACTCTTGTCCAACAAAACCAGCTTTTAGTTGGTATTGATCTTGGTACCTGCCGTACAGCCGTCATGTCAAATCGAGGAGCCCAGATCATGACCCGTTCGGTCGTGGGCTATCCCAAGGATGTTATCAGTGAGCGTATGGTTGGTGAAGGGCCGATTATTGGTCAGGATGCCGTGAGTAAGCGTAATTTCCTCGATCTTTGCTATCCACTCGCTGACGGGGTAATCCGTGAGGCGAGCGAGCGGGACTATGACGCTGCATTTGAACTCATCAAGCATGTTGTCTCCCTTGCAAAGCAGGGTGCCGAGGCTTCTTCGGTATGTGGGATTATAGGCGTTCCTGCCCGTGCCTCAATAATGAATAAAGAGCTTTTGCTGGATATTGCCAAAGAGGTGATGAATGTTGCTCTGGTGGTTTCCGAACCCTTTATGGTTGCTTACAAGTTAGGTAAACTCAGTAATTGTATTGTTATTGATATCGGTGCGGGAACAGTTGATATCTGTGGCATGAAAGGTACAGTCCCGGCAGCTGACGACCAGGTTACCTTTCTCAAAGGGGGAGATTTTATAGACGAACGTCTCGAGTCAGCCATCGCCAGGCGCTATCCCGGTGTACAGATTACCGAATCTGTCGCATGTTCAATTAAGGAGAAGCATGCTTTTGTCGGCCAACCTGATAAACCTGTTATTGCGAAACTTCGAATGGATGGGAAGCCGGTAGAGTTTGATGTGACTGAAGATGTTCGGGCTGTCTGCGAAAGCATTGTTCCTGATATCGTTGAACAACTTGATACGCTTGTGATGAAGTTTGATCCTGAAGATCAGGAAGAAGCACTGAAAAATATTATTCTCGCCGGTGGAGGTTCGCGCATTAAAGGCCTGAGTCAAATGATTGTCAACCAGATGAGTGATTATGGAGAAGTTGTTGTAACTTGTGTTGATGATCCCGATTATATCGGCAGTGCCGGCGCTTTAAAGCTTGCCACGGAAATTCCCACGGATAAATGGCCAGAGATTGGAGTGATGTTCGGCGCAGACTGATTTTTAAAGCGAATCTCTCGTTTTGCAGAAAGTTTACCTTTTTTTGATGAAGGGTAAACTTTTTTTTTGCTTCATTTTTTATGAACCGTCAGGGTGTTGAGAAATGGCGCGATAATCTCGTATCTATTTGGAATAAAAATTAATTTTCCGGTACCAGTAAGACTTTACAATAGTCCATTACAGAGCTTTCTTTATCTATCAGAAAACAGAGTGTTCCTCTGTTTTTTTCCCCTGGATCAAATTCAAGTTCTGCCAAGACTTCCCTTGAAAAAGACAGGAAAAACGATTGTTTGAAGAAGTGGTTTCGTGTTTTTGAGCTGTAAAAAGGCGGCAAATCCTGGGGAAGTGAGTGCCAGAGGCGGTTTCTCTCATCTTTTGGGGCTGTTTGCAGGCTGCTGAGATGGTTGGGCAGGAAACGATTCCCGCTATGCAGCCAATCAAATACAAGGAGTTCTTGCAGGATACTGCTGTGGGGCACAAGCTGTTTGCTGAAGCTGTAAAGAAGTTGGCTCATAAAACGTTGATTTTTAGCACGTTCAAAGAAGTTTTCCCGGTTGCAGAACGTGACAAGTTCCATAAAAAAATGAAATCCGTTCCGGCCGCTGTTTTGTATATACTTGAAAAAGGATTTAAAAAAACGATTATTGTAAAAAGCTTCAACGCATTCCCCGAACAGGTACAGTGTGCTCAGCTCTTTGTGGTTCATCCATTTTGTTGAAAGAATTTCGTAGGGAGGGAGAGCGCAATGCGCTAAAGAGAAATCATCCACCTGTTTGCTGACAGGAGTGTTCGGGAGTACTTTTAATAAACCCATTTGAATGTAATGGGCCTGCAGGCTGAAAACATCTGTAAATGATTTTTCAAATGATGCCATTGTTTCATGCGGTAAGCCCAGAATGAGATCCACGTGCAGATGTATCGTGCCGAGTTGAACCAGCCGTTTGATGTTTTCCTTCGTCCTTTC
Organism: Desulfobulbaceae bacterium; assembly: GCA_020444175.1. GTDB lineage: Bacteria > Desulfobacterota > Desulfobulbia > Desulfobulbales > SURF-16 > JAHLLM01. The sequence continues at coordinate 122,804 of JAHLLM010000007.1, read as the reverse complement.
AAGCTCTGTTTTTCTATTTATGGCAGCCAGGGTTTGGCTGTTTGTGGACTGGATTCCAATTTCAAACTGGAAAAGACCGTTTGGCACGGTTTCAAGAAAGGCAAACATTTCTTCTGAAAAGATATCCGGCGATATTTCAAAATGAAAGGTGGTGTGAAGGGAATTTTTTTTGAGAAATTTCCAGATTTCAAGGGCCCTGTCCGGAGAAGAATTATAGGTTCTGTCGATGAACCTCAGTGTAGTGGGGCGGTTGTTCAGGATAAACAGAAGTTCCTCTTTGACTTGTTTCATGTCTTTGTAGCGGACACCCGTTTCAGTTGAGGAAAGGCAGTAGCTACACGAATACGGACATCCTCTGGATGATTCGTAATAGATGTGTCTGTTTCGCAGATGTTGATTGAAGTCATCCCCTTGATATGGCGAAGGGAATGAGTCTGTTTTTAAGGCTTGATAGTGTTTTTTTAAAGCCCTGTTTTTCAGGTCATTATAAAAATCTGCCGGCAGTCCCTCAACTTCACCTGTGACGCATGTTGTGTGCGGCGGGAGTTCTGATGGTGTGAAAATTGCAACTTGTGGACCTCCAAGTATGAATCGTGACGATGGTAAAGCTTTTGCCAGGTCGTTGATGAGGCGCAACACAAGGGTACTGTTCCATATATAAACGGAGAAAAAAAAGATATCAGCTTCAGTTTTACTCAACTTGACGAGTGCGGAAAAATAAGGGTCATTAATTGTGAGCTGGTAAAGGGAAATGTCGGTAAATGGCGAATTTTTTTCCAGGGCCTTCCTGAGGTAGAAAAGGCTGAGGGTGGAGTGTGTATATCGGCAATTAAATCCGACAAGGGCGCATTTCATAGTAATTTTATGTAAGTAATTATTTGATCTTAAAGACCTTTTTGTGGTGCCTTGAGGTAGAGGAATAACTTGACATTTACAAGGCAAATATCTTATGAGAAGATAGCAATTTTATGCATATTTAAAAATACATTATTTTATCAACTCATATTAATCGGTTGAATCATACGGGCATCAATTTATCAATGTTTTCTTTCATTGCCAGGATAGGGGATTCGTTTCTCTACATGATCCGCGACCAGGGACGGATGGGGATTTTTCTGTTGTCCGCCCTGAGAGGGATATTTGCCCGACCTTTCCGTTTCAGGGAAGTTGTCCGTCAGATCAGGATTATTGGCGCTGATTCGGTCTGGGTAATATTTTTTACAGCCCTTTTTACCGGCATGGTTCTGGGACTGCAAGGGTATTATACCTTGCGTAAATTCGGTTCTGAAGGGTTGCTTGGTTCTGCTGTTGCCCTCAGTCTGATCCGAGAACTCGGGCCTGTGTTGACAGCTCTCATGGTCATTGGACGCGCCGGTTCGGCAATGTGCGCTGAGATTGGTATTATGAGAAATTCAGAACAGCTTGACGCCTTGGAATGTATGGCTGTGGATCCCTTTCGCTATCTTATCACACCCAAGTTTCTGGCAACGATTATTTCTATTCCGATACTTACCCAGTTTTTTAATATCATTGGCATAGTGGGTGGTTACATAGCAGGAGTTATTCTTCTGGGCGTTAATCCGGGTGCCTTTCATTCAGGAATTGAGCAGAGCGTTGTGAATCTCGATATCAATCTTGGTATTGTCAAATCCTTTGTTTTTGCTTTGCTTGTCGTGTGGATATGTACAGGGAAGGGCTATTTTGTAAACATCCTGCGCAATGCCGGTTTTGGTGCCGAGGGGGTCAGCCGTGCCACTACCAATGCTGTTGTTGTTTCCTCAATTTCCGTATTGATATGGGATTATTTGATTACGGCAATAATGTTATGAGTAAGGCAGTTATTGAGTTTCATAATGTTGTTAAATCCTTTGGGGACCAACGGGTTCTTGACGGGGTAAACGTCTCTTTTGAGATTGGCAAAACAACCGTTATTGCCGGAGGCAGCGGGCAGGGGAAAAGTGTCACTTTGAAGCTTATTCTGGGACTTCTTCAGCCTGATTCAGGTCAAATTATTATTGCCGGCCAAGATATAACGAAACTGAAAAGGCGGCATTTAAATGATGTGCGCAAGAATTTCGGAGTGCTCTTTCAGGGAGCTGCCCTTCTTGATTCCATGTCAGTATATGAAAATCTTGCTTTACCCTTGAAGGAAAGAACCGCCTATAAATCAGCAGACATAGATCAGCGTGTCCATGAAATGCTTGCTCAGTTTAATCTGGGTGGACATGGTGATAAATTCCCTGCCCAATTGAGTGGTGGAATGAAAAAAAGGGTAGGACTGGCAAGGGCTCTTATGTTGCAACCGGAGATTATGCTTTTTGATGAGCCAACCACCGGTCTTGATCCCCATATTACGCTGGAAATCTACCGTCTGTTTTATAAAACCCAGAAGCAGTACGGATACACTTCAATTATAGTCAGTCACGATATTCCCAAGGTTTTTAACCTGGCAGACCGGGTCATCCTGCTCACCAATGGAAAAATGGCAACATTTTCCAGTCCTGAAGAAATACCGGAAAGTGATGATCCTGATGTGATTTCTTTTGCCGTGGAAACCATGGGGCATATTTATTCAAGCAGGGATATGGAACAAAAAATATGAAAAAAGCAAATTTTGAATTTTTCGTAGGATTATTTTTAATTGCCGGGTTTCTGGCTTTTGCCTATATATCATTACAATTCGGCGAGTTTTCTGTCTTCTCAAAGAGTACTAATTACACACTTTATGCAGATTTTGACAGTGTTTCCGGATTAAAAAAAGGTGCAGTCATTTCCATTGCCGGAGTTGATGTGGGCAGGGTGTCGGATATCAAACTGACAGATGATGAGCTGGCCAGGGTCTCTCTCTATCTGTCGAATGACATTAAAGTTACAGATGATGCCATTGCCTCAATTAAAACCCAGGGCATCATTGGCGACAAGTATATACGTATCAGTCAGGGGGGATCTGATATTATCCTGAAGGAAGGGGATATCCTCACCGAAACAGAGTCCGCAGTTGATCTTGAGGAGTTAATCAGCAAATATATTTTTGGCGACATTTAAGACTGGTTTCTGATTTGCCTGGGAAAAATTTTTTTAAAAAAATACATCTTATTAAAAATACTTCGTATGAGGTGCTGATATTAGCCATTTGAAGCACATAAAACAGGTTTTCTGTTTCCGAATATTCGTGGGGGTCTTGTGCGCCTTGCTTGTTTCGTCTACAGTATGTCGGGCTTCCTCGGAGCCGATAGACCAGTTGCGGGTGACAATGGATGAAATCCTTGGAATTCTTAAAACAGATGATAGCCTTTATGGCGGATGGCCTCAAAAAAAAGAAAAGGTTGTCAGTGTCATTACACAACGATTTGACTCTACGACTCTGGCAAGAAGTGTCCTGGCCAGGTACTGGAAAAAGCTGGCTGCAGATGAAAGACAACATTTCATCGGGCTCTTTTCCCAGGTTCTGGAGCATACCTATATCCACAAGATCAAATCCTATTCTGATGAAGAGGTTGTTTTTCTGAAACAAAAAGTTTACGGAGAAAAAGCAGTGGTTTACAGCCAGATCCTTAAAGACCAGATGGAAATTCCCATTACCTATAAGGTAAAAAAAAATAAAGAGGAATGGCTCATTTATGATATTATCATTGAAGGTGTTAGCCTTGTGAAAAATTACCGGCAACAGTTTAAGCAGATCTTGATGAATGAATCCTATTCAGAGCTTGTTAAGCGTATGGAGGAAAAAATACGCGAGAACAAGTTGAAGGATAGAGAGGAATAGGAATCCCAAAAAAGAGGCTGTCGTGAGAACATTTTATTTTTTGAATCTTATCATCTTTACTCTATTGTTTACCTTTCAGCCATCCGGTGTGAAGATAACCGATATGGGAATGCCCTGTATTGCTTCCTCTGTTGCATATGGGGAAGAATCACCAGGTTTCATGGAAGACGACTTTGATTTTGATGATGAAATGGAATTCGGTGTTGAAGTCAGTGATCCCCTGGAGCCGGTCAACCGTTTTTTCTTTCATTTTAATGACAAACTTTACTTCTGGGCTTTGAAACCAGCTGCCAGGGTATATGGCGCGGCAATTCCCAAGGACTTTCGTATATGTGTCAGGAATGCATTTCACAACCTGCTTGCACCTGTGCGGATAGTTAATAATGTTTTGCAGGGCAAATTTCAAAATGCCGGAATAGAGCTGTCCCGTTTTTTTATAAACACAACAGCAGGTGTTGCTGGATTCGGTGACCCTGCCAAAGATGTTTTCGACTTGCAGATAAAAGATGAAGACTTTGGGCAGACTCTCGCTGTCTACGGTGTGGGCAATGGTATTTATTTCTGCTGGCCATTTTTGGGTCCTTCTACCTTGAGGGATACTGTTGGATTTGCCGGTGATTCCTTTCTGTCGCCACTTTATTATCTGTATCAGGATGATGAGGGGATCGGCATGGCAGCCTACGCTCTTGACAGTATAAACAATACTTCCCTTGTTATTGGTGATTATGAGGCTTTTAAAGAGGCATCTTTTGATCCCTATATAGCACTCCGTGATGCATATCTTCAGCACCGTGACAGTAAAGTGAAAGATCTGAACAAGAATCAAAGTGTTTATTGATTGACTAACGAACCAGTTGCGTGACCATGAAAAGAGTTCTTTTTTTATCATTTCTGTCCCTCTTTGTCCCTTCCTTGTGTTTCGGACAACCTCCGGCATATGGCCCGGAGGCCTCTATGCGCTGTACTGTAGAGGAAATTATGGTCATTCTGAATCATGAAAGGTTGAAGCTGCCGGAAAACAGAAAGGAAAGAAGGATGCTTATCCTGGCAGTTGTCCGGCATCGTTTTGATTTTGAGGAGATGGCTCGACGTACACTTGCTAAGGAATGGAGAAGAAGAAACGAGCAGGAAAAAAAGTATTTCATCCATGTTTTTTCTCAACTTCTCGAAAATACATATATAAATAAAATAGAAGCCTACTCGAACGAGGAGGTTGTTTTTTCAAATGAATCAATTGTCAAGAATAAAGCTGCTGTTGATACGTCAATAAGGCATAATGATTTGGAGATTCCCATACAGTATAAACTCATTATCTCCGGAGATGAATGGCGGGTGTATGACGTGGTTATTGAAGGAGTCAGTCTAGTTCGAAACTATCGCAGCCAGTTTCGGAGTATTTTGAAAAAGGAAAAATATGCAGGACTTGTCAAACGGCTTGATGAGAAGATCCAGATAATTGAAAAGGAAGAAAGTTGATGGAAGTGATATGCCTGTCATCGGTGGTTAAGTGGGGTTTCACCCCTAGCAGGCTGTTGAAAAATGTAGCGAGCGAAGCGGAGACAAGGAAAAATGAGGCGAAAAAGCGCAGTTTACATGGAGTAAATGAGCATTTTGAGCCGAATTTTGACGCAGTATCAGCAAGCGCAGTAGTTTTTCAACAACCTGCTAAAGGGCATGAATATGAAACCGTCAACGTTGCATAATCATCAGTGGAGATTTAATTGACTAGCAAAGATGATTATCAGATAACCAGCGATGAGTTTTGTTCCGCTTTCCCGATATTTACCGAGAGTGAGTCCCAAAAAATATTCAGTTCATGTGATTCCAGGTTGTATCCTGGAAAAACAACGATATGGAGACAGGGAGATGCTGGTGGATATATGGGTTTTTTGGTCAGAGGAAAAATTGTCGTAAAAAAAGAGACAGAATTTCCAGGGAAACATATTCTCCTGGGCATATTGGAAAATGGAGCCCTTTTTGGAGAACATTCTATTGTAACTTCATTGAATCGGTCTGTTACTCTGGTTGCCAAAGAAACGTCTCATGCTCTCATTCTGACACATGACAATGCACATGGAATCATGAATGAGGATCCGGCATTAGGAATGAAACTTCTTATGTATATTTCAGAGATTACTGGCCTGCGTCTTCAACAGTCTGGTTCCCGCCTGGCAGAAATTCTCTAATCAATCTCATTTCAAGTTTCTATTTTTTATTGTTGCAGGAAAGCTCTTGACAAGAAATTAATTTTATTTATAATTTCTTGTTCCGTTGCGTTTTATCTAAATTGGGGAGCAACCTGTGAAAATAGATTTTTTTGAAATCCCTGATGAGGGAATTTCAATTACCCTCAAAGATACGTCCTGGCTGCCCCGTGAATTGCAATACAAAGGGCAAACCCTGGCTTCACTGTCTTTAAAGAAAGTAGGAGAACAACGGGTTATAGTTGTGGGCAGGCTGACAACAACTGTTGGTGCAAATTGTGATCGTTGCCTTGAAGAATTTGATTTGCCGCTTGATGCTGAATTCAAGGTTGATCTGGAATTTGTTGACAGGAGTGAAGCCGATTTTTGCGAGTCAGACCATTTCTGTCATGATAATGAAATGGATGTGGTAAACCTGCATGATTCGCAGATTGATATTGTTGATTTGCTGCAGCAACAATTGTATCTGCTTATGCCCATAAAAAAGTTATGCAGAAAACAATGCAAGGGAATCTGCAGCAGTTGCGGGGCCAATCTTAACGAAAGTCGGTGTGAATGTGTGCAGGAAACAGCATCACCTTTCAGCCAATTGGCTAAATTGAAGATTGATTAATCTGCAAAAGAAAGTCGGGACGCTGACCATGCCACTGTGAAAATACCCCAAAAAGGTACAGTTGAGCAGGTGGCGGTAGCGCTTTTTTGTCCTTCATGGGCATAAATGTAAGACCGTTATAGTGAATCGACAAAAATAACATTGAGACTCTGGTTCCCATTTGGTACTGAAACAGAGATTACTTTTTTAATCTTAAAACTAGTTGCGAATTGTGGTTTTAGCTAAATTTTGGCTTTACGCTGAATAGTTACAAACTAGTTATATAAACTCGTCGTTTGGAGGAAAAAATAATGGCTTTACCAAAAAGAAGACACTCACATTCCCGCACCAGAAAACGTCGTGCTCATGATGCGTTGACAGCACCTAATGTCGTCAACTGTGATGAATGTGGCGAGCCCAAACTCCCTCATCGTCTCTGTTCCGGTTGCGGTTCCTATAAAGGTCGTACCGTGATAGATCTCGGAGATGAAGATTTAGATTAACTTGCACAGGGTTCGTGATCATAGGCATTGTCTGGCAAAGCTGTTTTGGGGCGAAAATTTTTTCTCTATTTTTCGATTTGAGAAAAAATTGAAGGCTGTTGTCCCCTGAATTTTGCCACCTGCACAGAGTGGTTTTTGACTTTGATATTTGCGGAATTTTTCCCACATGCGAGAATGCTGAGGAGGCAACTCCTCAACTTCCGCAAGCAGATATTGCCTGGCAAACATCTAAAAAACTTCAGTGACAGGGCAAAGATCCGGACCATTAATGAATCCAGCTTGTCTGGATGAGGCGAAAGCGGAAGCTTTCTTGCCGGAGTGGAGGTATTTGTGCGGATAGCACTTGATGCCATGGGGAGTGATCGAGGGCCTGCTGAAATTGTTGCAGGTGCTGCGCTGGCTGTTCGTGAAACTGATCTGCAAGTTACTTTGCTTGGCGACGAGCAGGTGGTGCAACCGATTCTTGAAAAAGAAAAAGTGGCTCATTTAATCGATCTTGTACCCACAACGCAAGTGATTACGATGAATGACACTCCCATTGATGCGGTTCGCAAAAAGAAAGATTCTTCCATTGTTATTGCCTTTGATCTGCTCAAAAAAGGGAAAGTAGACGCAGTTGTCAGTGCCGGCAACTCCGGTGCCGTCATGGCTGCGGCAATTAAATATCTGGGACGCCTCAAAAATATATCACGTCCCGGTATTGCCAGTGTCTTTCCCACCCTAAAAGGCCCTGTCGTTGTCATGGATGTCGGAGCCAATGTTGATTGCCGTCCGAATCACCTTTTTCAGTTTGGCATTATGGCCTCCGCCTTTTATCAAATCATGTTCGGTTCTGAAAAACCCCGTGTCGGATTGCTCAGTATAGGTGAAGAAGGCAGTAAGGGAAACGCGCTTGTCAAGAGCACCTATACACTTTTTCAGGACAGTGCTCTTAATTTTATTGGCAATGTAGAGGGTCGTGATACCTTCCAGGGTAATGTGGATGTCATTGTTTGCGACGGGTTTGTCGGCAATGTGTGTCTTAAATTAAGCGAAGGTCTGGCTGAGGCGGTTCAGTCCATGCTGCGCGATGAAATAGCAAAGACCTTTAAGGCCAAAATGGGATACTACCTTGCCCGCAAGGCATTCAGTAATTTCAAAAAGAGAGTGGATTATGCCGAATACGGCGGTGCTCCGCTGCTTGGATTTAATGGTGCCGGGGTTATATGCCATGGGCGTTCAAACAAGCTGGCCATCAAAAATGCACTCCACGTTGCAGATGAGTTGTCAAGAAACAAGGTGCATGACCATATCCTTCGGTTACTCAAGGATAACAATCCTGATGCTCCGGCTGTCAAGGATGAAGCTGCTGTTGCGGAAGGGGTTGCTTAAATGAGTTCTATGGTTGTTATCGGTACTGGTTCGGCGTTGCCTGAAAGGATATTGGCCAATACTGATCTTGAGAAAATGGTAGACACCTCGGATGAGTGGATTACCACCAGGACAGGTATTAAAACAAGGCATATTGCATCAAAGGGTGACGAGACCTCCAAACTTGGTTCTCGGGCGGCCCGGAAAGCTCTTTCCATGTCAGGTCTTGTGGCAGAAGATCTTGATATGATCATAGTGGCGACAATCACTTCAGAAATAAGTATGCCTTCATGCGCTTGTCTTGTCCAGAAAGAGCTCAAGGCGACCAATGCTTTTGCCTTAGATCTCAATGCTGCCTGTTCCGGTTTTCTTTATTCTCTGGATCTTGCTGAAAAATATATCAAATTCGATCCTCATCTGAAAATTCTCGTCATAGGTGCTGAGACATTATCAACAAGAGTGAATTGGCAGGACAGGAATACCTGTGTTCTTTTTGGTGATGGCGCTGGAGCATGCATTGTCACAGGCACTGATCAGGAACGGGGAATGCTGGCAAGCAACCTCTATTCCGATGGTTCTCTGTACAAATTGCTGTACATGGACAGTGCTCCAAGCATGAACAAAGACCTGATTCGGCCCGGCAATGATGGCTCCTATATCAAAATGGCTGGGCGCGACGTGTTTAAGCACGCTGTCAGGTGTATGGATGACGCGATCAGCTCGGTGCTAGACCAGACCGGAGTCAGCATTGAAGATGTCTCTCTGATAATTCCCCACCAGGCCAATATCCGTATTTTGAAAAGCCTTGTCGACAGACTCGGGGTTCCTCTCGAAAAATTCTATATAAATGTTTATAAATATGGTAATACATCGGCGGCTAGCATTCCCATCGCACTGGATGAAGCAAACCGGCAGGGAAAAATTCAAGCTGAAGAATACCTGTTGCTCTGTGCATTCGGTGGCGGATTTACGTGGGGAGCCGCCTTGTTCAGGTGGTAGCATTTTTTTATAAATCATCGCAAAAAATGATAAAGGGTAGAGAAAAAAGCAAGATTTTTTTGTTTTTTTGGACATACTCGTGTCATTTTCATTTTTTAAGCAGACTGATAAGGGAGTGAGCAGTGGATTATTTTTTAACTGAAGAACAACAGATGATTGTTGATCTGGCCCGACAGATTACGGACGAGTTAATTGTTCCCCAGAGGGCAGCACTTGACGAGTCCGAGGAGTACCCTCGTGAAATTTTAGACGCCGTTGCCAAGGCGGATCTGTTTGGTTTGTATATTCCTGAAGAATACGGTGGATTTGGTGCAGGAACTTTTGAAATCGTTCTGGCTCTTGAACAATTTGGCCGTGGCTGCGTCGGTGTTGCAACGGCATTTGCCGCCAGTGCCCTGGGTGCTTTCCCCATTCTCATTGCCGGTAGTGATGAGATGAAGAAAAAATACATGCCGGATATTGCTGCAGGAACAAGAAGGGCAGCTTTCGGATTAACCGAGGCCAACGCCGGGAGTGATGCCTCAGGCATTCAGACCACGGCAGTACTTGATGGTGACGAATGGGTTCTCAACGGAACCAAACAGTGGATCACCAATGCCGGAGAGGCGCAAATTTATACTGTTATCGCAATCACCGACCGTGAAAAAGGGCCAAGAGGCGCGTCCATGTTCGTTGTCGAGGACAGTGACCCAGGCTTCTCGTATGGCGTAAAAGAGAAAAAACTGGGGATCAGGGCTTCTGCTACCCGTGAATTGATTTTCAAGGACTGCCGTATCCCGAAAGATCGTCTTATCGGACGGCAGGGCACTGGTTTTATTACCGTTATGAAGACGCTGGATAAGTCGCGCCCCGGAATAGCCGTGCTTGGTGTCGGACTTGGCCAGGCCGCTATTGACGAGGCTGTAACATATGCCAAGCAACGCGTCCAGTTCGGGAAACCGATTATTTCATTTCAGGCGGTTCAGCATATGCTCGCAGACATGGCCATTGAAGTCGAAGCGGCCCGAGCCCTTGTCTATTCCGCTGCAAAACATATCGATGCCCATCCCAAGGATATGTCCAAGGCCTCCTCAATGTGCAAGGTATTTGCAACCGATGTCGCCATGAAAGTAACGATCGATGCTGTTCAGGTTCTGGGTGGTTATGGCTACATGCGTGACTACCCTGTTGAAAAGATGATGCGTGATGCAAAAATTTTGCAGATTTACGAGGGAACAAACCAAATCCAGAGAAATGTTGTCGGACAGGAGCTTAATAAGGAATATACGAGGGGCAAATGAAGATTATAGCGTGTATCAAACAGGTTCCTGATGCCAAAGACGTCCGGCTTGATCCGAAAACAAATACCCTGGCCAGGGAAGGTGTGCAGTCAATTATTAATCCTTATGATCGTCACGCGCTTGAAGCGGCGGTTCGACTCAAAGATGAACTTGGCGCCACGGTTACCGTGCTGACCATGGGGCCTCCGCAGGCTGAAGAAATTTTACGGGAAGCCGTTTCCTGTGGAGCAGACGAGGCGGTACTCGTTTCGGACCGTGCTTTTGCCGGGGCTGATACTCTGGCAACAACCTATACATTGTCAAAGGCAATAGAGAAAATAGGCGGTGCTGATCTTATTTTGTGCGGCAAGCAGGCCATTGATGGAGATACGGCCCAGGTTGGTCCCGGGCTTGCCGTTAGAATGGATTTCCCCTACGTAACCTGCGTAAGAAAGGTCTGCGAGGCAAACGATTCAACCCTGGTCGTGGAAAGACTCATGGATGACGGCTACGATGAGGTCGAGGTAACACTGCCGGCTTTACTTACCGTTGTAAAAGAGATTAATGAGCCCAGACTTCCTTCTCTCAAAGGAAAGATGAAGGCCAAAAAAATCGCCATAACCACGCTGACAGCTGATGATATTGCAGCTGATCTGAATCAGCTCGGCCTTAAAGGCTCTCCCACATGGGTTTCCCGTGTTTTTGCTCCCCAGTTAAAGGGAGACAGGACAATGCTTGAGGGGACAGTGGATGAGCAGGTAAGCCAGTTGGCAGAAAAATTAATTGAATTGAGCTGAAGCTATGTTACTGATTGATATTGATGCCTGTATCGGTTGCGGGCTATGCGAGTCAAACTGTGCGTTTGACGCTATCCATGTTGTTGATGGAATTGCTGAAGTAAATGAAAATTGTACATTGTGCGGTGGGTGTGTTGATTTCTGCGAAGTAGAAGCCCTCTCCGTTGAAGGCCTTGATCGTGAGAAGAAGGGCGATCTGTCCGACTGGAAAGGTGTCTGGGTTTTTGCAGAGTACCGAAACGGCAGGGTGGCTCCTGTAACATTTGAACTCCTGGGTGCTGCCCGTAAACTGGCAGACCGGAGAAATGTACCCCTGTCAGCCGTTCTTTTTATTGATAACAAGGATGATGTGCCTGCGCAGCTTATTTCCTATGGTGCCGACAAGGTATATGTTCTCGATGATCCTGCTTTTGGTCAATTTACTGACGAGATATACGGTAATGCCCTTGAAGATCTGATACGGCAACATAAGCCTGAGATCGTTCTGGCCGGGGCGACCGCCATTGGCCGTTCTTTCATCCCAAGAGTGGCAACATCGCTGCAAACAGGTTTGACTGCTGACTGCACTGAGCTTGACATACATGATGAGGATGGATCTTTACTGCAGACCAGACCGGCATTTGGTGGGAATATTATGGCAACTATTGCCTGTCCGGATCACCGTCCCCAGATGGCAACTGTCCGTCCACTGGTTATGAAGGCCCTTGAGCCTGATAATGCTCGCAGTGGAGAGGTTGTTGACTGCAGCATAGCTCCGGAGCGTATAGTTTCGCGGGTCAAGGTTCGTAAGTTTGTGCCGCTTGAAGGAGATCAAATCAACCTCAATGAGGCGGATGTTGTTATTGCCGGCGGACGGGGTCTGGAAAATGAAAAGGGTTTTCTGCTTATTAATGACCTTGCCGATCAGTTGGGAGGTGCTGTTGCTGCATCCAGGGCAGCTGTTGACAGCGGTTGGATTCCCTATCCCCATCAGGTAGGCCAGACTGGAAAGACTGTGAGTCCTAAAGTATATATAGCCTGTGGTATATCAGGAGCAATTCAGCATCTTGTCGGTATGCAATCCGCTGATACAATTATTGCCATCAACCGGGATCCGAATGCGCCGATTTTTGATGTGGCCACCTATGGTGTTGTCGGGGACCTTTTTGATATCTTGCCGAAGTTGATTGAAAAAATCAAAGCTGAGAGGGCTTCCTGAAAAATTTTTTGTTTGTAAATGAAATCAGTTGGGACGTAGAAGATTAAAGCAGAGACAGGATACAGGATGAATTTAGAGGGTAGAATCGCTGTTGTCACCGGCGGAAGCAGAGGAATAGGTAAAGCTATATGTCTTGCGCTTGCCGAAAAGGGGGCAACGGTTTTAGTCAATTATGTGAGCAGGCCGGATGCTGCTGAAGAAACAGTGTCTTCGATTAAAGAATCCGGAGGCAATGCCGCTGCATACCAGTTTAATGTTGCGGATGCAGGCCAGGTCCAGGCAGCCATAAAAAATATAGTGGATGACTACGGCAAGATAGATATTCTTATCAACAACGCCGGCATTACCCGGGATGGTCTCATTGCCATGATGAAAGAAAATGCCTGGGATGATGTACTTGATACAAACCTGAAAGGCGCTTTTAATTGTATCAAGGCAGTCAGTCGCCCCATGATGAAAAAACGATACGGTCGCATTGTCTCCATTACCTCGGTTATCGGTTTTACCGGAAACGCAGGACAGGCAAATTATGCGGCTGCCAAAGCAGGTATGACAGGCTTGACCCGTTCCGTTGCCAGGGAGCTTGCTTCGAGAAATGTGACGGTAAACGGAGTTGCCCCGGGTTATATCGATACAGACATGACCAGGGGGCTGCCTGAAGAGGTGACGGAAAAAATTAAAGCAGAAATACCCATGAACTCTTTGGGAACTGTCGATGATGTCGCTGCTGCGGTTTTATATCTGGTTTCCGATGAAGCCCGCTATGTAACCGGACAGTTTATTCATGTTAACGGCGGAATGTTCATGGGGTAAGTAAAGAGGTTAATTTACATCAGAAAGTCTTTGGTTCGTATTGAAGGCTTGTTATGGAAAAGAAGGAGAAAATTATGTCTAATGAAGCAAAACTTATTGATATTATTGCTGAGCAATTGAGTGTTGACAAGGCGAAAGTCGTTCCTGCCGCCTCATTTATTGATGATCTTGGTGCGGATTCTCTTGATCTTGTTGAACTTATCATGGCTATGGAAGATGCTTTTGATACCGAGATTCCGGATGAAGTTGCAGAAAAGATCACAACTGTTCAGCTTGCCATTGACCACATTAATTCTTTGCAAAAGTAATAGCTCAATTTTAACTGACAAAGGCCTTGTAAGGCCTTTTGAAATTACTTTTTCATATAGTTACTCATTTAGAGGTCAAAAATGTCTAGAAGAGTAGTTGTCACAGGTTTGGGTCTTGTTACTCCGCTTGGGACAGGTGTAGACAAAACATGGAATGGGCTCTGTGCCGGTAAAAGTGGCATAGGGCCTATTACTCGCTTTGATACCAGTGATTTTGCCGTTAAAATAGCAGCAGAAGTAAAAGATTTTAATGTTGCTGACTTTATTGAACCGAAAACGGCAAAACACCTGGATTTATTTGTTCAATATGCCATAGCTGCCGCTGAGATGGCCCTTGGTGATGCTGATCTTGAGGTTACTGAGGAAAACGCAACCAGAGTCGGCGTTATCACCGGTTGTGGACTTGGCGGTCTTCCTACCATCGAAAAGTACCATAAGGTTTTTCTTGATAAGGGACCGAAGCGAATAACTCCTTTTTTCATACCAATGGTTATCCCCAATATGGGTGCAGGCCAGATTTCCATAGTCAAGAAAGCAAAGGGCCCCAATATGTCGGTGACCACAGCCTGTGCTGCCGGGACCCATGCTGTTGGTGAGGCTTTTCGGCTGGTGAGCAACGGCGGTTGTGATGTGGCCATAACAGGTGGCAGTGAGTCTGTCATCTGCCCTCTTGCTGTTGGCGGTTTTAATGCCATGAAAGCTCTTTCCAAACGAAATGATGAGCCTGAAAAAGCATCGCGGCCTTTTGACCGTGATCGTGACGGCTTTATTATTTCCGAAGGAGCCGGTATTCTTATTCTTGAGGAACTTGAGCATGCCAAGGCAAGAGGTGCCAAGATCTACGCGGAAATGGCAGGATATGGTCTTTCCGGTGACGGCTATCATATGGCTGCTCCTCCGGAAGACGGAGACGGCGCAATACGCTGCATGAAAATGGCTTTGAGTGATGCGGGACTCGCTGTAGAAGATATTGATTACATTAATGCCCACGGCACATCCACACCTCTCAACGATGTTGTAGAAACCCGTGCCATTAAAGCCGTGTATGGTGAGCATGCCAAGAAACTTGCTATCAGTTCAACAAAATCCATGACCGGCCATATGCTTGGTGGAGCCGGGGGCATAGAGGCTGTTTTCACCGCACTTTCACTCCATCACCAGATCATTCCTCCCACTGCGAATCTGGAAAATCCTGATGATGAATGTGATCTGGATTATGTTGCCGGACAGGCACGACAAACGCAGATTCGGGCGGCAATGTCAAATTCATTTGGCTTTGGCGGCACAAATGCCGTCATCGTCATGAAACGATTTGAGGGGTAGAATGTGAAAATTGCAATAGGGTGTGATCATGGTGGAATTGCTCTGAAACCACTTATATTGGCTCTGCTTTCTGAGTTGGGCCATGAGGTGTCCGACCAGGGCACGAATTCCGAGTCGTCAGTAGATTATCCACACTATGCGCAATCTGTCTGCGATCTCGTTGCAAGTGGCGAATGTGATCGCGGGATTTTGGTTTGCGGAACCGGAATAGGCATGTCCATGGCCGCCAACAGAAATCCGAAGATCCGGGCGGCATTATGCTCTGATATTTTTACCTCCCGGATGAGTCGTGAACATAATGATGCCAATGTGCTGTGCCTGGGTGCCAGGGTGACAGGTCCCGGACTTGCCGAGGAGATTGTCCGAACCTGGGTCACCACGGATTTTGCCGCAGGACGTCATTTGCAGCGTATACAGATGTTTTAAAAAAGAGATTTGAAGGTTTCGCAGAAATCCGTTCAACCGCTGAGGTAACCTCTGTTTAGTTGTTCATATTGCCTTGGCGGATGGGCAGCTTGATTTTTTACGTAGCCTTGAGGTTTTCCCTGTTTGCAGGGCAAATCAACTCAACCCAGAGAGGTTGGCCCAAGTAAGGCATTTTCTTGCATCACCGAACCGGTGGGTGGAGAAAATGCATTTTCAGTCAATCTCCCGTGATATTAACCAACAACGCCAGAATAGAAGAAATGACACTAAAACAATCGGATCCCGCAGTGTATCAGGCTATCCGCTATGAGCTTGAACGCCAGACAAATCAACTCGAGCTTATTGCTTCTGAAAATATTGTCAGTCCGGCAGTTCTCGAAGCACAGGGTTCCATCTTTACAAATAAGTACGCGGAAGGGTATCCGAACAAGAGATATTACGGCGGCTGTGAGTATGCCGATGAAATAGAGTCCTTAGCCATTTCCAGGGCAAAGGAACTCTTTCAGGCTGAATATGCCAATGTGCAGCCACATTCAGGCAGCCAGGCAAATATGGCAGTTTATTTTGCTAATCTGCAGCCTGGCGATAAGGTTCTGGGGATGGATCTTGCCCATGGCGGCCATCTCACCCACGGCAGCACTGTAAATTTTTCCGGTCAGCTTTTCCAGTTTACCTCTTACGGTCTTAAAAAAGAGACCGGCCAGATAGATATGGAGGAAGTGGAACGCATTGCTTTGGCTGAAAAACCGAAAATGATTGTGGCTGGAGCCAGTGCCTATCCGCGGGTCATCGATTTTGAAGGCTTTCGGAAAATAGCAGATAAAATTGACGCTCTTTTCATGGTGGATATGGCCCATATTGCCGGTCTGGTAGCTGCCGGCGTCCATCCTTCACCTGTTCCATACGCTCATTTTGTCACGACTACGACACATAAAACCATGCGTGGTCCCCGTGGTGGTCTTATTTTGGCCAAAGAGGAATTCGGCAAAAAATTAAACAGCAAGATTTTCCCCGGTATTCAGGGCGGCCCTCTTGTTCATGTCATTGCTGCCAAAGCCGTGAGCTTTAAAGAGGCAATGACAGATGAGTACAAGAAATACCAGGCCCAGGTCGTAAAAAATGCACAGGCATTGGCCGGAAATCTGCAAAATTTCGGCTTTAATCTTGTTTCCGGTGGAACAGACAATCATTTGCTCCTGGTTGACTTAAATAACAAGGATGTTACAGGAAAGCTTGCTGAAGAGGTGCTTGAGGATGCAGGTCTGACGGTTAATAAAAATGCCATTCCTTTTGACACCCAGAGCCGCTTTGTTACCGGAGGCATCAGAATCGGTACTCCTGCTGTGACCACTCGCGGACTGAAGGAAAAGGAGATGGCTCAAATAGCCGACTGGATAAACAGGGCCTTAATCAATCGGGAAAACAAGGAAGAGCTTGCCGCAATTCGCC
This sequence comes from Desulfobulbaceae bacterium, assembly GCA_020444175.1. Classification (GTDB taxonomy): domain Bacteria; phylum Desulfobacterota; class Desulfobulbia; order Desulfobulbales; family SURF-16; genus JAHLLM01. The sequence continues at coordinate 105,817 of JAHLLM010000007.1, read as the reverse complement.
TTGAAGTGCGCATGTTGTGTGAGGAATTCCCGCTCTATCCAGAGTTTGAGCGCGAAGATGACTAAGCCGGAAGATCGGCCGTCCTGGTCTCAATATTTCCTTTCGATCACGGAACTGGTTGCCCAGCGATCAACCTGTACCCGCCGCAAGGTCGGGGCAATTCTTGTTCGAGATAAACGTATTATTGCCACCGGATATAACGGCGCTCCCACGAAGGTCAAGCATTGTCTTGAAGTTGGTTGCCTGCGCGAACAGCAGAATATTCCTTCCGGAGAGCGGCACGAACTGTGCCGGGGACTTCATGCCGAACAAAATGCCATCATACAGGCTGCACTGCATGGCGTGACAGTTGAAAATGCAATTGTTTACTGCACCAATATGCCATGTGCAATATGCAGTAAGATGCTTATAAATGCCCGGGTTAAGGAGATTTACTATAAGGACGGGTATCCTGATTTCCTGGCCTCGTCCATGCTGGCTGAAGCCGGTATTCCCCTTATTCAGATGGATGAAAAGGGCGATATGCATAAGAATTAACCCCGCTTTTGAGGAAGTGGATCTCGAACTTTTCAGGGTAAATACCTTTTTTTGCTGAAAGAGTAACTGAATATGCATGTATTTCTGCCCTATGGGCAGGCAGTTGAAAAAACTGAATATAGTAATCGATTACTGAAATCCATGAAGAAGGTTCAGGAAACACGATGAAATGTCCCTACTGCGGTCACCTTGACAATAAGGTTGTCGATTCACGTCTTAATAAAGATTACACCATAACCCGCCGCCGCCGTTTATGTGAGTCGTGCAGTAGACGTTTCACAACTTACGAGCGCCTGGAAGTAACCATGCCCATGCTCATCAAAAAGGATGACCGGCGTGAAGCCTGGGACCGCTCAAAAGTCGTTTCCGGTTTGAAAAAAGCCTGCGAAAAAAGACCGGTAAGCATGTCTCAGATTGAGGAGTTTGTTGATAGTCTTGAAAGAGAATTACAGGATATGGGAGAAAGAGAGATCCCCATACGTCTTGTGGGTGCGCGTGTGATGGACGCTTTGCGGAAAATTGATGAGGTGGCCTATGTTCGGTTTGCCTCCGTGTATCGTCAGTTTAAAGATTTAAGTGAATTCATGGAGGAGTTGAAGGGCTTGCTCAGCAATAAGGAAGATCAACAGAGTGATAGATCCTGATAGTCATTTTATGAAAATCGCCTTACGCGAAGCCCGTAAGGGGATTGGCCGCACTTCACCTAATCCATGCGTCGGGGCAGTTGTTGTCAAAAACGGAAAGCTCGTTTCCAGAGGCTACCATAAAAAAGCCGGTACTCCCCATGCAGAAATCCATGCCTTGCGTGCTGCCGGAAAGCAGGCAGAGAACGCAACAATTTATGTAACTCTGGAGCCCTGTAATCATACAGGCCGCACTCCTCCGTGTACCAGGGCAATTGTTGCCAGCGGCATAAAACGAGTTGTTGTCGGCATGATTGATCCGAATCCGTTGGTGGCTGGAAAGGGATGCGATTACCTCGTTGAGCAGGGGATTGAAGTCAAGTCTCATGTTTTGGAACAGGAGTGCCGGGAGATTAATTATCCTTTTATAAAGCATATTACAACCGGCCTGCCTTGGGTCATCATGAAGGCCGGGTGCAGTCTTGATGGCCGAATAGCCGCGGCAAGCGGTGAATGCAGCTGGATTACAAATGAGGCTTCCCGTGCCGAGGTGCATCGCATCCGAAACAGGGTTGATGCAATTCTGGTTGGCGTTGCTACTGCAATGAACGATGACCCGTCTCTGACCACTCGATTAAAGGGAAGAAAAGGGCATGATCCTTTACGTGTTGTCCTGGACAGCAATCTCCGCCTTGATCCTGCAGCAAAAATGCTTTGTCAGCAATCTGAAGCCCAAACATGGATTTTTTGTTCAAAGAATGTTGATAACAAAAAAAAAATACGGCTTGAAAACGCCGGAGCACGGGTCATTCCGATAAAAAATCAGGATGCGGGTGGCGTGAATCTAAAAGAGGTATTACGGTTTCTGGGAAAATCCCAAATCAATTCCCTGCTTGTAGAAGGCGGAGGACGCATACACGGGGCTTTCATGAGAGCAGGACTTGTTGATCAGGTTACTCTTTTTCTGGCACCTCTGTTTTTGGGAAGTGATGCTGTGGCAGTCGTTGACGAGCTTGCTGTACAAAGGGTCAAGGAGAGTAGACGGCTTGTGACCAGGCGAACCAGGCGTTTTGGTGATGATGTAATGATAGAAGGAATTTTTTCTGTTACTTAAGTTAGTTACATACGGATACGAAAAAAATGTTTACAGGATTAATCCAGGGACAGGGAACATTACTTGCTGTCAGGCCTTCAGGGGGAGGAATGGTGTTCGCTGTTGAAGCTGATTTTGAGCTTTCCGACCCTGAAGAAGGTGAATCCATAGCCTGTAACGGCGTCTGTCTGACTGCCAAAAATATATCCGGTAGACGCTTTGAAGTTGATGTCTCTCCTGAAAGTCTGTCCCGTACAAATCTCGGCAAACTTGCTGTCGGCATGAAGATGAACCTGGAAAGGGCCTTGCGGTTGAGTGACAGACTTGGCGGGCATATTGTCAGCGGTCATATAGATGCAACATCGAAAGTCCTTGAGAGAAAGCCTGAAGGCGATTTTGTTCGGTTCACATTTTCCGTGCCCACGGGACTGGGACGTTACATCATTGAAAAGGGATCCATCACAATAAATGGTATCAGCCTCACAGTGAACCATTGCGATGAACGTTCATTTTCTGTATCGATCATTCCCCATACTCTGATGGTGACAACGCTTGGACCTTTAAAACAGGGTGACACGGTAAATATTGAAGTTGATCTCATCGGCAAGTATGTTGAAAAATTACTGCTCTCTAAAGATCATGAACCCGTTTCGTCGGAATCAAAGATAAATCCGGCTTTCTTGGCAGAGCATGGGTTTCTGAAATAATCTGTTTGTATTTCTGCATTCTGATTTTTTGGAGCATGCAGGTTGGGAAACTGTTCCCGACAATCAAGAGTCGCCATGGGTATGGCGGCCTGCGAAACGAACGAAACATATCAAATTTATTAATATTAATATCCGGTTCTGCCGGAGTAGGTGAGGAAAATGCCTGTAAGTAAGATTGAAGAGGCTCTTAAGGACATCAGAGACGGAAAAATGGTTATTCTCGTTGATGATGAAGACAGGGAAAATGAGGGCGATCTGTGCATGGCTGCGCAGTTGGCTACCCCTGAAGCGATAAATTTCATGGCAACCCATGGACGTGGGTTGATTTGTCTGACTTTGACACCGGATCACCTGGAAAAATTGAACCTGCCAATGATGGTGCAGGACAATAAATCTCCTTTTGAGACTGCTTTTACCGTCAGCATTGAAGCACGGCGTGGAGTAACCACCGGTATTTCTGCGGCGGACAGGGCGCGTACCATTCAGGCTGCGGTAGCACCTGATGTAAAACCGGAAGATCTGGTAAGCCCCGGACATATTTTCCCTTTACGTGCCCGTCGAGGTGGGGTTCTTGTTCGTACCGGTCAAACAGAAGGATCGATGGATCTGGCCCGTCTGGCAGGACTTACCCCGGCAGGTGTCATTTGTGAAATAATGAAAGATGACGGAACCATGGCCCGCATGCCCGATCTTGAAGAGTTTTCCAAGAAACATAATATGAAAATCGTTACCATCGAGGATCTCATTGCCTACCGGATGCAGAAGGACAATCTGGTCCACCGTGCTGCGGAAACGAAAATGCCGACTCGCTATGGAGGAGAATTCAAGGCCGTTGCCTACACCAATGATGTCGATGATTTCGAACATGTTGCCCTGGTCAAGGGAGAGATTGATCCGGACAAGGAGGTGCTGGTTCGCGTTCATTCGGAATGTCTCACCGGCGATGTTTTTGGTTCCATGCGCTGTGATTGCGGTGCCCAGTTACAGTCTGCAATGCGCATGGTAGACAAAGAGGGGGCCGGCGTTATCCTTTATATGCACCAGGAAGGACGTGGCATCGGACTTGCCAACAAGCTCAGAGCCTATGCTCTGCAGGATAAAGGCATGGATACGGTTGAGGCGAATATTGAGCTTGGATTCAAAGCCGACCTGCGTGATTATGGCATAGGAGCGCAGATTCTGCGTGACCTTGGGGTCAGAAAGATGAAACTGATGACCAATAACCCCAAAAAGATAGTCGGGCTCGAAGGATATGGTCTCCAGGTTGTTGACCGCGTAAGGATAGAGACAAACCCCGTGCCTGAAAATCTTGGATACCTGCAGTGCAAGAAAGACAAAATGGGACATATGCTTGAATTAAGCGAATCTGAATCCAAATAGCAACAGGTCGGCAGGCTCCTTTGGGTCAGGGGCCGCTGATACGTTCACACAATAAGAGTTTGAATGGAGTAGACGAAATGGCACAATTTTTTGAAGGAAATTTACAGGCGGAAGGAAAAAAAATCGGTATTATCCTTGCCCGTTTTAATTCATTCATAGCAGAACGCCTGCTTGAAGGTGCGCTTGATACACTGATTCGTTCAGGTGCCTCTGACGATGACATTGATGTGGCCCGCGTTCCCGGTGCGTATGAAATTCCCCTTATTGCCCAGAAAATGGCAAAAAGCGGGCGCTATGATGCTGTTATCTGCCTTGGTGCCGTCATTCGTGGCGCTACCCCTCATTTCGATTTTGTTGCCAATGAAGCGGCAAAGGGAATAGCACAGGCTATGATGGAGAGCGGGGTGCCGATTATTTTTGGTGTTCTGACAACTGACACAATTGAGCAGGCTATTGAAAGGGCCGGCTCAAAAGCCGGAAATAAAGGTTCTGAATGTGCCGTAGCTGCCATTGAGATGGTAAACCTTTTGTCGCAATTCTGATGAGTGTCCGTCGTAAATCCAGGGAGCTCGCCCTGCAATACCTTTATCAGGTCGATCAGCGCGGAGAAGACGCCCTTGACATTGACAGTATGCGTGAGCATTTTGAGGTGAGTAAAAAGGCAGCTCCTTATGCTAAGGAACTTGTGTCGGGTATCCAGGCCAACTGGGACTCAATTAACAGTCTGATAGAAGATCATGCAAAGAACTGGCGACTCAGCCGTATGGCTGTCATTGACAGGAATCTTTTGCGTATCGCGGCCTTTGAACTTGTGCATAAGCAGGATATTCCGGTATCTGTCGTCCTGAATGAGGTCATTGAGATTGCAAAGCGTTTCAGCACCGACGATGCAGCGTCATTCATAAACGGTATTCTGGACTCAATCTGTCGTCGTGTCAGAAATGAAAAAGTAACTGTAGAGTCCAATTAAGGATACAATTCTTCTTCGTTTTTTTTGGGTTTCATCCTGATACATGGCTACCAAGAAACAAACTTTCCATCCAACCAGAAATCAGGAAGTTATAGGGATTATAGCCATTGTCCTGGGTATCTTCCTGCTCCTCTGCCTTATAAGTTTTACGCCCCCGATTGATTCTTCCGCTCCAGGCGGCGGGTCAAACTGGGGTGGCGCTGTTGGCAATTTTCTAGCGGCAATGCTTATGAGTTTTCTGGGACTCAGCTCTTACTGGCTGCCTCTTCTTTGTTTCTTTTTTGGAACATCTGTTTTTTTTGCTCAATTTTCCTTTCCCCGTCTGCCTTTGGTCGTTTTCGGCTGCACAGGTATACTCATGGCAAGCTCAGCGCTTCTCGGAGCAACAGGATGGCACTCCTTGCCATTTTCCGAACGTCAGTTCCTTTTGTCGGGTTATCTGGGAAAACTGCTTTTTGGATTTACCAGTAATTATTTTGGAGGTCCTGGTGCTGTTCTTTTCTTTCTCACTCTTTTTCTCCTTTCTCTCATGGCAGCTGTTCGTTTTTCTCCTTTTTTCACTGGGAAAACAGTCTTGAAAACCTGCAGTCAGCTTGGCAAGAAATACCAGGAGAGAAAAAAGAAAAGTGGCGTAAAAAACGGGCAAACATCTGTTGCCGAGAAAAAAACACCCTCTTCTTCCGGGGCTGAAGGCGATGTTGCCCAGACCCTGCCACGTCTGAATGAGCCGGTTCGTTTGAAAATTGACCTTGAGAGCGAAGATTTCCAGCCTCTTCCCGTTTCAGGCGGTAATTATCAATTACCCGGAATTTCACTGCTTGATAAGCCCGATGATGAAGAACTCAGCATTGACAGAGATCTTTATCTGGAAGTCAGTAGAAAACTCGAAGAAAAACTGGTTGATTTCGGTGTCCAGGGCAAAGTCACTGGTATTTCTCCGGGCCCTGTTATCACAACTTATGAATATGCCCCTGCTCCCGGGGTGAAGATAAATAAAATTGTTTCCCTGGCAGATGATCTGGCCCTTGGCCTGCAGGCGGAAAGTGTACGAATTATCGGTTCAATACCTGGAAAAGCCGCTCTGGGCATAGAAATACCGAATCCAAAACGGAAAACTGTTTTTATCCGAGAAATTCTTGGAACAGAGGGTTTCAAAAAAGCCAAATCAAGGCTGACAATCGGCCTGGGTATGGATGTTGTCGGGCACCCTGTTTGTGCCGATCTTGCCCGGATGCCCCATCTCCTTATAGCCGGTGCCACAGGGGCCGGAAAGAGTGTTGCTATCAATGGCATTATCTGCAGCATTTTAATGAAGGCAACACCTGATGAGGTTCGTCTTCTAATGGTGGACCCGAAAAGAATCGAACTCTCCACCTATGAGGCTATCCCCCATCTTCTTCATCCGGTTGTCGTTGATCCTAAAATGGCCAGCCGGGCTCTGCAATGGGCGGTGAGGGAGATGGAGCGGCGTTACGCCCTTATGGAGGAACTGAGGGTCAAAAGTTTCACAAGCTACAATGAAGCAGCGGATGAAAAACTACCCTATATTGTTATTATCATAGATGAGCTTGCCGATCTTATGATGGTTTCCTCCAATGAAGTGGAAAATGCCGTGGCCCGACTGGCTCAGATGGCTCGCGCGGCCGGCATGCATCTTATTCTTGCCACCCAGCGACCATCCGTTGATGTCCTAACCGGCCTGATCAAAGCAAATTTCCCTACCAGAATGTCATTCAAGGTTTCCTCAAAGATTGATTCCAGGACAATTCTTGATACAAGTGGTGCTGAACATCTCCTCGGTGCCGGTGATATGCTTTTTCTGCCGCCCGGCACTGCCAGATTGCAGCGTATCCATGGAGCATATATATCTGAGCAGGAGTCAGAGCGTATTGTCCAGTTTCTTAAAGAACAGGGAAGCGCCCGCTACGATGAGTCAGTTATTGAGAGTGTGGAAAAAGATGAGGAAAGCACTGCAAGCGGCTCTGATGAAGAGTATGATGAAAAATATGACGAGGCTGTGGCCATTGTCTGTGAATCCGGTCAGGCTTCGATATCCATGGTGCAGAGGAGGTTGCGTGTTGGCTACAACAGGGCGGCGCGCATGATTGAAACCATGGAGAAAGAGGGCATTATCGGACCGGCAGACGGGGCCAAACCGAGAGAAGTTCTGGTTAGAAAAGATTATTAGCCCTTAAGAGTAATTACGATGTCTTCCATCATTGATATAACCTGTGACGGTCATGTCCATAGCCGCCTCTGCAAGCATGCCACCGGAGAAATGGAGGATTACGTTGTTGCGGCAATGAATAAAAAGCTGCGCAGGATCATTTTTCTTGAGCATTTTGAAACAGGAATTTCTTATTTTGAAAGAACCTGGCTTTCCGCAGACGATTTTTCCTATTATCATAATGAAGCTGCCCGACTGCGGGCAAAGTATCAGGATGAAATCGAGGTCAAAGCAGGGGTTGAGGTGGGGCTTAATCCTGAGCGAATTGACGAAACGCGTGAATTTCTAAAACAGTATCAATGGCATCGGGTAGCCCTTTCCTTTCATTATCTGAAAACCACGGAAGATCATGTTAACATGGTGAGCCGCCGGCAGAGCAATCTCGACTTGATGGCACAAATCGGAATAAGGAAGGTGGTTACGGCATATTTCAGTGGATTGCTTGGCGCGATGGATTGTCTGCCTGTGGATGTATTATGTCACCTTGATGCGGTTCTGCGTCATTATCCGGGTATCACCTTTTCCGCTGAAGACCGAATGCTAATAACGTCTATCCTGCAAAAAATGGCTGATAAAAATATTGCCCTTGAAATCAACACCAGTGGGTATGTTCACCGGGATGAACCGTATCCGGAAAAAGTCATTGTAAAAGAAGCTCTCGAAAAAGGAGTACGCCTGGTTGCCGGGGCTGATGCACATCATCCTGAGCAGGTGGGGCGCTATTTTAACAGGTTGCCCGGATTTGTTTCTGAACTTGTATAGTTGTCTGTTGAAAAATTACTGCACTTTCACGACCAGTGGAATTATATGAAGTGCACTGGAAACAGAACGGGTACTTTTCAATTTCCCATCAAGACACGACATTTTTCCGTCAAGTTTTTTGTCGATTTCCCCTACCAGCCCTTTAATATTGATAATGGGATGGCGGGAGAAAACTTCGGGCAGACCATAGGTCAGATTGCAGGCAAGACATTTTCCCGGGCGTTGGATAAGATGAAGTTCAAAATGCAGCTCTTTTTCTTCCGGAACATACGTGTTATATTTTAAGATTATATCATAAGCTCCTTCAGATGCATCACCAAAAAGAGCATCAAAGAAATTGTCGGCCCGGTCGGACGGGAAAAGCTCTGTGAGAACGTCTTCCGTAAAAATCTTACTTATTTCATCCATTGTTTCAACCTCGTCTAGGGGAATATACGTAGCATTCTAATATTATTTATAAAAAAAGATATTACTTTTTTTAAAACTTCAGGTCAAACCAAAAAAATAAAGCAATTTATCATGCGACAACAGACACTCTTTCCTTTAACAAAAAGCAGTGGAACATTTCAAGATGATAGTGAAAAAAAAATACAGAATAGGGAGATGAAATCAACCTACCTGGACCAGTTGAACAGCTCTCAGCGTGAGGCTGTCGATACCATTGACGGTCCAGTGCTTGTCATTGCCGGAGCGGGAAGCGGGAAAACGCGGACACTGGTCTGCAGGCTCGTTCATCTTGTGGAGAATGATATTTCCCCTGACAGCATTTTACTTCTAACCTTTACCCGTAAGGCAGCCCATGAGATGATAGGCCGGGCTGCAAGTCTTCTTGGTGATTCATGCCAAAGGGTTACTGGTGGGACATTTCATTCTGTTGCCAATTTTCTTTTGAGAAAATACGCGCATTATGTCGGCTTTGCCTCTAATTTTACTATCCTTGACAGAGCTGATGCCGAAGGAATCATAAATCTCCTCAAGTCTTCTCTTGGATTAAGCGGGAAAGGAAAACGTTTTCCATCCAAAAGGGTGATCGTAAATATTATCAGTGGATCAGTAAACAAATCCATCCCATTTGATGAACTCATCTCCAGCCAGTATTTCCATTTAGTTGAATACATCGATGATCTGAAAAAAATACGGGATCACTATATCCAGTTCAAACGGGACCACGGGTTGATGGATTATGATGATCTTCTTGTCCACTTTCACACTGTTCTGGCGGAAAACGAGCAGGTGAGGAGGGAAGTTTCTGAGCGTTTTCGCTACATTATGGTTGATGAGTATCAAGATACGAACCATATCCAGGCTGCAATCATCAAGCTGATAGCCTCGGATCATAAAAATGTCATGGTGGTGGGCGACGATTGCCAATCCATATACAGTTTTCGTGGAGCGGATTTCAGAAACATTATGGATTTTCCTGATATATATCCCGGAACCAAAATAGTCAGACTTGAGCAGAATTATCGCAGCAGCCAGGAAATTCTTGAGGCGACCAACGCCATTATTGCCCAGGCAGAGGAAAGGTATACCAAGAAGCTTTTCAGCAGCATTTCCGGAGGAGAGCGGCCCCTGCTCTATGGTGCTCGAGATGAGGGAGAACAGGCTCGCTATGTAACGAAGATGATCATGCAGCGCCATGAACAGGGAACTCCCTACCATGAAATGGCCGTGCTTTTCAGGTCCGGATTTCATTCCTACAAACTCGAACTGGAGTTGACCAACAGCCAGATACATTTTGAAAAGAGAGGCGGCCTGAAACTGACGGAAACGGCACATATCAAAGACGTTCTTTCCTATTTGAGACTGGCGTCAAACGAAGGTGACAGCCTTTCCTGGAACAGAGTCCTTCTGCAGCTGCCAAAGGTGGGACCCAAAACAGCGCAGAAGATTGTCGGCACGCTTCGACAGGAGTCTGACGTCCTTACCGCCTTGAAGAAATTTAAGCCTGCTCCGGCCTGGAGAGACAATTTTCAGGAACTTGTTGCCATGTTTGACGATATGGTCAAAAAATCCACTCCGCTTGCCAAGTTTGAAAGGGTTATGCAATATTATGAGCCTGTTTTTGAAAGACTCTACGCCGATGACTATCCCAGCCGCAGCCGCGACCTTGAACAGCTGAAGGCCATTATTGCAGATTACAAGGATTTACAGGGCTTTCTGGATGATACGGCACTTGATCCACCGGAATCGTCCATTGATGTACTGGATAAGTCAGACAGGGATACCCTTGTCCTGTCAACGGTACACTCGGCAAAGGGGCTTGAATGGGATACGGTTTTTGTTATTCACCTGGCAGACGGGAAATTCCCCTCATCCCATTCAAATATTTTTCCGGAGCAGCTTGAAGAGGAAAGGCGTCTTCTTTATGTTGCGGCAACGCGGGCAAAGGCTCGACTGTATCTCACTTACCCGCGGGAGACAATCGCCCCTGACAGATCCCGCCATTATTCGACTCTTTCCCCATTTCTGGCGCAATTGCCCCAGGGACTTATCCAGTCCCGTGGTGGCGGATACGGTGGTGTATATGGAAGCACCACATACTCTGGACAAAGGGCTGTTTTACAGCAACCCTCCTCAACTGAACACGATAATAAGCCCCGCAAGTCTGCTGGTGCAAAAATTAGCTCCACGGAGTCACTTGAACTGGGTGCAGCGGTCAAACATAGTTTTTTCGGAAGTGGGCAGGTAAAAAAAATTAAGGATGAAAAGACGGTTGATGTTTTTTTTCCGCGCCATGGACTTAAAACTTTACGCCTTGACTATGCCAAACTTGAATTGGCGTAACAAACAGAATGTACTTAATTTTTCAAGATCGATATTGCCAAGCCTTGCCAAATCAAAAGGGTATTGATAATTACCTGAAATACATGTAATACGCCATTGCCTTTCCCTGGAAATGCAAAATGTGTTCAATCAAGCGGGCACCATTTTGCCTGGGAAAAAAAATGTGGATGTTACGTAGCCCTATGCCAATGATTTCCAGCAATGTCCGGTTAGAATTTTGCAGCAGTATCTCAGGAGTTTAAACTTCTGGTTCCCATGGTCTCCGTGGGAACGAGGGACAATATACCACAGGAAAGTCACATTTCTTACTGCAATTTCTTAACCGGACACGAGTGAATGATTTCATATCAAGGGGCTATGTCGTGAATAACCTGTAATCAATAAGTAAAAACGGAACGTTCCATGGATTTTGATGAAGCCTGGTCCTTTCTTGACCAGTTGCAGTTTTTTAAAATAAAGCTCGGCCTTGACTCAATGGCCCGTTTTCTGGATGGAGTGGAGCACCCACAGCGCGATCTGAAGTTTATTCATGTTGCCGGTACAAACGGCAAGGGCTCGGTTTCCGTTACCCTCCTCGCACTGCTTAAGGAAGCCGGATACAAGGTCGGCCTCTACACCTCTCCGCATCTGAGTTCCGTGCGCGAGCGTTTCCGGATTAACGACGGTTTTATTTCAAGGGATGATTTTGCCCGGATTGCCACACAGATACGAGATAGTCTGAATGGCAGGCAGATAACCTATTTTGAATTTACAACAGCCCTGGCTCTGCTCTGGTTTGCCCGCGAAAAGGTAGACTTTGCCATTCTTGAGGTTGGCCTTGGCGGCAGGCTTGATGCGACTAATGTTATTACGCCGCTGGTGAGTGTTATAACCAATGTGTCCATGGACCATGAACTCCATCTGGGCAATACCTTGAGTGAGGTTGCAACAGAAAAAGCAGGCATAATAAAAAACTCGGTGCCGGTTGTTTCAGGGGTCGCTGCTGATGAAAGTCTCGAGGTGGTCAATCGGACATGTGCTGAAAAAAAAGCACCTTTTTTTCTTCTGGGCAGAGATTTCCATGTCGCGCTTCATGATGATGGCTCTTTTGACTATCAGGGCCTTGCCGGGAAAAAATTCTGTAATGTTAGTTTGCGAATGAAGGGGGCATACCAGATTGACAATACGGCAATTGCGCTGGCGACGCTTGACTGCCTTGAAGAATATGGTGTTTCTGTTGATGAAAAGAGTGTTCGATCTGCGTTGACACACGTTTTCTGGCCTGGCCGACTTGAGTATTTCTGTCTGGATAAAAAAACAGGAAGGCCGGCCAGCTGCCCAGATGGCGTAACGCCTGAGGATAACGAAAGTGACGTTTTAAGATATCTGCTTGACGGGGCGCATAATCCAGCTGGTATAGAGTGTCTGGCCCAGAGTCTCGAAACTCATTTTACTTTCAACCGTCTTATCTGCGTCTGGGCAAGTATGGCTGATAAAGATATCAGCAAAACACTGAATGTCCTGGCTCCCTATTGTGATATGATATTCTTTACCCGGCCTGAAGAGGAACGGTCTGCCACTACGGATGCCTTGTCTTCCATCCTGTCTGCCGAGCATCGACACAAGGCCAGAAGTACACTTTCTGTTTCTGATGCCCTTTGTCTGGCGCGCAGTGAAGCTGAGTCAGGGGATTTAATCTGTGTGGCGGGATCCCTTTATCTCATTGGAGCAGCTCGCCGGCTCCTGCTGGGAGATATTGTTCTTTAAATGGAAGAGTGAAACATGACAATGGATTTTGATGATTTTGGCTTTACCGGTATTGATGAAGCTGCCATCAGAAAGGAAAAACATAAAGCCAGGGAGCTTCGCAAAAGCCGTTGGTGGCAGAACAGGATATCTTCAGGAATCTGTCATTACTGCGGGGGAAAATTTTCTCCGGCAGAACTTACCATGGACCACCTGCATCCCCTGGCCAGTGGCGGCAGATCGACAAAGGGCAATGTTGTGCCAGCCTGTAAAGAGTGCAACAATAAGAAAAAAAATATGCTCCCAATGGATTGGGAGGCATATATTAAAAAATAAACCGTCATTCCCGCATTTCATTTTTTTTGTTTCGTTTTTTCCTTCATAAAAAGCAATCTGGTTTTATAAATAATTATGTCTCTAAACAATTCTCAGCTCAAAATTGTCTCTACCTCGAAATTAAGGTTTAAATATTGATACCTGCTTTTGCGGGAATGATATTGCCGGGCGACTGACACTCCGGCGAAGGCGCGAGTCCTGGGATTGGCAACTGCGAATTGTTTAGAGTCAATTCAATGTAGAACTATTCTGATAGTATTTTTTTTAAAATTAAAACATACTTGCTTGAGCGAAATGTGATATGCTAAATCATTAATGATTTCAGTGTGTTTCAGGCGAGTGTCAGGTGTATTTTTTTATTTAAATTTCAATATTTGATGGTCTCGCAAAAAGCTCTCAAGCTGACCATCCGCCAACGAAATATCAACAAGTTACATACTTGTCGGCGGCGGTTGAGGGGGTTTTACGAAACCGTCAATATTTTGTTTTTAATAGAGTAATTCTTGATTTTCAGGGCAAATAGAGGAGGAGTTATGGGTTTTTCAGATTTAAAAATCGGGACAAAGATTATTTCGGGTTACCTGGTTGTATGTTTGCTCATAATTGTTGTCGGTCTGGTCGGTTATGTCGGCATGAACAAACAGAAGCAGAGTTCCACGGTTGTCACCGCCTCCATGGAAATGAGTCTGCAGATAAGAAAAGATATGCAGGTAATCATGGAGCTGTTAACAGCAGTTGATGCCAATGGTCTAGAAAACATCTGGGAAGAACATAAAACGTCAGTTGAAACTTTCGATGTTTATGTCAATGCAATTATGAATGGCGGAATGACTGAACAAGGTGAAATCTATCCTGCCACTGATCCTGAGCTGCTGGAAAAAATGAGCCAGGCTGATGGTTTTCATAATGATAAGCTGCAGCCGGTAATTCAGAAAATATATGAACTTAAAAAACAGGATTTTAAGCTTTTTGACAAATTGGAAGTAACCATGGGGCAATTTGAAACTGATTTTGACAAAATTATTCAAATTGCAGAAGCTTTTGAAGCAAGTGTTAAAAAGAGGGTCGCTGAAAAACTCGGTGCCGGAGAAAGTAGTGAAGAAATTCTAACAGTTGAAAACACCTGGGCTGATATGGCCATGGAGATGAAAACAACTATTGCCATGGCTCGTATAGCGATAGAGGAATATGCTCAATCATTTGAAATTGATGACATGCCTCAAATTGAAAAAGAATACCAGGCGGCCAATGCAGAGTTTGATATGTGGATAATTGCCTTGCTGAAAGGAGCAGAAACGAGTGAAGGGAGAATTGCCCCTGTCGATATTCCTGAACTCAGAAATATGGTGCAAGAAATTGATAGATATCATAACGAACAATTTCAGAAAAATGCCGATATATTAATTTCATTGCAAAAAGAAAAGGCAAAGAACAGGGAACTGGAGGGACAAGCTGACGATGAGGCTGATTCGGTTGGCGAACAGATGGTTGAATTACTGCACCAGGTCGGCGCTCTTGCCGTTAATGACATGGAGCAGTCGGTAAAAAGAGCTGTTCGTAATACTCTCATAAGCATCATCGCTGCGGTCATTCTATCCATATTACTCGGCCTTTTGATAAGCAAAAAAATTACTCTTCCACTGCGAAGGACCGTTGATTTTGTAGGGTCCCTGGCCAATGGAGATTTCACCTCAAAAATTGATATTGATCAGAAAGATGAAGTTGGTCAGATGGTTACAGCTTTAAACCAGATGGTTGTAAGTCTCAGAGAGGTCATTGCCAATATTTCCGATGGCATGAGCAGTCTTGTGAATTCCTCAGCCGAATTATCCGGAACTTCCCAGGGTATGGCTTCAGGAGCGGAAGAATTAACCGCCCAGGCTGCAACGACCTCTGCTGCAGCGGAAGAGATAAATGCAAATATTAGTTCAGTTTCCAGTATGTCGGAAAACATGGCAGGCCAAAGCCGGGCCATGTCATCTTCGACAGAGGAAATGAACTCAAACGTAAGTTCTGTAGCGGCAGCCATCGAAGAAATGTCGGCTTCCATCCAGGAGGTTGCCGAAAACTGCAGTATGGCTCAGTCCATGGCAGATAAAGGACGACAGGCCAGTCAGGATTCTGCCCATAAAATATCCGAATTAGACCAGGCTGCGCAGGATATTGGCAGGGTAATTGATGTTATTACCGAAATTACTGAACAAACGAAACTTCTTGCCTTGAATGCAACGATTGAAGCGGCAAGAGCAGGTGAGGCGGGCAAAGGTTTTGCCGTGGTGGCAAATGAGGTAAAAGATCTTGCCAAACAGACAGCCGATGCCACTGTGGACATTGCCCGTCAAATTCAGGCAATCCAGGAAAAAACCGGAAGTGTTGTGACAGATATACAGAATGTGTCTGGAATCAATGACAAGGTAAACGACTATACGAATACAATTGCTGCAGCTGTGGAGGAACAGACAGCCACTACAGGTGAAATTGCCAGAACCGTCTCCGGAGTTGCTGAGAGAGCTAATGAGGTTTCTAAGACTGTTCACGCCTTTTCTTCTTCAATTGAGAATGAAGTTGTCTTTGCCCTTAAAGAGGCAACTCAAGGGGTTGAGGAAGTTTCACGCAATATTCATGGTGTCAATGATGTTGCCCAGGACGCAGCAAAAGCTGCCAACGGAATCAGCAGTGAATCTGAAAAGCTCGAAAGGCTGGCTGTGGATCTGCAAAATCAAATCAGCCGCTTCAAGACGAGCTAGTGCCATGTCAAATAACTTTTGACGTTTATCGTAGGTCGGGAGATTGCGAACAAGGAGAGACTTCGACCCCTTGCCGACACTGAAGAGAGGCGCCATGGGTATGGCGACCTACACGACAATTGAAGCTTGATATGACACGAGCTAGAGTGTTGCTTTGTTGCGACATGTGAATCTGTATCAAATCGTATATAAGCAATTTGGGCAGGGAGATTTTGCGATCTGAGGATTTTGGCTGGAGTTTAGTTTCTGGAAAATGACAAATGAAATTGGAGTACGTCTCTTACTATACCAGTTGTTCCCAGGTAAAGAGCGCTCGTCATCCAGCTTGCGGATTTGTTTTTGTATAGTTTTTTAAGGCTGATTTTCTCCTAATCTGTTTTGTGGCATATCATTTGCAATAAAATATGAGGGTATTATTCTTGTACCAGATTGATTTTAATTCATAACCACACATGATGGTCTCGCAAAAAGCTCTCAAGCTGACCATCCGCCAACGCAATATCAACAAGTTACATACTTGTCGGCGGCGGTTGAGGGGGTTTTTACGAAACCGTCACACATAAAGGATCGAAAATGAGATACAGACCTGTTAGATTCTTCTCATTCATTGCAGGGTTTACTTTGCTTGCTTCCACTGCTTTTGCATCGGATTACAGTCAGTATTCCACTGATGAACTGCATGAGATGCGAGGAAAAATGCGGGATGCCAACCAGGAGGAGAGGGAGACTTTCCGGCATGAGTGGCAGAAAAGAATGCGCGAAATGCCTGTTGAAGAACGTGGCCGCTATCTCAATAGATCCGAAAAAAGATACTCTGATGACGACTCTGACAATAAAGCATACGGCAAGTCCTATCGCCATGGCCAGAGATCAGAAGATGATGACGATGACCATCAGTATGGGAGCAAACAGGACGACGATGACTCCAGAGGAAGGGGCCGTGGAAATGGCAGCGGCCGAGGAGGCAGAGGACGATAGCTGCTCGTTGACCTGCTAATCCTTAGAAAGAGCCTGTTCCTTTTTTTATTTGGTAACAGGCTTTTTTCATGTTTGTACGAAACAATTTAAAAATATCACCAAAAAAACCAGAACTACATACAAATGAATCTACGAAAAGTAACATCTTTGACAGCTCTTATTTCCTTTCTGCTTGAGGTATTGACGAGTGTTGTCCTGTATATCGTCCCACAGGGTCGCGTTGCCTACTGGTCCGATTGGAAACTGTGGGGCCTGACCAAGACAGAATGGGGAAATCTTCATATTAACCTGGGCGTTCTTTTTCTGGTGGCCATATTTCTACACATTTTTTACAATTTGAAGCCGATAATGTCCTACCTGAAAAACAGGGCTCGTCAGTTCAAGATTTTTACGAGTGACTTCAATGCTGCCCTGATCGTTACCGTAATTGTTGCCCTGGGCACATATTTTTATCTGCCACCCTTTTCTACGGTTATTGATTTCGGGAATAATATAAAAGATCAAGCAGCCCGTTTTTATGGAGAGCCTCCTTATGGACATGCAGAGCTTTCAAGCCTGAAAACTTTCGCTAAAAAGGTGAATCTTGATTTGAATGCAAGTATGGAAAAACTGCGCAACAGCGGCATAAAAGTGATGAGTGATGAGCAGACCATAAAGGAAGTTGCAGCCATCAACCTCATCTCCCCAAAGCAACTTTATGAACTTATGATTCCTTTTGAAAGCACCATGGCTCATAAAACATTACCTGATGAGCCTCCAGGTGGTTTCGGCAGAAGAACGATCGCAGATATCTGCCAGGAATATGACCTGAATATGAAAATCGTTCTTCGATCCCTTGCCGATGCGGGATATAAAACAACGGAATATGCAGTGTTAAAAGATGCTGCTGAGGAATTCGGGCTTGACCCCCACGCCTTTTATGAGATTTTTAAAAAAGCGGCCACAGCGGAATAAAACGCATTAGTATATTCAGCGAGATGTCTGAAAACGTGCAAAACCACCAGACCTATCTGTTCAGCAGTGCTTCAGATCCGCACAAGCAGGCTGACGAGCTATAGTTGTCTATGTGAGAAGGCCTGATCGTGCAGAGATGGAGTGCTGCTGAACAGATACATGCATTAAAAGTAGGTTCGTACTTCCAGGAAAATTCTGTCATTATCTCCAATAGTGCGAAAAAGCGCATTGTCACCTGACTGGTAGGTGACAATGCCGGCTGTGATGTTTGTATCGGCAGTCAACTCGTATTCCAGTGTAAGACGCTGCAGAAGACCATTTTCTCCCCGGATGCCGAAAAGGGAAAGCAGCCAGGTTAGTTTCAGGGTATCGTTCTGAAAATCCCGGTTCACTCTGAGAGCAGTCTGCAAATCATCGCGGCGTCCATAGATTGGAGCATCTTTTAATCTTCTGTCAAAAGAAAAGATGTGACGATCAGCGACCTCCATGGAAATGACCGTCTCGCTGATACCGGTATATTCCGCTCCCAGCAGAACATCAAGACGTGATTTTTCCCCAACCGGCAGGGAGTACCGGATACCATCCAGGAACGCTGCTTCACTTTTAAGCAGCCAGTTTCCCCTGGCAATATTCAGAGCGCTTCCCACCATACCCAGGCGGCTGTATTTCCTGGCACGGGAATATGTCTTCTGCTCGACATGGGCTATGTCATCAAATACCCTGGCACCGTAGAATGAGATGTCCCATCCCCTGAAAATACCGTTTGCTGCCAGTGCGTATTCCTGATTAGCCAGGCTGAAACCTGGTTTGTCGTCACTGGGTGGAGGAGACGAGCCGGGATAGTAATCACTTCCATACACCGGTATTTTTGATTTGCGAAATTCATGAATGACCATGGCACTAATATTCCAGGGACCTGTATAGTAATCCATTTTTGTCATGGCAACGGGCAGCCTGAGATCCTTAATATCAACGAGGCCGAGTTCACGGTTATCAAGGGGATTCAGAATATCGGTTATTCTGATATTGTCCGATTTACCCCAGACAACAATCTGCCTGCCTGTCTTCAGATCGACATTGTCCGATATTCTTCCCTGCAGCCATACTTCACCCAGTTCTAATTCCTTGCCATATTCATCCAGAACCTGATCGGTATAATTATCCCTGCCCTCCATATCATAGACCAGATCATAAAAGCCTTTTAGCTCGAATCTCGACTGCCAGGCTGCATTGAATTTTATGTCCGCGTATATATCTGCGCCCAGTTTCAGTTTGGAAACGCCCCTGTGGTCTGACATCCCAGGTTCCGGGGCATTATGGGCAAAGTTAAGTGAGCTTGACAGGCTGATGTTGCCGTTTATGTCGAGCCAGGGCGGGAGGGCGGACTGAGCTGCGTTTTGCCAATCGGTGTCGGCAGGTTGAGAAGAAAGCGGTGTATCCTCAAAACCGGACATGATGGTATCAAGTTCCGTATTATCGGGAGCCGGTTGCCTGGTTACATCCTCAGCCTCGTCAAATCCGGAGAGTACGTCATCAAGATCATCAGCGGCATGGAGAGCGTCAGGAATCAGCAGGCAGAAACAGGCAACGGCTAAGCTGAGGCAGAATATACGACAATTACAGGCCATTTTCCAGTCTGCGAACTGTAAACATTGATTCATCTATGTGCTGGTTGAATTTGACATTATTCCAGTGCAAAATGGTTCTGTGAAGTGTTCTTTTGTTTTTGGTGGTCTTCATAGTTGTTTCTGTTGCCACCCATATATTGTCAATCAGTTCAAGTTTTTTTACTTCCATGTACTTTATTTTGTTTCCCTCTTTTACCCAGTGGACGGCCCGGACAGGGAAGAAAATATCCTGTCGGACAAAAACAACTGATTTACTGTATCCATATCTGTCAGCGACCACCTCGTTTATAGGCAGGGCTTCAATGAGCCAGACCTTATGACCGTCTACCGTACTTTCTTTCAGCAATGTATATTTCCACTCATCCAGAACCCTTCTGGTCATGTCGGCGTACGAAAAGTCTGAACCCATGAAGGCCGAAGATTTATCCGAGGATGCAATGCGCTTTGTCTTATGAAGTTCCGGCAGATACATCCACTGGTCATCGTCTTTTTCACCGCTGTAATAGTCGTAGGTCAAAAAGGCAGTATCCTTGACATCCGACGGTTCAATAAAAAACTGGATACGCCAGGTATCCCTGCCCTTGTCTTTCATAAAGGCCTTAATAAGTCGTTTTCTTTCATAGTTGTTTTTATCAATAAGAATCATCTCCGTATTCAGGGTAATATTGTCCCCATCATCGCGGGCATCAACTTTTTCCATTATTTCACGGGCAGTGAGCGCCATACCCGGAGAAGGAAGAAGAAAAGGAATAAAAGTTGATAACAACAGAAAAGAAAAAAGAATGGTATATTTACGAGAAATCATGTCTGGTCCTGAAATTGTCTTGAAAGTGATTTTTTTACCACAATTATAAATTGTCTGTCTTACCGGGGAATTGAGCTATTTCAAAATTTCCCTTTTGCCCATGGAACTTTTTGAAGCCACAATAAGCAGGGCAGGTGCCAGGAAAAAATCAGCTGCCAGGGCAAGAAGCAGAGTTATGCCCGTCAGGAAGCCAAAGTTGAAAAGATTATGCATAGAGGCAAGCATAAAGATGAAAAAGCCCATGGAAAGCACAACCGTGGTGGTGAGCATTGCCTTTCCCGTTCCATGAAAAGTTTCCTCCACGGCACGAACCGGGTCGCCATAAATAGGGAAATAACGTTTAAAGTTATAAAGAAAGTGAACAGTGTCGTCAACCGCGATGCCGATGGCGATTGAGCCGATGAGCATGGTGAACATATCAAGATGTATACCGAGCCAGCCCATCATGCCCATGGTAAAGACGATGGGGACAAGATTAGGAAACATGCAGAGTATGCCGAGCCGGATACTGCTGACCAGAAGCATCATCATAACGCTGATAACCGCAAAGGCAATAAGATAACTCTGCGCTGTAGAATAAATGGCAGCATATATGATGCGTCCGAAAAGCGCCATGATACCGGTAACCGTGATATCCATATCCGGGCCGAAGATTTGTGCCGCTTTCCCCTTTACTTCTTTAATAAAAGGCACGTAATGCATGGCATCCTGCCAGGGAACTTTGACGGTAATTCTGGCAAGCTGAAAGCGCGAATCAACCACATCCTCCAGATCGTCTGATCCTGAATTTTCAAAAAGCAGAAATTCCTGGGGGATAAGTTTTTTGTCCTGGGGAATGACATAGAAATCCTGCCTGTTCTCGTTCAATGCCTTATGTATTTCTTTTAAAATGTCAGCAACGGACATTGCTTTGCCCACATCAAGCGACAGTTTTTTATCAGTTTCAAGTTCTTTGGTAAGTTGTTCTATTTTATTGAGCGTATCCGGATCATAAAGTCCATTTTCCCTGCCCGTATCAAGAATCAGCTCAAGGGTAACCGAACCTTTCAAAGAGGTGTCTATTGTCCGTGTTGCACTGCGCACGGGAAAAGACTCAGGCAGCCAGGAAAGAATATCATGGGAAAATTTAATTTTTGTAACGCCGACAATTGAAAAAATAAGAAGAAGGACGCTGAATATGATGATGCCTTTGGTATGTCTGGAAGTGAAAACAGTCAGGCTGTCCATGATTTTATTCATCAATGGCCCATCATTGTTTTTCTGCCCGTCTGCAGCATATTTTTTATGGCGTAGCGGAAATGCTGCAAGCATTGCCGGCAGAAAAACAAGAGAGTAGACCATGGCAAGCATAACACCGGAAGAGGCAAAAATACCCAGGTCGGCAACCGGGGCAATTTCCGCTCCGGAGAAGGAGGCGAGACCTGCGGCAGTGGTAAGACTTGTCATGACCACAGCTAGTCCTGAATGGCCGAGGGCATATTTTAATGCCTCTTGTTTGTTGTAGTTTTGGTTAAAATGCTGAAAAAAGATGGACAGTATGTGAACACTGTCGCCGACTCCCACGGCAAGAAGAAAAGAAGGAAGAATAGTAGTCGGCATTTTAAATGGCGTGCCGCTTAAGACCATGAGGGCCAGTGTACTGGTTAAGGCCAGCACAACGACCAGTATCGGCATGATAACGGCAGACACTCTTCGAAACATAAGAAAAAGGCTGATGGATATCATGAGCAGAGCAAGTCGCATAAACAGAGCCATATCGCTCCGCAAAGCCTTTTTAACATCAGTAACGACCACCGGGCTTCCTGCTATCTGTATCTGAAAATCGTTCGATCTGTATTGATCGGCAATTTCGCGGGTGGCATGGATAATATCGCCTTTTTCTTCATCCGTTAAATAAGGTCGTTTTTGAGGTTGGTCTGCTGTTTTGACTGTTGAGTCCGCGTCATCCGCAAATCCATCCAGTTCATCAAAGCCCTCCAGGATATCATCCTCATTAACATTGACGCTGTAAGTATCAGTTTGAATAAGAAGGGTTGTAAAATTGCCGTCTTCTGAAATGAGGCGATTAATGTAGAGTGGGTTTTCCATGACACGTTGTTTCAACGCAGCAAGGGCGTCACTGTTTTCCGGCCATTTTTCAAGAAGATCTTCAACTATAATACCATCCTGCACCCCGCGGGTATTGCGTGCATTGACCATGGACGTTATTTCATCAATATGGGGAAGCGTATTCTCAAGTTGCTTATGGATTTTTTGAAGCTTTTCGAGGAAAGGAAGACTGAAAACATCACCCTTAATGGCAAGGACAATAAGATCGTCGCGTCCGAACTGGTCGCGAAAATCATTGTACGTTTTAAGAATCGGATCCTCAGGATGCAAAAAACCTTCATCAGACATATCAATTGTCAGTTTTGGCAATTGACTGACGGAAGCAGCAGCCAGTAACATCATGATTGCAATAATGAACCAGCGAAAACGGTATATGTGGCCGGCAAGGGATTCAAATGCGGCTTCCAGTTTCTTCTTAAAAGTTGTCATTGGGTATTACGGGTTATTTGTTACGTTAAGTGAAGGAGCGCTTGCGGAAAATAAAAAACGCTACGTTTTGTATCGTAGCGCTTTTTATCGACAACAACTCAATTACGGGACGGTTAGTCTCCAAAGCAGATGCCAATCTCCCGGGCGGTGAGTACCTTGTCGCTGTCCAGTGGCACCTTTTTTCTGCCTTTGACTGCCTCGGCAAGTGGAACGGCAATCATCTGATCCCCGGACAGGGCAACCATCTGGTCGAAATCTCCATTTTCGGCAAGGCGTACCGCTGTTGCACCAAAGCGTAGGGCAAGCAATCGGTCAAAGGTCGTGGGAGAACCACCACGCTGGAGATGCCCGAGAACAAGGGAACGAGAGTCCTTACCGGTCCTGAGGCTGATTTCCCGGGCAACATATTCTCCTATGCCGCCAAGGATTTTTTCCGAACGGCCAACCTCACCATCACCCTTGTGAATGGCTTCATGGTCACGTGCTTTTGCGCCTTCCGCCACAACCACGATGGCATAATGCTTGTCATGGAGAACATTGTCATTAATCTTTTCACAGACCGTATCAAAATCAAAAGGTATCTCAGGAATCAGAATGACATCGGCACCTCCGGATATTCCTGAATTCAATGCAATCCAGCCTGAATCTCGGCCCATTACTTCGACAACCAGAACCCTGTCGTGGGATTTGGCAGTGGAGTGAAGCTTGTCAAGAGCCTCTGTGGCTGTGGAAACGGCTGTGTCGTAGCCGAAAGTCATTTGCGTTGCCTGCAGGTCATTATCAATGGTTTTGGGAACTCCAATAACCTGCATGCCTTTTTCCGTGGCAAAACGATGGGCGATTTCAAGACTTCCGTCGCCACCGACAGCAATGTGGCAA
This sequence comes from Desulfobulbaceae bacterium, assembly GCA_020444175.1. GTDB lineage: Bacteria > Desulfobacterota > Desulfobulbia > Desulfobulbales > SURF-16 > JAHLLM01. The sequence continues at coordinate 82,141 of JAHLLM010000007.1, read as the reverse complement.
AGAAATCCCATGCGCAGGAAATTTTTCATGACTCTGTCTGAAACATCCCTGATCTGAATTTCACCGGCGAGATTTTCAACAGGCATGGCAAAAGGATTGCCCTTATTTGTCGAACCAAGTATCGTCCCCCCTGTCGGTGTAATATCGGCTACGTCTTCAGGGGTGAGTCTGATGAGTTCATCAGCGTCAAGAAGACCCAGGTAACCCTGGCGGCTACCATAGACTTCCCATCCCCGGGATTGTGAAGCCATAACGACGGAATAAATAACAGCATTAAGCCCGGGGGCATCACCACCACCGGTAGAGATAACAATTTTCTTCATATGTATGTTCCGTAAAAATTATTGAACACCACGCATTGAGCCCTGACGCTGACCAGCCGCCAAGGTATTTCAATAAATGAAATTTTGACTGCGATTTGGGTATTTTTTACCCTTAAAAGGGCATAAATGAGAGACCGTAAAATATCTTTTCCTGATTATAGATCGTTGTACTCGATCGTGCAAAAAAAATGTCTCTTTTTTTACATTTACAAATAGTTGCCTCCATTTGCAGGAAGTATCCTGATAGAGGATTGTGGGTTATAACTTGTTGATTTTTCGTCTCTGGTGGAATTTTTTTTTCTTTGTTTCCGGCAGCTGTCGTTGTTCATTCGGTTGACTTCTTGTTTCTTTTTACTTATAATTTAAATACATTATTATTTTAATTTATAACCCTGCGGAACCGATAAGATTCTTATCTTCAGTTGATATGTATAATTCCAGATACTTATTAATGTGAGTGTGGAATTCACAGACTAGGCAGGGAAGCAGAGAACAAACGAAAAGCATAATTTATAATATTCAAGAATTTAATACATTTTTATATTTTTTATATTTTTCTAATTTTAACGAGGAGGTTTTTGTATGTTGGATGTAACTGATATCGCCATCAAGAATTTGAAGGCATATCTGGATCAGAATAATATTGATTCTGCTATTCGGATTGCTTTGATGCAGGGCGGCTGAGCTGGCCCATCACTTGGATTGGCTCTGGATGAGCCAAAAGACACTGATCAGGTTTTTGATCACGATGAATTGAAATTTCTTGTAGAATCAACCTTATTGACTAGCTGCGGCAGCATCAAAGTAGATTTTGTCGATGCCGGTCCGCGTTCAGGCTTTGCTATCTCCTCAAGTGTACCGCTTGGCGGAGGAGGCTCTGCCTGCGGTTCCTGCGGAAGTTCCTGCAGCTAAAGCTTTCTGCATAACAGATGTTAAAAAACCCCTGCCTTTTGGCAGGGTTTTTTTTTGCCTTTTGTATTTTGGGCATTGATATGACGCCAATTCCATCCCGCGCTTGATCTTGACAAAGATGCCTGTCAATGATAAAGGTTCTCAGGTTATAGGTGGAACTACCTGTTTTTGGAGCAGGGATAATTTTTAACTTTACTGAAGGTTTTGTCATGTCAAACTACAGCGAGTTGTTTAGTAAAAGTATAGATAACCCTGAAGAATTCTGGGCCGAAGCTGCTGAAGGAATCAGCTGGTATAAGAAATGGGACAAAGTGCTTGATGATGACAATCCTCCTTTTTATCGCTGGTTCTCCGGTGCGGAGCTGAACACCTGCTACAATGCCGTTGACAGACATGTGGAAAACGGACTTGGTGATAAGGCGGCAATTATTTATGATTCGCCGGTTACAGATACTATTTACAAACTCACCTATAATGAACTTCTCCGGAAAGTATCAAGCTTTGCCGGGGTTCTCAAAGCCCAGGGCGTTTCCAAGGGCGATACGGTTATTATTTATATGCCCATGATCCCGGAAGCCGCAGTGGCCATGCTGGCCTGCGCCCGACTGGGGGCCGTCCATTCCGTTGTTTTTGGCGGCTTTGCGGCCCACGAACTTGCAATACGTATCGATCATGCCCAACCCAAGGTCATCGTGACGGCATCAGGTGCCATTGAAGGGAAAAAGACCCTGGCTTACAAGCCCCTTGTTGACAAGGCCTTTGATTCGGCTGACCATAAACCGGAAAAATGCATTGTTTTCCAACGTCCTTTTGTAACAGCCGAACTGCAGGAAGGCCGAGACCTTGACTGGCAGCAGGAAATGAATAAATCAGAAGCTGCTGATTGTGTACCGGTTGCGGCAACAGATCCTCTTTATATCCTCTATACATCCGGGACCACAGGCATGCCCAAAGGCGTTATGCGAGACAACGGCGGCCATGCCGTTGCCCTGCACTGGTCCATGAAAAATATCTATAATATAGACACGAAAGATGTTTTCTGGTCAGCCTCGGATGTCGGCTGGGTGGTCGGTCATTCGTATATTGTCTACGGGCCGCTGCTCAAAGGCTGCACCACGGTTTTCTATGAAGGAAAGCCCATCGGCACTCCTGATCCGGGCGCTTTCTGGAGAGTTATCTCAGAGCATGGCGTTAAAACTCTTTTTACGGCGCCAACGGCATTCCGGGCCATCAAAAAAGAGGATCCCAACGGTGCATTCTGCAAAAAATATGATTTAAGCTCCTTTGAAGCCCTCTATCTTGCAGGTGAACGGCTTGATCCGGATACTTACCACTGGGCATGCGATCTCCTGAAGTGCCCTGTGATAGATCATTGGTGGCAGACTGAAACCGGCTGGGCTATTGTCGCCAACTGCCGCGGCATAGAGGAATTTCCAGTTAAACCTGGATCTCCCACAAAGGCTGTTCCCGGATATGACGTTCATATCGTTGATGAGCACGGCAAGGAGCTTGGTCCGAATCAGGAAGGCAATGTGGTCATAAAACTTCCATTGCCGCCGGGGACCCTTGTCTCTCTGTGGCGGGACGAGAAGAAATTCGTTAAATCCTATATGTCGGCCTTTAAAGGGTATTATGAAACCAGTGACGGCGGTTTTATCGACGAGGACGGCTATGTTTATGTCATGGGTCGCATGGACGATGTCATTAATATCGCCGGTCATCGGCTTTCCACAGGCGCCATGGAGGAGGTTATCGCCAACCACCCTGATGTTGCCGAGTGCGCTGTAATCGGCACCCATGATAAGTTGAAAGGTGAAAAGCCGATTGGCTTCATTATTTTGAAAGCCGGTGTGCAAAGGGACTTTGAGGAAGTAAAACAGGAGCTTGCCCAGATGGTGCGCGATCAGATCGGGCCCATTGCCTGCTATCGTGAATCTATTCTGGCCCATCGCCTGCCGAAAACACGCTCCGGCAAAATTCTGCGCGGAACCATGCGTGCCATAGCCAATGGCAAGGAATACAGGATGCCTTCAACCATTGATGATCCAACCATTCTTGATGAGATTACCCAGGTATTGTCCACTATGGGCCTTCCTGAATAGGGATTGTTAGAAATAAACTATGAAAATTCACGAATTCCAGGCAAAAGAGCTTTTTGCAAGATACTCCGTGCCAATCCCTGACGGCGGTGTAGCGCAAAATGTCGATAAATCTGTAGAGATAGGTTGCGGCTTAGGTTTTCCAGTGGCTGTCAAAGCACAGATCCATGCCGGTGGAAGAGGGAAGGGCGGCGGGGTCAAACTTGCCGCCGACAGCAACGAGCTGAAAGCATGTGCTGAGCAGATTCTCGGTATCAAGCTCGTCACTCCCCAAACCGGACCGGAAGGGCAGACTGTTTCGAAAGTCCTCATTGAAAAGGCTGTTTCCATCCGCCAGGAGTTTTATTTTTCCATTCTTCTCGACCGCGATACGGCCTCCCTGGTTATACTTGCCAGTACTGCCGGGGGTATGGATATTGAGGAAACCGCAACCGAGAGCCCGGATAAGATAACCCGTGTCAGCGTGAACCCCCTTATCGGACTGCAACCCCATCATTTGCGTCAGGTTGCATTCGGTCTTGGTGTCCCCCGGGAAAATATGAAGGCATGGCTGGCATGTATTGCCTCCCTTTACCGTCTTTTTATTGAGAATGACTGCTCTCTTCTTGAAATTAATCCCCTCATCGTCACAGAGAATGGATCTCCCCTTGCCCTGGATGCCAAAATCATCCTTGATGACAGCGCTCTTTTCCGTCATCCTGATTTGAAGGAGTATCGCGATGCCTCTGAAGAGGATCCCCTTGAGGCGGAGGCCCGCCGGCATAATCTCAATTATATCAGGTTGTCCGGCAATGTGGGCAACATGGTGAACGGAGCAGGTCTTGCCATGGCAACCATGGACATCATAAAAAGGGCTGGTGCGGAACCGGCAAATTTTCTTGATGTGGGCGGCGGAGCGACCCGGGAAATGGTTGAAAAGGGCTTTCAGATTATTTTAAGCGACAGCCAGGTAAAAGGAATTTTGATAAATATTTTTGGCGGTATTCTGCGCTGCGATGTCCTGGCAAGCGGCATTGTCAAGGCGGTTAAAAACGTTGGTGTGAAAGTGCCGCTGGTAATACGCATGGAAGGAACCAATGTTGAACAGGGAAGACGGATTCTGGCTGATTCCGGGCTGGAGCTGCTTACGGCTGATACCCTTGCCGATGCGGCTTCCAAGGTTGCGGAGATGGTACGATGAGTATTTTTGTCAATAATGCAACCCGTCTCCTGGTTCAGGGTATCACAGGCAGGGAAGGGCAGTTTCATACCAGGCAGTGCATCGAATACGGTACAAATGTTGTTGCCGGCGTGACTCCCGGCAAAGGCGGGGAACGGATGGATGATGTGCCGGTTTATAATACGGTGCGCGAGGCCGTGAGCCAGACTGGCGCCAATACAAGTATGATATTTGTCCCTCCGCCATTTGCCGCTGATGCGATATGCGAGGCTATTGATGCCGGAGTAGGTCTTATTGTCTGTATAACTGAAGGAATTCCAGCACTTGATATGCTCAAGGTCAAGCATTATCTTTGCCTTGGCAGTTCACGTCTTATCGGACCCAACTGCCCGGGCATCATTACTCCGGGGATTTGTAAAATAGGCATTATGCCGGGGCCGATTCATCTAGCCGGCGGTCCGGTCGGTGTTGTGTCGCGATCCGGCACCCTGACTTACGAGGTGGTTCATCAGTTGAGTAGACAGGGCCTTGGCCAGACGACCTGTCTCGGCATTGGCGGAGACCCTGTTGTCGGCACTGATTTCATCGATTGCCTTGCCTCTTTTGAGAATGATGAATCTACCCGGGGAATCGTCATGGTTGGTGAGATAGGTGGCAGTGCCGAAGAAGAGGCAGCCCTTTATGTCAAAGAGAACGTGACGAAACCAGTTGTCGGTTTTATAGCAGGACTCACAGCTCCTCCGGGGCGCAGGATGGGACACGCCGGAGCAATCGTCAGTGGCGGCAGCGGAACTGCCGCTGCTAAAATAGAAGCCATGAAGAATGCCGGTATTCATGTCTGTGAAGATCTCGGAAAACTCGGTGAATTTTGTAAAGGTGTTTTCTAAAAATGACAAAAAAAATTACTCCCTACAGAGTCCTTATTGCAAAACCGGGTCTTGACGGTCATGACCGGGGTGCCAAGTTTATTGCCCGTGCCCTGCGGGATGACGGTTTTGAAGTTATCTATACCGGCATCCGCAGAACTCCGGAGGAAATTGCCGCAGCCGCCATTCAGGAAGATGTGTCCGCCATTGGGCTGTCTTCTCTGTCCGGAGCACATCTGCGCCTTTTTCCGGCTGTGGTTGAGGCCCTCAAAAAAGCCCACTGCCATGATATTCCCGTTCTCGGAGGCGGCGTTATCCCGGATGAGGACAAAGAAGAGCTGAAAAAGGCGGGTATTTCCCAGGTTTTTACCCCCGGCACACCGTTGGAAGAAATCCTGGAGGCATTCCGCTCTGCCTGCCGTAATCACAGGGCTGAACAACCTTGATAAAAGACATGGAAACTCTTCTTCGCGGCATCCGAAATAACGAACCGCGAGCCATTGCCAGAGCTATTACCATTGTAGAAAATAATGAACACGGCTCTGAATCCATCCTTTCGTCTCTTGATCATAAAAGTGTCGATGCCTCCCTTGTCATTGGCATCACAGGTTCCCCAGGTGTCGGCAAGTCAACCCTGACCAACGCTCTTGTCAGCTCCCTGCGCAGCCTCGGCAAAAGGGTCGGTATTATTGCCGTTGATCCAAGTTCTCCCTTAAGCGGCGGAGCACTTCTTGGCGACCGAATACGAATGATGAGTCATGCCCTGGATCCCGACGTGGTTGTAAGATCCATGGCAACCAGGGGAAGACTGGGCGGTCTGTGCTCTGCTGCCGGTGCGGTTGTCCGGGTTATGGCTTCAGCCGGTTGCTCGCCTGTCATTATTGAGACAGTGGGCGTCGGTCAGTCCGAGATGGATATAGTCCGCCTGGCTGATATTACCATGATGGTAATGGCCCCGGGCCTTGGGGATGAAATCCAGGCCATGAAGGCCGGTATTCTTGAAGTTGCCGATCTTCTTGTGGTCAATAAAATGGATTGCCGGGGCGCAGAAACTCTGACTATGGAAATGGAGTCTGTTCTGCGGGAAAAAGATGATGCTCTGAGAAGGATCTGCCAGACCAAGGCCACTGATGGCTATGGCGTTGACCGGCTTATCGAAACTATCTATGAACTTGAGTCTCTTTTTCGTCAAAAAGGCGAATTCATGAAAAGAAGGCAAAAATCACGCGAGATTGAGGTCATCGAACGGGCTCTGGAAATGTTGAAACCGCAATTGCAGGAAACATTTCGGTCTGAAATCAACAAAGAGAGTAACGACCCCCAGAAAGCGGCCCATGAATTAATTGCACGTTTTTACAAGAAGTTAAGTGCTGAGCCGTAGCAGTAGGTTGGGTAGAGCTGGGTCAAATCACCAGAATATTGTTGGGTTTCGCTCAGCTCCTTGGCATTGCATCACCTAGGCATGGAAAGAATTAAGCGAAACCCAACAACGATAAGTCATTAAATACGCTCAACCCAACCTGCGATTAGCAAGATTTTACAGGAAAGAAGAAGAAATGAAGAAGGGGCGGTTGCGGTAGCAGTAGGTTGGGTAGAGCTGAGTCAAATCACCAGAATATTGTTGGGTTTCGCTCTTACCCCTGGCGCTCCATCATCCCGGCATGAGAAAAATTAAGCGAAACCCAACAATTTAGAGTTCCCCCGCTCTACCCAACCTACGATAAAAGCGGCAAAAAGTAATAAAGGTAGCGTCCCTCAACGACAGACAACATAGTGATCCAATGAAGAAAAACGACTATTTTAAAAACTGGCGGGATAATGAGCTGGCAAAAAGCCTTGCCCGTTTTCCGGAGCGAAGGGAAAAATTCATCTCACATGGAGGTCGGGAAATTCCTAGGCTGGCCCTTCCACACGAGGTAGATGAAAATTACATGGAAAATCTTGGTTTTCCGGGCAGCTATCCTTATACAAGAGGGGTGCAGCCAACCATGTATCGCGGCCGTCTGTGGACCATGCGTCAGTACGCAGGCTTTTCTTCTGCTGCGGAATCAAACAAGAGATACAGATACCTCCTTGAGCAGGGAACAACCGGCCTGTCCGTGGCCTTTGATCTTCCCACCCAGATCGGCTATGATTCAGATGATTCCATGAGTATCGGCGAAGTCGGCAAGGTGGGTGTGGCCATTGATTCCCTTGCCGATATGGAGATTCTTTTTGAACAGATTCCCCTGGACAGCGTCAGCACATCGATGACCATAAACTCACCGGCCATCGTGCTCCTTGCTATGTATGTTGCGGTTGCCGAAAAGCAGGGAGTGTCTCCGGAAAAGCTGAAAGGTACTATCCAGAATGATATCCTCAAAGAATATGTGGCCCGTGGTACCTATATATTTCCCCCCAAGCCCAGTCTTCGGCTGATTACCAATATATTTCAGTGGTGCAGCAAACATACCCCGGCTTTTAACACCATTTCCATTTCCGGATATCATATTCGTGAAGCCGGTTCAACAGCGGTTCAGGAGGTTGCCTTCACCCTGGCAAACGGCATTACCTATGTCCAGGCCGCCCTTGATGCCGGTCTTGAACTTGACGTTTTTGCCAGGCGCCTTGCTTTTTTCTTTAATGCCTCGTCCGACCTGCTTGAAGAGATTGCAAAGTTCAGAGCGGCCAGAAGACTGTGGGCGCGAATAATGAAGGAACGTTTCAAGGCCCAAAAGCCGTCAAGCTGGATGCTGCGTTTTCATACCCAGACTGCAGGCAATACCTTGACGGCGCAGCAAATAGACAATAATATTGTCCGGGTTACTTTGCAGGCTCTGGCCGCAGTGTTTGGCGGAACCCAGTCTCTGCATACGAATTCCCGGGATGAAGCCCTGTCCCTGCCCACTGAGGATTCGGTGAGGACTGCCCTGAGGACACAACAGATAATCGCCCATGAGTCCGGCGTTGCCAACACGGTTGATCCCCTTGCCGGTTCTTATTTTATTGAGGAGCTTACCTCTCAGATTGAAAAAGAGGCAGAAGAACTGATCGACAAAATCGATAAGTCAGGTGGTGTGGTTGCTGCCATTGAAGAGGGCTTTATCCAGCGGCAGATAGAAAACGCTGCCTACGATTACCAACGGGAGATTGAATCCGGAGAGCGCCTGATTGTTGGGGTGAACAGCTTTCAAATCGAAGAAAAAAGCAAACCAGCCACCCTGCGTGTTGATCCGGAAATCGAACAGTTTCAGGTTGAAAATCTTGCCAGGCTGAAAAAAAAGAGAAATAGCGAAAATGTAAGCCTGGCACTGGATGACCTTAATCAGGCCGCCCAAAATGACACAAATCTCTTTCCTTATGTTTTGAATGCGGTTAAAGAGTATGCCACATTGGGGGAGATATGTAATGTCTTACGCAAGGTGTTTGGTGAATATCGCTAAGATAGAGATAACTTATGCTGGAAAAAATTGATCATATCGGTATTGCCGTCAAATCCATAGAAGCAGCCCGCACCTTTTATGAAGACGTCCTTGGGCTGACCCTGGAAAAGGTTGAGACAGTCAAGAGTCAGAAAGTGAAAACCGCTTTTTTCAGGTTGGGGGAGCTTCACATTGAATTGCTTGAACCAACCGATGACAGCAGTCCCATAGCAGGTTTTCTCGCCAAAAAAGGTGAGGGTATCCATCATATAGCTTATAAAACAGACAATATCGCAGATCAGCTTGAAAAGGCCAGGAGCAGCGGCTGCAAACTGATCCATGAAACTCCTGTTCCCGGAGCCGGCGGCAAGGAAGTTGCCTTTCTCCATCCCAAGTCATCATTTGGGGTGCTCACGGAGTTTTGTGCGAAAAAAGGATAAATTATGAGCATGCAGCAAAAACTAGATGAACTCATGCACCTTCGTGGCCAGGCGCGCCTGGGAGGAGGGCAGGAGCGTATAGATAAACACCATGCCCAGGGCAAAATGACGGCCAGGGAACGTATCAATCTCCTCGTTGACGAGGGCTCTTTTGAAGAGTTTGATATGTTCAAGGCCCATCGCTGTACTCATTTCGGCATGGAGAAAAAACAATTTCTCGGCGATGGCGTTGTCACAGGCTACGGCACCATCGAGGGTCGCCTTGTCTATGTGTTTTCGCAGGATTTTACCGTTCTTGGCGGTTCCCTGTCCGAGACATTTGCTGAAAAGATAATTAAAATCATGGATCTGGCCATAAAAAACGGCGCACCGGTGATCGGCTTGAACGATTCCGGTGGAGCGCGTATACAGGAAGGCATCGAGAGCCTTGCCGGATATACGGATATCTTCCTGCGAAATGTCATGGCATCCGGCGTGGTGCCGCAGATATCAGCTATTTTCGGCCCCTGTGCCGGAGGCGCTGTTTATTCCCCGGCCCTGACTGATTTTTCCATAATGGTAAAAAACAACAGCTATATGTTTCTTACCGGACCAAAGGTGGTTAAATCGGTTACCCATGAGGATGTGACCGTTGAGGAGCTGGGCGGTGCCATGATGCACGCCACCAAGAGCGGCGTGGCGGATTATGCCGCTGAGAACGGTATCGATGCCATTAGTTATGTGAGAAAACTCTTTTCCTTCCTTCCCCAGAATAATGTAGAAAATCCTCCATATCTGGCCACGGAAGATAGTCCCAACAGAAGAGAGGAATACCTCAATCAGATTATACCGGAAAACCCCAATGCCGCCTATGATATGAAGGAGGTTATTCATCGTACGGTTGACAACGGTGAATTCTTTGAATTAAAAGAGCTGTTTGCCCCGAACATTATCACCGGATTTGCCCGCTATAACGGTTTCTGTGTGGGGATTGTGGCCAACCAGCCATGTCATTTGTCCGGGGTGCTTGATATTGATTCATCGATCAAGGGAGCGCGTTTTGTGCGGTTCTGCGACTGTTTCAATATCCCCATAGTAACATTTGTTGATGTTCCTGGATTTCTGCCAGGCACCAATCAGGAATATAACGGCGCTATCCGCAATGGAGCAAAAATTCTCTTTGCCTATGCCGAGGCTACTGTTCCCAAGGTCACCGTTGTCACCCGCAAGGCCTACGGCGGTGCTTATTGTGTTATGTCTTCAAAACATCTGCGGGGTGACATTAATTATGCCTGGCCCACGGCTGAAATTGCCGTTATGGGAGCAAAGGGCGCGGTTGAGGTACTTTACGGCCGTGAGGCCAAAAAGAAGGACGATCCTGCGAAATTTCTTCTGGATAAGGAGAAAGAATATGCGGAAAAGGTGGCAAATCCCTATGGCGCAGCAAGAAGAGGCTATGTGGATGATATCATTGAACCGGCCAGGACACGTTTCCGCATCATAAAAGCCCTGGGCATGCTCCAGAATAAACGTGACACCAATCCCATGAAAAAGCACGGTAATATCCCTTTGTAAAAATATGGAATTCTCATTTAATCATTGCGGTTTTTCCAACCTGTTTGTCGGGGATTTTAATGCCGTTACTTTTAGTCTCTTCGGCATGGGACTGGTCTTTTGCGGGCTTGTCATTATAAGTCTCTATGTCATGTTTTTGCCTAAGCTGATTGCCTTTATGGAGAAGAAACCTGTCTCCGCACCCAGTGTGAAAGAGGAGGAAAGTCTTGATGCTCAGGTTCTTGAAAAGGAGTTGCTTCTTGCTATTGCCACAGCTTATTATCTTGATCAGAATTTCCCGGAAGAAAATCAAAAAATTACCTGGAAAAGCCATGGTGATGTTGATTCACCCTGGCAGATTTCCGGACGTGTGCAGGGCATGTCCCAGCGTACCCATGTGAGCCGCCGCTTTTTCCCACGCAGATAAGGGGCATGCTGGCCGGGAAAGAATGAATCAGGTCAGACTCCGACCCTTTCCCGACGCATCCTTAGAATAGTTTCAAAAATAAAGATAAAGAAAATTTTATTATGCGAATGTACAATTTGTCGATTAACGGCAATGATTATGAAGTGATAATAAAAGAGGTCACCGAGGAGGATGTGACTGTTGACGTCAATGGCGTCGAGCATATCGTCTCTATCAATAAAATCACCAACCTTGCGGCGCCTCAGTGTTGTGCTGAAACATCTGCACCTCTTGCCCCTAAAGAAAAGCCTGAACCAGTGCAGCCGGTAACACCTCCAACCTCTGCTGTTCAAGCAGCCGGAGATGGGGCAATCTGTTCACCTTTACCTGGGCATATTCTCGAAATTGCCGTGGCAGAAGGGGACCATGTTCTAGTCGGACAGAAAATCCTTGTCCTTGAAGCCATGAAGCTTGAAAACATAATCACCACAGACAGGGCCGGAACAGTGAAAAAAATCCTCGTATCCGTTGGTGATGCAGTGAACCACGATCAAAGTCTGGTCGTCATCTCTTAAGGAACAGCTTTGGTGAATTTTGCAACTTTTTACAATAACTCCGGCTTTGCTCATATTGAATGGGGAAACCTGATAATGATCCTTGTCGGCGTTGTTTTCATTTATCTCGCCGTGGTCAAGGACTATGAGCCCCTGCTTCTCGTTCCCATCGGATTTGGTGTTATTGTCGGCAATATACCTCCCATAGCCGGAATGCCCCTTGATATATATTCAGAGGGAAGTGTTCTGCGATATCTCTATTTCGGAGTGACGAAAGGTATTTATCCCCCTCTTATTTTTCTTGGTATCGGGGCAATGACAGATTTTTCAACCCTGCTTTCCAATCCAAAACTGATTCTGCTTGGTGCCGCCGCTCAGATAGGTGTTTTTCTGACATTTCTCGGATCCCTTTGCCTGGGGTTCACCACCCAGCAGGCAGGAGCGATCGGTATTATAGGCGGAGCAGACGGACCCACGGCAATCTTTCTTTCTTCCATGATAGCGCCTGAGCTCCTGGGACCCATTGCCATTGCCGCATATTCATATATGGCCCTGGTTCCTGTCATCCAGCCGCCCATTATGTACCTTTTTACCACGAAAAAAGAGCGACTTATCCGCATGAAAGCCCCTCGGAAAGTCAGCCGCAGGGAGCGCATTATTTTTCCAATCGTTGCCTTTCTGATCTGCGCCCTTATTGCACCCGGTTCCATTACCCTGCTTGGCATGCTTTTTTTCGGCAACCTGCTGAAAGAAAGCACTGTAACGGACAGGTTGGCCAATTCGGCCCGCAATGCGCTCATTGATATTGTTACCATTTTGCTCGGTTTTACCGTTGGAGCATCAACCCAGGCCCAGACCTTTCTTACTCCGCAGTCAATTCTGATTTTTGTGCTTGGCGCCCTGTCATTTGTGGTGGCCACTACAGGCGGCGTTCTGTTTGCCAAGTTGATGAATCTTTTCCTCAAAGAGAAAATCAATCCTCTGCTTGGTGCCGCCGGCGTCTCCGCTGTGCCTGATTCAGCCAGGGTTGTCCAGGCCGTGGGGCAGAAGGAAGATCCTACGAACTTTTTGCTGATGCACGCCATGGCCCCCAATGTCTCTGGGGTAATCGGTTCGGCCATTGCCGCAGGTGTGCTTTGGTCCGCCCTTGGTAAATTTTAGAGTCCATCTCTGCCAAATGAGTCATTTTTCTGAATATTTGCAGCTTGCCAATGCTGCTCCAATATGCTAAATAGACACGAAATTCTGATTTGCCCGGATGGCGGAACTGGTAGACGCAAGGGACTTAAAATCCCTCGGAGTTAATCTCTGTGCGAGTTCGATTCTCGCTCCGGGCACCACGTAAAATCAAGGGCTTTCGGTTTTATACTGAAGCCCTTGATTTGTACGGTTGTGAATCTCTCCCCATCCTCTCCCCATTTATACGTTCACGACATAAAAAAAATGACTACCTTTCACTGAACAAAAAAAACGGTACCTGCCCGAGAGAAGGTACCGCTTGTGACTGTTGGCGGAAGCTGCATCGCCGTAGCGTAGTGCATCCCAATGAGAATTTTAACGCTTGATTTTCAATTCCCAATAAGCGCCAAGGCTGTCTTTGCTACTTTTTGCAAACCCGAATTTTTCACACAATCTTTCAGAGCCAATATTCCCATTTTTGATTTTCGCGACAAAAGTATCTGCCATGGTACTACTGGTGATGTGTTGTATTGCCTCATTTAACAACTCACTTCCTGCACCATTCATCCTATGGTCTGGGTCAACGACAATTTCAAATTCGACAGTGTGGCAGTTTGCTTTAAATGCCTTCTCAGAATGTAAATTTAGGAAGCCGATGACAATAGATGCTCTGGTTGCTATAAATATTACTTGATTTTCTTTTTCAAAAAGAGATTTTGGACTATCCGGGGTGTATACCGTGAAATACCTGTGTGGTGTTAAATTGTGTTTCTCAGCAATGCCTTTAATGGCAGAGAAATCCCCCTCGACTGCGCACCGAACCCTCACTTTTTCCATGGTCGTAACAATATTTCATCAATATTCAGCAAATCAAGCCGGGCAGCAATCAGGCATGCAATTCAGCCACTCTTGAGGATTAAGTACAAGCTCCTTTGATTGTTCAATTTTTTTCCGCTTCGCAGGCAATTCTTTGAACATATTAAGAACCCCTCCACAAATCATATGATTTGCTTGCTCTGAGGCATACATCATGTAGACGGATCTTAAAAGCCGGTCATGTGCCTCACCAATATCTTTTTTCCCGTTCTCCCATCTTGAAATAGTAGAAGGGGTAACCCCTAGAAGTGCAGCCAATTCTTTGGCCTTTAAGTGCAAATCTTTTCTGAGAAATTTAATCTCTTCTGACTTCAATAAAGCTTTTCGTTTCTGGCAGATATGCGCACCTATTAGCCTGTGAAGCTTTTGCATGTTCGGAATAGATGCGTATTCTTCACCACATGTTGGGCAATCATATTGAGTAATACCATGCAAAACAACATCAAGCCCACATTCTGTGTAGCTGTACGGCTTGTCTTTAATTATTTTTATTTCTCCACCGCATGAATAACATTTGTTCATAGCGTATACCCCCTCAACTTAATACTGTTATTATCACACAAGCTTGCCGACTGATAATTACAGTAACAACCCCGCCTTCATCGCCTTCAAGATCGTCACCTTTTAGTGTATAGGCCCAGCTCTGTGTTTTTTCCTTGAATTCTTTTTTTGTAATCTCTCCCCGGAGTAAAATGTGTTCAACATCCTGAGTCGAATAATGCCGTTCAAGCATCCTTTCTTTTGCATGCTTGCTGATAATCAATTCCCCGCCTGCCACAATTTCACGTATGATGGCTTGTGCTTTTTCTTTATCGATTTCTTTGGGCGGATCAAAATTCATATTTTCACTATAAGCCAAAAGTTGACCTTGGCGCAACTTTTTTTGATATTCTAAACAAGTTTATTGATAAACTCCACAACATAAAAAAAGCCCAGACAATTGCCCAGGCTTATGAAAAAAATATCCCATTTTATCAGCTATGACTCGCTAAATCGGCCCTTGATATCAACCACCTTTGGAGGTTTCCCGGCTGAAAACCTACCTGTAGAGGCTTTTTTTGCCGCTTCCTGCAGATCATCTTTTTTGCCTCTGGTTCCTTTAGCCCGGCAATGAACATACTTTGCCGCTGCAATTGCCATGCGGTCCCGCCGATCATCCGGTTCATTCGGGTCATTCATCACCTTTAGCATATAGGTCAATGGGGCGAGGTTTTCCGCTTCGATTGAATTGGGTACGGAATGAATTTTTTTTGCCTGCTCTTGTTTTGCCTCTTTGGTCTTCTGCTTTCTTGTGTTGGCACATGAAATAGTACAGAAGCGCCTCTTTTTGAAAGCTGTGGTGCTTTCCAGTCGGTTTCCGTATCGCTTGCGAGAAAGTTTTATTCCGCAGCACTCACAAAATTTTGGTTTCTTATTCATGCTGACACCTTTCAATGGCTTATGTCATGAAAAACAGGATTTATTATCTGAATGAAAGCACAGGTGGTTTCCGGCTTGAAGAGGTTGTGGAGATCGCAGGTGTGCCCCCCCGTGCCCTCAGCAAAACACCGCATCAAAGCGAGGTAAGGTCTTGCATAATCTTCGGGGCGCCTTCAAACATCTTTGATTTTACCGGCCCGATAATTAGAACAGGTTTGCCGCGCCATAATAAAGTCGAGGCGAATGCACCACCGTCGCTATCTTCACTAGAAATTCGGGCATGTTCCAAAACTTCACCGGGAGACACAGGTCTGCCTTCTGCAACTTCAATGGCATGGCTTATTGCTTTTATTCGTGCTTGTCGCAATTCATGTGCATTGTCCTGCATGGTCTATAACCTTCCAAAGTTGTTGGAATAAAAAAGGAAAAGGCCCGCCCCCGCATTTCGCAAGACAGGCCGTTAAATGTATCAGCCTCACATTTTAAATGAGGCAGGGCCAGTCACGCCGCAAAGAGCAAAGCAAAGTATACGGCTACTGGCATTAGGCTGTTATTCGGGCAAAACCCTGGACACCGGCCCACTGGTCCAACGCTTCGGTGGAAACATATAAAACCCCTGGTCGCCACCATTCCTTTAGGCTGAAATAATGTTGCTAAGCCGATATAATGTACGGTATAATGTACAAAAAATATAACAGAGGTGCATTGTGCAAAGGCTCAAACTAGATCAAGACATCCGTCCAATGTCAGAATTTCGCACTGGAATAGCTTCTTTCCTTAAGCAAGTACATGAAACCAAAAGACCCCTTGTTATCACCCAACACGGTAAAGGTGTCGCAGTGTTACTTGATGTTTCTGAATATGAAGCTATGCAGGAAAAAATAGAACTTTTGCAAGACATTCAAACATCTATTGCGCAAATCGATTCAGATGCAGGTGTTGGTCACAATGAGGCTAAGGAAGCAATTCTGGGGCGAATTAAAGCATGAAAATCATTTGGTCCCCACTTGCCATTGAAAGAACAACAGAAATCGCGGAATACATTGCCCAGGATAATCCTTCAGCAGCTCGAAAATGGGTAGAAATATTATTTGGTAGGGTAGAGTTACTAAAATCATCTCCTTTAAGCGGCAGGATGATACCAGAAACGAGACGAGAAGAACTTCGCGAGCTGATCTATGATAATTACCGTATCATTTACAGAGTAGAAAAAAATAAAATTTCTGTTCTTACAATTCGGCATGGCAGACAAATATTGCCAATAGGAGAAATCCAGGCATAACCCTCAGAAGTCCTGCGCGTGTCAAGAAATAACACTATCCGTTGTATTGAGTTTGTCGCACTATCCGGTAATGTTGAGGTGGTAAGGAAATAATGGATACTTTTTTCAAGATTGAAATTCCTCTCCTGGAAGAGGTGTTCAGATGAAAGGGAAAAGAAGATAATTCTGTAAAGAATTCAAAGAAGAAGCTGTAAAAATGGTCCTTGATCAAGGATATAAGGATATCAGAAGCAGCCAAAACTCTTTATCTGGCATTTCTGACCGGTAGAGCCCGCATGTAATCAGAACTCGTCATTTTCAGGGTGTTTGGTTCGCCCATTATGAAAAAAAGAGTTTTCGCCCTGTCTCTCCTGGTGTTCGATGTCCAGGGACAGCAGGCAGTCAGGGTAATCGGCCCGTAGGTTTTAAATTTTTTTTCGGATGTTGGGTCAAAAATGGTACTGAGTTCTTCCAACGTAGGCAGCCGCCAATCAGAATAGCCTCCTGCGTTATATTGTTCACAATATGATTTTGCCTCTTCCCAGGCGATATCCTTCCCATTATCCCTTAATGCCCACATGAGGTCGGTCTGGGTATCCAATATGATTTCGTTCCCTTGGTCAACAAAGCGACTGTCTGCATTCTGCTCACTTGCAATGGCAGTACAGTTCAAAGTGATAAGCAGAGAAAAAAAGCAGGTTAAAAAAAAGGAAAAAAGTCCGTTCCTCCATCTTTTCATGTTTGCAGCCTCTTCGGTTTCTTATTTAAGATGTTATTTCCAGTCGCGAACCAGCTCTATAAGCGAACGAACCCCAATGCCGACAGGGCCCTTTTTAGGTATATAAGGTTTTTCCGTGTAGTTCCATGCTGTCCCCGCTATATCAAGGTGAACCCAAGGGGTTTCCCCTACAAACTCCTCAAGAAAAGCTGCCGCAGTAATGGTTCCCGCCCCTTTGCCGCCAATATTTTTTATATCAGCAACTTCGGATTTTATCTGTTTTCGGTAGTCATCGTTGAGCGGAAGTCTCCACATGGGTTCTCCGGCCTTTTTTCCAGAGTCTATGACTTTTTCGGCCAGTTCGTCGTTGTTTGAAAGCAGGCCTGTCATATGATTTCCCAGGCCAACAATCACTGCTCCTGTCAAGGTTGCAAGGTCAACAATTGCATCGGGATTGAATTTTTTTACGCCGTAGGCAAGGGCGTCTGCCAGAATGAGCC
Organism: Desulfobulbaceae bacterium; assembly: GCA_020444175.1. Classification (GTDB taxonomy): domain Bacteria; phylum Desulfobacterota; class Desulfobulbia; order Desulfobulbales; family SURF-16; genus JAHLLM01. The sequence continues at coordinate 64,495 of JAHLLM010000007.1, read as the reverse complement.
TGCCCTCGGCATCTGTATTAATGACTTCCACTGATTTGCCGCCGTATTGATTGATAATATCGCCGGGCTTTATGGCCGAAGATGCAGGCAGATTTTCCGTTGCCGGGACAAGGGCAACCACGTCGACATTTTTAGGCTTTTCAGAAGCAATAACCTCCATGGCGGTAATGACAGCCGCCCCGCCGCACATGTCGTATTTCATGTCTTCCATGCCGGCCGAAGGTTTAAGAGAAAGTCCTCCTGAATCAAAAGTCAGGCCTTTGCCGACAAGAAGCAGGGTAGGCACTTTCTTGCCGGTTCTATATTCGAGTTGAACAAGTTTGGGGGCTTGGGCCGATCCCTGGTTTACACCAAGTATTCCACCCATTTTCATGCGTTTCATCTCGGCTTTTTCAATTATCTTGCAGCGCAGACCGCTGCCTGTAGTTATTTTTTTTGCATAATCCGCAAATGCTTGAGGTGTCCAGACATTGCCGGGTTCATTGGCCATATCCCTTGCAGCATTCCCTGCATTGCCGGCGGCAATTCCACGTTTCAGGGCTTTTCGGGCCGTGGCAGATGATGTTTGGCTCAGATAAAGGCTTATCTTTTTAATTTCAGCCTTTTTTTCATCTTCATTCGTTTTGGTTTGATATTTTTTGAACTGGTAACTGCCGAGTATGAGACCTTCGCACAGACATTCGGTCATCTCTTCTGCTGAGAAGTTCAGTTCCTCGGGAACAACAATAAAAAGCTTCTCTGCTTTAACGGCCAGTGCTTTCTGGGCAACGACACCACCTGCCCGCCGAAACATTTCACGATTCAACTCATCTTTACCAAGTCCGACTATTAAAAGACGTTTTGCTTTAACACCGTCAAAGACCCGTTCCGGATAGATAAGCAGAGTTTCTTCGTTTTTGCCGCGGCAGTCGCCAACCTGATAGGCATGATTAATTCTTTCCTGTATGAGAACATCACTGCAGACAGGCGCTCCTCTTTTTGTCGGCTCGCGCACAAAATATATAAGAATGTCGCCTGTAAATTGACTCGGATTTTTATTGCTGAGAAAGATCATTTTTTCTCCTTTTGTTTTTACATTTTACCATGGCGAAGCATGGAGATAAGCAGCCAGAAGCCCATAATACCAGCCAAGAGAAAACCGGCAAGGCCGATAATAGGGATACCGTGCCATTTCGGCGGAATATCTGCAAGAACAATAAGAGAAGAGCCGACTATCTGTGCTGCAAGGACTATGGCAAAGGCTATCCGGTTGGTAATCTGTTCCAGGTGGCCATACAAGGGATCAAGGCCACGGTGTTCAAATTCAATTTTGATTTTTCCCTGGCGGGTAAGGCTAAGCACGTCGCGGATTCCTGACGGTATTTCTTTAAAAAGCTGCATCAGTTCCGTTCCGGATTCAACAAGATCACCCACCAGTTTTTTGGGATTGAGTTTATCTTTTTGAATTTTTGTAATAAACGGTTCCGCATGCTGGGTCATTTCAAATTCCGGATCAAGCATTCTGCCCAGGCCTTCCATGGTGCTTGCCGCTTTTACAAGAAGATAGAAATTCGGCTTCAGGCTTAACCTGTAGCGGGAAACAATCTCCAGAAGGTTATGCATGAGGGGGCCGATTTCAAGTTCCTTTAAAGGAAGTCCGACGTAACGTTCAATAATGTCGGCAAAATCGTTTTCAAGAGCTCCCCTTTCAATATAGCCGTGGTGCGTTGTAATATTTAATATTGCATCGGTCACCTTTCTTTCGTCGCGGCGTACGACATGCATGACAAGATCAGCAAAATCGTTGCGTTCTTTTCTGGAAATGCGACCCATCATGCCGAAATCAAGGAAACATATGATGTTGTTGGGAAGCACAAAAACGTTGCCCGGATGGGGATCGGCATGGAAGAAACCAAAGTTGAAAATCTGCTTCATAACAAGGACGGCACCACGGCTTGCAATGAGCTGCAGGTCGTATCCTTCCTTTTGAAGGGTGTCGATTTTTGAGGCTTTAATGCCGGAGACAAATTCCATGGTAATGACGCGCTTAGTGCTGAACGAACGATACACCTTTGGGACATACACCGTCTGATTTTCAAGAAATTGTCGGGCAAATCTTTCTATGTTTGCCGCCTCTAAATTATAATTTATTTCCTTTTCAATGCTTCGGGCAAAAACCGAGACTATACGGGTGGGGCGCTGTACTTCAAATTCTTCTATGTGGCGCTCCATGAGAGAGGCAAGATGGAGCATGATTTCAAGGTCTGTTTCAATAATCTCTTCTATGCCTGGGCGTTGCACCTTAACGACGACTTCTTCGTCGTTTTTGAGTCGGGCACGATGCACCTGCCCGATGGATGCTGCTGCAATTGGGTCTTTGTCAAAGTGCTTGAATACTTTTTCTGGTGACTGTCCCAATTCGTCCTGAATAAGAAGTGATACCTCTTCATATGGAAAAGAGGGCACCTTGTCCTGCAATTTTGACAACTCAAAAATATACTCAAGAGGTATCAGGTCAGGACGACTGGAAAGAATCTGGCCGAATTTTATGAAAGTTGGGCCAAGCTCTTCAAAAACAAGACGGACGCGTTCTGGTCTGGTGAGTTTATCAACACTTTTAGGCTCTTTTTTAAACAGCATCTGTTTACTGATTTCCAGATACTGTTCAATATTGAGGGTGTCGATGAACTCACCAAAACCGTATTTGAAAAGCACGGACAGGATCTGCCTGTAACGGCCAAGGTTGCGGTATGTCCTGCCGAATGCCCCTATTTTACGAATGTTGAGCATCGAGATTTACTCTTCTGAACCTTTCTGCTGGTTTTCGATCACTTCCTGCAATTTTTTTTCAAGAGCGTCAAACTCGGTGCGGGAGACAAGGTTCATTTTCTTAATTGTATCTTCCACAATTTGTTCCAGCTGGTTTTTGAGCTGTTCCTTGCGTTCCTCTGATTTTGAAAGGGCATCATCGACGAATTTTTTCATTTCGCTTTCCGAAAGCTTTCCTTTTTCAGCCAGTTCCTTGGCAAGTTCTTCAATTTTTTCTTTTGTCAGCTCTGCTGCTCCGAGTCCGGTGTAAAAAGCATTTTTTAACAAGTCGATCATGTGAATACCTCCAAATGGTACGATTTTACAGGTTTCCTACCTGTATGATCTGAGAAATGGTATGTTAGGTTCGTGTGTGTTTGATAATAATTGAGATAAATAAACATCCAAGAATTTGAATAGTATTTTGAATATTATATCGAGGTTAAGAATATCCCATTAAACTAAACGCTTCCATACAAAAAAAGGAAGTAAAAAGTTTTTTCGTGCACAAGTTGATCAAGAAGTTTTGTCCTTGTGTTGACAAAATGTTCATTCGCATTGTATTTGTTTGTTATATATATAATTATCAATTTAGTTTTGAAAAGCATATTGCTGAGAAAAAATAACTGTGAGGGATTTATCATGTTCAAAAAAATCATTCTTCTCATGTCCTGCCTTGTCATGCTCAGTTCCTGTGCGAATAAGGCTCAAACCGGAGCCGGTACAGGAGCGGCAGTTGGTGCTGTTGCCGGCCAGGCAATTGGCAATAATACGGAAGCCACTCTGATCGGTGCAGCTATCGGACTGATGTTGGGATATGCAGTGGGGAATGAACTGGACAAGGCAGACCGAATGAAAATTAACTCGGCATATGAAACCATACCTGACGGAAGAACATCACAGTGGGTTAATCCGAATACAGGGAACCAGTTTGCTGTCACTCCCCAGTATACCTACCAGAATAGTGTAAGCCAGGATTGTCGTGAGGCGGAAATCCTGGTGACCATTGACGGCAAGCCGGAAAAAATGACGCAGACAGCCTGTCGCGACCAATACGGCAACTGGCGGGCGCAGTAAAATATGGATCGTTTACAAATTGTTGAGAGCATCAAGTCTTTTCTTGTCGAAGACATTGGCAGCGGTGATTTGACCAGTGAATCTATTTTCAAAAGCGACCAGCAGGGAAAGGCGCGTTTTGTGGCCAAGGATTCGTTTATGGTTGCAGGTCTTGGCAAGGTTGCCGGTGAGGTCTTTGCGCTTTGCAATCCTTCAATCGAGTGGAGCGCCGTTGAAGACGGGACCAGGGTTGAAACGGGAGATATCCTTTTTTCTGCATCAGGACCGGTAATAGACCTGCTCCGGGCCGAGCGCGTAGCCTTGAACCTTGCTCAGAGACTTTCAGGGGTCGCCACCCTGACTGCCCGTTTTGTGGAAAAAGTCATGCTGCTGCCGGTTAAGATCGTTGATACCAGAAAGACCACACCTGGATTGCGGATGTTGGAAAAATACGCCGTTCGGGTTGGAGGCGGCCATAATCACCGTTTTAATCTTGCCGACGGCATACTCATCAAGGATAACCATATTGCTGCCTGCGGGTCCATACAAAGGGCCGTGAACCGTGTTCGTGAGAGGGCTCCCCATACCATCCGCATTGAGGTTGAATGTGAAACGCTTGAACAGGTTGAAGCCTGTCTTGCAGCGGATGTGGATATCATCATGCTGGACAACATGGAACCTGAAATGATGAGAGAGGCTGTCCGCATTGTAAAGGGCAGGGCACTTCTCGAGGCATCAGGGGGCATCACCTTGGAAAATATTCGCTCTGTGGCCGAAACAGGGGTGAGTCTTATCTCTATTGGAGCTCTGACCCATTCAGCACCGGCCTGTGATATCAGCATGAAGCTTGATGTCGACTGAAATTTAATCTAGAAAATTTCAATTTTACGCTTTTATGGACATTTTGTCCGTATTCCCGGAATTCCCACCTTTTTTTCTATCCATTTCTTTAATCTGGTTTCAAATTTCGATATTCGTATTTCGGATTTGCAGTAGCCGCAGCAGTTGCTGCTTCCATCAATTTCTTCTGGCCTCAATGACATTCTCCAGTTGGCGCAGATGCTGGAGCAGACTTGTCAGATGGTCGATGCTGTTAACTTCAAGAACAATATTGAGCCTGGCCACATTGTCTTTTGACGTATGGGCATCGACATTGAGAATATTGGCGTCATCCGTGGTGATGGCATTGCATATATTGACAAGCAGACCTTTCCTGTCCTGGGCGATAATCTGAATCTGGGCCCTGTGCTGCGCCTTGGCGGAAGTAGACCAGCCGACCTCAATGCGGCGTTGCGGATCTGTGTTATGCAGATTGGGGCACGTGGTTTTATGCACGGAGATGCCGCGTCCCGTAGTAATAAAGCCCATGATGTCGTCGCCTGGCATGGGCAGGCAACACTGGCTGATTTTGACAAGCATGCCGTCAATGCCATCAATCTCAATAATGTCTCCGGAATCAGCTTTCTTGGAAACGTGCTGAGCCTTTTCTCCTGTCAGTTCCTGAAGAGCTTCTTCTTCCTCTTTTTCTTTTTTGACCTCAGCTGGCAGCATGAGGTCAAGAATCTGATTCGTCCTGATTTTGCCTGAACCGATTTTACGTAAAAGATCTTCCAGGGCATTGGAATTGGCTCGTTTGAGAATTTCCTTCAAATGGCCGGTTTTTATAAGTTTTTTCAAGCTCAGGTTATGTTTGCGTAACTCCCGTTCAGAGATTTCCTGCCCCAGCTTGAGGCTTTTTTCCATCTCTTCCTGACGGAGCCATTGCCTGATCCTGCTTTTAGCCCTGCTTGTCTTGACAAGGGAGAGCCAGCCCCGGCTTGGCTCCTGGTGGGGAGATGTGAGGATCTCCAATACATCACCGTTTTTCAGAACCGTTTTTAAAGGAACGAGCCGACCGTTAATTTTTGCTCCGGTGCAGCGATTTCCGACTTCCGTGTGGATGGAGTAGGCAAAATCCAGAGGAGTACTGCCGTCTGGGAATTCTTTTACTTCTCCATTCGGAGTAAGAACATAGGTTTTTGCATGATCCAGTTCTTCCTTAAAGGCGTCGATAAACTCCTTGGGGTCTTTTAAATCCTGCAGACATTGAACAAGATGTTTCAAGCCTTCAAACATCTTGGCATCCTGCTGAGAAATGGAAGTTCCTTCTTTATAAGCCCAATGAGCAGCGATGCCCTCCTTGGCGATTTTATCCATCTCCTCGGTGCGGATCTGGATCTCCATAAAGTCACCGTGGGGGCCAATCACCGATGTATGCAACGACTGGTACATGTTGGATTTAGGGCTGCTGATAAAATCCTTGAACCTGCCGTCAATGGGCGGCCACAGCGAATGGACAAGACCAAGGGCTTCATAGCATTCGCGCACCGTCTGGAAAATGATGCGAAAGGCAACCTTGTCATAGACCTTTTCAAGAGGAATGTTCTGGGCAATGAGCTTGCGGTAAATAGAGTAGAGATGTTTCGGGCGTCCAAGGATCTGGAAGTTTGAGAGCCCCTGCTCCTCAAGCTTGGTGGTCAGTAATTTTTTGACTTCATCGACAAAACGTTCGCGGTCCAGGCTCGATGATTTGATTTTGGCAGTGAGGTTCTGGAATTCGTCAGGGTGCAGGTAGGAAAAGGCAAGATCCTCAAATTCCCGCTTCATCCAGTCAATACCCAGTCGACTGGCCAGCGGAGCGTAAAGGTCCATGGTTTCGGATGCGAATTCTCTCTTTTGATCATTCGGCATATCCATAACTTGCATAAGTTGAAGACGATCAGCCATTTTTACCATCAGTACCCGAATATCCGCAGACATGGCAAGGAGCATCTTGCGAATGTTTTCAGCCTGGTAGTCAATGTTGGCATTGAACTCCACACTGTTGATGCGGTTTACCCCTTTGACAAGGTTGGCAACATCGGCGCCGAATTTAATTTCAATCTCTTTTTCGGTAACCTTACTTGAGGGATCTTTGAAAATGCTGTGCAAGAGTGCGGCTTGCAGAGAATGGGGATCAAGCTGCATGGAGGCCAGAATGTGGGCAACAGCCAGGGGGTGCGTTATGTAGGGATCGCCGTTGCTCCGTTTTTGATCCCCATGAATTTTTCGGGCAAAATCATAGGCCTTCCGGGTATCATCAACATCCTTCGGAGGCAGATATCCTCTCGCTCTGTTCAAAAGGTCATCAATGGCAATGTTACTGTGATGAGTGTTTTTTGATGTGTCTTGCTGCATTGAAACGTCCTGCCGGTTTATTTGAGATACGGGGTTATACCTGGCAGGATTGCATTGCAGAGTCTATCATCTGCTTCAACCTGCTTGTTGTTTCTGCCAAAGGAACAGAAAAGGTTTCTCCTGTTTTCCGTTCGCGGATTTCAATTTTACCTTCTGTTGTCAAACTTTTGCCAACAGTTACCCTGTATGGAATGCCAATGAGGTCGGCATCTTTGAATTTAATGCCGGGACGCTCATCGCGATCGTCAAACAGGACCTCAATGCCAAGCTTGAGAAACTCATCATAAAGCGATTCCGCGGCCTTGGTAATCTCTTCATCCTTTATGGAAAGATTCAAAAGGGTAACCTGAAAGGGGGCTATGGGCAGCGGGAAAATAATCCCGTCTTTATCATGATTCTGTTCGATTGCAGCGGCAACGGTGCGGCTGACGCCAATGCCGTAGCATCCCATGACAAAAGGAATCTCCTGGCCCTGGTCATCCAGGAAAGTCGCTTTCAGGGCCTCGCTGTAGGTTGTTCCCAGTTTGAATATATGACCCACTTCAATGCCGCGCGGCAATTCGAGTTTGCCGCCGCAAGAAGGACAGCTGTCATCTGCCGTGATCATGCGCAGATCGGCAGTCTGGTCAACCTCAAAATCCCGGCCAAAATTGACGTTTTGCATGTGAAAGTTTTTTTCGTTGGCGCCCACGGTAAAGTTGACCATCCTCGCCACTTCAAGATCTGCGATGATTTTCAACTTGAGACCGACAGGACCGAGATAACCGGTAGGTGTGCCGGCAAAATCAAAAGTCTCCTTGTCGTCAGCGAGTCTTACTTCATCAACACCAAGGATATTCTGAAGTTTGACTTCCTGAACCTCATGATCTCCGCGCAGGAGCACTGCAACGGGCTCTCCGTCAGCAACATAGATAAGGGTTTTTACGAGATTTTGAGGGGCAATATCAAGAAAATTGCAGACAGCTTTTACCTTTCGCTTACCCGGTGTTTCAATCTTTGTCATTGGCAGCAGTTCGGGATTTTCGGGCATCGTGCTCTCCATGGCCTTTGCCTTTTCCGTGTTTGCAGCATAAGAGCAATTTGTGCAAATGACTACTGTGTCCTCTCCTGTATCCGCAAGCACCATGAATTCATGTGAAAAGCTGCCGCCGATAGTTCCGGAATCCGCTTCAACAGCCCTGAAGGAGAGTCCGCATCGCTTGAAAATGCGATGGTAGGCATCATTCATTTTTTCATAGGTTTTGCCGGCGTCGGAATCAGTGGCGTCAAAGCTGTAACCATCTTTCATAATAAATTCACGACCACGCATAAGCCCAAACCTGGGGCGAATTTCATCGCGGAATTTTGTCTGAATCTGATAAAGATTTATGGGCAGACTTCTATATGAATGAACATTTTTACGGACCAGATCGGTAATAACCTCCTCATGGGTCGGACCAAGGCAGTTTTCCCTGTCGTGTCTGTCGGTAAAGCGCAAAAGTTCAGTTCCGTACTTCTGCCAGCGGCCTGATTCCTGCCAGAGATCAGCAGGCTGGACCATGGGAAGAAGAAGCTCCTGAGCTCCTGAGTTATTCATTTCTTCCCGGACAATCTGTTCTACTTTTCTGATAGATTTGAGTCCAAGGGGCAGGTAGGAATAGATGCCCGAGGCAAGTTTTCTGATAAAACCGGCACGGAGCATCAATTTGTGGCTGATGACTTCCGCTTCAGCCGGTGTTTCCTTCAGTGTCGGAATAAGAAGTTGTGAAAAACGCATGTGTGTTCCTTTATGATCATTTGTAACAATGTTATTTTGTATCGGAATGCATGACATGCTGCTGTGTCATGGCATCAAGTTCGCTTATGAAAACATCATATAATTCGTTTTCAGGAACCTTTTTAAAGAGTTTGCCTTTTTTAAAAATTATGCCAACCCCATGACCTCCGGCCAGTCCTATGTCCGCCTCTTTGGCTTCTCCCGGGCCATTGACCACGCAACCCATGACGGCGACTTTCAGGGGAGTTTCGATCTGCTGGATATGATTTTCTACTCTTTCGGCAAGACTGAAGAGATTGATCCGGCAACGTCCGCAGGTGGGGCAGGAAATGAGCTCTGGTCCACGTTCCCGTATACGCAGGGAGCGAAGCAGTTCATAACAGACCCGTATTTCCTCCACCGGATCCCGGGTCAGAGAAATGCGGAAGGTATCGCCAATACCTTCATATAAAAGCATGCCAAGGGCGACACTGGATTTTACCGTGCCTGCTATAAGGCCTCCGGCCTCGGTAACGCCGAGATGCAGGGGGTAATCGCATTGTTTTGAAAGAAGACGATAGGCATCAATTGTTGTCAGGGTATCCGAAGATTTGATTGAAATTTTTAATTCGTAAAAATGCAGATTCTCAAGCAGGCTGACATTGCGCAAGGCGCTTTCAACAAGTGCTTCAGGGGTAGGATGTCCGTAACGACTGAGGATGTCTTTTTCAACGGAACCGGAATTTACCCCGACCCGTATTGAAACCTGGTGCGTTTTTGCCGCATCAGCCACTTTGGCAAGCTTTGAAGCACCGCCGATATTCCCCGGATTAATGCGGATGCCCTGCGCGCCGTTTTCCATGCCGGCAATGGCCAGGCGGTGATCAAAGTGGATATCCGCTATAAGCGGGATAGTAATCCGCTCCCGGATCTGTCTGATTGCCTGTGCCGCCTCTTCATCGAGGACAGCCACTCTGATTATTTCGCAGCCGGCAGACTCAAGGCGCTGTATCTGTGAAACCGTTGCTTCAATATCCCGGGTGTCCGTGTTTGTCATGGATTGAACAGCAATCGGTGCTGATCCTCCAATGGCTACATTCCCCACTTTTATCTGTTTTGTCTGTCTTCTTTCAATCATGGGCTGCGAGTATACTCTCTTTTTAGAAAAGTTTTAAGGGAAAGTTCCATACCAAATTATCATTTGGTAATTTTCAATTTTCAATTTTCCTGCTACTATGGCTGCCATGAAATATTTAGTATCTTTGATAGGGGTCGTATTGATCCTTGAGGCCTTGCCTTATGTGGCTTTTCCCGAGGCCATGCAGAACTGGCTGAAACAGCTTGCCGAAATGAATCCTGCTGTTTTGAGGGTGCTGGGCCTTCTTGCCATGGGTGTTGGTCTTTTACTCTGCTACATAACACAACGAACCGATCTCCTTTAATGTCTGACAAAATTCCTCTGCAATACGACATCGAGTCGTATCACTACCACCTTCCCCAGGACCGTATCGCCCAGCAGCCGGCTGATGACCGTGATGCCTCCAGACTGCTTTCCTTTGATTGCACAACCGGCAGCATGCGTGATCTTCATTTTTCCGATATTGTCAAATTTTTTGCACCCGGGGATTTGCTTGTCGTCAACAACACCAAGGTGTTTCCTGCCAGAATCCTTGGCAGGAAGGAAACAGGAGGGCGGGTTGAGCTGCTGGCCCTTGAGTATCCCCAATCCGGCACAAACAGCTCCGGAACAGTGGACAGCACCATGGTGCACATGGAGGTCGTCGGCTTGTTGAAAAGCTCAAAACGTCCCAAGCCGGGGCAGCGGATATTCTTTGCGGACAATTTTTACGCTGAAGTTATTGAGTTTTTGTCAGGAGGCAAGGTCCGTCTTTCCCTTTTTTGTGACGGTGATCTTGATCAACTTCTCGACCAGTATGGCCAGATGCCCCTTCCTCCGTATATTAAGAGACCGGAAGGGCAGGGTGCCCAGGATAAGGAGAGATACCAGACTGTTTATGCCTCGGAAACAGGGGCTGTTGCCGCTCCCACTGCAGGACTTCACTTTACGCCTGAGCTTCTTGATGAAGTTGCAAAAAGAGATGTCGATCTCGTTTCCGTCACTCTGCATGTCGGTTATGGAACCTTTGCGCCGGTGCGCGTTCAGGATATCCGGGAGCATGACATCCATTCGGAATTTATCACGGTTTCATCGGCTGCTGCCGCAAAGATTAATAAGGTGAGAAAAGAGGGGGGGCGGATCTGGGCAGTGGGAACTACCACGGTCAGGGCACTTGAGTTTGCCGCCGACGATGCAGGGCAGGTCCACGAGAAACAGGACTGGTGCAATCTTTATATCTTTCCTGGCTACAGGTTTAAGGTTGTCGAAAACCTTATTACCAATTTCCACCTGCCGGGTTCATCGCTGTTGTTCATGGTCAGCGCATTGGCCGGACGTGAAAACATGCTGGCCTGTTATAACCATGCCGTGGAGCAGCAGTACCGTTTTTTCAGTTACGGTGATGCCATGATTATCTGCAGTGGAAGGTAAATCATGAAAAAAACGTATATCCGTTGCCGCCGTTTTGTTTGACCCTGTACATGGCTATGTCAGCATTTTTGAGCAGTGCTTCGGTGTTGCCGGCATCCCGTGGGTAGAATGCTATACCGATGCTGGGTGAAGAATAGATTTCATTACCCTTGTAGATAACCGGTCTGGTAAAGGCTGAAAGTATTCGCTCTGCAGTATTGACTGCATCCTCTGGTTCTGTAAGCTTGTCAAGTATGATAGCAAATTCATCCCCTCCGAGTCGAGCCACGGTGTCGCTTTCCCGTACACAGCCCCTGAGCCAGTTAGCTGCCTTTTTCAGCAGGGCATCACCCGAGTCGTGCCCCAGGGTGTCGTTGATATCTTTGAAGCGGTCGAGGTCCAGAAACATCAGGCCTGCCTGGTGTCCTTCACGGTGGGCCTGTTTCAGGGTCTGTTCCAGCCTGTCAGTAAATGTCATGCGGTTGGGAAGTCCTGTTAGGAAATCGTAGAGGGCGAGCTGCTGAAGTTTTTGCTCTGCTTTTTTCCGGTCAGTGATATCCTTGGCAACATAGACAAGCCCGTGGGTTTCGTTCTCCTCGTCTTTTAGCCAGGAAATTGACAGCAATATCGGGATATTCCGGCCATCCCGGGTAACAAAGGTTTTTTCCGCATTGCTGCAGAGATGCAAAGACAGCTCTTCATCGTTATCAAATGCTTCGTCTTTCATCTCTCCGCAGAGAAAATCTTTCAGCACATTATTTATATGCCGACCAATGAGCTCTTCTTTCCCGTAACCGAGAAGTTCAAGGGTGGACCTGTTCACGCTGCGGATGTGAAAATCTCTTGATGTGACAATGAGACTGTCATTCATGTTCCTCAGGATGCTGTCAACATAGGCTTTGGAGACGGTAGTGCTAACGAGGTCTTTGGTCATTGTTATAATAGCAGTGCCGAGTTCTCCGATATCGTCGTCGGCATCCATGACCTCGAGCTCAGGAAAAGAACGCTGGCCATGGCCAAAAGCCCGCACTGCGTCCTTGATATGAGCCAGAGGAATAATCAGGGTGCGTTTTGCCGCCAGGTTGACAACTCCAAGCATGACAACAAGCAATGTTAGAAAGAAAACAGTGAGAAAACCGCTGTTTCGTTTGGTCATATCCATCAGATACGTAACGTTATTGCTGAAATGAAGGCGATAAAACTTGGAAAAATACTCAAGGTTGTTGTGGATTTCATTCTGGGCGGCAGCCAGTTGCTGCAATGCCTCAATATGTTTTCCCGGATCTTCCCCCTGAGCAAGCAGAGGATAGAGCTTCGATGCGTGTTCGATATAGTCACAGTACATATTTTCAAGGCCGATCAATGTTTCGATCCTGTCAGGAGGGAGACTGTGAAAACTTCTTTTGAGCTGGGTGATAGAGTTGATTTTTGACTTTATTTCTTTACAGAGCGAATTACCCTTATTAGCCGAATCCTGTGAACCGAATAAAAAACTGTCCTTATAAAAGTTTTTTTGTCTGATAAAAAGATTAAGCAGTTCGTTGCTGCGAATCGCCAAGTCGAAATCAAGGTCTCGGATATGGGTAAGGTGAATTTTAATCTGATGATTGGAGTAAAGGGCAAATCCGGTTGCAACGATAAAACCGATTAAGGCCACGTTCACACAGAGCCATATCTTTTTTCGTATCGTGTTGGTCAGCCTCACCGAGTATGCATCCTTTTTATTTTAACTCCAGGGCTTTTACTGTCGTATCAATATGTTCCGGGGCTATGTAGCCAATGGCACCGGCATTATCTGCCACTGCCTTAATCACCGACTGATCATCCTGAAGCTGGTTGGGTGGAATCCCGGTTCCGGAAAAAAGGGCTTGTTTCCAGTACATGGAAAGTTGTTGCGGAGATTTTCGCAGAATTTCCAGTACAAAAGAGCGATGGGCTTTTCCTGCCCGCTGCAGATAAACGTCAATGCCGCTTCCATCCGGCCAGAAGGTTTTTTTGCCGAGAAAAATATTTTTAACATCAGATTTTCCCATTGATACAACAGGATTGTCCTTATTCACTATTACCGCAAAATCAGCAATTGCAGTACCGGTAGGCATAAGTGTGACAAACATGACAAAAATAATTATATGGCGTTTCAGTTTGTTTATAGCCATTTTTAAAAATTAAAGGAGGTTTTAAGGACAAAATAATTCCAATGCTCTTCAACGCCTTGTGGATTAAAAATCGGCAGTTGCAGAGAGGCACCGTCAACCCAGTGATGTTCAGCTTTGAAGATCAGCTGGTTAGTGATATTCCAGCGTATGCCAAGACCAAAATCCTTGCGCCATCCAAGATAATCCGGTTGTCCCTGATCAGCATACTTACTTCCGCTGTGATCATTTTTATCTGCATAAAAAATATCGTAAAGGGCTGAAAGGACAAGTTCATCATAGAGATGGTAGCATAGCTGAACATAGGCACCCTGTGAGCGTCCGTCTGGAATATCGATACCCAGAGCCTTGCGGTCACCTGTGAATTCAGAATATTCAAAGGCTATTTTCCAGTCAGGCTGTGCGTATTCCACAGAAAGGACAATGAAATCCTTATTGGTACCACTTGCTTCACCCTTCCGACCTCCAACCCTGAAATCAAAATCTGTCTTACCTGTAAAATAGGATACTCCAAACCGTAAAGCGTCAAGAGGGGGAGAATAGAGCAATGATCCTCCGCAGACATATCTGTTTTCTGAATCAAAATCAGAAACGGAACCGAGATTTTTCATACGGCTAATATTGCTCACCAGGTATCGTATCCCTTGCGCCTGACCGGAATCCTCGCGGAAATCAACTTTGCCGTAATAGGCCTGATAATCGAGGTATCCACCGTTACCCAAAAAGAAATTTCCGTATATGCTGCCCCCGGTTGCAGCAACAAGAAGGCTGCGTTTGTTTTCGTCGTAGATGCTTTGAGGGAGGAAAACCATGGGACGAAGGAAATCCGTATCCCTGCCTTGATTGTATAAGCCGATGGGAAGTTTCACCTTGCCGAGGCGTAAACCAAGCCAGTCCTGCCAGTGATAATCTGCCACAGCCCAATCGATAAGGATTTCATTGTTCCCTTCTTCTCCCAGATCCCGGGAAAGAAGCTGCAATCCGAGCCGGAGCTGATTGTTGGCAATATAATTCGTGGTCAGAGCAAATTCATTAATTTCAAAAGAACCGTCAAGGGAATCTCCAAAAAAGTTGTTGCCGCTGCTTTCAATATACCCTTGGGATAAGTATCCGTTCAGGCTGAGATGATTCCCAATTTGAAAGGCAAGACAGGTAGGTGTTTCTTGAAGTGAAATGAGCACGAACAGAAAAGTGCAGAATATGCCCCGTGATAATTTCATTAAACCTCCGGAAGGTAATGTTGGTTGTCAATCCTTTTAAACCAGTTAGTAAGCTGACAGGATACCTTGCACAACATACTTGCGAATAGTAAATATTGTACATTGTGTCCTCGGTAAAATCCACCAACAATAAATGGGTACAAGTCACCACTTTGGTTTTAATGTAAAAATGGAGCAGCTTGGGGTGTTGTACGCCATATGCTTGATATCATTTAATGTGTTTTAATTTTGTTTGAAGGTGTTAATACTTCAACGCAATGAATTCCGGGTATGGAGCAGCGCTATCGCGTTAGTAAGTATCTGAATAAAAAAGGAATTGCGACATGGAAGATTTTGAAGAAGATCCTGTCGATATGCTGGTGGTGACGCCGATGGTGCTGTAGAAATGTATTTATTGTTTGATGGGGAGAAGGATGGGAAGAAATCTGATAATAAATTGCCAAGAGGCTATGGTTGGTGATTTGTCTTTGCGGGAATTGGGATTTTGGGAGGATTGGCGGTTTGGGGGGCTTGTCCGTTTTTTGTCTGACTGCGAACGGGCAAGTCCCTCCTTTGTGTGTTTCGCAGATTTATGACGCGCAGGGGCAGGAAGCCGCCTTACTGCACTCTTTTGCCGGAGCCGGTTTGGAATTGGATTCGGCTTTTGCTCCATTGTTTGTGCTGCTGTAGCCATCGGCGTACCAGCCGCCGCCTTTAAGCTGAAAGGAGCTGGATGAAATAAGTTTTTTTAACTCTCCCTGGCAATCTGAGCAGGTTGTCAGGGGAGCATCACTCATGCTCTGCCATGCTTCGGTGACATTACCGCATTTTTGACACTCGTATTCGTAAATAGGCATTTGAGTTCTCCCTGAAAAAAGTATATCGTATAATGAAAATTGTAGATTTTATTCAAAATTGTTCTTGAATGTAATGTTGGCAAACACTTCTGTCAACTACTGTACAACATTTTTCATTCATTTTCATGATACATGATAGAGGATCTGAAGAATGCAACAGATATTAAGTTTGCAGGCTGCAGAGGGAATGGTTCTGGCAAAGGATGTGGAAACACCTGATGGTCGTATTCTCTGTGGGAAGGGGACTCCTTTAACCCAGATGATCATTGATCGTATTCTTAAGATGGAAGTCAGTCATATCACCGTTGAAGGTCATCCCGTAGCGGTTGAAGGGGAAAAAAGCCTTGAACAGGAGCTGCGGGATATTGAGAAGCGTTTTGGCAAAGTCAAGCATGTGCCTCCACTTGTCTATCTCAAAAAAAGGATCATGCAGCGCAAGGTCGCCAGCAGGAAGGAGGCGTGATGGAAGACGCAAAACGTGTTCGTTTTCGCAAAGCCCTGCGTGAGGTAAAAAATCTGCCGACACTCCCCGGCATTATTTCAAAGTTGACCAAAATGGCGGAGGATCCTGATACGACAACCGAGCAGATGGGCAAAGTCATAAGTAAAGACCACATCCTGGCCGCCAAGTTGCTCAAACTTGTTAATTCGGCCTTTTACGGGTTTCCTCAAAAGATAAGTTCCTTAAACAGCGCCCTTATCCTTCTTGGATTCAATGTTGTCAAGAGTCTTATTATCAGTTCGTCAATTTTTGAATTGATGGAATCCCAGGATATGGAACTCTGGGAGCATTCCCTTGGTTGTGCCGTGGTCTGCAGCGTTCTGGCAAAACGTCTGGAGGTCAGTGATCCCGAGGAGGTAAGTACTGCCGGCCTTATCCATGATATTGGGAAGGTTGCTATCAAGATGGAGCTGAAGTCTGAATTTGACTCGATCAGTAAAATTGTGCAAGACAAACAGATTTCAAGGCTTGAGGCTGAACGTGAATTACTTGGCCTTGATCATGCCGAAGTGGGGGGCTGGCTGGCAAAGAGCTGGAACCTTCCTGCAAAACTTGTTGAGCCGATTGCCTGCCATCACAGTCCCAAGGATGCCAAAGACGAGGACATGGCCACGGCAATCATTCACTTCAGTGACATTTTGATCCGTGGCCTCGGATATGGTCATGGCGACGATATCTGGGTCCCGCCATTAAGCAAGACCGCCTGGGAGCTTCTGGGGTTGTCTGCGGAAGACCTTGATGAAGTGCTTGATGAAGTTGAAGAAAAATTATGGGATGTTAAAGGCTTCAGTCTGGAAATTCAATCCGAACTGGAAAACAACATATCATGAAACGAATTCTCATTGCAGGCGAAAATATAATTACCACAGCCGAACACAGGATTCTCCTGGAGACCAAAGGATATCAACTCCTCATGGCAAAGGATCCTCATTCGGCAGTTTCTCATGTTCTTGACGATCCGCCGGATATGCTTATTCAGGAAATGGATTTCGGTGGGGAAAAGGAACGTCTTATTCTTATCAACGCAGTAAAAGCCTGTCTTCAGAAAAGCAATATCCCCATTATCATGGTTCTGACCCCAAAACAGTTATCAGCAGGACTTGACTGGGAAGTCTATCCTGTTGATGATATAGTCATTCAGCCGTTTTCTCCCGAGCTGCTTCTGACAAGAATGCAACTTGCCAAGGCCAGAATGGTACGGGCTTTTGACAATAACCCCCTGAGCAAGCTTCCCGGGAACACATCCATTCTGCAGGCTATGCAGCGGGCAATTGATGCGGATGAAAGTTATGGTGTCTGCTACATAGATATAGATAATTTTAAACCCTATAATGACAGGTACGGGTTTTCTCAGGGAGATGATGTCATTCTTATGGTTGCCCGGGTTGCCGTTAATGTCATAGATGAAATAGCCCGGGAAGGAAGTTTTGTCGGTCATGTTGGCGGTGACGATTTTGTCTTTATCGTCAGAGAGGAATATGTCAATTCTGTTTGTGAACGTATTCTTGATAATTTTGATGTGGTCAGGAATATGTTTATTCCGGCCGAGGATTTAAAAGCCGGGTGCTATATGGAGAAAGACCGCCAGGGCAGGGAGACTGTTTTTGGTCTGCTCAGCCTGTCCATCGCTGTGGTTATCACTGGGAATCATCTTTTCAGTCATTATGGTGAAATTTCTACCCGCGCATCTGAAATAAAGCATTATGTCAAGCAAAAAGAAGGCAGTAATTATATGGTTGACCGGCGAACCAAAGACTAATATTGTTTTTCTTACCTGCTTCCTTTCTTTCCATTTCTGTTTTTTTCTTCAAAAGAAAAAACTCTACTAATAGTCTTGATAAAATATTCATCTTGGCTATAAATTAATGGAGATATTGTTTTGTTTATTATGGATTTCGGATTGTTCATCAGAAATACACAACCTCTGCCGATTGATATAACAGTGGCAGATGATCCGTATTAATCCGTTTTACGAATTCATCAATGCTTTAACTTGTAAGTTTTCAATTGTGGAATGAATAAAGGTTGGCGGAAAAAAGATACGTACCTTAACTCCAAATTCGCATTTTAAATCCACTTGGAGCGGATATTGTGGAGTCGTGTTATGCGGGGTCTTTTATTTATCGTTTATACGGAGGAAAAGTATGGTTAAATCACTGGTTGAAATGGCTGCAGAAATTGTCAAAGCTCAATGCACAAGTACAAGTATGTCTGTCGATGATGTGGGTGCTTCCTTACAAAATACTTTTAATGTACTCCAGACATTACAGGCCAATGAAACAGCAGCCGAAGGTACTGCAGAAGGTGATTTGCAAGGCAAGAAAGAAATTCAGATTACTCCTGAAAAATCCATTCAAAAAAATCAAATCATTTGCCTTGAGTGTGGCGAATCTTTTAAAATGCTTTCTCCCAAGCATCTTAGAGACCATGGTCTTACCGGACGTGAATATCGCAAAAAACATGGTTTTTCACTCAGGCAGCCTTTGTGTGCAAAATCATTATCTGAGCGTAGAAAAAAAGCCGGTAAGGAACGCGGGGTTCCTGAGAACCTGTTAAAGGCAATAGCAGCACGAAAAAAGAAAGGGAAAACTGCAAAAAGCATTGCGAAAAAAAGTAAATAAAACCGATTTTATCTTACTTTATTTGTTTTCTTTTGTTAAACAAGGCGCACAGCAATTTTTACTGTGTGCCTTGTTTGCGTTCAGGATTCCGGGCAGCAATTTATTCGATGCGCACGGTAAATGCTTCTCTGAGAAAGAAAATTATCTTTTTATTATTTGCCTCTATACAATTCTCAGTAGCCTACCTCCCTACCTCTAGACTCCCGCCTCCGCGGGAGTGACGGCGGGCTTGATTATGTCATTCCCGCGGAGGCGGGAATCCAGATTGGAAAATTGGCGACAGGAAAGTGGCAATTTTTAACTGAGAATTGTTTATAAGCATATTTTATTATTAATAACTGACAATTTATAAAAAATCGTGATTGGAATTTTTGATTCAGGAGTTGGCGGCATGACCGTTGCCAAGGCTGTTGAACAGCTTTTGCCTGAAAAAAGGCTGGTTTATTTTGGCGATCTCGCCCGTACTCCATATGGATCCAAAAGCCCTGAGACCATTCGGAAATATGCCCTGCAGAACACGGAATTCTTATTAAAACAAGGCGCAAAGTTGGTAATTGTTGCCTGTAATTCCGCCGCCAGCGTTGCCTCAGATCTTCTTGAAGAGAAATTTTCCGCCCCGATTTTTGAAGTTATCACTCCTGCCATAGACGCTGCTTTACAGGTCACGTCCGACTGTCGTATAGGTATAATCGGTACGCGAGCAACCATAAAAAGTAATATTTACGAGTCAAAAATTGCCGCGTTAAACAGGAGTGCCAAGGTGTTTTCCCAACCGTGCCCTTTGCTTGTTCCTCTGGTTGAGGAGGGCTGGCTTGATAAACGGGAGACGAAGATGGTTCTGCGCAGATACCTGCATCCTTTAAAGCATCGCGGCATAGACACTCTGGTCTTGGGATGCACCCATTATCCTCTGTTAAAGCATCTCATAGCTCCCCGTATTGGAAAAAGGGTCAATGTTATTGATTCTTCTACTGCTGTGGCAAATGTTGTTAAAAATTATCTGCAAAACAATCCGGAGCTGGAAAAATCTCTTTCAGTGGGAGGAGAAAGCAAGTATTACGTTTCTGACGTGACAGACGCTGCTCGACTGACGGCTCAGAGGATTTTTGGCAGAAAAATAGAACTTACCCTGGCTAATGTCGAATCTGGAGGTATTTGAAGTGAAAAATGTACTTTTTATGATATTGATCGGCTTGGTTCTTTATCCGATTGCCGCGTTTGGCGCCGAACCCGATGCGGAAGAAATAGCCAGACGGACACAGGAAATCTACGAGAAAACAACTTCATTTAAAGCAGATTTTCAGCAGATATCCAGCATAAGCGGAATTCGTCATCGGGATCGAAGAGGTAGCGGCACAATGGTTATCCGGAAACCCGGTCTTTTACGCTGGGATTACACATCTCCCTCCAAACAGGTTCTTGTCAGTGACGGCGAAATGTTTTCACTTTATTTTTCCGCTGAGAATCAGATGATTGTTACCCCGGCCCGGGAATATCTCAAGGAAGATATCACCTATAATTTTTTTTCGGGAAACGGCAATGTATTACGTGATTTTAAGGTGGATTCCGTACCGGAACATATGAAAAAGGATGGGAGTTACACTATTCAGCTGACTCCAAGAAAGACCCACGCCCAGGTGGAAACTCTCTATGTCTGGGTTGATAAAGATACTTTTTGGGTAAACAGGCTGCAGATACTTGATCATCTCGGCAGTACAACTGATTTGCTGTTCTCCAATATGGCTGTCAATGAATCATTCCCAAAAGATTTTTTCAAGTTCACACCTCCGGAAGGAACAGAGATAATCAGGCAGTAAGCTTTTTGCGTGTTGCTCTGGTCGCTCTTACAAAATGCAAAGCAAAATAAAACAGACAATGCTTGTTCTCGGCGGCTGCCGAAGTGGGAAAAGCAGATTTGCTGAAGAGTGGATAGCTGAAAATTTTAAACAAAAGACCTATGTTGCCACCTCTGTTGTCGGGAGTGACAAAGAGATGCAGCGCAGGGTGGATCTCCATAAGGAGAGAAGGAAAGGGGAATGGCTGGACGTTGAGGAACCCCTGGAGATTGCCTCTGTTTTGCGAAAGGCCTCGGTAAATGATGGCGTGTGTCTTGTCGATTGTCTGACCTTGTGGCTGACTAATTTATTGCTTGCTGATTTGTCTGATTGTCAAATTGAGGAAAGAATCAGAGAGCTGGGGAAGGCCGTGGATGAGTGTTTGGCCTCGGTTGTTCTTGTGTCAAATGAGGTTGGGCTTGGAATCGTTCCGGAATCCAGACTTTCCCGCAGGTTCAGGGATCTGGCCGGATGGTGTAATCAGCAGATAGGAAGGCATTGCAGTAAGGTGGTTTTTGTTGCAGCGGGATTGCCTCTTTATTTGAAGAAATAAGGAATCAGAATTTATTAGAGATGACTAACTAAAATGTTATTTACTCGTGACCAGAAAGAAAGTTGAGTTGGGATAATACAATATGAATATTCATGGTGGAAATATTGTTGCAACTGCAAAGAAATTGGGCTGTAAAGTAACTGATCTCATTGATATGAGCAGTAACCTTTCCCCTCTTGGCATGGTTCCTGGTTTAAAGGAAACTCTGACTGCCGGGCTTGATCAGATTTCCTATCTTCCCGAGACTTCCAGTGAGACCCTGCGGAAGATTTTTGCCGACAAGTATGGGGTGAGTGAAAAAGAGATTCTTGTCGGCAACGGGACAACCGAATTTATTTTTGCCCTGCCTACGGCTTTTGCTCACAAACGGGCAATTATTGTTAATCCCACTTATTCGGACTATCGACTTGCCTGCCAGTGGGCCAAAGTGCCTGCGAGAGACTTTATGTTGTCTCCGGACAAGGAGTTTTTCCTCGATTTGAATGAACTCAGCGGTGAATTGCAGGGAGGAGAGCTTGTTTTTATCTGCAATCCCAATAATCCAACAGGGCGTTTGACTGAGAGCCGCGAACTTCATGACATGATAATGCAGCACAAGGAGAGTATTTTCCTGGTGGATGAATCCTATCTCCCCTTTACCAGGGAAAAATCACTCCTTGATTTTGATTTGCCGCCAAATCTCTTTCTCCTCTGTTCTTCATCAAAGATTTACGGTATTCCCGGCCTCAGACTCGGTTTTCTTGTCTCTCATTCCGATAATTTGGACAGGTTAACCGGACAGAGAAAACCGTGGGGAGTAAACAGAATCGCTCAACTGGCGGGCGAATATCTTTTTCAACATGCGGATACGTATGTTGAAGACGTTCTGCAATTTCTGGAAAAAGAGCGGCCTTTTTTTGTAGATTCTCTTAACAAACTGAGCGGCATTGACGTGGTTCCCGGTCGGGCAAACTTTATTCTTTGTCATATCAGAAAAAGTATCACGGCAGACGAGGTACATGAAGAGTTGTTAAAGAAAAGGATAATGATTCGAAATTGTGCCTCCTTCGACGGGCTTGATAATCATTATTTTCGCATGTCCTTAAAGGCACGCAAAGAGAATACGCTCTGTCTTGATGCTTTGTCTGAGATATTTTAAGTTAATTCTGTTATCTTGATTCAGGGTTTAAGTAGGACATCAGGTTGGTAATATTTACCACAAAGGCATAAATGCCTTTGTGGTTAGTTTGTTTACGGTGTAAATTTATGAGAATTGCTATTTTATCAGATACACATGACCAGATCGCAAATCTGCGTGCAGCAGTGATTTATTGCAATGCCTATAATGTACAGCTGCTTATACATTGCGGAGATTTGATTTCTCCGTTCATGCTTGATGAGTTGGCCCGATTTGCAGGGGCGGTTCATATTATTTATGGAAATAATGTAGGAGACCAGCATCTCATTTCCCAGGGCTGCGGGACCAGGTTCCCATCCATTACCCATCATGGCGTACTGGGTGCTGTGGAGGCCGGAGGAATGAAAATCGCTTTTCATCATTACCCCCAGGTTGCCAGAGGCATTGCCTGTCAGGGGAGTTTTGATGTTGTCTGCTGTGGACATAATCATCGATATTGTGTGGAAGAAGTCGGAAATACTTTATTGATTAACCCGGGTGAAATGCTTGGCAAAGACACCCAACCGGCTTTTGCCATACTTGACAGCTCATCCCGTACTGTAGAAAAAGTCGAGGTCGGTGAGCCTATGAAATTAGCAGAGTAAGGAGTTTGATTGACATGAATCAAGAGAGTTCATCACCAGAGAATACCCCTGTTCAGGATGAGAACGGCAATGAAGAAATGGGTTTTGCCGAAATGTTTGACGCCAGTGAGGCAACTTTAGATCGCCTTGAGCCGGGGCAGAAGGTGGAAGCAGAGATAGTTCGTATTACAAAGGATTGGGCTTTTCTTGACCTTGGCGGCAAAAGCGAGGGCTCCCTTGCCCTGAGCGAGCTTGTTGATGACAAAGGTGAAGTCTCTGTCAAGGAAGGGGATAAAATTGAAGTCTATTTCCTCTCTGTTGAGCGAAATGAAAGGATTTTCACCACGAAAATAGGCGGATCTGCTGCAAAGGCTCATCTCGAAGAGGCGTATCGCAGTCGCATACCCGTCGACGGTACTGTGACAAAGGAAATCAAGGGTGGATTTGAGGTCAAGATAGGCGGCAGTGTCCGTGCCTTCTGCCCTTTCTCCCAGATGAGTTTGCATAAAGTTTCCGATACGGAACAGTTTATCGGTCAGCAATACCCCTTTCAGATTATCGAATTCAAAGAAAACGGCAGAAATATCATCCTCTCGCATAGAAAAATTCTTGAAGAGCAGAGGGCCGAGCAGAAAGAGGCTCTTAAAGAAACCCTGGAAGTTGGTCAGATAATTCCCGGAGAGATCACCTCGATTCGTGAATTCGGGGCTTTTGTGGATGTGGGCGGAATTGAGGGTTTGATACCGATATCGGAGATCAGTTGGGGACGCACCACAGATATTCATGGAGTATTGGAACAAGGGCAGAAGGTTGAGGTGGCAGTAAAAAAACTCGATTGGGACAAGGATCGCTATTCCTTCAGCCTGCGTGACACCCAGTCGGATCCGTGGAATTCCTGCACCCTGCAGGAGGGCACGGTCATGACCGGTACTGTGGCGCGGCTTGTTGACTTCGGTGCTTTTGTTACCCTGGAGCCTGGAATAGACGGGTTGATCCATATTTCCAACCTGGGGGGAGGGCGCAGGATCAATCATCCCAGGGAAGTCGTGCTGGAAGGCGAAGCTGTTGAGGTTCGTATTGATAACATTGACACTGATCAAAAACGAATTTCGCTTTCAGTGCCGCAGATTGAAGCAAAAAAACAGGGTAAAAAGAAAAAGAAAAAAGAGCCTGAAGATACTATGCAGCAGGAATACCAGCGTTTTAAGGCAGGTGGCGGGAGTAAAGAGAGCTCCATGGGAACATTGGGAGACCTGTTGAAAAAGAAGCTCAAGTAGCAACCCCTCAAATGTTATGGCAAAGAAAATTCTCATAATTGATGATGAGCCGATAATCCTTGATTGCCTCAAGTTTGAACTTGAGCAGACAGGCTACGAGGTGGAAACTGCCGCCAATGGCGTTGAGGGTCTGGACCTTATCAGAGAGAATTACTATAATCTGCTTGTAACCGATCTGATGATGGAAGGGATGAGTGGATTGGAAGTGTTACGGGTCGCCAAAGAGATAGATCCTGAATTGGTGGTCATTATCCTTACCGGTTACGGAGAAGTTGCTTCTGCAATTGAAGCGTTGCGTCTTGGCGCCTCAGATTACCTTTTAAAACCCTGTGAAAGCGGTGAACTGCTGATTCGAATTGCAAAGAGCCTTGAGCAGCAGGAGCTTACACGTAAAATCAAAATATACGAAAAAATTCTTCCCCTCTGTGACACCTGTCGCAAGGTTCGTTTTGAGGGGGCAGATAATTCAAATGGCGAATGGCTTGAACTGGACCAGTTTATCAGCAGGAAAACCGGTCTCGGCATAAGCCATGGATATTGTCCTGATTGTTACAAGCAGGCCATGGAAGAGATTGAAGAGCTCAAACACAAGCTTATGGGCTAATCCTTTTATTCTCCAATATTATTTTTGATTACCACTCATCTTCAGCCTTTTTATACGTCATTCCCGCGAAAGCGGGAATCTAGGCGGACTAGCCAGCTACTCTGGATTCCCGCTTTCGCGGGAATGACTTATGTGTAGACAGTATTTTTTGAATTATTAATGCATTACAGTATCTGCTGCAAGACTGGCTGAGTTTCAGTGGTAATCACAATATTATTTGAGTAAAATACGTTTTTCAACAGGTGCTGGTAGAGAATTTTTACGAGACCATCGTATTTTGACGAACAATTTCAAAAAGAATAATCCCTGCTGCAACCGAAGCGTTTAATGAATCAAGTTTACCTTTCATGGGAATTGTCACCCGGAAATCGCATTGTTCTTTAACCAGAGGTCGAAGACCCTTTTCTTCCCCTCCAATGACAAGGCAGACTGGGCCGGAAAAATCAGTTGAGAAAATTGAGTTGCCGCCTTCCTTGATGGTGCCGTATATCCAGATGCCCTTTTCTTTCAGTTTCTGCAGCATTCTGACAAAATTTGTAGTTTGACAAACAGGAAGGTGGCTTAAGGCTCCGGCTGATATTTTAGCCACTGTTCCGCTTAATGGGGCGGAGCGGTCTTTGGGCAGGATAAGGCCTGTTACCCCGGCAGCAGAAGCGGAACGGATAATGGCCCCGAGGTTATGGGGGTCCTGGATTGAATCAAGGGCAAGCAGGACTGGTTTTTTTGTTTCCGATAACAGGGCAAAAAAAGCGTCGTCATTCAAGGTTTCCTGGGCCATAACCCTGGCGATGATACCCTGGTGATTTATCCTGGGACCACCTATCCGCAGTTCATTGGCAAATTTTATTTTAACGTGCTCTTTTCTTGCCAGATCGATGATGGTTTGCAGCTTATTGCTCGTCTTATTTTTTTCTATGAGGATCTCATGAATTGATCTGGGCCTGGTCAGCAGCAACTCGTGAACAGGATGGGTTCCCCAGACATGATTTTCCTCAAAGAGTTTTTTTTCATCCAGCCCTGTGTTTTTAGGTGTTCTGGCTGAATGATCTGTTTTTTTACGTGGATGCCGTTCGCTGGTCAAATTATCACTCTTTATTTTGTGGGGGAAGAGGGGTGGAAGAAGGTAAAAGAAGCGGCTTTCCTTCCGCATCTCGTCTGTTCCTGCATCGTTCGGCAATGACGATTGCCCTGAGAACAGATGCTGCCCGGTTGACGGTATCATTGATGATCATGAAATCATAAAGGTCTGCGTCCGCCATTTCCTTTCTGGCATTGGCAAGGCGAAGTTTAATTGTTTCATCGGAATCCGTGCCCCGCCCGCGCAGACGTTTTTCCTGTTCCTCCCAGGAAGGCGGCACAATAAAAATTGAGAAACACTCTTTTTCTATTTTTTTACGGACCTGTCGGGCTCCCTGCACATCAATATCAAGGAAAACATCAACTCCCTGATCAAGGTGTTTGTTGACCTCCTTTTTGCTGGTGCCGTAAAAATTGCCGTGGACTTCAGCCCATTCAATAAATTCATCAGCAGTGCACATTTTTTTGAAAACATCCTTGCTGGTGAAGTGATAATCAACACCGTCCGTCTCACCGGCTCTCGGGGCCCGCGTTGTATGGGAAACGGAGAAGGTAATGCCCTCTGTCTGTGAAAAAAGCTCTTTGAGGATAGTTGTTTTGCCCGTTCCGGAAGGTGCTGAAATGATGATAAGGTTTCCTCTCAAAGTTCATCGTCTCCTTGGGTTTTAGGAAGAGATGCAGGGGCGAACCTCTGATTAATTGTATCCGGCTGAACAGCAGATAAAATGACATGATTACTGTCAAGGATTATAATCGAACGTGTTTTTCTGCCTTCAGTAACATCTATGAGCTTTTTTTGCTCTTTTGCCTCTTCCTTCAGCTTCTTGATGGGCGAGGATTTCGGGTTGACAACGGCAAGCACGCGGCTTGCGACAACTGAGTTACCGAATCCCACGTTTATCATTCTCTGGTCCATAAAAATAAAACTCCTGTGTAACTTATTCCAGGTTCTGTACCTGCTCTCTCATCTTTTCAACTTCATTCTTGAGCTCAACAGCCTGGTGGGCAACGCCGACATCAGAAATCTTTGAGGCCATTGTGTTAATTTCACGAAGAAATTCCTGCAAAAGAAAATCAAGGCGTCTGCCAACGGGTTCCTGCTTTTCAAGAAAATGCCTGAATTGCTCAATGTGGCTTGTCAGTCTGACAAGCTCTTCCGTAACGTCAGCCTTGTCGGCAATTATGGCAATCTCCTGGGCTATTCTGTCGGGATCGAGATCTATTCCTTCGGTCAGTTTGCCGATTCTTTCCTGGAGTGTTTGTTGTTTCTGTAAAGTGAACTGGGGAATTTTTTCTTCTATGCGTTCCTTGGTAGTGGAAAGGAAATCAAGGCGTGCAAGAAGATCTTTTTTCAGGCTGATGCCCTCACGTTCCCGCATATCTTGGGCAAAATCAAGGGACTGCTGCAGTGCCTTGGACAGCATATCCCATACCAGATCAAGGTCTTCATGTTCATCGTTTGCTGTAATGACATTGGGATAGTTTGCCACCAGAGACAGCTCTGATTCCGCGCTGTTGAAATGAAGTTCTTCTTTTAGCTCCAGAAGGCAGTTGTGATATTGACGAGCAAGTGGAAGATTGACATTCAGATTTTTTGTATCAACAATATCTGCAGGAGGTGTTATCACCACTTCAACATGGCCCCTGCTGTAAAATCTGGTGACTTCTCTTTTTATCTTTTCTTCCAGCATAGTGTACTGGCGGGGCATTTTGATGCGAACATCGCAGAATCTGTGATTCAAGGATCGGAGTTCAACAACCCAGCCTCCGGCATCCGAAACCTGCTCGCCACGACCAAAGGCCGTCATGCTTAGCGGATAATTCATGATAAAATCTCCAAAAGTTCTGTGGCGGATGCCGTTGCCGTCCCAACCTTACCGACGACAATACCGGCTGCAAAATTTGCCAGTGTCGCAGCTTCGGCAAAAGAAAGACCGCTGGCTAGTCCGAGTGAGAGACTTGCAATGACCGTATCTCCTGCTCCGGTGACGTCATAAATTTCTTTGGCAACAGTGGGGATGGTGAAAATCTGCTTCTTTTTTTCCAGAAGAGCCATTCCGGCTTCACCTCTTGTTATCAGTACGGCGGTGCTGCCTGATTTGTCAAGCAGTGTTGAGGCAGCCTGCAGCAGCGACTCATCGTCATCTATCTCAATCCCGGACATCAGTTCAGCTTCATGATGATTGGGAGTAATAATGGTTGCATCATGAAAAAGATCTGCATGAAAGGGTTTGGGATCAACAATCATGGGGATCTGCAGGTCCTGGAGTTTTTTGCGCAAATGGTCCATGAGTGGAGCACAGATGACACCTTTGCTGTAATCAGATACAATGACTGCGTCAAAAGAAGAAAGATGAGAATCAAGAAATGCGCAGAGGTCGGCAATGGTGTTTTTGCTGAGAGGACCGGATTTTTCCCGGTCAACGCGGACAACCTGCTGATTCTGAGCGATTATTCTGCTTTTTTTCGTTGTCGGTCTGTCATTGGTTTTGATGACTCCGTTCTTGGGAGAATCTATTTCATCGAGCAAGGTCAGGAGATGTTCTCCCATTGCATCATCACCAATAACGCCGCAGATGGAAGCCTTGGCTCCAAGGGCGTAAAGGTTATGCAGCACATTAGCCGAACCGCCCAGGAGAAGCGTCTCGTCCGTCACGTTGACAACAGGGACGGGTGCTTCCGGAGAGATGCGAGAAACAGACCCCCAGATAAAATGATCTACTATTATATCGCCAACAACAAGTATGTTGACGGATGGAAATTTGCCTATGGCCTGTCTCAGATTTTCCCAGTGCTTTTTTTCTATCATGGTTTCAATGAATATATATTTTGAAAATGTTTATTTACCGTTTTTGAGTGGAATTGCCAGTACTAAAAAGAAGTAACAGTAAAATTCCTTCAGTTGGGCCGATTACTGTTCTTGGTATCTGTCATGGAAGGCGATTCGAGAATAGTTTCGGCAAATTTTTCAGATAAGTTGTTTAATTGTAAAATTGATAATGAGGATGCATCCTGGATACGGATTGTTGTTGTTAAGCCTGCGTTATCAAGGGGTTTCCAGCGACAAAAGAAACGATCATTTGCTGCTCCTGCGAAGCAGATAACGGATTTTGTTCTCCGGGCAGTGGCCAGATGCTGGCAGCAGGAATCATAACCAAAAAAGACATCTGCCTGGTCAATAAGGGCGGAAAGCAGGCCAATTCCACCTTGCAGACAGACAAGGCCATGTTGGAGCGGGAGCGGTTGACGGTTGAGATGTTTTTCCGATAGAGCCGCTGTTGCAATACCTTTGTGTTTCATTGATTTCATCAGAAATCTGGCTCTTTCCCGTTCCTCAGGATGGCAACCGCTGTCAAGGATAACAATAGTCTTCTTGTCCTGAAGAAGGCGATAAAGGAGCATTTCCTCAAAAGGATCTGGCAGCCGTTTACGTGCCTCATTGCCGACACCAAGGTTAATAACAATTCTTTTTTGACCGTCGGTGAATTGAGACAGGAATTTGGTCACATTCCTCTGGTGAGCCGGTCGGATGGAAACCTGAGGGAGAATATTTTTTTCTTCTCCAAAAACCTTATCGATCCACTTGTTTGTTAATTCGCTTAGCCGCAGATCCTGTTGCTTCTGGTCCTCGCGACTGGCAAAGTAATAGTACGATGAATCGTTTTCCAGAAGAGGGAGAAGACCAAGCTGACATAATCTGCTGTCCGGATCAATGACGGCAACCTGTCCGGATTCATAGCCACGCCATTCCATTTGCAGCAGGTTATATAATGAAATCCAACAGGTCAGCCGTCCTATCAGGCCGCCATCGCGCTGGTATTGAAATTTACACCATTGCACATTGGGCAGACCATGAAAAATTTCGGGCAAATGGGACGGACCTGCCAAAATGAATTGCGCCTGGGGGAATTGCTTGAGCAGACGATGAACGATTATTGATGTAATGGCGACATCGGCACCCACCGTTACTCTGGAAAGTATAATAAATTTCTTTATTTTTTCTCTGGCTGAACTGTCAACTTTGTCACAGTTTTTTATTTTGATGTACCGCTCAAGAAAAAGAGGGGAATTAAAAAACTCAAGATTGTTTAATAACGAATCAAAGTTGGCTGCCTCTTCTTTTTGACGGATAAAATCTATCATATGAAGCAGAACAAGATTGCAGACAGAGACGCCCTGACTGGAAAAATCATCGCAAAGTACTTCAATAATATCTTTGTATAAGGACGTAACAGCTAATTCCCTGGTCCGCATATTTTTTTCAAGAAAAGCTATTTCACAAAGAAGAGTAATGGCGCTGAGGTCGGGATTTTTCTTTCCCGCTTCCCTGTTCATGAAGGTGAGGCTGATTTCCCGAATAAGTGCAGACCGGGAAAGGGTTGATTCGCTGTTCCGGCAATATTGCCACAGTTTATGTGCTGAATCTGTATCCATAAGATATTGTGAAAGTTTGGTAACCTGTATTTGTCATTTTATGGATAGACACTCACCTAAAGGTTGCTGACATGGCGATCTGTCGAACCTGATGGTACCTGATAAATAATAATGCAGCCTTAAAAGGCATTATATTTTGTATCAGGATTCATAATGTGCATTAGAGTGTAGCTGGCAGATAGGTAACTCGTTGAATCAAGATGTTTTTTCTGTATCTCTTTAGGAGAATACGTCATTTAAAATTGTTCCAATAATAGACCTTTCAGCCACTTCCAGCAACTCATTTTCTGTTTTTGCTGGAAAAGATAAATCTCAAGTTATGAATTTTATTATGTTGGGTTCAAAATCCCAAATTATGAATTTGAGAAACGTTTTTTCCCGTTCAAACAATTTAAAAGGAATAAATTTCTTTTTTGAAGAGGTCGGAGAAAAAATAATGTTATTTAAGAATGTTACCTGCGGGCAAGAGATAAAAGCAGTACGCGCTATATAAGCATTTCATTATTATCTTTATTTTTTATGTTGAGTTGTTTTTTTATTCATTGTACATTGTTACCCAATGGATGAGAAATATTCGTAAATGACAAAAAAACGCATTTGATGAACTTAATTTTAAAGTTGGTTGGCCTTTTTTAAACCAATAATTTTTATTTTTTTTTCAGGAGGGATTATATGCGCAAGGTTATATTACGGAAACTCATTCCTGTAATGATTTTCTCATCATTTCTGGTTGCCGACTGTGTGACCTCACAGCCGAGCCTGGCTTCTGAACCTGCTTCGGCTGCAACGCAAGCCGAAAAAAATGTTTATAAAGGCAAGGTCGTCGGTAAATCCAATAAAGCAAAAACCATCTCAATCAGCGTTGGTAAGGGAAAAGACGCTAAAACCATGATGGTTAAATTCACTGATGACACCAAAGGCGTTGAACATGCACAAAAGGGACATGCCGCCATCATTGAATATCAGGTTGTCGGCAAAGACAAGGTTGCCACGGTTATCAAGCCCAAGCTTGCCAAACTCCCCAAAGGTGTTGTCGAGGTACAGCCGGACTATGTCGCCGATTTGATTGCCAAGGCCGGAGATTATTATCTTGTTGATTCTCGTCCGGGCAAACGTTTTGACGAAGGCTCCTTACCCACTGCCGTATCTATCCCTGTTGCAAAAATAAAAAAAGACACTTTAGCTGTTTTACCCAAAGACAAAGCCACTGAAATAATCTTTTTCTGTGGGGGGCCTACCTGAGGCATGAGCACTCAATCCGCCGGTCTGGCGGTTAAAAACGGATATACAAATGTTAAGGTCATGCTCAAGGGTGTACCTGGCTGGAAAAAAACCGGCCATGCGGTGGTTGCCAGTGAAAATTTCATAAAAACCGGCAATCATGTTCTTGTTGATCTTCGCAGCTCGGAAGAATACAAAAAAGGTCATATTCCCAGGGCCTATAATATTCCAATGGCAGACCTCGAAGATGCCGAGGATGATTTTCCTTCAAATATGTCAGCACCTGTTGTCCTTTATGGAAAAGAGGTGAAACAGGCATACAAACTCGTCAAAAGCTGGGGATATAAAACTACTTCTTATGTGGATGGAGGAATAGATGGCTGGGTTGCTGCCGGCAATTCTCTTGACACGTCTCCCTCTCCCGATGAAATTGTCTGGGTCAGAGTGCTTGAAAAAGGCGAAGTAAGCCTGGCTGATTTCAACAGGGTTGTCGAAGAAAATCCAGCTGGTTCTGTTATTCTTGACGTGCGAACCAATGATGAGGCTGCAGAAGGAAAATTTGAACATGCACTGCATATTGCCCTGGATGAACTGACAGCCAAAATAGAATCCCTTCCAAAGGATAAGGAAATCCTTGTCCATTGTACGACAGGTGCCCGTGCCGAGATGGCGTATCAGGAACTGATTAAGGCCGGTTTTAATGCCAGATATCTTGTTGCCAATGTTGAATGTGATGAGGACGGCTGCGAGGCTGAAGAGTAAAATCTTTTCATTTTTCACAACACGGCAGTAAATAAAAAAGGGTGCTTGCAAAGCGCCCTTTTTTATTACCATGCAACTTATTTAAAAACTCAACTTTCCGACTTGACATAACTCGTTGTTATTACATTGTAGGTTGGGTTAAATTCGTTTCATGCTACCAGAATTGTTGGGTTTTCGGTAGCAAGCAATAAGTAAAAAAGTTGAAAGACCTATAACCCAACAAGAACAGAGGTTATTGGAAATTAACCCAACCTACAAATAACACCATAAATTAAGACAATACATGAAGTCGGAAAGTTGAGTTAAAAAGACTATGGAACGAGTTGAAATTAAAGTAAATGGCTGCATACTGAACTATGAGCTTGCCAGAAAGATGGCCCTTGCCATTGCTTCTGAAAATGAAGAAGATCCCATGCTCATTTCCTGGAATGACAGAGTTCGTGACAAACATTCCCCAAGCTGCATGAAGTGCGAGATAAAGGGTGCGCCGGGTTGGGAAGTATACGGGCGCAACCATGGGGGACGGCTGCGAATCAGCGTCAATGACGATGAGTATGTTTTTATCTACAGTTGATTTGCTGCCGATAAAATCCGGGCCA
Organism: Desulfobulbaceae bacterium; assembly: GCA_020444175.1. GTDB lineage: Bacteria > Desulfobacterota > Desulfobulbia > Desulfobulbales > SURF-16 > JAHLLM01. The sequence goes on along the minus strand of JAHLLM010000007.1, from coordinate 31,740 downwards.
CTTTTTCCCTGAACAGGACTCTTCTGGCCGGCCACGAAAGCTCAGAAAACAGGGCAGTTTTTTCCTGGCCCCTGTCAATGATTTTGTAAGACCAGTAACCGTTTTCTTCTTCAAATACAGGACTCACCTCTCCTGTGTTGAGTTTGGCGAGTTGTTGGTCTTTTTTGCGGTCTTTTGTCAGATAGTAGCGTGGAAGGCGTGATTGAAAGCGCCTTGAGCCGGCCTGGGAATACTTTTTTGATACCTTGCCCATGTTGGCACCTGCAAGCATTTTCAAACGAGCTTCATTGCAGAGTTTTTGCTGTTCCGTTTTTTTCTCTTCCGTGTCATAGGGATGGACGTAACGGAATATTCCATACATTTCAAGCCAATCCGCTACATGGCTTTTTCCGATTGCCAACCTGTTTATTGTCTCAGGAAACAGGTTTTTTCCTGCTTTTGAGAAATGAGACAGCCTTTCAGCAATGACTGAAGAGTGTCCCTTCTTTATTGAATCCTCATTGGCCAGCAGTATCTTAAACTCTTTTATCATTTGCAGCACATCGTTATCCTGATGCATTCCGAGGATTCCGTGAACTGCCTTTTTCATTTTATTATCAGAGCTATTTGATACCGCTTGAACATAAGGCAGGACCCCTCCTTTTTTTCTCATGATATGCCCCAGACTGAATAAGGATATGCCGCGCAGGGAAGGAAGATCTAAACTTGCAACTTCACTGCCGATTTCCTCGGGCTTTTTTATATAGGCACCCAGACCGGCAATGATTGGAGTATTTAGGTTTCTGGTTGCACTCACAACATCATTTATTTGTCTTGTAACCCTTTGCTGTTCGCCAAAATAAGCCATGGGGTACAGTGCATCAATGAGCCCTTCTTCAGCCCATGTCAGCCAGTCCTGTCCTTTGTCAAGATATGCAGGCAGGTAGTCCGGGAAAACAGCCGCAGACAGCGTCTGGTTTTTGTTTACATGCCCGAGAGTTTGCTTAACCTGTCTCACAAGATCTGTTACTGCCTGGGCTCGCATTTCCGCCCAGATGAGAGCTCCTGTGACAAGGAGCTGGTCTGTCGTATTCATACTGCCGCTGTACCAGTTTCTCAAATCCTCAGGAGTTATCTTTTCCGGCAGGAAGCGTGGATCAATGCCCCATTTTTTTTCGTATTGAACGGCAAGTTCGGTGGCAAAGCCAAAGTGTGCGTTTGGATAGCGAACAAAATCAAGATGGATTCCCTCAACAGGATAACGGAAGGCAATTTCCTTGACAACGTCTGCAAAGAGCTTCCTGTATTCAATTGAAGCCGGGTCGGCATAGATACCTTCAATCCAGTTCTGAGCCTGCTCAAGCTCTGTATAGTCTGAGACTTTTCTGCCGCTGTTATCTTTGATCATCCAGGGATTATCGGGTTGGGCTGGATGGGAGGAATTTTGTGGGAGTTGGTCTCCTGTCCACAGGTAATAGACATTCATCCAGGCCTGGATGTTTTGCCCCCTGCATTCTTTCAATACTGAGGCAAGAGGGTCGAATGCGGCGGGAGAAGTGTCGAGCTCTTCAGCCCGAGGGGCAAGGTCGCTCTTATAATAGGCGTCGGCTCGACCTCGAACCTGGACCAGGAGATCCTGAAACCTGCCATTTGCTTCCTTGCAGATGGACTGTATTTTTTTAGGGGTGTCCATGTGCCAACGTACGACCCAGGCCGTAAGCTCGGGGGAAGAAGAGGCAAAACAGCATGTCCGGCAGGTCAGAAAGGCCAGAAGAACAAGTCCTAAAGATATATGACTAAAACGATTCATCACCTTGACCTAATCCTGGGCAAATGGTAATTTCCAACACTTCGAATAAAGAGCAAAATGCAATGCATGCTCTTTTTACTTCGATTTATTCGTGAGCTTAGTGGTGAAACAGTTTGAACACGTGACACTACCTTGCTGTAAGTTTATGACATTCACTTCACACTGACGTTTAAAAGACTACGATGAAAGATTCCAGTTCACAACAAAAATCCTTTCCAGAGGGCATGGTTCCTCTGGGAAAATCTATGTTTTCCTTTTCCTGTCATCCCGGTGTTTCATGTTTTATGACATGCTGCCGCAACGTGGATATGCTCCTCTATCCATATGATATCATAGAGCTGAAGAAAAGCCTTGGTATCCGCTCCGATGAATTTCTGGAGAAATATGTGCAGGTGGTAAAGGGGGCAAATCCCTATTTCCCTTCAATTATGATGAAAATGTCGGCAGATAATGCCTGCCCTTTTCTTGGGGACGAGGGGTGCACGGTCTATGAACATCGCCCTTTTTCGTGTCGGATGTACCCCCTTGAACGTGGCGTTGACAGGACTCCCCAAAAGGGAAGGGCTGAGGAGTTTTATTTTTTGACCAACCATGAATACTGTAAAGGTCACGGTGAAAATGAAGAATGGTCCGTGAAGGAATGGCTCCGCAACCAGAAGCTGCTCTTCCATAATGCCATGGCTGATCAGTGGGCCGAGATGGATACCCTTTTTGCACAGAATCCCTGGGCCGGGGAGGGTGCAGCCGGGCCGAGGCAGAAATTGGCCTTTATGGTCTGTTATAATATTGACGGATTCCGGGACTACGTCAAGCAGCACAACCTGCTTGCCGACTTCAAGCTTCCTAAAAACCGAATCAGGTCAATTGAAACCGATGACGAAGCCCTCTTATCTTTTGGTTTTGACTGGTTGAAACTTGTACTGGCCGACATGCCGACCTTGAAGATGCGCAAAAAGAGATAGCGAGTGTCTGTCCAGAAATAGGTCATTTTGTTCGAGATCAAGGATTGCGCAAAAAATTACCGGAGGCATATATACGATATTCCGAGGATAATTTTTTAAGCATGACGCAGATATCGGTCAAAAGGGCCATTTATGGACAGACACTCGCGAGCCTCTGCGTCAGTTCCCTTTTTTTCCATTCCATTTGCCGTTTTTCTTCTGGGCAATCTCGGCCTGTCGCTTCATATAGTGAATTGCTGCATAGCCGAGAGTACTTGCGACATCATCGGTAAACTCCCGGCTCGGGTTGATTGTCAGATCCTCCGGGATGTCTATGTCCGCTTCCCCTCGTTTATTGAAATGAAGGGTCAGTGCAACAGGGCAGGGGCCATGGTGCCTGTGGATCACCTTTTTCAGATCCTCTACTTTCTTGCGGTTGATACGATCCGAATAGAGCATAATCCTTGCCGAGGCAGTATATTTCTTGCGGGCATCGGCAAGAAGGTCAATGGCGTCGGCCAGGATTTTCGCCCCTCTTTCCTCTTCTTTCTGGAGTACGCCCTGAATGATGAGTGGAGAGTCTTCAGCAAGGAGATGGGCACAGGCAGCATAGGTTTGAGGGAAAACGATGACCTCAACACTGCTTGTTGTATCTTCCAGGGTGATAAAAGACATGAGATCACCTTTTTTGCTTTTCAGGTCTTTTCTTGTCTTGATTAGTCCTCCTATTCTCACCGCCGAGCCGTCGCTGCGGTTATGAAGATCAGAGATTTCCGTATCAATTACCTGTGCTATATCTTCCTTGTAGTCATCAAGGGGGTGACCGGTTATGTAAAAGCCCACTGTTTCCTTTTCCGCTGCAAGCCTTGTTTTTTCGTCCCATTCAGCAATGTCGGGGAGGGGGATTGTGGTTGATTTTACTTTGGTCTCCTCCGGCATGATTGAAAAGAGAGAGAGCTGTCCGCTTTCCTTGTCACGCTGGGAGGCCTGGGCCTGATCCATGGCCTGATCAAGAATGGCGAACAGTTGCGAGCGTTTCGCACCCACTGAATCAAAAGCACCGGCTTTAATAAGACTTTCAATGACCCTTTTGTTAACTTTGCGTGAATCAACCCGGGAACAGAATTCGCCAAGGGATTGATACGGACCGTCTTTGGCACGTTCCTCCATAATGGAATCAAGGGCAGCGCCGCCGACATTTTTGACAGCAGCCAGACCGAATCGGACACAGTCGTTGATAACGTTGAAATCCTGGTTGCTTTCGTTAATGTCCGGGGGCAGAACGTCAATGCCATGGTCCTTGCACTCGTTTATGTAGCGCACGACCTTGTCTGTGTTGTTCACGTCGCATGACAGGAGAGCGGCCATGAATTGTGCCGGATAATGGGCCTTCAGATATGCTGTCTGGTATGAAATAAGGGCATAGGCGGCACTGTGGGATTTATTAAAGCCGTATCCTGCAAATTTGGCCATCAGGTCAAAGATATACTCGGCTTTATCCAGGGGAACATTCAGCTTTTCCGCCCCAGCCATGAATTTACCCCGTTGTTCCTCCATGACCGCAGGAATTTTCTTGCCCATGGCCCTGCGCAGATTATCGGCATCACCAAGGGAATAGCCGGCAAGGACATTGGCAATCTTCATGACCTGTTCCTGGTAGACAATAACACCGTAAGTCTCTTTGAGTATGGGCTCAAGCTGGGGAAGGGGATAGGTGGCAACCATCTTGCCGTGCTTGGTGTTGACAAAATCATCCACCATGCCGCTTTCCAGCGGTCCTGGACGATAAAGGGCCACAAGGGCGATGAGATCGGAAAAAACCTCGGGCTTCATCTTCATGAGCAGCTGGCGCATGCCGGAACTTTCCAGCTGGAACACGCCAAGGGCGTCTCCCTTGCACAGAAGATCATAGGTTTTAGGATCATCCATGGGGATTTTACTGATGTCCAGCGGCTCATCCCGAACCTCACTGATCAACTTCAAGGCCCGGGAAATGACGGTCAGGGTCTTCAGGCCCAGAAAATCGAATTTGATAAGCCCCGTCATCTCCGTGTATTTCATGTCATACTGGGTGAGAACTTCACCCTTTGGTCCCTTGCAGACCGGCAGATACTCAACCATGGGCTCCGGCGAAATCACGACACCTGCGGCATGTATGGATGTATGGCGCTGCAGTCCTTCCAGTACCATGGCGATATCAAGGAGTTTTTTGACCTGTTCGTCCCGATTGTGCAGGTCTTTTAAGCGCGGTTCTTCCTTAAGAGCCTTTTTAATGGTCATTTTCAGCTCATCAGGAATAAGCTTGGCAATGCGGTCAACATCGCCAAAAGGCATGGCAAGCGCCCTGCCCACATCCCTGATAACACCTTTGGCCTTCATGGAGCCATAGGTGACGATCTGGGTGACGTGATCATCACCACCGTATTTTTCATGGACGTATTTAATGACCTCTCCCCGGCGTTCCTGGCAGAAATCAACATCAAAGTCGGGCATGGACTGGCGCTCAACATTGAGGAAACGTTCAAAGATGAGTCCGTAGGGGATGGGGTCTATGTCGGTGATAAGCATGGAAAAGGCAACAAGGCTTCCTGCACCCGAGCCGCGTCCGGGTCCGACCGGAATATCGTGTTCTTTGGCCCACCTGATAAAGTCGGCAACAATAAGAAAGTAGCCCGGAAAACCCATTGTCTTGATAACGTCGATCTCCATGTTAAGGCGATCGCGATAGGTCTTCTCAAGCTCAGGAGTCATTTTTTCCCTGGCTCGTATCTCAACGAGTCGATCCTTGAAACCGTCGCGAGCAATTTTTTCAAACATGGAATCGAGAGTTTCGCCTTCAGGTACAGGAAATTTAGGGAAATAATGATTGCCGAACTCCAGTTCAAGATTGCATCGGTTGGCAATTTCAACAGAGGTTGCAACAGATTCAGGGCAATGGGAAAATTCATGGCGCATTTCATCCGGAGATTTGAAATAAAGCTGGTCAGTGCTGAACTGAAACCTGTTGGCGTCCAGAATTGTTTTGCCGGTCTGGATGCAGAGCAGGAGCTCATGGGCCTGTGATTCCTCTCTGTTCAGATAATGGCAGTCGTTGGTAGCCACAAGGGGAACACCAAGTTCTTTTGACAGGACTTTAAGACCGTTGTTGACAATGGTCTGTTCCTCCATGCCGTTTTCCTGCATCTCAAAATAGAGCCTGTCGCCGAAAATTTTCTGGAGCTCTTTTGCCTTTTTCCTGGCCAGGTCCATGTTTTTTTCTTTGGCGATAAGATAGGGAATCTCCCCATGCAGGCAGGCTGTCAGCGCAATGAGACCCTCACTGTGCGCAATCATGACCTCTTTGTCAATGCGGGGTTTGTAGTGAAATCCCTGAAGCTGGGCAATGGAGGCAAGTTTTAACAGATTTTTATAGCCGGTGATATCCATTGCCAGCAGGACAATATGAAAAGCGGCTTTTCCCGCACTTTTAGCTGATTTGTCTGACCGGGAATTGGGGGCAATGTAGAATTCACAGCCGATGATCGGTTTGATACCCGCCTTTTTAGCTTTGACGTAGAACTCCAAAGCGCCGAACATAGAGCCGTGATCAGTGATGGCCACGGTATCCATGCCATATTCCTTGCATTTTGCCAGGAGATCACTGAGTCGGATAGCGCCGTCCAGCAGACTGTATTGCGTATGTACATGGAGATGGACAAAATTGGCTGGGGGTGGGGTTTGTTCAGTCATGTTTTTAAGTCAGTTTTTGGGTCTATAATGAATTGTTGAAGGAAAAACAAAAAAAGCAGATACAGAAAATTTACAGCATGCCGGGCAAGAAATTATCTGAAAAAACAAAAACGTTCAAGAGCATTCAGGCTGTCGGAAACACCGTTTTCTTGATGTGGTTCCAGAGTAATGAGCGGCGTAAGTTCCTGTGCCTTCAGATAGTCAAACAATTCCTGAAATGGAAAAATACCCTTGCCCAGGGCAAGATGCAGATCCTTTCCTCCCTTATTGTCGTGCAGATGAAGCTGGCCAAGCCAGGGTTCAAGTGCGGGAAGCCAGTCCTGCCATGAATTTTTGGCAAAGGCAAGCACATGGCCGACATCCAGGCAGAATCGAGCCATGGGGGAATTCAGGGTCTTGAGTATCCGCTGATGCTGGGCAGGTGTTTTTTCGTACGTATTTTCAAGCATGAGAGGAGTGTGGTGGTTTTCGGCAATTTCGAGGAACTCCCGCCATGCCTCAATAGAGTGCTGAAACCACTCTTCCTCTTTATAGCCATGTTTGTTTTCCTCAAAGCCGAGGTGACAGACAATGGATTTCGGCTTGAAAACAGCGATAAGCTGGAATGCCCTGCGTAGTTTTTTACGACTTGCGTCCCGAATGTATCTGTCCAGCGCCCCCACTGAAAGTTCAAAGAAAGGGGCGTGGAGTGTGCAGGAGAGCCCCGCGTCGTGCAGTTTTGCTGCTATTTTGGCAAATTCGTCATCAGAAAAGTCATACAATACATCACCTTCCAGACCGATTTCCGGCTGGATTCCGAGATCTATGTAGTGTTCAATGTGATCCCGTAGATGCACAAACGGTGCATTAATAAAACAGTGGGAGGTGATAAGCATGTCATTACCAGGCTCTGATTAGTGTATGTCAAGAAATAAGGCTTATTTTTAGACGAGCACTAGTTAAGGGGTTTGGCCTCATCAATAAGCATAATGGGAATATCATCCTTAATTTCATACACGAGCCTGCATGTTTCACAGATCAATCCGTCCTGTTTTTCGTTCAATTTGACCGGACCCTTGCATTTCGGACAGGCAAGAATTTCGAGGAGTTCTTTTTTTATCATTTTGTTTCCATATCGCAGTAAATTCCCGCATATATTTATTTTGTAAAGAAGTGTTGGCCATACATGTACAATCTTCTGAAAGCTGCAAAAGCCTGAGCAATTCTTGAGTATGTTCAGGAGGTAAATAAAGCAGAATTTAACGAGGTTAGCAAGAGCGAATATCCAAGCTTTGAAAATGCCTGGGGACGGTGTTTCGTGAGCACAATTTTCAATGCGGCTTAAAAGTTGTTAAGCGATTGAATGAACATGAGGAGTTTTTCTTTGAAATAGGATCGACTGAAATATTTCTGAAGCCTGTCATATAAATTGTCTGTGAGTTGTTCCTTTTCGGTGCTGGTCATTGAATGCATATCGATAACGGCCCGGGAAATTTGCGTAACTCCTCCCGGTGGCTGCAAAGGATAATCGCCAAGGACCTCGCGGGTGCCTCCTGAATCAGTGGACACAATAGGTACTTTGGCGAGCATGGCCTCCAGAAGAACCCTGCCGAATGGTTCGTACTGTGATGATAAGACAAAGACATCAAAGGCGGGAATTATCCTCCAGGCATTGTTTATTCTGCCTGTAAAGATAACACTATCGGCAATTTGAAGTTGCTCAACCTCTCTTTTGAGCTCAGATCGAAGATGCCCCTCTCCCACTATGACCAGGACACTTTTGTTGATCTGTTTTTTGACTGCTGCAAATGATCGCAGCAGGGTGGGGTAATCCTTGGCTTCGGACAAACGGGCAATCGTGCCTACAACAAACAGGTCTTTTGCAAGATGCAGTTGATCACGTGATTTCTCCCGGGAAAGGAGATCTTTTTCCATTGTTTCGATATCTACACAATTTGCCAAAGCCAGAACGTCATCCGGCGAAGCGTTGATGCCTGAATCCAATATGTCTTTTTTTAAGGCCTCGGAAACCGCAACAAGTTTTATCCCCCTTTGAATAAACGTCTTGCCTGTTATTCTGCGTGCCAGGGTTTTGAATTGCCCGAAGCGGTGCACAATCCCCATAATAATTTTAAAGTCATAAAAAATACTTGTTAACACGATAATTTTCAGAGACTTGTAGCGATGGGCCAGGACAATATCCACTTTTTCGGAGCGGCATAAATAAAGAAGCTGTTTCACTGCAGAAATGGATAAGCCGCGCAGCTGTTTTTTCTCAAGTTGCAGGAAAATGACCTTGTCTGCTTCGATTGAGGAACGTATTGCTTCGTTTTCCTTTCCGCATAAAAAGACAACAATTTTCCTGTATTCACACTTGTCAAAGGAGTGCAGGTATTCATCGCAGGTGGTCATCAACCCCGGATATCCGTATCGAATTTGCAGGAGTGCTTTTGCCGGGGTCATGTCATTGAAAAGATAGTCACGTGGTACGGGGGATTAAATTGTTGAAAGAGAGTTTATATGTCTAAGAGTTGACAGGTTGCCTTTTTGAATTAACTAGCATATATTCTGCTCTTTAAATTTTTTAAAGAGATTTGACATTAATACAGTGACAAAATAGAGCGAAAAAGTCATTGTTTTATTTTTATAAGTCTTCCCTGAAACTCATCGAGTTACATTTATTGTATCTATTCAGCGAAGGCTCGAATTGAGCCTCAACTTCAGGCCGTAACTATTCAGATGTGCCTCAGATTTGGACAAGCAGGCCTGCGAAGCTATAGCCCCTCTATGTGAGCAGGACAGATCGTTCAAAGATGGGGTGCAGCTGAATAGTTACCATTTATTTTGACACGATTGGAGCCGAAATGGGTCCAATACTATTTTATATATAAATTTATGCGAAACCAGAGATTGTTATCACTTCTACTTAATGAAGTAAAACCCTATCGCTTCAAACTCATCGTTGCCATGCTTTGTATGGTGTTTGTTGCCGGCCTGAGTGCCCTGCAGGCATATATGGTCAAACCTCTGCTTGATGAAATCTTTTTTAACAAGAATGAATTCATGCTGTCAATGCTTCCCATTGCGCTGATAGCTCTTTTTCTTGTCAAGGGTATTTTCTATTACGGCTATGCATTTTTAATGGATTATGTCGGTCAGAGCGTTGTAAAGAATATACGAATAAATCTTTTTTCTCATATCCAGTCAATGCAGCTTTCATTTTTTCATAAAACATCCACAGGAGAATTAATCTCCAGAGTCATGAACGATGTGGCCCTGATCCAGAATGCCATCTCTAAAGCCCTTGTCGGCGTATTGAAAGACATGTTCCAGGTGGTGGGGCTCATCGGGGTCATTTTTTATCAGGACTGGAAGCTTGCTCTTATGTCGCTCATCTTCCTGCCCCTTGCTTTTTTTCCGATTGTTTCCTTTGGTCGTAAATACCGCAGGCTGAGTATAAAATCACAGAAAATCAGAGGGGTTGTCTCCACTATTCTGCATGAGTCCATTGCCGGAAACCGTATTGTCAAAGCATTTTGCATGGAAAGGATCGAAATAGAACGTTTTACAAAATCCATAGATAAGCTTTTTAAAACCGTGATCCGGGACGTGAAGGTAAGAAGCCTTGCACACCCACTGATGGAACTGCTGGGGGGATTCGGAATTGCCCTGATTATTTTTTACGGTGGCAAGCAGGTAATTTCCGGAGTCTCGACTCCTGGAACATTCTTTTCCTTCCTGGCTGCCCTTATTATGATCTACGACCCCATAAAACAGGTAAGCAAAGTAAATAATGCCCTGCAGAAAGGCCTTGCCGCCTCTGGGCGTATTTTTGAGTTCCTTGATCAGAAACCTATGATTGTCGATCCTCCTGATGCCAAGGAGCTTTCACCTGAAATTAAAATGGTGGAATTTGAAAATGTTGGGTTTTCTTACGATAACAGTGGGAAGATTCTGAGTGATCTTGATTTACAGGTGAAATCAGGTCAGGTTTTGGCCATTGTCGGTACCAGCGGCAGCGGAAAAACAACAATGGTCAATTTGATTCCGCGGTTTTTCGATGTCACTTCAGGGCAGATCTGCATTAACGGGATGGATGTCAGGGATATGAGTTTGAGCTCTCTGCGCAGCCGGATAAGTGTCGTTACCCAGGAAACCATACTTTTTAATGATTCAGTCAAAAGGAACATCTCCTACGGCAGCCGTGACTGTTCCGACGATGAAATACGAGATGCTGCCCGTTCCGCCCATGCTCTTAAATTCATAAACGAGCTTCCCGAAGGATTTGACACCATTATTGGTGAATCCGGGGCCAGGCTTTCCGGTGGCCAACGGCAGAGAATTTCAATTGCCCGTGCCATTTTAAAAAATTCCCCTATCCTTATTCTCGACGAGGCAACGTCTTCTCTCGATACTGAGTCTGAATTGGAAGTGCAAAAGGCCTTGGACAACCTGATGAAAAACCGAACAACATTCGTCATTGCCCATCGTTTATCAACAATAAAATATGCTGATCGCATCATCGTTTTAAAGCAGGGTAAAATAGTTGAAAAAGGTTCACATGAAGAGCTTTTAGCCCTTGGAGGTGAATATCAGAAGCTTTATACAATGCAGTTCGGCAATGAAAACCGTGTTGATTAACGGCCTTTTTGTAACACTGAACCAATCTCTTTTGCCTGTATCCTTGTTTTGTCAGGGAGAAGGAGAGGTATGAAGTGTGGCAAAATAGAAAAATATCTGTTTTTTCTTCTCCCCGCCGGTCTTTTGTTCTTTGTCGCGAGTTTCTTTCTGTCCTCTAAACCCGGCTCTTTGAGTCAGAATTACCTCTATTTTATTATTATTCCCCTTGTTTTGACACTTTGTTTTTCAGCAAAAAGTATTGTAACAACTTTGTACAACGACGGTTTTTTCATGGCAGGCGCCCTGGTTCTCATTGTTCTCTGTTTGCCTGTTTTCTGGACGGAAAATTTTGGCATTCCTCTGCTCCTGTATGCTTTACGCCGGGCTTTCACTATTTTAACCCTGCTTATCTCCGTCTATCTCATTGTGCGCAGGCAGCCCCGGGTTGTTTACATCATTCCCTATCTGACAGTGACGTTGTCCACCTTTGTCGCCTTGCTTGCCTTATGGCGCTACAATACGGACTATGGTTTTTTATCCGGGGTGAGATTGATGCCGCTCAAAGGCTCATTTGTCACTTTGGGGCAGTTTAACAATTCAATCAGGATAGGATGGATATGGGGAGCTGCTTCGCTTTTTAGTCTGTGGATATTTCTAAACGAGAAAAAGCTTGAAAAGACCTGGGCATCACTTGTGCCAATCCTGATCATTTTCCCACAGCTGCTTTTGATGATTATCACTTATAGCCGAGGCCCTTTGCTTGCCCTGATGGTGAGTGTGCTGGTTCTCTTTTCTTTTAACTACGACAGGCTGCTCCTTCAAAAAAAGGTTCTTCTCTTTGTCGGGATCACTTTTGCCGCAGCATTCGTGGGCCTTCTTCTGGCTACAGGCGTGGACTCCTTTGTCATTGCCATGCAGGGACTCGGTGAAAAATTATGGGAAAGAGGCTTATCCCTTCGTCTGGAAGTCTGGCAGGCGGTGTTTCAGGAGACAGGAGACCATTATTTTTTAGGACAGGGCTTAAAGCCGGATACGAAGTTTGTTGTAGCGTCAGGTTTTGTCTATGATCACAGCCACAATTTTCTGATTGATATTTATCGCTATTGTGGTATTGCCGGAGTTTTCGTTATGGCATCCTACTTGATTTACGCCTTGAAAATATCACTTAAAAAGAACAAACAGATACAGCTTTGGGGAATTTTGCTTTTTTATGGGTGTCTCTGTTTGCTGACAAATGGTAAATATCCACTTGCCGATGTCTCCGAATTCTGGTTTGTTTTCTGGTTACCGATAGCCTTTATAACTGTTTTACGCACCATGGAAGACAACGATGCCGTTTTATTGCACTGAATAACGCATCGTTCCCATGATTTTATTTATAATTTGCCTATAAACAATTTTCAGTTATCAATCTCTGGATTCCCGCCTTCGCGGGAGTGACGGTATATTTTGTGTGTCATTCCCGCGAAGGCGGGAATCCGGTATTGAAAGCTTGGCTACATGGGAAATAACAATTTTTTACTGAAAATTGTATATACGCATATTTTATAATTTTGAATTAGTTTTAGTCCCTCAGGATTTATTTTCGTGTTATTTGGGGAAGAAATTCAAAAAAAATATTTAAAATAAACAAGTTGCCTCTGCTGTTAAGGGACTTATACCCCTCAAGGGGGTACTGAAAAGAGTCCTGAAAATTTTGATATTTTAGTCCACTTTAGTGGGTGAGGAATATGTAGGTAGAAAATGGAAAATGGGAAAAATTTTTTAAAAGGGAAACGTATTTTGATTACCGGTGCCTGTGGCACGGTGGGCTCACAGTTGGTCAAAACAATCCTTGAAAATGATTATGAGCCGCAAGCTCTCATCGGGCTTGACAATAACGAGAGCGGTCTTTTTTTTCTGGAACAGCGGTTCTGGGGTGACGAAAGAGCCAGGTTCTTTCTTGCTGATATCCGGGACCGGGACAAACTGTGCCGGAAAATGAGGGGGGTAGATGTCGTTTTCCACGCTGCGGCGTTCAAGCACGTCATTCTCTGCGAGCGTTCTCCTTTTGAGGCAGTTCAGACAAACATCAATGGTGTGCAGAACATCATCTATGCAGCCTGTGAAAACAAAGTTGGCAAAGTCATTTTTACAAGTTCTGATAAAGCGGTAAATCCAACCAATGTCATGGGCACCTCGAAGTTGATGGGAGAAAGGCTGATGAGCGCTGCAAATTTGAATTTCCAGGGCTCTGAACCGGTATTTGCCTCCACTCGTTTTGGAAACGTCTTAGGGTCAAACGGTTCAGTGGTGGAGATTTTCAAGCAGCAGATAAGCAGAGGCGGGCCTGTTACCCTGACCCACCCGGATATGACCCGCTTTGTCATGAGTGTTGAGCAGGCGGTGCGGCTTGTTATCGACTCCGTTCCTCTGGCCAGGGGAGGGGATGTCTTTATCACCAAAATGCCGGTAGCCCGCATCAGTGACCTGGCTGAAGTAATGATAGAGCAGCTGGCGGCACAACATGGATATGATCCGGCTGACATTGAAATTGTTGAAATAGGTTCAAAACCCGGCGAGAAGCTCTACGAGGAGCTGATGAGTCACGAAGAGATGGGACGCTCGCTTGAGCTTCCCGAATACTTTGCTGTGCTTCCCGCTTTCAGGGGAGTTTACGGCAACATAAATTATGATTATCCGGAAATAGTAACGGATAAAATTGCAAAGCCATACAACTCTTCCCATGAGCCGGCACTGAGCAAAGGCGAGCTTTTAGAGTTTTTGAAATCAAATAATATTATCTGAATACAAAAAAGAAACGAGACATGCATATACTTATTTTGGGCGGTGATGGTTATCTTGGATGGCCTACAGCCATGTATTTTTCAAATCGAGGCTATCAGGTCACGGTTGTGGATAACTACTTTCGCAGGAACAGCTGTACCGAGCTGGATGTTGGAATGCTCTACCCGTTACCCTCTTTGGTTGAAAGGGCAAAAATCTGGAATGAGCACACAGGTCATGAGATAAAGGTGGTCATCGGTGATTTGACGGATCCGGAAGTGCTTCGTTCGCTGTTTAACGGTGCTGCCCATTATAGCTGGGCAGTGGATTCTTCTTTTACGGGAATTCCGGATACGGTGATTCATTACGCTGAACAGCCATCTGCACCATACTCTCTGCTTAACTACAAGTACGCCAATATAACTCTGTCAAACAACCTGCTTGTTACCAATAACCTCATGTTTGCCGTGCGTGATTTTGCCCGCAACACCCATATTGTCAAGCTTGGCACAATGGGGGAATACGGCACCCCGAATATTGACATCGAGGAAGGCTGGCTTGATATTGAGCACAAGGGGCGGAGCGACAGATTTTTATTTCCGCGCCAGGCAAGCTCTCTCTACCATACAAGCAAGATAATGGATACGGATCTGCTCTGGTTTGGCGTACGCTTATGGAATCTGCGGGTCACCGATCTCATGCAGGGACCGGTATACGGCATGGAGACCGAGGAATCGAAAATTGATGAGCGTTTAAAGACAATATTCAACTATGATGAAATTTTTGGAACAATTGTCAACAGATTCATGGTGCAGGCGCTGGTTGATTACCCGTTGACTGTTTATGGCAAGGGAGGACAAACCCGCGGCTACCTCAATATCAATGACACCCTGCAATGTGTTCATCTTGCCGAACAGAACGCCGCTGACCCCGGTGAACTTCGTATTTACAACCAGATTATGGAGACTTTCAGCGTTAATGAACTGGCGGCAATGACGCAGGAGGCTGGGAAAGCCTTTGGCATTGATGTGAAAATCAACCATCTGGAAAATCCCCGTATAGAGGCGGAAGAGCATTATTACAACCCGACTTACCAGAGCCTTCTTAATCTTGGTGTAAAGCCGCATCTGCTGAGCGCTGAAGTGATGGAGCAGATGATGCAGATCATATTGAAATACAAAAACAATATCCGGACGGATATTATTTTTAAAGGTTTGAAGTGGTAAATCAACCTATGAGTTCGAATAAAAAGCGGATTCTTTTTGTTCTGCCGAATCGATTTGCCGGACGCAATATACTGGAAAGCAGTATCCCTGATATCATGGCACAGCATGCCGATGTCCATGTCACATTTGTTTCGCTGTTTGCCGATGATGAAGCAAAAGTTGCCGGATTTGGGGCCTCAAACCTTGACTGGAAGAGTCTGAAAAATCCTGTCTCTGAAAAGAAGGTGCGTGCCGGTCATGGCATGAAATATATGGTGATGAACCTGGTTTACAGGTTTCTGCACCTTTTATTGCTTGGCAGGGCGAGTCATGATGCCTTATTTTACCGTTTTCATCAGCTGAAAGGTCTGTTTATCCATCATTGGTGGAAAAAGAGAACAGGTGGCCGATGGCAGCGCGGCAGCGCGGTGCAGAAAAAGCTTGTTGATAAGAAATTGGCCTGGCCGTTCCCCTGCAGCAGCAAGCTTTATTTGTTTCTGACCTCCCTGCGATACTGGTCCTGGGGATGTGACTACAGGGTTGAGGCATTTATGGACAACGGCAAGTATGATCTGGTTGTTTTTAATTTTGTCCAGACTTCACCGATATTTCCTTATATTACTGCTGCCGGACGCCGGAATATCCCGACCATCGGTATTGTCGGCAGTTGGGACAACCCGACGACCAAGGGCGGTCTGTATCCCTGTGATTTTTATATTGTCCAGAATAAATACATGGCGGATCAGGTAAAAAAACTCCACAATGTTTCATCCAGCCGGCTGCGTATTATAGGCTGGCCTCAAATGGATATTTATAAAAAAGAGGATGTCCTGCAGGACAGGGACGATTTTTTTAAGGAACAGGGTCTGGATGCGGACTGCCGGCTCATTGTCTTTGGTCTTTCGACCAGACGTTTTGGCGCTCATGAATCGAGTGTGGTCAGGCACATGCTGCGAAAAGCTGAGGCAGGCGAATACGGCCCCAAGGTCGCCTTTATCCTGCGGGCTCATCCGGGAGACAAATTCTGGCAGCAGCATCTCACAGAATTTTCAGACAGAAAATTCGTGGTGATTGAGCCGCCGAATTATCATGACAGGACGCATCTCGTCAATCTCCTGAAACACTCTGATATTGTTATTTCAACGGCAGGCACCATTTCTCTGGACGCTGTGGCCTTTGATACCTGCACAATAAGCGTGGTCTTTGATGGCGATCTTAGGCCCGAGCCACATAACCGGGTTTTGAACTTTTATGAATCGGAACATTACTCCGCGGTTCTTAAAACCGGAGGCACCAGGCCGGTTTACAGTTTCAATGAACTTGATAAGGCAATAGTTGCATATCTTAATAATCCCGAAGCCGATGCAGCCGGACGGATGAGATTAAAAGAGTTGTTTCTTGACCCCTTTGACGGCAAAGCCTCAGAGCGGCTGGCGGACATAATTTTACATTAAGATCTCATGGCGACAAAAAAAAGACAACAGTACAGGATTCTTTTTGTCTTACCAACGCATTTTGCCTCCCGGAATGTGCTGTCTAGCAATATCCCCGCCATTTTGAACTCCAGAACCGATGTTAGCGCTACCTTTGTCAGCCTTTATCCTGAAGACGAGGTCAAGGTTGACGGTTTTCAAAATGATCGTTTAACATGGAAAAATCTTAAAAAACCTGTTGCTTTTCCTTCCATGTTGAACGGAAAAATTCTCTCCTTGTTGTTTTGCAATTTCTGTTACGCGCTTGTTCATGCCCTCCTCTTGAATCGGGCCGCCCACGGAGCGCTGGTTTTCCGCTTTAATCAGATACATAATTTTTTCGGGCATCGCCTCCGGAAATCCATGGCCAGATGGTATCGATTTAAGCTGTTGAAAAGCTTTCGATCCCAGCAAGGTTTCAATGCCCAGCGTTATGCCGATCCGAAACTCGGCTGGCCGTTCCCGAACAGTAAAACACTCTATAATTTTTTTCTTCGTCTCTATTTCTGGCGCTTTGGCAACAGTGTCACGGTAGAAACTCTTTTTGATTCAAGCCAATTTGACGTTGTTGTGATTAACTATATCCAGACCGCCAGAATTTTTCCCTACCTGAATGCTGCCAAGAGAAGAGATATCCCGATAATCGGCATGGTGGGCAGTTGGGACAATCCTACCCTGAAAGGTCCGGTTGCCCCCGGACTCAGCCGCTATGTGGTTCAGAACAGGTATATGGCCGATCAGCTCATAACCCACCATGACATAGACGAAAAAGATATTATCATTACCGGCTGGCCGCAGATGGATATCTATAAGGACCGGAAAGTCTTTCAGGGACGTGAGCGTTTTTTTGAGGAGCTGAAGCTGGATAAGGATGCACGGCTTATCCTGTTCGGGGCCAATACCAGCCGTCTCGGCCACCATGAACCCGATATCCTGCGTCATATGATAAAGGCGATTCATGCCGGGGAATATGGTACAGGTGTCCACATCATGATCAGACCTCATCCGGGTGATACTCACTGGAGACAACGCTTTGAAGAATTTGCCGGTCAGCCCAATGTCATCATGACTGAACCATGTTATACGGACAGGGTCTATTTTACCAACTTGCTTCAATACAGCAGTATAGTCATTTCATCTGCAGGCACCATAGCCCTGGATGCTTCGGCCTTTGACACCTGTGCCATCAATATATCATTTGACGGTGATCGCCAGGTTTCTGAAAATGAGAGTGTGAAGATGTTTTACAAGCTGGAACATTACGCGGCAGTCTGTAAAACAGGCGGCACCAGGCAGGTCGGCAGCTACGAGGAGCTGGATCGCGCCGTTGTCGAGTATCTCGCTGATCCCCATACCGATGCGGAGCAGCGCCAGGCTCTGCGCCACTACCATCTTGAACCATTCGACGGCAAGGCCTCGGAAAGACTTGCCAATGTTATTTGGACTTTTTTTTATTAAAATCCTTTATATCTGGTCCATATTCAACTATTGTAATTCCCCATTTAAGCTTCTGGTTCGTAAATTTTAAACTAACACTTTTTTTCCTAACAAGACTGCTAAACCCTTAACAGGGCCAATGACACCTATGAAATTTAACAGACAGTTTTCCATAGACGGCAGAGAAATTGGGCAGGACTGCCCTGTTTATATTATTGCCGAGGCTGGGGTCGCGCATTTCGGCAGTATTGACAAAGCATTCAAGCTTGTTGATCTGGCCAGGCAGTCGGGGGCAGACGCTGTTAAATTTCAGATTTTTCAGGTTGATGAACTGATAGCGGCTGAATCGAAAGAATGGCGCGAAAGACTGGCAACACGATGTCTGCCCCATGAGGATTTTTATAAGATTCAATCCTATTGCAGGGAGCAGGGGATCACTTTTTTTGCCACGGCCCATGACGAGGCAAGCCTTGAATTTTTATCTAAACTTGATGTGCCTGCCTACAAAATAGGGTCAGGTGAAGTGGACAACTGGCCCTTTCTTGCCAAGGTAGCCTCTCTTGGAAAACCGGTGATATTTTCAACAGGCATGTACACCCTGGCCAAGGTGGAAGAGGCTTTGAACGCCATTGCTGAAACAGGCAATAAGGATATTGCTCTTTTGCACTGTATTACGAATTATCCGGCTCCGGCTGATGAAATCAATCTGCGCTCCATTGCGGAATTGCATAAACGTTTCGAAGTCATAACCGGTTATTCCGATCATACGCGGGGCATTCATTTTCCTCTTGCCGCAGTTGCCCTGGGCGCCAAAATTATCGAAAAACACATTACCCTTGACTATAATATCCCCAATGCCCAGGACTGGAAGGTATCCTGTTCCTGGGATGATCTCCCCCAGCTTGTCGAACAGGCCCGGGAGATCGAAAAAGGACTCGGCACAGGTGCAATTGGCGTTTCGAATACAGAGATGGATAATCTTGCTTGGGCCAGAAAAAGTCTTGTGTCTGCCGTTGACTTAAAAAAGGGGGACATCCTGAGCACTGACAAGATTATCTGCAAACGTCCGGGCACCGGGATTGCTCCTTCACAACTTCATTCTGTAATTGGCAAAAAAATAAATAAACATCTTGCTGCTGATACCGTGATTCATTGGCAGGATTTGGAGTAAAGATGAAAAAAATATGCGTTATTATTACCACCCGAGGAAATTACGCTAAAATGAAGACTGTGATCAGGGGGATCCTTGAGAATCCTGATCTCGAACTGCAGCTCATTCTTGGCGGTTCCGTCATTCTAGAAAAATACGGCCGCATCCTCAACACCCTGGAAGAAGACGTCAAAATTGACAGGGTCATTCATTTTGTCATTGAGGGAGAAAATCCTGTAACCATGGCAAAATCAGCAGGTATTGCGGTATCCGAATTCAGTACGGCCTTTGAGAATCTCAAACCTGATGTGGTCATCGTCATTGCCGACCGCTATGAATGCCTTGCCATTGCCATGGCGGCCTCATATATGAATATCCCCATCGCCCATGTGGAGGGTGGCGAAGTCTCCGGATCAATTGACGAAAGTATCCGTCATGCCATTACCAAATTGTCTCATCTGCATTTCCCTGCCACAAAGGATGCAGCACGCAGGATAGAACACATGGGGGAGAATCCCCAAAGTATATTCAAGGTTGGGGCGACCAGTTTTGATGTGCTGGCTGAAGAGAATCTAGAAGACCTCAGCCCGGTTCTTGCCTATCAGAAGAGCAGCGGGGTAGGGGCAATGATTGATCTTGTCCCGGGAAAATATATTGTCGTTATTCAGCATCCCGTGACCACGGAATATACTGAAAATCTGGCCCATATCAATGAAACCGTTGCTGCAATCCAGATGCTTCAAATACCGACGGTCTGGATATGGCCGAATATGGATGCCGGGTCCGACGGCATCAGCAAGGGAATTCGCCTGTTCAGGGAGCATGCGAATCCTGATTATGTTCATTTTTTCAAAAGCCTGCCCATAGAGCTCTTTGCACCTTTACTGAAAAATGCGGCCTGTATCGCCGGCAACTCATCCAGCGGCATAAGGGAAGCTTCTTTTCTCGGCACTCCCTGTGTAAATATCGGCACCCGTCAGAAAGGCCGGGAAAGGGGCAAGAATCTGGTTGACGTTGTGTATGACCGTAACAAAATAGCAGAGGCTATCAAACAACAGGTGGAGCATGGCCCCTATGAAGCGGATTACTGTTACGGCGACGGTAAGGCAGGGGAGAAAATTGTCGACGTATTAAGTACATTCAGCTTTTCCTTACAGAAGCAAATCACTTTCTAATTTTTTGAGAGATGATTTGATGTCTTTACAGAAATAACGAACTCCGGCCAGCATATGACAAAACCAACAGCCCTTTATTATTCCATGCTCAAATATCAGCCTGAAAACCTGCAGAGGTTGCACCAGGCTTTCCAGGTTACAGAACTCCCTGATCCAAGCCACGACAGCAAGGAAATTCTGGCTGGAACCGAAGTTTTATTTGCCCCTCTTGGCTACCAGGTGGACCGGGAAAAAATTGACGCAGCTCCCAGGCTCAAGGTCATTGCCTCAAACACTACTGGGCATCCTCATATTGATGTCAATTACGCAAAGAGCAAAGGGATTCAGGTGGCCTGCCTGAAATTTGCCCAGGATTTTCTGTCCACAATTACCCCGACTGCGGAATTGACCTGGGGGCTGATTATTACTCTGACCCGCAATCTTATTGCCGCCAACAGGTCCGTGCTTGAAGGAAAATGGGACAGGCGTCCTTTTGGGGCTCCGGCCATGCTGTCAAGCCTTGATCTCGGTATTGTGGGACTTGGCAGACTTGGTGGGATGGTGGCGCAATACGGGAAAGTTTTCGGCATGAAGGTGCGCTATTTTGACCCTTTTGTTGCGTCATCTGACAAAGATATTGAACGCCTGGACACTCTTGAAGAGCTTGTGGCAACAAGTGATATTATCACTATCCATGTGCCCCATGAACCGGAGACCGAAGGCATGTTCAATCAGGATATCTTTTCCTCCTGTAAACAGGGGGCATACCTGATTAATACCGCCCGTGGCGAGCTGATCGACTGGGGGGCATTTTTGTCGGCACTGAAAAACGGCAGGCTTGCCGGTGCTGCCATTGATGTTTTTGAAGGTGAATTTCAACCCGGTTTCCAGGACACCTTTTACGACCATCCCGTCCTGGAATATGCCAGAAACAATGACAACCTTTTTATCACGCCCCATATCGGCGGTTCAACGGTGGATGCCTGGCGCAAGACGGAAGGACACACCATCGATATGGCGCTTGATTTTTTAAATATCAAAGAAGAAGAAAAATGACCCAAATAGATGAAAATTATGTGATCGGTCTTATCCCGGCCCGGGGCGGTTCCAAGAGTATACCATTAAAAAACATGGCTTCCCTGGGAGGCAGGCCCATGATCGATTATGTCATCTCTGCCGCCCATGGATGCCCGCTGTTACAAACAACAGTCTGTTCCACTGATCATGATAAAATTGCCGATTTCTGCAGATCAAGGGATGTCAAGGTTATACCACGTCCCCAATCAATGGCAGGCGATGACTCGCCGGTTATTGATGTCATGGGGCATGTCCTGGAAGAAATGGCAAAGGAGAGCGGCAGGTATCCCGGCATGATCGTTCTGCTGCAGCCCACTTCTCCCTTTCTTCTCGCCGCACATATAGAACAATGCATCATGGCTTTGCGCGGGGACCCGCAGGCTGATTCGTCCCAGACCATTGCGCCCATTGCCCACAATAACCACGCCTTTAATCAGCGCGTGTTTGAAGATGGTCATGTGCGCTTCCGTTTCCATGAAGAGAGGCAAAAGGCTTACAACAAACAGTTAAAGCCGAAGTTTTTCAAGTTCGGCAACCTGGTGGTCACCCGCTCGGCTTCCATCCTGGCCGGCAAGGATCCGTTCGGCGATATCTCCGTTGGCGTTGAAATAAAACCTCCCTATGACATCGATGTCGATGGTCCTGATGATCTTGAGTTTGCCGAGTTTCTCCTTGAGCATAACAAGGTGACCCTGGATAGAGCATAAAAACGTGGGACAGCCTCTCTTTATTGTCGGTTATGGACGTTCAGGGACGACTCTGCTACGTTCGGTTCTAGAGCAGCATTCCGCGGTGCGGCTCATTAATGAACCGGAACTTATTTTTGCCCTCCGCAACGCCGGTTATCGCACAGAGGATTTGGTGGCACCTGAAAAACTGCGCACACTTGTCCTCCAATTGAGTAAAATTGGTCTCTGTAAAAATCATCTCCACAGCCTTCCTGCTGAAATTGTAAACTCTACTTGTAGTGCAACTCCGCTCAGCTTCCGCGAAATTTATGAGAAACTTCTCCCTGTTCCATCTGTGAACGTTGTCTGGGGCGAAAAGAGTTTAAATAATATTTTCTTTGTTCAGGAAATTCTCGACATGTACCCAGGTGCCCGTTTTGTTGAAATTGTCAGGGACCCACGGTCCGTATGTCTTTCCTATCTTGTAAAAAGAAAAAAAGCTGACAGTGAATCGTCGATTCGCTGGTTCAAATGTCTGGGGTTTACGGCTGAACATCTTCTCTTATGGCGGGAATGGATTCGTGCCGGACAATCGGCAAAAAAACAGACCGGCGACAGCCGGTGGCTGACTGTATCCTATGAGTGTTTTTTGAATGATCCGCGGTCAACATTGGACTCGATCTGTAATCTGGTCGGCATTTCTTTTGAACCTTCCATGCTCGATCATGAGCAAAGAGGAAATGATCAGGTCTTTTCAAGCCGGGGAGCTTTTGCCCATCAGAACATCAAGCGTCCCTTTGATGTCTCCCGCATATCCGCCTACAAAAAATTACCTGTTCCTCTTTTAGCCCTGGCTGAACGTTTGGTCGGAAATCTTATGGACGATCTCGGCTATGAAAGAGAAACGATCAAGCTTTCATTTTTGCAGATTTTTTTCGTGAACACTGCTCTTGGCATTATCATGCCCGGCATAAGAAAAAAAGTATCAGGCAAGGTTTCCAAAAGACTTATTTAATGAGCAAAGTGCTTTGTTTGTATAATGATTTTTTTAAGTTGATAGTTTGTCAATCAATGGTTTATACTGTTTGATTCTTGTTTTGCTTAAAATTATGCTTTGACTGTCTCGCATTTCTGCCTCTAGGAGGCTGTCCGAGAATAGAAATTTTTTCTGAGTTCAAGGAGCATAGAAAATAAAAAGCGCAGCATATTAGGTATATGTGAGCATTTTTATTTTCGTAGTGACGCTGAAATCGGGAAAAAGGGCATTCTCGGACAGGCTCCTAGTGTAAAAAATACACTCTGCCGCCGCCGAAAAGTACGTACTTTTATCGAGATAATCATGCTTTTATCATTTGAATAAGGCATCCCATGTTAGTGGCAATGGCTTGTTTTAAAAGAGTATAGAGTTACATATGCCCCATGAATTAACAATCATAGTCCCGGTCTACAATGAAGAGGAGAGTCTGTACGCCTTCAAGGAGAAGATGGATGCCTTTCTCGGCTCATCCTCCCATGACTGCATAGTCCTCTTTGTCAATGATGGTTCCTCTGATAACAGTATGCCGATCATTGAAGAGATCTGTGGCGAGGATCCTGCCTATCACTATATTTCACTTGACTGCAATCATGGGCTCAGCACCGCCATCAAGGCGGGCATAGATGCCTGTGAGACAGAGCTTGTCGGCTATATTGATGCAGACCTGCAGACTGATCCGGCTGATTTTGAAAAATTCTTTGCTTATTTTCCTGACTATGAAATGGTTAATGGTATACGTGCCAAAAGAAAGGATACCATTGTCAAAAAATTGTCTTCAAAAATTGCCAATGCCTTCAGGCGCAGCATGATAAACGACAACATCACCGACACATGCTGCCCTTTAAAGATCATGAAGTCTGATTACGCCAAAAGAATTCCCTTTTTTACAGGTATGCATCGATTTATTCCCGCCCTGATTCAGTTGCAGGACGGCAGAGTGAAACAGCTTCCTGTATCTCATTTCCCGCGATTTGCCGGAACCGCCAAATACCATTTATGGAATCGCCTGATCGGCCCTTTTTTTGATACACTGGCCTTTCGCTGGATGCGTAAACGCTCCATTCTGTATAAAGTTGCCCGGAAAGGCTGATGAATCAGAATATCATTTTCGGGATAGGTTTCCTGGCCCAGATCCTTTTTTCGGCACGTATGCTCGTGCAATGGATATACTCCGAAAAAGCCGGACGTGTATTGTCACCGGTTCTTTTCTGGCAACTCAGTATCTTTGCCTCCTTTCTTCTTATTGTTTACGGTTTCCTGCGCCGGGACATTGTCATTATCGCCGGGCAGTCAATAAATTACTGCATTTACATCCGTAATCTCCATTACCAGAAAGCCTGGGACAAAATTCCTGTTTTTTTCAGGTGGACGGCCATTTTCTTTCCCTTGTTCTCAATGATCTGGCTCCTGCTGAGTAATCATTACAGCCTGCAGGAAATTTTGTTTAACAAGGATATTTCCTCACCTCTCCTCGCTTGGGGCGCCGTGGGTCAGTCAATATTTACTTTTCGCTTTATCTATCAATGGATATGCATGGAAAAATCAAAGGCATCTCTTCTGCCTCTGGGATTCTGGATTATAAGTATTGTCGGATCAGCCATGATCCTTGTTTACGGTCTGTTTCGCCATGATCCGGTGCTCATTCTGGGGCAGGTATTTGGTGTCGTGGTGTACGGGCGTAATATTCTGCTTTACAGAAAAGCTGCCCGGGTATCTTGAATATTGTGATTGTGTTGTTTACCCTGTTAAAAAAAACCTGATAAATCAATCATTCACCATATTTCCCGGCCTTTTTGCCAGTCATGAATTTTAAATCACATACTTTTCCTCTTTTACTGCTTGTTGTCTTAAGTTGTGTCTCCTTCTTCTACAAATGCGGGGTAATACCCGTTGACATGATGGAAGCCAGGAATCTCGTGGCGGCCAGGGAAATTGTTGATAACAACGACTGGCTTATACCCACCATGAATGGGGAAATCAGACTTGCCAAGCCTCCGCTTCCCACCTGGTTTGCTGCTCTGGTAACTCGTGCCGCGGGTGGGACCGATGATCTGTCGCTACTCCGTATTCCCAATGCTATCTCCGCCACCCTGCTCGTCCTGTTTCTCTATGGCTTCTGCTGGACCCTGAGCAAGGACCGCCTCATGGCCTTTATGGCGGCCGCCATGCTCGGTTCCAATATTCTTCTTTTTGAAGTAGGGCACAAGGCATCCTGGGATATATTCTGCCATACGTTTATGTTGGCCGCACTTTGGGCCTTTCTTTATGCCATACGGGAGAAAGGCACTCTGTCGGTTTTTGTTGTCATTGGTGTTTTTCTCGGCCTGTCGTTCATGAGCAAAGGGCCTGTTTCCTTCTTTTCTCTTTTTCTGCCCTTTGCAGCCGGCTATTTCTGGGTTTATAAAGGGAGCGGTATGAAAAAGAGATGGCCGCAGCTTGTTTTTTCGCTTGTGCTTTGCCTTATCATCAGCGCGGCATGGCCTCTCTATATCGCTATCTATCATCCGGAAGCGCTCCTGGCCGTGACCCAGCAGGAATCCGGGGCCTGGGTAAACAGGCATGTGCAGCCCTTCTGGTATTATTGGAATTTCCCCCTGTTCAGCACGGTGTGGCTCACTTTCACCTTAGCGGCACTGGTCAAACCATATGCCGAGAAAAGAACCGGCATATCTGTTTCTGATTATCGTTTTCTGCTTGTCTGGTTCGGGATCGCCATTCTGCTGCTGTCAGCCATACCTGAAAAAAAGCCGCGTTATCTGCTGCCGGCTTTAATACCTTTGGCAATGCTGGGCGGGAGCTTTTTGCGGGGTCTTGCTGATGTTTTCAAGAAAGGCACCCAGGTGCGCGCTGATGAAGTGCTTCTTTTTCTGCATACACTGCTTACCTCTGTTTTTGCCGTTCTGCTGCCTGGTACGCTCTTTTACTTCCTACGCTTTCAGAATGGCGGCGGTTCAACATTTTTTTTCATTGTTGCAGGCCTTGTCTATGGGGCGATTGCCGCAGCGGCCTGGAGAGTGTACCGAAAAAGGAATGTTGTGGGCCTGTCCCTGCTTTCCCTTTTTCTTCTCTTGTTTACCTTTTTTACGTATATGTATTCGTATCGGGATTTAATCTTTGCAAACCCTGAGTATAAAACCATGTCCCAGGCCGCTCTTGCGGTACTCCCGGAGGATGTGGTTCTTTATCAGATGGAGGGCGGTGTTATTAACATGGTCCATGTCTGGGAACTTAATCGCCATATTCGAGAGTGGCGGAGCGATGAGGTCCTTTCTTTGCTTCGACAGGAGAAGCCGGTGGCCGTTATCTCAAAAGGCGATCCAGCCGCTTTTCTCAGTAAAAAAATGAATGCCGAGGTGGAAATAGAGGTTGTCGACCGTTTTGACTATAAAAAGAGCAAACCTCAAAAAGAGAAGATTTTCCTCAGTCGGATAAGCCTGAAAAAATGAAGTAACCGGAGTGGAGGCTCATTTCGTGCCTTTGCTGAATAAATACAAAATGAATTGTGATTACCACTGAAACTCAGCCAGTCTTGCAGCAGGTACTGTAATGCATTAATAATTCAAAAAATACTGTCTACACAAAAGTCATTCCCGCGAAAGCGGGAATCCAGAGTAGCTGGCTCGTCCGCCTGGATTCCCGCTTTCGCGGGAATGACGTATAAAAAGACTGAAGATGAGTAGTAATCAAAAAATGAATAAAAACACTGACAACGCCACCAACCCTTTTCATATTGATGATTCCATGGAAATGATCCGGCGCATGACGTTGTTTGCACTCTTTTCCTCGATTCTGATTTTTTTCTGGGGAACATGGTCCGTGCCCATACTGGCCCATAACGAGGCCAGAAGAATGGTTGTTGTCCAGGAAATGATGGCGCATCACAACTGGCTGATTCCAACCATGAACGGCGAAATTTACATCACCAAGCCGCCTTTGTATTACTGGATTCAGGCTATTTTTGCCTTGCTGTTCCAAAGCACCTCGGAAGGGGTGCTGCGTCTGCCCTCGATTTTATGCGCGCTGGCCACTGTCTGGCTCTTCTTTGATCGGTTGAAAAAATATGCCGGTGTGCATCCTGCCCTGTTTTGTGTGCTGATCCTTATTACCTCGCAGCTTTTTATTCAGCATGCCAGACAGGCGGAAATAGAAATGATGCTCACCTTTTTCTGCAGTGGAGCGCTTCTTTTCTATTATGATTCTCTGCGAGTAGGCGGCACAAAATATCTTTACGCCGCATATCTTTTCATCGGCCTGGCCGTTTTGACAAAGGGGCCAGTTGCCCTTCTTTTTTTCATCCCTCCCTTGCTGCTTTTCGGTTTCCTGGTGGACCGATCCGCCTTGAAGGGGCTGGCAAGCTGGCGCGGCTGGCTTCTTTTCCTCGCCGTGTGCCTGCCATGGTTTATTCTGGTCTATTTTTCCATGGACCAGGCAACCATTCAGGCCCTTATTGAAAAAGACATTGCCGGAAAAATAAGCGGTGAGTCCCGCAACAGTGCGTTTTATAAATATATCCTGGTTCTGCTCGGGTCTTTTGCGCCCTGGATACTGATTATTTTTTACAAGCGCCCGTCAAAGCTTATAAAAATCATAAGATCGTCAAATCTTGAAAGCTATTTTACGGTCTGTTTTCTGGTCCCCCTGGTTATCATGTCCTGCATTGGGGAAAAGCATGGGAAATACATCCTGCCTCTGTTTCCTTGTGTTGCTGCTTTTCTGGCTATGCAATTAACTCATTTTTATAAAAACAAAATTGCGCCGCTGACCGGCAAATCCAGGCTGATTTTCTGGATTGCCGCAGTCGTTCTTGTGGCAGGTAATTTCTTTTTTTATATTTTTCTTGTGCCGAAGATCTACAGTCACCGTTTTATTGCCCTTCCTTCGGTTGCGGCAAAGGCACATGAGGTTGGTCAGGGATATCCGCTTTATTCTTTTCAAAAGACACAGATTCAGCTTGTTTATTATTATAAGGAGCCGATTCCTGTTCTTGACATGCCGCACTTGAAAGACAAGCTCGCACAGGGACAGACATTTCTTCTTGTTGCTGATGATAGATCCTGGCCTCATTTAGATGAGGCAGGTCTTTGCGTCAAAGGGGAATGGCCTGTATTCTTAAAGCGAAACAGACAGGGGCGTTTATATGGAGCAAATGGACTCTGCAATGCACAAGGCCTGACTCCATGAATCTTGCCTTTATTCTGAATAATTTTTATCCCTTTGGCGGGCTGGAGAAAAATTTTCTCCGTATTGCACATGCCTGCCTTGCAAAGGGCCATTCGGTTCACGTCTATACCATGAGCTGGCAGGGAGAAAGACCGCAGAACATGAAGATTACCCTGCTGCCGGGAAAAGGATTGTCCAATCATTCACGGGGAAGGTCTTTTGTTGCCCAGTGGCAGAGGGAAATCTCTTTGGAAAATTTTGATCTTATTGTCGGCTTTAACCGCATGCCCGGTCTTGACCTCTATTATGCGGCTGACGTCTGTTATGTCAAAGACATGGCTGAAAGACGAACGCCACTTGTCCGGCTGACTCCGAGATACAGGGTTTACTCCGAGTTTGAAAGGGATGTTTTTTCTGTCCGCTCAAAGACCCATATCATGTATCTTTCGGAAGCGGAACGCGATAACTATATCAGGGTTTACCATACCCCCAGAGAGCGTTTTCATTATTTGCCTCCGGGAATCGATAAGCAGAAAATCCGTCAGGGACTGAACAGGGTGGACAGAAAAGAGCTGCGGCAGGAACTCGGTATTTATCCGGGATTCATGCTGCTCATGGTCGGCTCTGATTTCCATCGAAAAGGTCTTTCCCGATCAATTGCTGCCCTTGCTTCGCTGCCTGATACTTTGAGAGAAAAAACGCATCTTTACGTTATCGGCAAGGGAAAACCTCGACATTTTTTGCGTAAGGCCGCTGCACTGGGAGTCAAAAATCAGGTTCATGTCCTTGGCGTCCGTTCGGATGTCCCCCGTTTTTACGCCTGTGCCGATATCCTCCTGCACCCCGCCTTTGCCGAGAACACGGGGAATGTCATCCTGGAAGCCATGGTTGCCGGACTCCCTGTTCTTGCCACCGAGAACTGCGGGTATGGGTTCCATGTTAAATATGCCGATGCCGGGGAGCTTGTTTCCTCTCCCTTTCGGCAGGCCCAAATGAATAAACAGCTTTACCGGATGCTTGATTCGGGCAAATTAAAGGAGCAGGGAGAAAATGGGGCCCGTTATGCCGATCAGGCGGATCTGTACAGTCGGCCCCAGGTTGCCGTACGGATTATTGAAGAGATGGTCGAACTCAAGAAAGGCGGTGTGCCGTCATGAGAGATCTTGCCGCTCCCGTAGCTGTCAGCGAGACAGTATCTGAAAAGGATGATGCCCGATGCCGCCTTGTGCAGAACTCCTCATATGCCCGTCTGCTGACGGAAAATGGCTTTCATTCTTTTGAGGACTTTCACGGTCTGCAGGGAGCAAGGGTTGTCAAGGAACTCAAAGACCGGGCTGTGCTCCGCTTTGAGATAGACGGCGTCGGATTTTATCTGAAAAAATTTGCCAGGGAACCAAAACAGGTCTGCAAAAGAGTACCACCTGGTTCAATCCAGTGGTGTTCGGAAGGCGGCAAGGAATTCAGCCATTTCTGCAGCTTCCGGCAAAACAAGCTGGCCACCGCCGAACCGGTTGCCATGGGGGAAAAGATATACAGGGACAATACGGTTGAGTCCTTTCTGCTTACCGAGGATTTTGCACCCCTGGTGCAGCTTGAGTCCCTTATCCGGTATCAATCGGCACGACTGAAAGGGGCGGAAAACAGGGAAAAGCGTCGCAATATTCTGCGCTCTGTGGCGGTCTATGCCAGTAAAATGCATGAACAGGGCTTTAATCATCGTGATTTTAACGCCACCCATATTCTCCTGAAAGGAGTAGAAGAGACTCCTTTTGTCGCTCTTTTTGACCTGCAGCGGGTGGATATGAATCCCCTGTCACGATTCCGCTGGCCGATTAAGACAATGGCTGAATGCAATTACACTCTGCGAGAAGGGGATGTCTTTCTGCCTGATGAGCAGTTTTTCCTGTTTCAGTCGTACCTTGGAAAAGAAGGCAAAAACATCGGTTTTCCGGATCAGCTTCTCTGGAGATGGATTCAGGCCAAAACAGATAAAATTGCCCGTCACACCGCAAAGAGGCGGCTGAAAAAGAAAGGTTGATTCGTTAAAAAATATCTATCCATGACTACTACTCCTGAAACTCCATTGCACTATTCAGTCGATGTAATACGTAAATTTGACATTCCGGACCTCTATCAACCCTTTGGTGTGTCTCCTGGTGAGGTCGAAGTTGTTTCCTGCACAAAGCAGTTAAGAAAGGTGCCGGACAGCAGGGAAGTCTATGGGGGAAGCTGGCGGGAAAAAGATGTTATTGTGAAACTTTTTCTGGATAAACGCAGGTCCGCAACCCACAGCAGGCGTGAAATAGATGGCTTGCTTGCCCTGCATGAAAGACAAATACCCGCTCCCCGTCCTCTTTTCTGCGGTAAAGTCGCCGGCGACGTGCTCATTGTCGTCCTTGAAAAAATTGAGGACAGCTGTCCGGTTAAGGAAATCGTTTCCTCTACATCGTACGAGGAGCAGCGCACCTGGCTCTGCAAGGTCTTTGAACAGCTCGCCCTGCTGCATCAAAACGGGGTCGTGCAGCATGATCTCCATCTCGGTAATTTCCTGGCCCGGGGGGAGGCGCTGTATGTTCTTGATCCGGCGGAAATGCAATTTGAACAGGGTTCGGTTCCCCCCAAACAATCACTTCGTCAACTTGTTCTTCTGGGGTCGGATATCGTTCATTTGGGCCATGAAGTTTTTAAAGAATGTATACGGCATTACACCGGGGCGCGCTGCTGGCAATTTGACGGGAAAACCGTGAGGCGGCTTTTTCGCAAAAGTGTCAGGATGAAAAAAAGAAAAATAGACAAGAAACTGAAAAAATATCAGCGGGCAAATTCCCTTCATAAAAAAATCAAGGATAAGGGGTTTGTCGCCATTGTTCGCCGGGATTTTGATCTTGCTGATGAACAGGCATTTTTTGCTGCTATTGATACGTTCTACGAAAAATCTTCTGCCGGGCGAGAGCGTTGCGGCTCCCAGCCCATGAAAAAATTTTCAAGGCAAGGCAAGGATTTTCTTATCACCCGTTTCCCCAAAAAACGACGGTGGAAGATCCGGACCAAAACAGAAGCCAGACTACAGTGGCTCTCTGCCCACAGAGCCCTGCTGTCAGGGACGCCGACGCGTCTTCCCGTGGCCCTTGTTGAAGTAAAGGGCGGCCCGGGCAAAGGGTTTTCTTATTTTATATCCGAGGCTGAACCGAACACGAATCAGTTTGGCTGAAGTTACTTCATTTTATTATTGACTCAACTTTCCGACTTGACATAACTCGTTGTTATTCCATTGTAGGTTGGGTTAAATTCGTTTCATGCTACCAGAATTGTTGGGTTTTCGGTAGCAAGCAATAAGTAAAAAAGTTGAAAGACCTATAACCCAACAAGAACAGAGGTTATTGGAAATTAACCCAACCTACAAATAACACCATAAATTAAGGCAATACATGAAGTCGGAAAGTTGAGTTATTGATTAGTGATTACCAACGTATTTCAACCAGCACAAAGAGAGTTCTTAGTTGTTATTCCATTGTAGGTTGGGTTAAATTCGTTTCATGCTACCAGAATTGTTGGGT
>JAHLLM010000067.1 GCA_020444175.1 Desulfobulbaceae bacterium | reverse complement strand
AGACGATTCCGCCACCGTCGTCTGGCAGGCGGACTACGAACCCTTTGGCAATGCCACCGTGAACCCGGCTTCAACTGTGGTGAACAATCTGCGAGCACCTGGGCAGTATTTTGATGCTGAAACGGGGCTGCACTACAATTGGCAAAGATACTATGATCCGCAGACCGGGAGGTATTTAACCCCTGATCCCATTGGGCTCAATGGTGGCATTAACCTGTATTCGTATGCAACCCAAAATCCAATTAATTACATAGATGCGGATGGGAAATTAGCTACGACTATAGTCGGTATTATTGCAGGTGCTTACACGGGTGCACTTTCTGGAATTGAGTCAGGAAATATGTTTTCAGCAATCGCCGGAGGAACTGCTGGTGCTATAGTTGGTGGGATTGTTGGCACATTTGTTCCACATATGAGTGGCGTTGCTGGAGGGGTAATTGGCGGTGCTATTTCAGGTGCTTTTGGTGGTGCTGCTGGTTCTGCATTTGGAAAATATTTAGACCCTTGTTCATCTTCAGAAGATGTTTTAATAGCAGCTGGGAATGGCATGGCAAATGGCATGATTGTTGGGGCTGCAGGAGGAGGGTTAAGTTCTGCAGCAATTGCAGCAGGTGTTCCTGAGGTAGCAGCCGCAACAGCAAGCAATTTATCAACATCTCCAGTTTCATGGGGGCTGGATCATGTTAACTATAACAATTTCTCTGTCAGCAGATAATTTTAGGGGAGTTATAAAAAAACGTGAACAATCAACAAGCTACTCAAAAAAAATATACTTTTGCTCTTTCTTCTTTCTATATTTTTTTTGTCAACAATATTGGAAAAATTTGTATTGGAGCCGCAACCTTATTGGCTCTATTGCCATTCATTACGACCGATGATTTTAGGCAGGAAGCACTGTTTTTTGGTATTGGCTTTTTTCTTCTCCTCCCTATCCCTGTTGGCTATTTATTATCAAAGTTTGCAAACAAAGTTGTTGTAGATTTTGAAGAAGAAATTCTGGTGCTACACATGAACAGAACAGGACAAATCGTTAGGGTTGGTTTTAACGAGATAGAAAATATAAGCACCACGGGATACATTGTTTTTAAGTTGAAAGAAAAAAAGATTCTTTACAACAATGCAGGGAATGCTGACCTCATTGCTTGTTTGAATAAGATAAAAGCAAGTCAAAGATAATATCTAAGAAAGAAGAAAACTCTTTAATGTCGAGGCGGCTAAGAACTCCATCTTAACCGCCTTTTCCTTTTTTGGGGCGGTGGTCGGGAAAAGATAATCCGATAAAGAAAGTGGTTGGCGGATTTTTTGGCCTGCTATGTTGCATAAAATT
The DNA here is from genome assembly GCA_020444175.1 of Desulfobulbaceae bacterium. Lineage (GTDB taxonomy): Bacteria > Desulfobacterota > Desulfobulbia > Desulfobulbales > SURF-16 > JAHLLM01. The sequence continues at coordinate 19,309 of JAHLLM010000067.1, read as the reverse complement.
CCTTATGTTTGAATGCGGCATGGCCGTATGCCGTACCGAGCTTGGCCCGCATTAAACATAAGACGATTTTATACGCCCGCCAGGGACGGCATCCAATGAGCTGCCGCCGGACATAGCGCAATGACGTGACTATAGCCTATGGTAAACTCTCAAAAGTCTAGATTATGTGTCCTTGTCAAACACTTTCATCAGATAATTCCTGACACTGAAAGACAGAAAAAGACTCTCAGTCACTCCCAGGTTGTCTGATTCAATTCACTACTGAAAAGAATCGTAAATTACCTACAGTTCAGGCTTGATCAGACTGAATTGCAGGGGTTAAGTTTTTCAGACATGCTTGATTGTCTGAATTTTCAAAGATATATTTCTCTCTCATCTTTGGAAAACACTGCCTCCTCATCCACGGTGGAAGCAATATACAAAATACTATCAGCTGGCGAGTTGATACTCCCAGTTGACAATTTTACTGATGAGCGTGAAACGATTTTCCCAAGAAGCTTCGAATAAACGACGTACATGGCGGCAGATAGCATTAAATCCATGTCGCTGCTTTGTGAGCAACACCTTTAATTTATTCTCCCAGAAAGAACGCTGCAGGGCCAAACCTCCAAACACCGCCTTATCACTGATCTGGAATGCCAAATTGTTTTCGACTTGATCGCCAATGCATTGCTCTTGCAGAGATTTAAATTCGGCTTCCAACTCCATCAACCAGACCTTTCGCTCCAGCTCAGCAAATTCCCGAAGCCTTTCTTCCTCCTGGCGCAGATCCAATTCCTCTTGACAATTTTGGATAACTTTTACGAGATATCGGTGGGAAGTTTTATTTTTGAGACGGCCTTTGTCCCATTCCGTCGCAAAAATTGCCACTGCTTGACGAATTGCTTCCGGTGTATAACGAGCGGCAAGCCAGTTTCGAAGTGTGCCTGCCAGATCCAACGCCTCGAGCCCAAAACGTTTGAATGCCTCATCAAGAAGAATGCGGCTTACCGGCTGCGTTTTGAGGATGTCGACCCGGTTCTTTTTTGTATGGTCCTCGTGCAATTCCTTAATGAACTTTTGATCCTTTTCCGGATCGGGGCACGCCTTTCGTAAAACCTCAATGCGGCTTTTTCCTTCAAATTCCGCTCGGCCAGCATGATTTATTCCAGCGGTATAGGCCCGGACAATTTCGCGAATTGCACTGGCAAGCAGGTTCGAACGGCTGCTATCGTCAAGATAGATTGTGCCGACAGCCTGTTCAAATTTACCGAATTCGCCCTCGATACCGGCCTTGTTTTGTCCTCTTTGTGGGGTGGCAGGAATCATGATAGTCGTTTTCGCGAGGTGGTCCCGCAATTTTTTCTCATCGTGAATAGGTTTTCCGTCATGTAGTAAAGCCAAAGGGGGGCAACCCAAAAATTCTGTGCTGTCATCGAAAGCCTGGCGCACACCATCTGCGTTTTCCGTTTCAGTGATTACAACGGCAGTATGGCAGCAAGTTGCCTGATCAATGGTGCCCTGCCAATTATAGGAAAGAACCTCTCCGCTACCGGTGCATTGTACCTTTACGCTCTTGCCATCGGTTACCAATATACTGCCAGGTTGGCATCGCACGGTGGAGCCTCGATAACGGGCTCTTTTTGTTTTTTCAACGGCAGTAGACCACAAATAGTCAATACCCGACGAATCGGTGTGGGTCCCAGATTGATCCGAGCTGTCTCATATTTGAAAAATTCCCGGATACCACCGGTCCATCCGAAAAAATCTTCAACAATTTGGCGAAACGTGGTGCTGGCAGACAGAGGGATGAAGGGTTGAAGGATAGGACGGCCACCTTCGAAAGGCTCTACCTTGTCCTGCTGACGCCAACTTCGGTACGTCGCGTATGGAATCTCAGCATATTGGCAAAATAGTTCTGGTGAATCATCCCAGGTATCCGATATGTCAAGAATAAATCTAATAAAACCGTCGCTATATGTAGTACGGCCTGTCTTGTGAACCACCATCGCACCGGGATGCGCCAGCCGGTATTTTAATGCCATCTCGCGAACTTCCCAACCACGATCTTTACAGCCTGACATACCTCAGCCACCGTTTTTTTCCGGACGTCCTGGTCCGGCAAGCTCAATCATCTCTAAGGCCGCTTCCAGCTGGGCTTTACGCTCATAGACCTGACTGCGGTTTATTCCTGCCCTCTCGCAGATCCTCGACAAAGGACCATCCAGCTTCATGTATAGCTCGGCTGCGTTGTCTTGGATAATTTTATGCATGGCGATCAATGTCAGCTTGTTATTCTTGCTATCTTCTTTTATATTCATAACTGAAACAGGGGGTTGATGGTATATATATGGAGTTTGGCGACAACATATATTGCCTATCATTCTCCCTGTTTCAACTATTTTTTATTATTAGAAGATTTGTTCTCCCATTAACCAGATTTGTGGTTTCCCTCCATGTGAAACCACCCGGAACAGATCCAGCCCCCGGCTATCAGGGCTTGTTAACTCTGACGTATCTGCTCCCAGTCCTTGCTCAATCTTTTTCACCGTCTGCTCCGCTATGCCGTAAAAACGGTCACCTGGTACCAATAGACCGCCGAGTCCATGATGAGTACGCCGGTGATTGTAATGTTCAACCCAGCGGCCAATACCCCGCGCTGCATCGGTCAAATCCATAAACTCATACTGCTCAACGCATTCTTTCTGGAAACTGGCATTGAGCGCCTCAACCTTTCCGTTTACCGCTGCCTCTTTTGCCAGGTAGAAGTTGATTTCATATTCTTCCAGCAGAGCCTCGAAGCGGGAAACTCCTTTCCACGAATGAAAGGCCGAACCCCTGTCACTCATCACTCCATCTGGCCGGCCATAACGCTGAATAACAGATTCGAAACACTGGATAACCGGTTCTGATCGCTCCGCTGGGGCCATTGCCCACCCGGCAATGAACCTGGAGTAATCATCCTCAATGAACAGAACACATTGTTTTTGCTTATGGATGTAAAAATGATAGAAGTCCAGGTGATATAATTCTCGGGGCCGGCCAGCCTCATAGCTGCCGACATGCTCTTTACGTTTCAGCGAAGGAGCTAAATATCCGTTTTCTTCCATCACATGACGAGTCGTGCCGACAGAAACCTTGAAGCCGTCGCGTTTTAGCATGTTCCGGATTTGGCTCGGCCCGTAACCCGGATGGCGTCGCCACATGGCAAGAATTCGTTGATCCCGTATTTCTTTTGGATCTTCTTCTATTATGGCCGCAGTGGGATCTGCATCCGCAGAATCATTGAGCTTCTTGCTTCGACGCTTCAGCGCCCGGCGCCATTCATAAATTGTTGTTGCTCTGGGGCCAAATTTTTCTGCTGCAGATTTCACATCGTTGGCCGCGGCATATGCGAGGATTTCCTTCTTCTGGGCCGGTGAATATCGTTTCCCTCGAGCTGGCACGGTTGACTTGCGGCTTCCAAATTCTTCATGACCAGTGCTTCTATTCTCCATCTTCACCTCTCCTTCCGTTGAATGTTGGCGGGAGGTACCGAGAAGGTCTCTATATGGTTTCTCTGTCAGGATTTTCCCGCTGTCAGTGATGAAGAATTATAGTCTATGACACTTAGTCCATACAAATACGCAATATCTGCAAACAAAATGCTCTCATAGTATTTTTCAATTTTAGCGGGCATGATTCCACTTCTCCTCTTTATTTAACTCGTCTGTCTTTGACAGAAATACCTTTTTTATTAAGTTTAGGTGATAACTGTCTGATTGGTGGCATCTTGAAGCAACAACCCTTTCAAAGCCAAGTGAGTTTAATATCCCCCCCCCCCAATAACTAAAGGCAACATGTCTCCCAATTACTTTATTATTTGTTGTATCTTCAATAAAGGTATGAAGCCTTGAAATATTCAAAAGTGTTGAAAATTTTTTATTATTATCCCTTTTCTTAACAAACCTTCCACCCAACATCTCCTCATCAAGCTCGCCAGTTTCAGTAATAAATTTCGGACTACCATCTTTATCAAAATACTCGGGGCCAAGCTCAACTGTTTGATAAATGTGGTAGCCACCTTGGCTTGCACATAAATACCTAAAGTAAATAGGGCCTAAGATTTCGTCACCAAACGGAACGACCAGAAAAAATAGAATACAGCCAATGGTCATCCATATTTTTTTCTTTTCCTCTGCAATCCTGCGCCGCAGTAACAAGGTAACCTTAACGGCCACAAACATATACAGGCCAGGAATGCCCAGGTAATAGCCAATAGCTATAAGAAAATCCATTATCCCTACTCCTTCTTGAGAAAGGGGTCAAATCTTTGCTTGACCCTTATTGACTTTTCGCCTAATTCTTGCAACACGTTTTTGCAGGAAGTCTCAGGATCAGATCTTGAAATACAAGATATTTAGAATTCAAAACCTGAGCCTTCATTTTTCAAGCCCCTTTTTTTATTACCCACGTTCAGCACTGGGGGGTATCAATTCACCTTACAGGGGGTTCCTCTGCTCAATTCACCTCAGATCAAAATCAAAATGCCCTTCATTACCATCACCTTCCTAACATATGCCTAACACAAGCGCAAACACCAACATCTCTTAAATTGCTGGAATACAAAGACAAAAACTGTTTACCAATACCTTTTACACGTTCCTTTTGCGCTGCTTCAATATGTTAGCAGGCTCTTTTTTTCAAAAATTTTTAATTCAAGACATGCCCCTAATTCCAACAAAGAACAGGGTCAGGTCGTGAAATATCAGTTTTTACTTAACAGGTAAGTTGACAATAGGAATAAAGCAGTTAAGTTAATATGTTACCCTTATCATCAAATTGATTTTTTTACCCTGTCCCATGATACTTTTGGTCATCTAAAAATAGTGTGGCAACAAGACTTGTCATGAAAAGAGCAGTCCAAAGTTCTTAATACCTAGCAACTTTTTTTATCAAAACCCTAACAGAAAAACAACCACAAAAAAGACACAACAATTTTGATTAACAGGAAGAATTATTAATCCACAGCCAGCGTAAACACAACATTTTCCACAACTACAATATGTTAGCAGACTGTCTATTTTGAAAAAATTTTATGGTTCGGCTATTGAGGCTGTACATTTGCCGAGGATGAGATCATAGTTGGAAAAAAGGAAAGATTTCGGGACGGAATTGACAAAAGTCGCCTGGTCATAAGGCACAGTCTTTCCATCGTGAAAAGAAGCGCTCCCTCTGTTCAGGATGCCTGCATATCTATGCAAACAAACAAGTGAGTGAATCTGAGATAAGCTCTTACACAAAGACCTGGCTCTGGCTCTCAAAAATAAATCAATCTCGTTTCTTTGAGTTTTTTCTAAACACGGCAGGCCCTTTCAGCACTTAAACCTCTGTCCTTAATGCTGAATCTGTTTGACTTGCGGATAGTAAAAAAAAGAAGAACTTTGGGCAAAAGATCATCTCCTTTTTACCGTTTGAAACTGCCGCTTTATATTGGATCGCGCTTAGACACGATATCACGTCGAAACCAAGCTCGACATCATTCAATCCATTTTACAATTTCATCGGTTGCGGACCTGTCGGTACGGAAAGAATTTGCCGGAGAATCCATGTCCGGGTAACCGATGGATATGCCGAGAACGAGGCGCTTGCTGTCAGGGATGGACAGGAACTTTTTAACATCCCGGGCATAATCAGTGGCAAATGCCTGGGGAACGGTGCCAAGCCCCTTGCCGTGGGCGGCCAGCATCAAACTCTGGGCAAACAGCCCCAGATCAAAGAGCGACCACGGGGTCAGACTGGCATCCTGGTAAAGATAAATGGCATGCGGCGCCCCATAGAAATTAAAATTAGCAGCTTTCGCTTTCAGCATAATGGCAGGATCACTCAGGTCGATGCCGCTCATTTCCTTGCGCTTTTTAAACAGATCGGCAATCCTCGCTCCTTCCGCCGCGGGCCATGCTTCTGGAGCAGGCAGATCCGGGCAGTTGTCTTTGCCGCTTTCCAGAAGATCCACCATCATTTTAGAAAGTGCTTCCTTTTTTGCCCCTGAAAGAATAATCACTTCCCAGGGCTGACTGTTCTTATACGAGGGACTCCGTTGGGCGGTTCTGACAACCTCCATAAGAATTTCCCTTGGTACGGGCTCGGGTTTAAACTGACGGATGCTCATTCTGGTTTTAATGCAGTCGATTGCGTCCATTCTGTTTCCTCAATCATTGATGGTCTCGCAAAAAGCTCTCAAGCTGACCATCCGCCAACGAAATATCAACAAGTTACATACTTGTCGGCGGCGGTTGAGGGGGTTTTTACGAAACCGTCAATCATTTGTTTATTTTTTTGCTATTACCTAGTGCTTAGCAATCTCGTCATAAATTGCACAACCTCCGCAGGAGGGCATATAACTTCTCAATTGATTCGAGTCGAGTAAATGATCAGCTTCGGATTTTCGCAGATTCATCATTCCTTGAGATACGACATAACAGCACTGGCGGCTCTTGACATCAGTCCGCAAAGCCGCCATTCCAACCAGCAACTTCTTTTATTTTACTTCATCTGCCAGCTTTTTCCCGGCCTTGAATTTGACAACAGTCTTTGCCGGGATCTTGATGTCTTTCCCTGTCTGCGGATTTCTGCCTGTCCGTGCTGCCCTTTTTGTAGTGGAAAAAGTTCCAAAACCAACCATAGTGACACTGTCACCCTTTTTCAATGACCCAGTGACTGCTTCCAGAAAACCTTGCAGCGCTTTCTCGGCAGTGGCTTTGGTAATATCGGCTGACTCGGCAATGGCGGTTACTAACTCTGACTTGTTCATTTGTTCTCCTTTTGAAATATCGCGTTGACAATGGTTATTCAGAGGGATGCTATCCCATTTCCTAACCCACTAAAGTGGAATAAAATATCATAATTTTCAGGACAAGTCCCTTAACAGCAGAGGTAAAATATTGATTTTAAATATTTTTCTGAATTTCTTGCCACAAATAACACGAAAACAACTCTTAAGGGACTAAACAATTTTCTACTCCAGCGAAGCGAACAATTTCAAGTTAAAAATAAAATTATTGTAAATCACATTTTTTTTGAAAGTGTTTTTGCTACATGGTATTGAATATGAACGCATGATTTTGAAGCATCTTCCGGAAGCTGATTCTTTTTTTGACGATCTCGCATTTATGCCCCTTGAGGGTAAAAACCTGCTCGACCGCCGCCGGAACGCATATACCAGTTGATATTTCGTTGGCGGATGGTGAGCTTCAAGATTTTTTTGCACCATTATCTTTTTCCAGAAAAGTGATTTTTACCAATAGCAGGCCATGTACGAAGAACATTTTGGTTTCACCACATCTCCTTTTTCCATTGCCCCGGATCCTCATTATTTATACATGAGCGAACGACATAAGGAGGCCCTGGCCCATCTTCTTTTTGGCATGAGAAGTGATGGTGGTTTTGTCATGCTCACCGGTGAAGTTGGGACAGGGAAAACAACTATCTGCCGATGTTTGCTTGAGCAGATTCCCGATGGAACCGATATCGCGCTTATCCTTAATCCTAAATTATCAGTCAAGGAACTCCTGGAAGCTATCTGTGATGAGTTTGGCATAAAACGACAAAACAATCACAACAGTATCAAATACTATGTTGATCACATAAACAACTTCCTTCTTCATTCCCATGCAAGTGGAAGAAAGGCCGTACTCATTATTGATGAAGCACAGAATCTCAGTTCCGATGTTCTGGAACAGATCCGGCTCCTTACCAATCTGGAAACAAACAAACGCAAACTGCTGCAAATCATTTTGCTTGGTCAACCTGAACTCAAAGATATGCTGCAACGCCCTGAGTTGCGCCAACTGGCCCAGCGAATTACGGCGAGATACCATCTTGCTCCACTGTCCGAAAGTGAAGTGGGCTCCTATGTGGCCCATCGAATAGCAGTAGCCGGTGGACGGAACAGGATCTTTCCGGCCTCAACCATAAAAATTCTCTTCAAGCTGAGCAACGGCACCCCGCGCCTTATAAACATTATCTGCGACAGGTCGCTCCTCGGGGCATATGTGCAGGATCTGGATTCAGTGAACGCCGATACCTTAAAAAAGGCGGCACGGGAGGTTTTGGGCGAAACACCTCCTGAGCCTCACAATAAAAAAATATCAGGCTGGATCATGGCAGGAATCATCCTTCTTTTCAGCGGATCTGTTTTGGCAACAGCCTATTATGATAAACTGCCGGATTTTGAAACTTTATTGATGAAAAATCAAGCTGAAGACGTTGCATTTATTGAGCAGCCTGTTGTAGCAAAACAAGAGATTCCGCCAAAAGAAACCGAGGAAGAGATAATGAAATCCCCGGCTTTGCCAGAACCGTCAAGGCAAACTTCGGAAAGCACGGAAAGTAAGGCAGAACCTGTCGACACAGTGGTTGCAAGCGCTGATGAGATTCTGCCGCCCTCCCCCGAAACACCTGATATCATCCAGCAGCCGCCGCCTCTGCAGACGTCTCTCCTTGAATGGCCTGAGAACATACCACTTGCCGACAGCAGGAACCTGGCCTATCAGGCGCTCTTTGATAGCTGGGGCATTGCCTACACTCCGGAGGATGCATCCTCTGCCTGCGCGTTTGCAGAATCACAAAACCTACGCTGTCTCTACAGGCAGGGCAGTTTCAATAGCCTGCTTGCTCTCAACAGGCCGGCTGTCCTGACACTTTATGACAACAAAGGCCAACGCTTCTACGCGGCCTTCATCTCCTACCATGAGCCTACGGCGGAGCTTATCATTGCTTTGGAGCACAAAATTATCTCAATTGAGGATATACGATCACGATGGATTGGTGAGTATTCCCTTTTATGGCAAAAACCCGAGGGATATGCAGAGGCTATTAAGGTTGATGACCATAACGCCAATGTGGATTGGCTTGATAAAAAGTTGTCCATCATCCAGGCAAGGCCAGCAAGTTCCGAGAATCCAGTACTCTATGACCACACTCTGGCAAGCCAGGTGAAACGATTCCAGTTTGAAAAAAACCTTGTGCCTGATGGTATTGTCGGGCCCCAAACCATAATTCTCCTTAATTCGGCATCAGGCAGCACGGCGCCAAAATTAATTGATACGCAAGAGGATAAGTAATATGTCCTATATTCTCGATGCCTTGAAAAAATCGGATCAACAAAGAAAACGGGACAAAGTCCCAGATCTCAACACCGTACCGATAGAACCTCCTCCTGTTGAAAAGAAAAAAGCATTATGGCCTTTTGTCGTTGCCGGAATTGTATTCCTGAATGTTGCTTTTATCCTGTTTTTCATACTGCGCGAAGACAAGCCTGAAACCGTGCAGCAAGCCGTTATGCAGAATTCGGATTTAGAGCAGGCAACAATGGTCCAGGAAAAACAGCCTGCTCTGAAACCTCAATCTTTGGAGGTTGCCTCTCCAGCAGTAGAGAAGTCTCCTTCGGAGAATCCTGTTGCTTCTGTAACTGCAAACAGTATTGCAAGTCAGGATAAAAATGAGGTATTGCCCGTAGAGCAGACTTCACCTGCGGACTCTGCAGCCCAGGAGATAAACGGGACAAAGACGGCGAAGATTCCAATCGCTAAAGGGACTCTTACCGTGGAACATGAAGAAACTCAAAACGAACCGGATTTGTTGCTAAGGGGAGAAAATTCTCAGAATACCAAGAGCAGCACCCCTGTTTCAAACGTCACGGATCGCCGTGACTCGAAACATGAACTCACAAAACAGGTATCTCATCCTGCCCAACAACAGGCACAAAAGCAAACTGAAGAAGAAACAGCCCTTGCTGAACCGGCTGCGGAAGACACCGCCAAAAACATTGCGAGCGGCATGGTTCAGGAAGCAGCAAGTCCCATTGATCTTCAAGAAGATCCTGGCATTGATGAAGAAGCTGAATCAGCAGAAACAGCTTTTTTCCCTGAAAAGCAAGGAGAAGGACCAGAAAGAAGTCTGCCAGAGCAGGGCCTGCCGGCTTTACCGGCAACCTCCAGGCCAGCTGCCCAAAATACCAGGTCACCCCAAAAACCTCTGCGTCTCTACGAACTTCCAGCCTCTGTTCAGGGACAACTTCCGGAAATTCACATTGATGCCCATGTCTATTATGAAAACAAGCCGGCCTCCCGCATGGCCAGCATTAACGGCAGGTTGCTACGCGAAGGTGATACTCTTTCTCCGGATTTGAAGGTGGCTGAAATTTCTTCCGATGGAGTTATTTTCAATTACCAGAGATATTTTTTCTATCTCCCTGTTTTTTAGATATATGATTACCAACGAATTTCAGCCAATGATATGTTATTGGCTCATAAAGAGGTTGATTTGTAGACATAAAATGCAAATGGTGTCATTTCGACCAACGGGAGAAATCTGTCACCACAGATATTAAGATTTCTCACATCCGTTCCGGTAAGCGAGCTTGTGAGACACCGAGATGACAGGAAAAACTAAGAACTCTCTTTGTGTTGGCTGAAATACGTTGGGAATCACTTTTAGATAGAAAATCAATAACTACATTCCGGTAACGGCTGACAGCCAGTTCTGAATTAAATTCCATGGTCCACCGCTCACGGCTACTCCGCCGACAAAGCATACTGCCGCCCAGAGACCTATGAGAACAGGAGCTGCTCCAACCAGCAAGATGGTGCTTCCGGCCACAACCTGCTCTGCTTCAATTTTTTCAACTTTTTTGGTTTCAACTTTCGATTTGGTTTTGCAGTCCATTTTCAATGGGATAATTTCCATTCTACAACTCCTTTTCATTATCAATAAATTATCAGTGCCACAATTATCAGTGCCACCTTGTAATATAGCTATTTGCGTGCCACAATCCTTTGAAGGAAATATTTGTTTTGATATCAACTTGATAAGGTGAATTTCATTCATTTCTTGCACTATGAATAAATGGCTTAATTTGGTTAAAATACACATCTTGACACAAAAAACCGGGGAAACAACCACCATGTGGTATAAACATACTTTCTTTTCCTCTCCGTACTGTCTGAATGTTGCAGCACGTTTGAGATCAGAATAAAGGAATGAGAATCGTTTTTTTGAGTGCAGTATATCTATTTGGCAAGACACTTCTGCTTTTTTGCTGATTTGTTAATCCTGTGTTATTATTAAATGATGTTGTTTTTAAGGAGACTACCGGAGAATGTCCATTTCTAATCCACTGTTTTTTTCGCAAACTATTCGTCATGCTCAACTCGTACCCTTGCTCATCCTCCCCTTCCTTTTCCATATGCAGAAGAGAATAGAAATTTCCGACTCTAGCAGGCTCTTGAAAAATGTAGCGAGCGTAGCGGAGACAAGGATTTATGCCCTTCAGGGTGAAAATGAGGCGAAAAAGCACAGTTTACATGGAGTAAATGAGCATTTTGAGCCGAATTTTGACGCAGTATCAGCAGATAGCGAACAAAGTGAGACTTCGAGCGCAGTAGTTTTTCAACAGCCTGCTAGATAATGCGCAACAGAGAGGCTGGATGACAGAAATGAAAAAATTTGCGGTTCACTATATCATCTCCACCAACACATTCTGACAAAAGGGAAATGTTACATGAAAGGAAAACTTGGCAATTATATCGCCACTGCTTTTTTTATTAATGTTTTTGCAATAATGAGCGTGGGAGGGGTCTGCATCCTCATGGTTAAAGACATGGTGCAGAACATCTCACACCTTGAAGAGGAAAGCGGTATTGTCTCCAAAGTTTATCGCATGAACGACAGCATCCAGCAATCCGTCTTTATGGTCCATAACTCGATTATCAATTTTGATAATACCCAGAAAGTAGAGGTGTTCAAGATACTGGACTCTACCGAAGAAGAACTGCAGGAGTACAAAACCAGCGTATTAAAGACTCTCAAGACCCATGCTAATGAAGAGATACTTCTTCTGGAAAAAGTGCAGGATAATATTAATGGCATCCGAAAAATCCTGGCGACTATTTATGGGGATCTGGCCATCGCAAATCTGGCTGACGACAGTGATTTCAAAAAGATTGAAAGTTACGGCTTCAACATTCACAAACTGACCCAGGCGATCAATGATGTTCACTTTAAAACCGTCTCTGTTCTTGTGAATGAATCATATAACAAAATGTATTTTATCCTGTTGCTTTACCTGGCTTCTTCGCTTGTCGGCATCCTCGCTTCCTGCGTTGGTTATGTGGTCCTGACCAGACATACCATCAGGCCTATTATTAATCTTGCCACAGCAACCAAAAAGATTTCAACAGGAGACCTTGGCATTCGGGTGGAAACAGCTTCGGAAACAGAAATCGGCTCGCTCTACAGTTCGTTTAATGCCATGACGGAAAAGCTGCAGGAGCATGAAAAAAAACGCGAAGATTTTAACAGAACCCTGGAGCGCCTTGTTAAAGAAAGAACAAAGGAACTCAGAGAATCTGAGAGATCTCTTCGCCTAACGCAGTCTGAACTGGTCCGCATGGAAAAGATTGCAACACTCGGGCAAATTGCGACAACAGTAAACCACGAAATCAAGACTCCTCTCAATGTCCTTTATATGAACCTGCAACTCCTGACTCGAAAAATTAACAAATGTGATCTCCCTGAAAAAGAAGTAAAAGAAGGAATGCTCGGGCTGACTCATATTATTGACAATGAGGTTACCCGTATCAGTGAAATCATAGAAGAATTTGTAAAATATGCCCGTTTTCCTCCACCGAACATTAAAGAAAACCAGATTAATAAAACGCTCTCTCATCTTGCGGAAATGATTAAACAGAATGCCCATGAATCAGACATCGACCTCCATGTCGATCTGGACGAGAAAGTCACTTCATTTCCTTTTGATGAGAAAAAAATGATCCAGGCCCTGCTGAACCTCTGCATGAACGCCATTCAGGCCATGCCTTATGGCGGCTCTTTGCGGATAGAAAGTAAAAAAGAAGAGCACTGCGCAAAAATCTTTATTATTGATACAGGACAGGGGATCCCTGAAAATGATATTGAACATATTTTTGACCCTTTTTTCACCAAAAAGGATGGAGGCCTCGGTTTTGGCCTGGCTATTGTGCAACGCATAATTGAAGATCATAAAGGCACAATCTCCTGTACAAGCGAAGTCGACAAAGGGACAACTTTTGTAATAACCATGCCGCTTCACCCGGCAATCATCTAAAAAGAAAACAACTGAGACAAATGAAACGTACAACTATTCTTATTGTTGATGACGACAATATGACCAGGCAGACCCTCTCCCTGGCCCTTGCTGATGATTATGACACAATGACAGCCAAAAACGGCAAATCAGCCTTGGAGACCCTTGAGAAAAATGACATTAACCTTATTCTTTCGGATCTCTTCATGCCTGGCATGAACGGCATTGAACTCCTCGAAGAGCTCAACAAGCTGCCGGAAACTCCGCCTGTCATATTCATAACCGGACAGGCCTCGGTTGAAACAGCAGTGCAGGCCATGAAGCTTGGCGCCTATGACTATGTCACCAAACCGATCAATATCGATCGACTTTGCCTCCTTATAGAAAAAACCCTTGAGACCCAGAAACTCAAAGAGGAAAACATCTTCTTAAAAAAGAAGATCAAGGAAAATTTTCCTGACTTATCTCTGATAGGCGACTCGCCATCCCTGCAGAAGATTAAGGATCTAGCCCAGCAGGTTGCAACGACAACAGCCACAGTTCTCATCGAAGGAGAAACAGGAACCGGGAAGGAAATGGTGACCAATATCATCCATTACAACAGCCCTGTCGCACATGGACCGTTCATCAAGGTCAACTGTTCCGCCTTTGCCGAAGGCATACTCGAATCAGAACTTTTCGGTCATGAAAAAGGGGCTTTTACAGGAGCGGTTGCAAGCAAGAAAGGTCGTTTTGAACTTGCCGACGGGGGGACGCTGTTTCTTGATGAAATAGGTGAGATGCCGGCATCGATCCAGGTGAAACTTTTACGTTTCCTGCAGGAAAAGACCTTTGAAAGAGTGGGCGGCACAAAAACCCTGAAAGTTGATGTGCGCATCATTTCAGCCACCAACAAGGATCTGGTTGAGATGGTCAAGGAAGGGACATTCAGGGAAGATCTCTATTATCGTCTCCGTGTGGTAAAAATTGAAGTACCCCCTTTGCGGGAGCGCAAAGAAGACCTTCCTCTGCTTGTGGACAATTTCCTGAAAAAATTTACAGATCGTCATGGAAAGCAGATCAACAAAGTCACTGACGAAGTAATGTCGCTCATCAAACAGTACAAATGGCCAGGGAATATACGGGAATTAATGAACTGTATTGAAAGCTCCGTGGTCATGGCAAGGGGAGACATCCTGGACGTAGACAGCATACCGGAATACCTCACCTACCGGGCCAATGATCTTGAAATGAACGGCGAGGAAGGCCTGCTTCCGGAACTTGAAAGAAAAACCATAAGAGAAGTACTGGATAAAACCGCAGGCGATAAGGTCAGGGCTGCCAAAATCCTGGGCATCGGCCTGCGTACCTTATACAGAAAAATAGAAAAATGGGGGATGTAGACATAATTTTCTGCCGTAAAATGAACACGATAAGGTGCTGTGTTTTGTTTGTTGTGCCCGTGCTCTCAGTATGTTCATTTGTCGTTTAGCCTGTTCCCCTGCAAAATGGCTCAGACTGAAATGAAGTGAAATATTTTTCTCTACACAGATTATTCCGTCGGAGTGAAGAAACAGGCCATGCCATCGTCTTCAGCACTGGGATCAATGCCATCCCGCCTTTTCTTGGTCGTGCACTCGTAAACAATATCCATCTCTTCAAGATCCAGGGTTTCATTAACGAGAAGCATATTGGCGAGATAGATAAGGAAATCTTTTTCCTTGGTAAGAAGTTCACCGGCCTCACGGTAACAGGTTTCAATCAGCTTTTTTACCTCCTCATCAATTTCCTGATTCGTTTTCTCGCTATGCGCTGTATTGCTTAACTGCTCGCCGAGAAACGACCCGTCATCCCTCAGATACGACATGGGGCCGATATTTTCACTCATACCCCATTTGCAAACCATCTTGCTTGCCAACTCAACGGCCTGTCTGAAATCATCCTCAGCTCCCGTGGTCTGTTGATTGAGACAAATTTCTTCAGCAAGTCTCCCCCCCATTAAAATTTTAATGCGGCTCAGTAAATATTCTTTTGGATAGGCATGACGATCGGCAAGAGGAAGTTGCTGGGTATGGCCCAAAGCCTTTCCCCGGGGAATAATGGTGATTTTGTGAATTGGATCCGTCTCAGGAAGGAACTTTGCCAGAATGGCATGCCCTGCCTCATGGTAAGCCATTGTCTTACGATCTTTATCGCTGATGACCAACCCTTTTCTTTCAACACCCATGAGAATGCGGTCTTTGGCCATTTCAAAATGTTCCAATCTAACTGAACTGTCGCCTTTACGTCCCGCTATCAGAGCCGCTTCGTTCATAAGACTTGCCAGTTCGGCACCAGTGAATCCAGGTGTGCTTCTGGCAATCTTTTCCAGCTCAACATTTTCGGCCAGCTCCATTTTCTGAGCATAAACCTGAAGAATTTTAAAACGCCCCTTCACATCTGGAGGCAAAATACTGATTTGCCGGTCAAAACGACCAGGTCGCAAAAGGGCGGGATCAAGAATATCCGGTCTGTTCGTTGCCGCAAGAATAATGATCGTTTCATCTCTGGAAAAACCATCCATTTCAACAAGCAAGGCGTTTAAGGTCTGCCCTCTTTCATCTTGTCCACCGGCTGCACTACCGGCGCTTCTGTGACCACCGACTGCGTCAATCTCATCAATAAAAACGATACAGGGAGAATTTTTTTTGGCCTCTTTAAACAGCTCACGCACCCTGGAAGCGCCAACCCCAACAAACATTTCAACAAAATCCGAGCCGCTGATACCAAAAAAAGGAACACCGGATTCACCCGCAATAGCGCGGGCCAGCAATGTCTTCCCTGTGCCGGGAGGACCTTGAAAAAGGATACCACGGGGAATAACAGCTCCGAGACTGCTGTATTTTTTCGGTCGCTGCAAAAAATCGATTACCTCCAGCAGTTCTTCTTTCACCTCACTGACACCGGCAACATCGCGAAAGGTAACCTGCCTGTTCTGCGGGGTAAATCTGGTTATTTTATCCTTGGCAAATTGAGATTCGGACTCATCCTCCCCTCCTCTGCGGAGCATGGAATACCAGACAACAAGGATTAAGAAAACAGGAACAGCTATTCCGGCAAGATCCCAGAGAGGTGAAGGATTTTCGCTGCTGCCATTAACAATAACACCTTTTTCAAGAAGTCTGGGAACAAGAGCAGGGACGTCAGGAGAATAGGTTATGAATTCCCGTCCATAGGAATCAGTTAAAGAAACTTCACTCCCTCGCAGATGAACATCTGCCACTTCGTCTTTCTCGAGTATCTCAAGGAACTCATTATAGCTTATTGGAGGAAGACGATTTTCTATGTTCCAGAAAACGGCAATTGTCCCTCCAATGACAGCCAAAACAACAATTGCGAATATGGTTCGGATAAATAACGTCACGTGATTTTGCTCCAGTTTAACAAGTTTAGCTTACTCATTATCACCATGTTTCAGGGAATGAGTAATTCACCTCACTTCCTTTGGTGCAAAGTATCTTTATAGGACTGAAAAATGTGCCAGCCGGCGATTTCAACACCAGCAAAAACAGTTTTTTTAATTTTGCCCAACACAATACCATAACCAAACGTAAACCTGCAAAATATGTTCCCGACATAGCCAAAAATACGGAAGCGGACTATCCACTGACACGGATATAAACACTTTATATCCGTGTCAGTGGGAGCTGAGCGTCTTATTCACCCTCAAGGGCCACGAAGCGCACGAGCACATAACACGTTTTCTGCCTCGAGGTCTTGTGTCCTTTTTTAGTTCACAGGATCTCCTTCTGATAAGAAGGTTACATTTTGTATGATATTTGCAAAATAAAATGCTCTGGCCGAAATACCTGTATAAAGAAAACATTGCTTTTTTGCCAACATGACAAGGAAATTTGCCAAAATGACAAAATCCATAGAACCAAAATACGTAACTTACTGAAAAACCGTCACCTCATCTTTTGGCACACTTCTGGCATATAACACAAAGTAACAAAACAAAATGACATTTCAGGTCAAATATCAATAACTGGAGGAGTGATGATGAAGAGTATGACCCCGGAAACAAAAGTTCAGGCTAAAACAAGAAACAATACTCGTGTTGATGATAGTTCTAATGCCAAAGCCGAAGTTTCCAAAGGAACAATTGCGGCAATGGGGGTTGTACCTACTCTGATCGGTATTTGGGCAGTTTCATGCTTTGTCGGGGGCCTGATAGCAAGCGGCGGTCCTGTAGCCCTTGTAAAAAGTTGGTTTTCCGCCATTACAGGCATGTAAACTCCATAAAATGATGTAATTTGTAAAAACAAGAAAGAATAAAGATACACATAACGGAGGTGCACTATGAAGAAAGCTACATTGACCAAAAAGAAACAACGGGTACGCACAGGTGAACAATCCCTGGCAGGTCTTGATTCTTTCGCCAAAGGAAGCATTTCTGTTATGGGAGGTGTTTCCGCCCTCATCGGTATCTGGGCTGCTTCATGTTTTATAGCAGCGCTTTTCAGCAGCGGCCCCATGGAACTTGCTTATGGATGGTTTAAGGCTGTAACCGGAATGTAGAAAATAAACTGTTATTTTCTTGTCTCAGTGCAAAAAATAACACATTGTGACGCAAAAAGATCCAAATTGAAGTTAGAGCTGTGATACGATAAGCACGAAGCAGATTCTGCTCCGTGCTTTTCTTATGCCAGAGTTAGAAAACGAATTAAAATCCCAAAAAGCAAGAGATTAAAGAAGATAAGATGTCCGCAAATTTCATCAAAGCAATAATCAACTGGATATCACGCAGCAAACTATCCGTACTCGGCGGCATCATTCTCAGTGTGCTTACACCGGTTTTACTGGTCAGTATCTTTTTTGACATCCAGGGAAATGTTCAAAATCCCTATTTTGGTTTTCTTATTTATCTTATCCTTGGCCCCCTGTTTATTCTCGGAATCATTTTTCTGCTCATAGGCAGTTTTGTCTCACGCGGAAAAGAAGATATCGGCCTTTTCACATTCGAATACCTCGAAGAACAGTTTAACCGCCCAGGCCGGTACAGTCGAATACGTCGTCACCTTCTGCTCACTGTTTCCATAACACTCTTTACTCTTTTTCTTGTTGGCCTGGTTTCCTATACAGGGTTTCATTATACTGAATCAACTGCCTTCTGCGGTCAATTTTGCCATCAGGTCATGGAACCGGCATACTCAACCTATAAAAATTCACCCCATTCACAGATATCATGTGTCGAATGTCATATTGGCAAAAGCTCTCAATGGCTTGTCCGGGCTAAATTTTCAGGAGCGAAACAGCTCCTTGCAGTAATGACCGATTCCTACCCTCGACCCATTCCGCAACCGGTTACAACATTAAGGCCGGAAAGAGAGACCTGTGAACAATGTCATCGACCGGCCATGTTTCATGGTGACAAACTCTATATTAAAAATCGTTTTCTACCTGATGAAAGCAATACACATGTCCAGACAGCACTCCTTATGCGCGTCGGTTCCGGAGGCTACAAAGGAATGAAGGCACACGGGATTCACTGGCACGTTTCAGAGGATCATCAAATTTCCTACCGCCATACAGACGAAAAACAGGAAAAAATTACACAGATTCTGCTTCATAATGACGGCAAAGAAATCATTTTCAATAAAAAAGATGCCAATTCGCCTCTCTCCAAGAGTAAACAAGGCCAGGTTCGCAAAATGGATTGCATGGATTGCCATAACCGACCAACCCATGTTTTCAAAAGCCCGGATCAGGCTTTGGATGAAAAAATGGTCACCGGAGTTATTTCTCCTTCAATTCCTTTTATAAAAAAGAAGTCTCTTGAAGTAATTACCCAAAAGCATGCATCATCAGAAATAGCCATGTTGACAATCTCACGTACCCTCAAAGAATGGTACAGCGAGAACTATCCTGATTTTATTCAGCAGCAGGGGAACAAAGCGCTGCTTGATAGTGCTATACAAGGCGCCCAAGAGGCTTATACAGAAAATGTCTTCCATGACATGAATGTTACCTGGGGCACATATAAAGATTTTATTGGTCACCAGGATGGAACAGGCTGTTTTCGGTGTCATAACGAAGACTTTGAGAGCGATACGGGTCAGATAATTACCAATGAATGCGATACATGTCATATTATTCTGGCTGAAAATGAACCTGCCTCTCACGTGCTTCGCCTGTTAAAAAACACACAATAACTATCTCGTGTCTGTCCAGAAATAGGTCATTTTGTTCGAGATCAAGGATTGC
>JAHLLM010000066.1 GCA_020444175.1 Desulfobulbaceae bacterium | reverse complement strand
GCCTGCTCTTGCCAAGCCTTATCTGAATTTACAGAAATAATGGTACACTAACCAGCGTCTCGTCAAAAGAGGAATTTCTCCTCTTTTCCAGACAAATTAAGGACCAATATCCAAATGCGAATCACAACTGCTTTGCCTTCATTCTTGGTGATCCTCAATCTCCCGAAGATATCGGGGCAGGAGATGACGGCGAACCCACGGGAACCGCAGGTAAGCCAATACTTGCGGTGTTGCAGGGGAACAACCTGGGTAATGTTGTTCTTTTTGTAACCAGATTTTTCGGGGGTGTTAAATTAGGCACAGGAGGATTGGTGAGGGCATATTCCGCTGCGGCTAAAAAGGCTGTTGAAACGGCGGCAATCCAGAAAATCATTCAATCAAGACGATTGCGGCTCTGTCTGCCGTTTCAATTTGAAAGCTCCGTCCGGAAGCTCCTCTCGGCCCATAAAATCACTCTTATTGACTCAAATTACACTGAAACTGTGTCAATTGAAATTGATGTTCCCGAAAATTTTGTAAATGAATTACAAAGCCGACTTCGTGATATCACCAAGGGGCAGATTGAAATGCTGGAGCAAGTGTGAGATTTTTTTTAAAATGTAAATGTAAATGTAAATGTAATGGAGTATTGTGATGCCCTTGATCTCCTGGCTGACTCTTGTCTGTATTTGCGCCCTTGGGGCCATGTCACCTGGTCCAAGCCTTGTGACTATTCTGCAGAACAGGGTGCAGCGCGGTCTGAGTGACGCCCTGGTTGCCAGCTGGTCCCACGCTGCAGGAATTTTTTTCTGGGCCCTGGCCGCCAGCACCACTCTCGGTACTCTCTTTCATCGTATTCCCGGTGTGAAAATTTTGTTGACACTGGCTGGGGCCGTGTTCTTGATCTATCTGGCCATTAAGTCCTGGGGAAATCACGGAAGTGATGACAGAATACAAAACACTCAACTGCCGGCTGCCTGGTTTTGCGGTTTGAGCATTTCCTTTCTCAATCCCAAAATTTTTGTCTTTTTTACCGCCCTGTTTTCGCAGTTTATTCCAGAAGGAGCCAGCCTTATTACTCTGTCAGGCATGGCAACGGTTGCAGGGATCATTGATGGAGCCTGGTATAGTTTGGTTTCCTTGCTTGTGGGATATACCGGTCTTGAAAAGGGATTGAAGCGCCACAGCATATTACTTAACCGGGTCTCTGCAGTTTTTTATCTTGTCATCGCAGGTCTCTCCGTGGGCAAGGCCACGGGCGTACTCGTTTGGCTGGTTCACTAATGATATTTTCTACAATTTCAAGTTGAGTACTGCGGTAACCACAACTTGGGAAATAAAATCGGCTTAAGGTCTGAAAATAATTTCATAACAGCGCCTTCTGCCCTAATACGGGGCCATATTCGGACTTGCTGTCAATGGGTATAATTTGAATTTTTCTCTGATCTGGAAGGAGGTTGGTCCTGCGGGCTGTCTTACGCTCCTCGGAGCCGGCGGGATTTTGAAAACTTGCTTTGCTCAGACGTGTCAAAAGTCTTGTTCAGCGTCTTCGCAGGTGGCAAGCCAAGTGCCAATGGGGTAGGGGATATGGACTTTTGCCTTATTCTAAAAATTCAATTATTTTCCTGTTTATCGCTTTTGGCTTAACAAATGAAAGGTCATGACCTGCCCCTGGTATAATTTCTGTTGTTATTGCAGGCACAATAGCATTAAGACGTTGCACAGCTTGCTGAGCAGAATAGATTTTTTCATTTTCTCCAACCAGATAGAGAGTTGGAACTGTGATTTTTTTCAACTCGTCATCTTGCAGAACAGTTGGAACAGGAAGTTTCCTTGGTTTGAATGCGCGGATGCTGGTATAGAAATCGTCAATTGCATCCTTAAGTATTGCTCTGCTACTATTATCTTTTTTGCTCATATCCTCACATAACCAGGTGAGCAGACTCTTTGTGAAATAAGGGTGAGGAATGAGAGCGCTCGCCATAACCCGTACCCAGAATTCTTTGCATAAGGGCAAGACAGTCGCTGCTGGTGCCAACAGTGCCAGCTTGTTGAGTCGACCTTGTGATTGAAGAGCATAATTACATGCAATCCAGCCTCCATAGGACAGACCCACAATGTTGATCCCCGTATTGAGGCCAAGTCCATCAAACAGCTCATTGAGCCAGACGACGAACTCCTCAGGTCTTTTGATATCTTTTTTGGGTATGCTTTTGCCGATATCAACTATGTTATCCACTGCATAGGTCTTAAAATGCTGTGACAGATCACTGATGTTTTGCCACCACATGAGAGAAGTATTGTTCCCGCCCGGCAACAAGACAAGAGCAGGATTGCCGTCTTTGCCTCCTGCCCGGATAAAGGTTTGACCATAGGACGTTGCAACCATTTTCTCGTCTGACTCAATAGGCCAGTACTTTGCAGCTAATCTGTCATTATGGGCAAAATACTTCTCTCTTGCTCTGGCTGATCGAAACGGATGATTTGTATCTGTATTCATAGGATTATTATCTTTTCAATGTCACTGATTTGAAGAACCCACCCATCATCTTTCCATATCCGGCGAATTCCTCAAATTTCCTGGACAATCTGCCAGGGAGACATCTTTACTTTCCAAGGTTGACAAACTCGTCATTTTTTCCAGTAAAATTCCAGTGCCAGGGTTCCCACGGTCTCTTCATGGGATTAAATTGGGGATAAGTTTCTTCAAACCCGAAACGCCTTCCGTTTTCCTTGAGCCATGTGCAATCTATCTTATCCGCAAAGCGCCAGTTGCTGGGAAAGAAATCGACAGCGGTACCGAGTACATGCTGCGAATAGCCTGGTGGGGCAACATAACGAACAATATCGTCGAAGGTCCTGCCCTTAGCAAGCATCCGTTTGAAAATACTCTTCTGGTAAGTCTCGCTCCGGTAGGCCGATTCAACCTTGAGAAATACTCCTTCCTTTTCCGCCGCTTGCAGAAGAGACACCAATGACTGATGGGCTGTATTTAGAATATAAATTTTGCTGCCATTATGTGTATATTTAACTGGAATAAGACGAAAGTCCGAATAGTCGAACTCCGGTGCAGTGAGCCTGTTCCCTTTCCACGGTGGAGGAATGGTGTATGTCTCACTATTGATAATCACCACTTCCTGTTGTTCTTTCAGTTCCATAATTTCAGGATGCTGGTACACCGGTTGTGAGACAAATAAACGAGACTTGCAAGCTTGCAAAAATGAGCAAACCAGTATCAAAATTACCGAGGAAAAAATTCCACACTGAATATATCGTTTCATGAGCGTAGGATACCCATGTATAAGGGACTATTCAAGAAAGAAAGGGTTTATGGAAAAAATCAGTCTGAGTTATATCCAAGGGAGATAGCTGGCCTTTCCCCAAGATATATTGGCTTCGTATACAGAAGACATCCAATCACCATTTTCAATGGTGAGCCTTTAGGAAAGAAAGGCACGCTGATGCAAGTGATAACCTCCGAGCAACTTTTGAATTTTGACGGTTTCGCAAAAAAATCTCTCAACCGCAGTTGACACCTATGTAACTTCTTGATATCAGCCTTGGCGGATGGTCAGTTTCTGAGCTTTTTACGAGATCATCAACTTTAAATTTAATAATGTTTTCTATTGATCATGACCTGTTTCCTTATCAAGTTGAACTTCAACTTCTCCCTGCGCTGGGGATTTTGGTTTTCTTCTTGGGAAAGCTGCCTTCTGCCACAACGCACCTTCAGAAAAACAATCCCAACCCCAACGCAGCCATCGTAAAACACTAAACGCAAGCCAGAGCGCCCAAGCCAGCATAATCAGTCTGTACACGAGGATAGGAACTGAGAAAATCCAGATTTGAGGAAGAACCTCAACCACTCTATCCTGATACCATTTGAGGAGATAGCTGGAGGATCCGTTCCCTGCAATGGCCATGTCAGGATGGCCGAGGAGGCCATGCTGTACTGCGGCGACCAATGTCACGAGGGAAACAAGTGTAAGAAAACCTATTCCAAGTTGAACAAGGTTAAACAGGCCGCCATCCATCTTGCCGTGTAATCGCTTTCGTGCTCCCAGGGCGAGAAACCAGGCAACAACAACCAGGCTCACTGCAAGTCCTGTCTGGCTGATACCAAGACCAAGGAGGACCCATTGGTATGTCTTTAAAGGGGTCAAATGGAGCCGACCGAGAATAACTGCGACAAGAAGGACAACAAGCAACTCGCCATAAAACAAGATGGCAGGCCCAATTCTTGGCCCACCAGTAATCCATACCCACCGGTCTTGTCCTAATTTTGTTTCGATCTGTGAATTGGCACTTTCCATACCTAAATTTATCTCAGAGGACTTATATATTGCAGAAATGCCCACAGACTCACGCCAAACTAATGCAACATCCTGAGCCCCAGGCACAAGAGGGAGAGTGACCTTGTTGCCCTGCTGCCGAATAGGTTGTGCTTGCCCATTAATAGTGACTGTCTGCAATTTTGCCTTATCAGGTAGAGTAACGGTTTGCTGATCACCGCGATTAGAGCGGATGCGGTAACTTAATTTTACGTCAGTTGCGCGCTTGCCGGGCTGGATTTCCAGCTTACTCGTGTCGATGGTTTTCGTTGGGCCTTCCACACCCGCCGGCCTGGATACCTGGAACGTAACTGTTTCACCTGGCCAAGGCCGCCATTCAGGCTGCCATTGACCTTTTTGACCCTGATGATGAACAACAGGTATTCCTGAAATGGCAACATGCCATACAGGGCTTATGTCAAGTGTCCATGTCTCAAACCAGCTTGTTGTCTCGGCTGCATGCAGTGAAAATTTACTCTTTTGTTCAAACACAGAGTGCCAGGAGACTTGTCTATCATTCACCCCCATGTTTAACTGGATTTTATTGCCCTTGATTTCGACATTTGCACTCGTGACTGATTCACCTTCTAAGAGAGGAATCTCCAGGATTACAGGACTCCCCACTGGTGATTCCCGGTGGACAACTGTGTTGATCTCCCACTTCAGGCCAAGTCGCAGTTGCCTTTCAACTCGCACAAGAGGAGGAAGAGTCCCCGGCTCAAGTTCTACAGTTTGTTTTTCAGATTTATTGATTTTCCTGAACTGTAATTGCTGTTCCGGAACGCCATTTTCTTTTAAACCTTCGATCTCCCATTCATCACTTTCAAACTCAACATAATGAGGAATAAGCGGAAAGGTGATGCTCACAGTGTGTCTCTCCGGAAAGACTCCAGCCATCTTCACCAGATGTTGTCCTTTGCTAACTTGAACCCAAAGCCCGCCGGAAGCATCTCTAAAAAGAAGAGCGGGTTTATCATCAATGCTGACATGGTTGGCTCTCCATACCTTGCTTGATGGCAGAGGCAAACTCACCTTGCTTAAGGCATGTACTGAGAAATCAAAAGTGAGACTTTTATTGGTTTTGACAGTCATCTTATCTATGCTTGCACAATCAGGCAGGCACTCATCAGGCTCCATTATCCGCGCTTGCAGTTCGGTCAGCATTTCCTGAGGAGGAAAATTATCTGCATTGGCTTTGGAAGGCATAGAACCAGCAAACATAAATAAGGCAAAGCCAGCCACGGTTGATGCAATACCCTTTTTCAAGGATTGTAGTTTTTGGAGAGGAAACATAAAGGAGGCAAAAACCAGGAGTAAACCTGTTTTCAGAAAGGCGAGAAGCAAATTCACCATTGGCGAAAGCAAATAGAGTTTAATATCCTGCCCTGCCTCAACCGGACCGTTCCACCTGATATGTACCTGTCGCCATTGCCATTGAGGCAAGCCAGGGCCGGTCTGAATCTGGGCATTCGTCTCGTATTGATACTGAAAAGCCTTTTGTTCAGTATATTGACCTTCTCTTGAGCTTAAGCTGCCTGCCACTTTGGACAGCATTTTCCCTGGCGCCCTTTCCATCTGGGCAACTCGCTCCCTGAACTCCTCATCCGCTTCTTTGAGGACTGTATCATGTGGTTCGGGAACTGAAGGCGCATAGGAAGCAGACCCTGGAATTATTGTCTTATATTTGCCCATCTCGAGTTGAGGATAGATGCCTGTTTGAAGCAAATAAACGATGTATGGAATTGAAATAACAATTAAAGAAGCCAAAGCTGCATAGCGGAACATCGCAACGAATTTTGCGAACTTATTATCTTCCGGAAGCACTCTAAGGAGGGCAATAGCAGCCAGCAAACTCAGCCATACAAATTTGGGGGCCATGTAATCCTGATACAAAAGAATCAGAGTGACAAAACCGATTACACCCTTTACAGGCCCTAAAAGCTTAATGGAAGAAAGGAACACGATAAGAACAATAAACAGGTCCAACAGGTTCCATTGGGAAATCCAACTCGAAACTCGATCAACTCCGCTAGCGTGGAGCAGCCTCCATCCTGGAGGTAGATGCAGGGTCGTCTCTGCTTTTTTGAAATCATGATTCCAGCCAACGGCCTTAAGGGAACAGACTTTTTTGCTCCGGCTCACAGCGGAAAGTGTCACCTGCCCTTTCCGCAACTCAATTCCATTCTGTTTTGAGCCTTCAACCTGGGTAATAAGCTGGTCCTGACCGTTGACAGTGGCTCTGCCAAGTTCGATTGAAGGGTCCATCTCCAAACGCCAACCAGAGGTCATGGTTCCTGTAATTTTATCTTGGATTGTGACCCCTTTACCATCATCATCAAGCCAGATCTGTTTACTGATAGAAAGCTGATTTGGTTCCGGGTCCGGATCTCCTCTTTTTTTCTCTACAAGAGTTACTGTGTCCTTTGGAGTGAGACGATATGCGGGAAGATTCTGCCAATCACGGGGTAAAGTTGTTTGTGTTGGGTCAATTGCAGGGACACCTTCTAATTTGACCATGCGAAGATGATTCTGGGCGTTGAAAACAAGAATCTCTTCTTGAGGCCATGGTCCGTCTATTTTGCCAATGGAGAGTGAAGAAGTTGGGCCATTGAACCGTGTTACCAGGTTTATGCCCCAATTGCCCGGCCTCACCTGGACGCGGAGTTGCCCATTATTTTCAAGCTTTGCAGGAAGCGAACTCTTTATCTGTAGGGGTGTCTGGTCATCAGGCACTACCCAGCCGAGAACGATTTCTCTTGGCTGACCTGACACCTGCAATTCCATCCGAGTGTTTATAATCATTGGCACTGAGTCTGTAACATGCCGATAGACTCGCATGGCCAGATTATCTTTTTTTACTTCATCCGATTCTGCTCTCCTCTTCAGCCACAGTTTGCCATTTTCGATATCGAGAAAAGGTATTTTTTCTCCATTAATTGAGAGATTAATTAAAGCAGTAGCAAGAGGAATTGCAAGCGAAGCAGGTTGCTTGTCCCACTTAAAGTGGCCTGAAACAGAATAAGAACCGGCAGGAAGGTGAACTGCAGGACGCCCTTCATGCTCAACAACTGAAACATTCATCTCGTTGGCGACAACCTTTGATGGCCAATGCTTGTCATTACCAGGAAGAAGAAGCCAACTTTCTTTCTCAAGCATCCATTTCTGAGAAAAACTGCCTCCTTTGTTTTGAATCTCAAGAGTCAGAGCTGATGGCCACAAGCAATGTCTCTTCTCGCTGTTGTAGGCATGGGAGCAGAGCTGCTCCTCCTGGTTGTGCATCACCCATGGAACCCATGGCTTGAGATCGGTGGGAATCTTTTCAACATCCAGAGAAGCAAACGCAGGGCTCACAAAGAGGAATGTCAAAAACAACAATAAGATTAAACGCATAACCATCTCCTGTTTTTTATAAATGGGGAGAGATATATTTCTTGTCGGCTAGCATAGTTGCCCAAAGTCCATACTCCCAAGAAATCTGTTTCTCAGGTTGCCATCACGACCTGTTTCTCTTTTTCGGATCAAGCAGAAAGACTAGGCCAAGGAGCAAGACCTCAAGGGGAATGAGCCACAACAAAGTTTTTCCTATTGAGGGAGGTTGTGCCCCGGCAGCCATGTAATCGCTTACCGTGAATGGGCTGAATATTCCAACAGGAAGTATGATTGCCGTAAAGAGAACTGCTGCAGCAGTAATTTTTCTTATACCTGAAGTGATTTTTCCCATTCACGTCATCCAGAGTTGAAGGCTGCAGTCTAAGGTCAAGTTAATCTGTTTGCAAAACACAATTACTATCCTATTTAGGGCAAGAATTCGCAAGGAAAAACACAGGGCTGGCCATTATCCGGGCTGTAGGGAAGGTTTTTGGAGCCCTGTATCTCAGCAGCATGCATTTTCTGCAACTTTCGATTGGAGCAATGCACTCCACCATCATTTTATTTTCTCTATATTCACTTTCTGTTCACCAGATACTGGTGGGTATAAAGGCACCTTGTATTTTTTCTGCAATGCGACCACTCCTATTGCATTGAAATAATGAGATAAAAAAATAGGCAAAATATTTTTATGTTTGGAGCAATACTTGCTGATAGGTGGGATGACGTTTTTTCGGATCTGACTCAAATCATTTTATGATTACCACTCATCTTCAGCCGTTTTATACGTCATTCCCGCGAAAGCGGGAATCCAGAGTAGTTGGCTAATCCGCCGAGATTCCCGCTTTCGCGGGAATGACTTTTGTGTGGACAGTATTTTTTGAATTATTAATGCATTACAGTCCCTGCTGCAAGACTGGCTGAGTTTCAGTGGTAATCACAAATCATTTTGCCATAAGGAATGTGCGTTACAATGAAAAAAATGTGTATCAAGTTTGCTTTGTACGGGATCTGCTTCTTTCTCCTCAGCTTAACTGGCCACGCCGGAGAGCTTGAATCTCCAGCCGATCCCTTTGATCCGGCCAGCGCAATGTTTAGCCAGGAAGACCTTTACCTGCGTATGACAACAGGTGCCCAGGGGGCAAAGAGAACCGGCGCTTTCACGGAACCCGCAGCCGGTCCGGGGGATACAGGTCATACAATGGATGAGATTATGGAGGTTTCGCCGTCTTTAGATAATATCGATGGAGCTCTTCCTGATGATGTCGCGGAGGGAAAAACATTCTGGGGACTGACTGAAGGTCATTGGGGATTACAGACAGGCACGGCAGGCCTCGACCCTGCAGGGATTTATCCGGCCCAGGTTCCTGACACAGGGCAGAACAGCTGTTTTGATAGGACGGGTGCGGTTATTGATTGTACCGGAAGCGGCCAGGATGGTGATCAGTATACCGGGATTCCTTTGCCCAGTCCACGATTCACGGATAATGGAGATGGTACGGTAAAGGATAATCTCACAGGTCTTATCTGGCTGAAAAATGCAAACTGTTCCGGGTTTCGAACCTGGGAGCAGGCACTGGCAGACGCAGCCGCCCTGCAGGATGGCGAATGTGGGCTGACTGACGGTTCAATAGCCGGCGACTGGCGCATGCCGAATCTTTTTGAGCTTGAAAGCCTGCGTAACATGAATTATTTCGATCCGCCTCTTTCCGATGCAAATGGAACAGAGCACTGGGTGGATGGTGACCCATTTATAAACGTACAAATTGCACCGTACTGGTCATCAACCACCTTTGCCAACTCAACGGCCAGTGCAGCCTGTGTGATATTTTCCAACGGCAATGAAAATGCAACCGGAAAATCGAGCACAAGTTACGCCTGGCCGGTACGCGGAGGAAAGTAGGGGATGAAAATTGCAGATTTTGTATCCCTTGTTTTTTTTCTCATTGCTTCTTGTTTTTTGCCCGCACATTCAGAGGCATCAACAGGCAACATAAGTGAAACGGAAAAATTCGCCTGGAGTGAAACCGGCGGCTGGATTAATTTCAGGCCTGTCCATGGAGGCGTCACGGTGCATGATACCCATCTCAGCGGTTTTGTCTGGGCTGCAGATATCGGTTGGATAAAACTGGGAGTGGACAGTGGTGGCCCGTATGGAAATTCCACCAAGGATGACTGGGGAGTGAACAGGGATGCCGGTGGCGTGCTCTCGGGTTTTGGCTGGAGTGAGACATCAGGCTGGATCAATTTTGCCCCGTCTCACAGCGGGGTGACAGTGGACCCGGCTACAGGTGTATTTACTGGCTATGCCTGGGCTGCTAATCGCGGCTATATTCATTTTAAAAATGAGTCTCCTGTTTACGGAGTGCAGACAACCAACATTGATGCAGATGGTGATTTTATTCTGGCTGAAAGTGATATCTGTTTGGGTGGGGATGACCGCATGGATATGGATGGAGACGGTGTGCCGGATTTCTGCGATCCATGTCCGCTCAACAATCCTGACACTGCTGATTCAGATGGAGATGGTGTTGCTGACTGTGTGGACCCTTTTCCGGATAATGCCACGTATTTTTCAGATGTGGATAGTGATGGCATGCCTGATTTGTGGGAAGAAGAAAATGGACTGCTTTCCTCTTTTGACGACGCTGATGATGATGCTGATGACGACGGCTTAACCAACATTGATGAGTTTTATCTTGGCACCTTTGCCAATAGAGTTGACAGTGATGGGGATGGGCTCTCGGATTTTTGGGAAGTTGAGGTTGGACTTGATCCGTCAATCTGCGTTGCCTCAGAGGATAGTGAAGGGGATTATGATATTGATGGAATAGACCTGGCACAATTTGCGGAGATTTTTGCAGACAGGGCTGGTGCGGCAGATATAAACGGAGATGGCCGGGTTGACACGTGGGATCTAACAAAGATTGCCGCGGTGTTCGGCCGGGGCAATGTCTGCCAGGACTTTTCCGGCACATATTGAGCTGTATTGATTCCCGGCTGCAATGATTTTTTCATGATCTGCCTGTTAGAAAAGTTTGCCGTCCCGGGTGTGCTGCACAATCAGTTTCCTGAACATTTCGACAAGGCCCCTGCCGAGGAGGTAGATCGACTCGGTGTTGATGTTCTCTTCCGCGGTTTTGTCGAAAAGGATACTCAGCTTGGATTCAAATGCATCTTCCGGTTCCCAGTAGTTGATGAGAAGAGGAAGGCGGGGCAGGGGATAGATGACCAGCGACTGGTCGGAGTTTGTCACCTTGTCAATTTCCTGGGCTCCGAAAATATGCAGGATCTCAAAAAAGAGATCATTGTGGGCATCGGCGAGTTTACCCATTTCAAGCTCGCAGCGATGGGTGAAGAACTGGTTCCACTCGGCTGCCCCTTTGAGTGAGCCGAAGGTTACCCACTCTCCTGTTGGCTGCTTTCCCTTGCTGCGCAGGATGTAATGCAGAACCGGAACCTCCACCCAGGGATTTCTATGGCATTCGGAGGTCATTTCGCCTGTAGCATCAATCTTGAAATCCTTGCCAAGGCAGTTTATGGCAATCATGCCATCCTGAAAAGGGGCATCGAGTCTCCGGGCCGCTTCGGCCAGATCAATCTGCGTAATTTCTTTGCGAAATTCCTTGAGAATACTTTCTGTGTCGGTTTGCCTGGAATTTCTGCTGACTATGCCGGCGGATAGTTCCTTTACCGTTTCCGTATCCATGTCCGGGCAGTCGGTCAGGGTTTTCTGTCCCTGAATGACGGCAACGGCAAAGGCCATGCATGAGGGCAGCAGGCATTTTCTGCAGTTTGATTTGTTCAGATGCTTATAGAGTTCCAGGGGATTTTTTATTTGCGACACGGGAACGTTCTCCTTTTGAAAAGTCATTATTTCCCGTTAATAGATCAGAAAACCAGGAGAATGCCAATCCCCCGAATGGGTGATTGGTATGATTTTTTTAAGTTAAGGATCAGATAGTGTCTGTCCAGAAATAGGTCATTTTGATCGAGATCAAGGATTGCGCAAAAAATTACCGGAGGCATATATACGATATCTCGGTGTCTCGCAGGCTCGCTTACCGGAGGATAATTTTTTAAGCATGACGCAGATATCGGTCAAAAGGGCCATTTATGGACAGGCACTAGATAAGGTTGAATCTGGCGGCAAGAACCGCTGCCTGAGCCCTGTCATTGACACCAAGTTTTTCATAGATATGGGCAACATGGCTTTTGACAGTATGGGGACTGATACAAAGCTGTTTGGAAATTTGCGGATTCGTAAAGCCCTGGGCAAGGAGTTTTAAGACCTCTAACTCCCTTTCCGTTAAGACCGCCTCCGGATGATCCTGTTGCTGCTCCCGGGCCTGAACGGACTTCGGCAGGTCGAGTTCGATTGTGCTGGTCAGCCGGCCGTCCTTGTCAATAACAGGATACACCGCTTTTTCTTCTATTGGTTGGGCAAGGCCGGGACATTTTTTAGCTGATACCCAGCCCTTGCTCAAGGCTCCGGCAAAGGCCAGGCAGCTTGGCTCGCCGCACTCTCCGCAATTGGTCTTTGGCAGAATTTTATAAATATCCAACGGGGAAAGGGGCTTGACCTTGCGATAATTGGGGGTGACTGACTTTCTGTTCTCGTGCAGCTTATTCAAGAAATCCAGGAGATGTTCGCCAAAACTCATGGCATGGTCTTGGTCCTGAAAGGCGGCAGCAATAATTTCAGAAGCATACAAAGTGCATTGCACGCCTTCAAAAAGGAATTGAATACGCTCCGGCTTGTCTAAATAGGCAGCGCCGTTCACGCTGCCGTTGATATAGGGAAAGAGCGGCGACAGGTCACTGTCAACTTCCAGGCGTGCACCAAGCTTTGGAAAGGGACAGTTGAGAACTCCGGCCCGCTTCACGGTGAAGGAATTGTATCCGGAGAGAAATGCCCTTTTCTTTTCTTTTATCTCAATGCGATTATTGCTCATGGTGCATAACCATCGACTGTTCATTTTTTCTAGACACACGATGTGGCAGTACAGTATTCTTTTTGTGAGAAGTGTTTTGAAAAGAACATAAAAAGGATTCTCAATCAACACTATAAATCGGGGACGCGTTCTATGGCAAATGATATCCTGCAGAAGAAAAGCGAGGGGAAATACTTGACTTTTAACCTGGGAAAAGAGCAGTACGGCTTACCCATTATCAAAGTCAAAGAGATTATCGGCATGATGGAGATTACCTCTATGCCTCAGTACAAAGAGCACTTCAAAGGGGTCATCAACCTGCGCGATAAAGTAATCCCGGTTATCGATATGCGTCTTCTTTTCGGAATGCCTGAAACCGAAGCAACCGATCGAACCTGCATCATTGTTGTTGAGATTGAAAGAAACGGCAAAGTTTTTCTGTGCGGCATCATTGTTGACTCTGTTTCAGATGTCCGCAATTTTAACGGTGAACAGATAGAAGACGCGCCGGAGATAGGCAGTTCAGCCAGCAATAAATTCATCCTCGGTATTGCCAAACAGGATGGTGAGGTAAAAATCCTGCTGGATATAGATCAGATTATTGTAGAGGAAGATTTGGAGATGCTGCGCAAGGCCATTTGATTTGAAGGGGCGGGGAGAGGGGAAGATCGGTATTCCGGATTTAGCAGGCTGTTGAAAAACTACTGCACTTGCTGATACTGCGTCAAAATTCGGCTCAAAATGCTCATTTACTCCATGTAAACTGTGCTTTTTCGCCTCATTTTTCCTTGTCTCCGCTACGTTCGCTACATTTTTCAACAGCCTGTTCGGTCCAGTCCCTGAAATTTCCTTCCTCTTCGCCCATTTCCAGTTTGTTCATCTGGCTGAGCAGTTCTGCATGTATTTTCCGAACTTCCCTGATCTGCTCTTCGGCAGTCAGCGCTGACGACGCAAAGACCGCTTCAGCTTTTGCAAGGTCATTCGAGATTGTGGATAATTTGTCTTTAAATGCGTCTACCAGTTTGTTGATCATATCTCCCAGGGCTAATGTAGGATCACCACGGCGGAGACGGATTCTGGTGTTAAGGTCTCCCTTGGTGATTTTTTTTAGATCCCGTTCAATGCCATACAAACTCCCTGCATAATTCTTTGGGACAAACAGACTGGCTGCTATTCCGAAGAGCAGGCTGACCGCAAAAGAACCGATTATGGCAGGCAATAGAAAATCGAGAAAATTCTGTGCCTTGGTGTTGAAAGCCATAAATGACGCGGTGATTTCCTGATTGGCCAGAAAATAATAAACTGCGCTGCTGAGCAAGAGGCAACCGAAGAGGATGCAGGTTATCCTGTTTATCATCCCGACCTGTATGGCACGGTTGACATTGAGATTCAGCATTTTTCTTTTGTATTGTTTTTTATTATCCATTTCCGTTCTCCAACTTTAAAATCCGTTTTGTTTCACCAGAGAATAGTTACGGCCTGGAGTTGAGGCCCATTTCGAGCCCTCGTTGAATAGATAGGTTGCGGTAAGTGTTCCGAAGGCTGTGGCATCATTTTTTGCCAAACAAGCGGCTTTGTGACAGAATCATGTGAGCAAGGCAGGTCACGCATGTCATCATACCATTAATAATCGGCAGTTCCTCTGGAATTCTGATATCCTATCCTGTTTCATATAATCTTAGCGGCTGGAATGCTTCCACATGTTTCTCTGAATCCGGCGCCCAACGCAACTGTTCGTCTCGGCTTCAGGGGCTGTTGTCTTATCGAACAGGGGAAATATGGCATTTGTTGCAAAACACAATTGAAAAGGCGACATTGACATGGCAGAGGCCGCAGTATTGCCCCCTGTTTATCTGCAGCATGTTATATTTAACCGTTCCTTTCTTGGAACTGGGGAAAATATCCGGATGGCAGAGGGCGCAGCCGTTCCAGGCGGCATGTTTTTTATGGGAAAACCGGACATCTGAAGCCATTGAGGCCTGAGAGGTTATGGAGAAGTCCTCAGGTTCTTTTAAGGCCGTTCTTTTCATTGAAATACCTTCCAGATAATCAATTGAATTGATTATCTTTTTCTCTTCCGCCTCTTCCCAGTCAATGGCTCGACCTCCGGCCAGGCGGGGAAAGTCTTTGGCAAATGATTCAAATGTGTATTGACGCGCGTCTTTCCTGCCTCTGGAATGGCATCGTGCACACCTTTTTTTGTCCTCGTCTGAATAGGTATCCGTACATGAGGCAAAAATTTCTCTTCCCTTATACTCCCGTTGACCATCATGGCAGGAACCGCAGTAGTAGCCCTGCATATTCAGCTCGGCATTGATCCCGGTTGCCCGGGATTTCATGGCAAAACCGATGTCCACGTGGCAAAGTCTGCAGGTGTAGATAGCCCGGTGCAGCCAGTGATCAAAGACCACGGCGGCAAAGTCGCTTCCTTTGGTGAAATCTTTGAGTATAACCCGGCCATAGGTTGCGGGGGCGGGGATTCGTCTTGCCTGGGCCTCCTCGGCGCAGCAGAGAAGAAAGAGACAAAGAGTGATCATGAACGCTTTTGTGGGCATCAGCAACCTCTTACGGTTTTGACGATAAGGTGCAACGAAAAATGAAATTCATTGTTGTACATCCTTGACATGGCATCTCTGGCAGTCGATGACCGGAAAGGCTACTTTGCCGTGGCATACTCCGCAGTATTTCCCCTTGTATATATCCGCCATGGTGAAATGGGTTGCCCCCTTCTGTACCGCAAAGATTTCAGGGTGGCAGCCTCCGCAGCCGTTCCACACACTGTGCTTCCGGTGCGAGAAGAGGATGTCCGGGAATCCCTCAAACCTGGCACCGACTTTGAAGTCTTTGTTCTTGAATGCGAAGTTGTTTTTTGCGGATATTCCCTTGATAAAATCCTGCAGGGTGATCTTGCCTGCTTTTTCCGCCTCTTCCCAGTTGATGCCGTTGCCGAATCGTCCCCTGGGCAGGTTATGGGCGAATTCCCGAAAGCTGTGCTTTTTTTTCACCTTCCTGCCGCCGGAGTGACATGGAGCGCATTTTGTGTCACTTGCAGGGGCATCCGTTGTCATACAGCTTGAAAAGGCTTGTTTGCCGTTATGGCAGGCCCCGCAATAGTAGCCTTCCTCATTGTCTGCTGCCCTTATGCCTGTCGCTCCTGCCTGCATGGCAAACTCAAGGTCTTCATGGCAGAGGCGGCAGGTGAACCTGGCTCGGTGCAGCCAATGATCAAAAACAACCGGAGCACGCCCGGACGTGCTGGATGCGTTATCCAAAACAACCCGGCCGTATTCAAAGGGAAGAGGTCTTCTCTGGTTTACCCCGGAATGGACGGCATGGACTCCGGCATAATAAAAAAGCAGGAAACCTGCCAGAAATACCATTTTTTTCATCTCGTCCTCATTATGCGGCAGGAAAGCAGACAGGCGGAAACGTGCATCAGATCATGAAAAATTTGATGCCATAAAAGAATCATTATTAATCTACCACACTGTGTGGTAGGCTTCAATAGAGCAGAAGATTCAGCACCTTCTGCTCTATAACTGGTGAAATTCCCAGCCGGAGTAGATGATTTCACCAGATCCTTTGCCGAAGGGTATGGAAAAATGCAGGGTGACCTCTGTTAATATTTTGTTTTTATTTATAAAATATTTTTTCCTGACCGTTGGATCAAATATTGCGCTTCTCTTTTTTGGGTTACTCTTTTTATACGTCATTCCCGCGAAAGCGGGAATCTAGGCGGACGAGCCAACTACTCTGGATTCCCGCTTTCGCGGGAATGACTCTTGTGTAGACAGTATTTTTTGAATTTTTAATGCATTACAGTACCTGCTGCAAGACTGGCTGAGTTTCAGTGGTAATCACAAAAGAAAATGTAATTAATGACGATGGTATTTTCCGGTTACAGACAAAAGGAATATAGTTGTTTACTGGTTTACTGCTGCCTGGCAGTGATTCTTCTGGCGGCCGGGCCTGGACCCCCAGAGGCAGCGGCGGAACAGAATGTTCTGCAAAAAAATGATTGCGCCAAGTGCCATCCCTACAAGGTACAAATTCTGACCGAAGCAGGCGGCAAACATGCCACGGAAATCGGTTGCCTTGATTGCCACCCCCAGCATCCCCCGAAGGGGGAAAATACCATTTCCCCCTGTACTCTCTGCCATGTGGGGCAACCGCATTTTGAGATCACAGATTGTCTGCACTGTCATGTTGATCCGCACAGACCGCTGGCCTCTCTTCGTGACCCGGTAAAACCGGCCAGGGATGAATGTCTGTCCTGTCATGAGGAGCCTGGCTTGCAGATGTCGGCGTCGCCCAGCAGACATGCCGATCTTTTCTGCACCTATTGCCACGAGAGCCACCGGATGATTCCCGCATGTCTTGACTGCCATGGGCCACATCTGTCCGGTCAGTCGGAAGCTGACTGTCTCCGCTGTCACCAGGCACACCAGCCGCTCCATATAGTTCCGGTCGGCTATCTGCCGGAGTCATTCTGCCGGGTATGTCATAAAAGGCAGGCTCAGGATCTTGCTGAAACAAGAACATATCATGGCACTGTAAACTGCAGCTATTGCCACAAGGGGCTGCATCCCTCGGTGCCGAGCTGTCTGGACTGCCATGACAGGCCGCACGCCGGTGAAGCCTACAGAAAGTACAGCCCTTGCCTGGATTGCCACGGTGATGCCCACCGCCTGGTTGTCCCCAGGGAAAAGTGAGGCTGTTTAAAAAACCTGGAGTGAATAGAAATGAAAAAATTAAAAAAGCGTTTTTCTTCCAGGCGGAAGACGCCCCCCCCCATGCAAAAAAAACAAGCGACTGGGCAGCCACCGGACAGTGTTATTAACGAGATTATCTCGTTGTTTCATGCCGGCGAGCTGGAACTTCTCGAACGCAAGGCCCGGGAGGCTGTGCGGCTTTGGCCCACCCATCCCTTTGGCTGGAAGGCGCTGGCCAATCTTTTTATTAAACTGGGGAGGTTGGAGGATGCCCTTGAGCCCCTGTTCACCTGTCGACAACTTGCCCCTGATGATATCCAGATTCTCAACAACCTCGGCATCGTCCTGCTTGAACTGAGGCGCTTCGAAGAGGCTGAGGTGCATTTCCAACAGGCCCTGGTAAGAAGCCCAAATTATTTCCAGGCCCACAACAATATCGGCATAATCAACATGGAGCGCGGACGCTTTGCTGAGGCTGTGGAAAGCTACCGTCAGGCGCTGGCGCTGAATCCTGATTTCGCCGAGGCCCACAATAACCTGGGTAATTGCCTTAAGGAGCTTGGACAGCTTGAAGAGGCTGAAACAAGCTATCGCCAGGCCCTGGCGTGCAGCGCAAATTTTGCCGCAGCCCATAACAATCTTGCCAATGTTCTCATGGAGCGTGGAGAGGTTGTGGAAGCGGAAAAGAGTTTTGAGCAGGCGCTCTCTCTTGATCCCAAATATGTTCAGGCACACTGCGGCCTTGGCGATATCTCTCTGAAACGGGGTAAGTGGAAGGATGCAGCTGCACGTTTTCGCAGATGCCTTGAGCTGGACCCGTCATGGGTTAAGGCCCACGATGGTCTGAACAAGGCACTTGGTTTCCTGACGCCCATGTGGCATGTGCCCATGATGAATGATCAGATCCGCAACGAGGCATACCATCTGGCCTTGAAAAACGCCATCCGGCCCGCTATGCATGTCCTGGAAATCGGCACCGGATCAGGACTCCTGGCCATGATGTCCGCCCGGCTCGGAGCTGAAAAGGTAACGACCTGCGAGGCTGTTGTCGAGATCGCCGAGGTGGCGGCAAAGATCGTGGCAGATAACGGCTATACCCCGCCTGTCACGGTGATCCCCAAGATATCGACAAAGCTTGAGGTCGGCAGCGACATGGAAGAGCGGGCCGACCTGCTTGTTTCTGAAATTTTATCAAGTGAATTTCTAGGCGAAGGTGTCCTGTCCAGCATCGAGGATGCCAAGCGTCGGCTGCTGAAACCCGGCGCCCGTATCATTCCGGCCCGCGGCTCCATACAGTTTGCCCTGTTTGGCGGAGCTGACATCGAACGCAATATGCGGGTGGGTGAAGTGCATGGTTTTGATCTGAGCAAGTTTAACGAAATTGTGCCCGCAAAACAGTATGTCAGCAGAAATGATCTCAACATTGAATTGTTGACTGATGATTCCAGCGCATTTTTCTTTGATTTTGTCGAGACTGAGAAATTTCCGGCCAGCGAAGAAAAGAGTCTTGAGGTGCCCGTGCGTCAAGCCGGACGATGCATCGGCATAATCCAGTGGGTCAGGCTGGAAATGGATGATGCCGTTGTTTTTGAAAATCATCCCCTGGTACCTA
This sequence comes from Desulfobulbaceae bacterium, assembly GCA_020444175.1. GTDB lineage: Bacteria > Desulfobacterota > Desulfobulbia > Desulfobulbales > SURF-16 > JAHLLM01. The sequence goes on along the minus strand of JAHLLM010000066.1, from coordinate 1,931 downwards.
ACCCGGCCTCTGCTTGGCAGCATTGTGTCTATGTTTTGCCGGAACCGGTGGATGTTGCGCCGGGCCAGACCGCGGAAATTGCTGCAGCCCACAATCGCGATACACCCTGGTTTTTCTTTAAAGGGCTCAAGTAGGGAGACCTGCACGGTGATTTTGCCGTTATGCGGCGGGTTCGGCAGATGAGGACAACGGTTTCAAACCGCGAGGGCTTCTGATTCTGATAAGGGGGCAAAAAAATGATCAAACAAGCAGGGATAAAAACAATTTTCTTTTTCGGGTCCTGGCTGCTGATGGCGACAGCGGCTTCCTTTAGCCATGCCTCTGTCCATGACGGCGAATCAATTGATTGCAAAGGCTGTCACAGCATCGAGGCCCCTGATGCCAGTTCGCTCTGTCTCAGTTGTCATGCCGAAAAGTTCAAAGTACTGTCCGAAGACGGCAGCCTCTATACACCGGGAGGTGATTTTTTCTGGCTGTCAAAAAGCTATCTTGCGGCAGGATATGGCAGTTTCGGAGATATGCACGGACATAATGTCATTGCCGCAGCCTATCATCTCAGAAAAGATGGTTTGCGGGATGTGGCGCCCAGCATCGGCAACACGCCCTATCGGGCGGAATGGCTTTCATGCACGAGCTGTCATGATCCGCATCTGTCCAGATCAACAGACGAACGTAACTACCGCCTGTTGGCCGGAGAGGGATATGAGGGCGGCACCAAGGCCCGCTCCTTTTCCTTTCAGGAAGCGGCTCCGGTTGCCAAACCCCTGGAATCGACCCGGATGGGCTGGCTTGCCGAAGATGATGCCAATCATCCGGAATACATTTCCGGAATGTCCGAATGGTGTACAAACTGCCACAGCGGCTATCTTTCCGATAAAAATCTCAGTCATCCGGCAGGAGCAATGGCCAGGCTGCAGGATCTGTCCAACACCTACAAGCAGTTTCTGCAAAGAACAAAAGGCAGCCAGGCTGCTGCCGCCTACGACTTTCTTGTTCCCTTTGAGTGGGGAGAAGGCAGGAGCGGCGGCGACGGGAGCGGCCCGACTTTCGGAGCCAATGTCATGTGTGTCACCTGTCATCGCGCCCACGCCTCGGCCTTTAAAGCCATCGGCCGCTGGGATCTGAAAATAGAAAACGGACTGGCAACTTCCCCGGTCCTGGCAACGCCGGAAGGCAGACATGCCTATTACGGGCATTCCATCAAGGAAAGATACGGCGACTTGAAGAAAACACTCTGTGTTCTCTGTCATGCTGTGGATTGATCCTGCCTCCAATCTCAGACAATTTAAATGCTTGAAAAAATACTAATTATTTAGTATTTGAAGACAATATTGCCTCGCATAAAGATTGATTTTGTGGCTTGCTTTTTTCTCGGTGTGGGCTTTTTAAATAACGAGAAGTTTTTGTTTTTAAGGCTTTTTTTCGTGCGATAAAAGTTCGATGATTTCTTTTGTGCCTGAAGAGTATTTGGATTAATGTTGCATTGATCGCATACCAAAAACTTACTGAATTAGCAGGTTTTGCAACTTATGATGCATTTCAAAAATCTCACAAAGAGTGGGTGCGTGAAGCTCTGGTGAATGGTGGCGGCTTCAGTCAAAGGCAAGCTTAATGGACTGAAAGCTAATGGTCGGAAGCAAAAGCTTTACCGAAAGGATTTAAGAGAAATTGGGCATATTGACCAAGGGACGGGAAATTATTGAAAGTGATGACGGCTTTCAGCTCCGAGAAAATAATGTAACCTATATTGCCCATTTTGATTGCAAAAAAGACGATATAGGGGGGCAAAACGCTTATTATTTGGATATTAATCATTTATTTTCAGCTAGTTATCGTGGCCCGACCCCATATAAAAGTGCGGTCGGCCTAATTCTGCGACAAGTTCCTTGCTCATGGCCTTTGATGAACCCGCGTCCGAGCGTATTTTTCTC
>JAHLLM010000065.1 GCA_020444175.1 Desulfobulbaceae bacterium | reverse complement strand
TCCAGTCGATCCTCCACAAGAAAAAATTAATACATTGATCAATATGTATTACTCAGGTCAAATGTCTAAAACAGAACAGGCCTGTCAGGAACTCTTACAAACCTACCCAAAATCTTTAGTTATTTTGAATTTGCAAGGGGCATCATTTTATGGACAGGGTAAGTTACGGGAAGCGGTAGAGAGTTATAATAAAGCAATCCAGATTAAGCCTGATTATGCTGAGACTTATTCTAACCGCGGTGTTGCATTTCAAGAACTTGGACAGCTGAAGGAAGCCTTAGAGGATTATAATAAAGCAATCCAGATTAAGCCTGATTATGCTGAGGCCTATTCTAACCGCGGCAATGCACTTAAAGAACTTGGACAGCTAAAAGAATCAGTAGAGAGTTATAATAAAGCAATACGCATTAAACCTGATTATGCTGAGGCTTTTTCTAATCGTGGCAATGCATTTCAAGAACTTGGACAGCCAGAGAAAGCAGTAGAGAGTTATAATAAAGCAATACGGATTAAGCCTGATTATGCTGAGGCTTATTATAACCGTGGGCTTACACTTAAACAACTTGGGCAGGTAAAGGAAGCGGTAGAGAGTTATAATAAAGCAATACGGATTAAGCCTGATCATGCTGAGGCTTATTCTAACCGTGGCAATGCACTTAAACAGCTTGGACACATAAAGGAAGCAGTAGAGAGCTATAATAAAGCAATCCAGATTAAACCTGATTATGCTGAGGCTTATTATAACCGTGGCAGTGCACTTAAAGAGCTTGGACAGCTGAAGGAAGCTGTCAAGAGCTATAATAAAGCAATCCGGATTAAGCCTGATTATGCTGGGGCTTATTCTAACCGTGGCAATGCACTTAAACAGCTTGGACACATAAAGGAAGCAGTAGCGAGCTATAATAAAGCAATCCGGATTAAGCCTGATTATGCTGAAGCTTATTCTAACCGTGGCAATACACTTAAAGAACTTGGCCAGCTGAAGGAAGCTGTAGAAAGCTATAACAAAGCAATACGCATTAAACCTGATTATGCCGAGGCTTACTCTAACCGTGGGGTTGCATTTAAAGAACTAGGACAGCTGAAGGAAGCTGTTGAGAGTTATACTAAAGCAATTCAGATTAAGCCTGATCATGCTGAGGCTTATTCTAACCGTGGCAATGCATTTCAAGAGCTTGGACAGTTAAAGAAAGCGGTAGAGAGTTATAATACAGCAATCCGGATTAAGCCTGATTATGCTGATGCGTACTATAACCTTGGCAATGCATTTCAAGAACTTGGACGGCCTAAGGAAGCACTAGAGAGTTACAACAAAGCAATTCAGATTAAGCCTGATTGTGAAGAGGCTTATTCTAACCGTGGCAATGCACTTAAAGAACTTGGCCAGCTGAAGGAAGCTGTAGAAAGCTATAACAAAGCAATCCTGATTAAGCCCGATTGTGCAGAGGCTTATTATAATCTCAGCTCAACTAAGAAATACAAACCGCAAGACACCCAAATAGGAATAATAAAAAATCTGTTTGAGTGCTCGGCCCCCAATGGAACTGATCGTAGGCATCTATCTTTTACCTTAGCCAAGGCTTATGATGATATAGGTGAATATGATAAAAGTTTTGATTACCTCAAGGAGGGTAATCGTCTTCGTAAAAAAGAGCTGAACTACAATATCGACAATGACAGAAGATTGTTTGCCAGAATCAAGGATGTTTTCAGTGCAGGAAATCTGGCTCCGGACGTTATCCCAGATAGGAAGAGACCAATACAGCCTATTTTTATCCTCGGCATGCCACGTTCCGGGACATCACTTGTTGAGCAGATTTTAGCCAGCCATACCAAAGTCCATGGTGCAGGTGAACTGAATATAATGGCCAATCTTGTAAACTCAATTCTGCCGAACTTGCCTGACCAGAATCCCAATCAAGGCGGAAGGGAATGGCAGAATGAGATAACCACATTAGGTGATGCATATCTTAAGGCATTGGAAGAACTGAAAATTCCCGAAAAGATCATCACAGACAAGATGCCTTTAAACTTTAGATATATCGGATTCATACTCTCGGCACTTCCTGAAGCAAAAATCGTACATCTAAACAGAGATCCAAAGGCAACATGCTGGTCAATCTACAAGCAATCCTTTTCAAGCCAGGGTAATGGCTATGCTTATGACATGAATGATCTGGCAGAATTCTTCAAACTCTACATTGATTTGATGTCATTCTGGCGAGAACAATTCCCAAATAGGATCTATGATCTCTGCTACGAAAACTTGACGGAAAACCAGGAAGAAGAGACGCGTAAACTTTTAATGTATTGTGATCTTGAGTGGGATGAACAGTGCTTATATTTTCACAAAACCGAAAGAGCAGTGAAAACAGCGAGTGCCGTTCAGGTTCGGGAAAAAATGTATAAGGGCAGCTCCGAGGCCTGGAGAAAGTATGAGGAATATTTACAGCCTCTGACAAAAAAGCTCATAAACCTAAAATGTGAAAATTCAGATTAGATCTGACAAGTGTGTCCGTTTTGATTAGTGCCTGTCAAGTCAAACCTGAACCTTCATAACTACAATGCTAAGCCCCCAGCTATGCTGGGGAGAATAACAAAAGCTATGCTGCAGTATTTATGAAAAACTCCTTTTGGATTAAAGGAACAGCGCTGATTCTGTGACCGAAATCCAAAAGGAGCATCAAGTGAAGAAAACATTAGCACATACAGTTTGGGAATGTAAATATCATATAGTGTGGGTCCCTAAGAATAGAAGAAAAGTCATTTATGGCAACTTGAGAAAAGATGTTGGACAAATACTTCGAAAACTCTGTGATTATAAGCAAATAGAGGTAATCGAAGGCACGGCATGTGCGGATCACATTCACATATGCTTATCTATTCCTCCCAAGTTTTCAGTTTCAACAATAGTTGGCTATCTTAAAGGCAAGAGCACAATGATATTGTTCGAAAAGTACAGTTGCCTGCGAAGGAATTTTCGAGGGCACCATTTTTGGGCACGAGGCTATTATGTTAGCACAGTAGGGCTCGATGAGCAGAAGGTTCGAAATTATATTAAAAATCAGCAAGAACGAGATTCCGTCGACTCTCGCTATGACACTGATTTGGTAAAAGACCCTTTTAAGGGAGCAAGTAGTCTTTTAAGCGAACAAAAAGAGAAATAAATAAACAAAGAGTGCCGGTCACAGAACAGCAATAGGGTCCGGCACTTTGTTTTAAAACCCCTTAAGGGGTAATCAGTATTGAATGCCCTTTTAGGGCTTTATGCAAGCCACCGGCTATGCCGGTGGTCATGACTAATTTTCAATTATTCATTGCAGTTATCAGTGTTCACTCTCCACGGCTTCAATCAAAGCCCTTGTATATGCCATCTTAGCAGTTTCGGCTATTGCCATCTGAATTTTCAAACGACCAATCTCCTGCTCGCATGCCCGCAGAGAAATAAGCTGAGACTTTGCATGATCGTCAAGATCTTCCAGTTTATAGTCTTTATTGTTAATATTAATTGTTTCCTGTTGTGTCATTTTCCTCTCCTTCCTTCTTTTTTTCAAACATCCATTCAAGGGTTTCCCTTAATGAATATCGTTTTAATGTGCCAATACAGCTCTCAAGCCTGTCAACTGAGCCGGTGAGATTCTGTATATCATTCTTTCGTACAAAAGATTGGTCTGTAGTTATTTTAAGGGGTCGTCCGGAAATTTCTTCCATGCTGGTAAGAACATCTTGCAGCCGGTGCCCTTTCCCGGAACAGAGATTGATTACTTTCTGACATTTTTCTGCTTTTAAAAGCCTCGCATATATATCAGTGACCATTCGTACGTCATTAAATTCACGAACTACATCAATATTCCCTAATCTCACCTCATCCTGATCATTGCTATATGCTGCAACAATTTTGGGTATAACGAAATGTTCGGGCTGTCCTGGCCCGGTATAATTAAATGGTCGAACGTTAATAACATCTAAACTGTCACGATACGTTGCCGACATGTATTCCATGGCAAGCTTACTTGTTCCGTAATGGCTCACAGGAGCGGGACAGAGATCTTCATGAAGTACACCTTCCCTGGGGCCATAGACAGCAGCGCTGCTTGCCAATACGACCCTGTGTGGACGTTTTTTCGTTTTGACAAGAACGTTCAATAGATTCAAGGTCCCAAGAAGATTGATCCTGTAAAAATCCTCAGCTTGCCCGTGCTCCGTGAAAGAAATACCTGCAAGGTGAATAACGTAGTCAGGTGCAGTCTGGTCAATAACCTGCATAACTTCATCAGGGTCAGAAAGGTCCATGTGAATAAAATCACCGGAATCCTTTCCCACGGTAGTGCCGATTACGCAGTAGCCCAATACCGTTAAATGGTCGGCAAGATGTCTTCCTGTAAATCCTCCGGCACCAGTGATAAGAACTGTATTAGAAACAGAATCCACTTTGATTTCTCCGTAAATCTGCTTCTACCATCATTGAACAGAGTTCCTCCAGCGAGGTCTGCACCTCCCATCCTAAATCTTTTTTAGCCTTGGAAGCATCTCCTATCAACATATCAACTTCTGCAGGTCGATAAAATTCCGGATTTACCCGAATCAGGATCTTGCCGCTTTGATCCCGTCCGACCTCTTCAAGCCCCTCGCCGGAAAATTCAAGATTAATATCTACAGCCTTAAATGCCATTTTTACGAAATCGCGAACCTTTTCCGTTCTCCCGGAAGCCAGGACATATGTATCAGGCACATCCGCCTGGAGCATCAGGTACATTCCTTCAACATACTCCCTGGCATATCCCCAGTCCCGCATTGCATCCAGATTGCCCAGTTCAAGACAATCCAGTTTACCAAGTTTTATCTTGGCAGCCGCATCAGTAATCTTCCTGGTAACAAATTCAAGACCTCGCAACGGACTTTCATGGTTAAACAAAATTCCGCTGGTACCGAATATGTTATACGCCTCCCGGTAATTTATTGTCATCCAGTGAGCATAAACCTTGGCAACACCGTATGGACTCCTCGGATAGAATGGCGTGTCCTCGTTCTGCGGGGTTTCTCGTACCTTGCCGAACATTTCAGATGTTGAAGCCTGGTAATAGCGGATATTCGTATCAATCGTCCTGATAGCCTCCAGGAGATTCAAGGCGCCAAGCCCGGTTATTTTCCCGGTTGCTATCGGCTGCTTAAATGAAACACTGACAAAACTCTGGGCAGCAAGATTATATATCTCATCAGGCCTGATTTCATCCACCAAACGGATAGCCCCACCCTGATCAGTCAAATCAAATTCTACGAGTTGAAGATTTTTATCCTCACTCACTCCTAATTCCTCAAGACGCCAAAAATTTGATGAACTGCACCGTCTGAAAGCGCCGAAGACTTTATATCCCTTCTCCAGAAGAAGCTGAGCAAGATATGCTCCATCCTGACCCGTAATTCCTGTAACTAATGCTTTTTTCATTATTTCCCTGATTTGTAAGTAGTAGTATCATGAAAGGCGGCAAACCGTGCCGCAATTTTTACCAAAGTAAGTAATATCACAGAAATCCATAAAAATATCAATTTGTAATGTCAATTACGGAAAAGAAATAAAGGAGTGGAAACAGCATGAATTTCAGGGACAAGTGCGGGAGCTGTCCGGAAAGCAGCCAGAAATTCTAAGAGGTGATGATAACCGTATCGGAGGCGGCAGAAGTTGCCAATGCCCTTATTGATGTAAGGCCGGTGAGTTCCAAGAGGCTGTCAATACTTCCCCCACTGCTTGATTCTTCTACAATATAAGTGTTGCCGCTAAATTCAAATCCTGCTGTTTTTCCTTCTTCACAGGCAAGAAAAATCACGTCAATCCATTCATTAAAGGTATCAATTTCTAACGCTTCAGAACCGCTCAATGAAACAATGCCATCGACCAGATCAGCAATGATCGTCATGCCGGCTCCGCCGTCCTCTTCAGCAGCCGACACATCGAGGGCTGCAACATCAGTGCTGATAGCGCTTGAAACATTAGCAATTTTATCGGCAAGTTCCGTATCGGAAACTGCTGAAAAATCCGAAATTTTACTGTATGCAGTTACTATGGAAATACCGGCAGCGTCTATTGTAAAAAGATCAGAACCAGCACCACCTGCAATCATATCCGCACCGGTAGTAATGATAATTGTATCGTCACCATTTCCCGCTGCAATGACATCACTATAAGCAGAGGCCGTTATCAGGTCATCACCGGAACCGGTGGAGATAATTACCCCCTGGGCGCCTCCCATGGCGCTGTTCAAATCAAGGGTCATGTTGCCGCTCATATCTGTGGCTATTATGCTTCCTATTACCGAGCTACTGCTCGTGGAAAAACTGAAAGCCTGGGTACCACTGACATTCAGTGTGCCGACATTGCCGTCATTCGTCAAAATAAGCTTATAACCGTCACTGCTGTCAGGCAATGTTTGTTCACCGGCTGATTCCCCGATTGAAGAGGAATCGGCGGTAGTTACTGAAATAACATTGACGCCTTTCACGTCCAAGGCGGTTTCATAGATATCGTCATCGGCTTCGAGATCAGCATTGAAAAAAACATTGAGACTGTCAGAATCACTGTTAACATCCGTTGCTCCGTTTAATGACAGGACAAGGACATCTGTTTCCGAAGCGTCAGTCTGTATCTCGAGAGTGGCTCCAGACGATAAACCGGCCAACTCTGCTTCACCGGCCAGACCTTGCTGGATTGTTACATAATTTACGCCGTAAACAGAAAGATCAATTGCAGAATCCGCATCAAATTCATCAGCGAGTGCTATTCTCTCAAAGCCGCTTAATATTGATAGAACCTCGGTGTCTGCTGCAGTCGCTGTAAAAACAGAAGTGGTCATCGTCAGCGTATCAACACCGTCGCCCGCAGCAATTAAATCTCTTTTATCAAGGTTGCCGGTCACCAAAACCTCATCATCCCCGACACCGGTATTGATCTTGTCATCATTGATCGACGTTATGATCGTATCATCCCCGCTGCCTGTGGTCACTGTTACAAAATAATCAACTGAGTCCGTCAGATCGATTTCTGACAAATCAAGTGTCAGGTCTCCTGTTGATTCAGCAGCTGAAACTGTTGCAATCCGGGTAATTTTCCCACTTTCAGCCGTGGAAAAAAGAGTTACATTGCCGCTGCCTGCAAGAGAAAGAGAGGTTAAGTCATTTTCGGCTATGGTAAGAACATTGTCTCCTGCTGCCTCAACGGAGAGAGAGGTTATCTTGTCTGCTCCTCCTGATTTTATGGCAACTGTGGCATCGGAGTCAGTAACAGAAAGACTTTGACTGACTGATGCCCCACCAAGAACATCATCGGCATACGAAACGCTAATATTGTTGTTATTTTCTTTTAAGGCAACAAGCAGTTTTTCCTGAATATTGCTGACAACTGTCTGGGTTGTGCTTTGCTCAAAGGTCAAGGATGCAACACCCGTCCAGCCTCCGGCATCTAAATCTGTGCTTGCTTTAGCATTACGAATAACAACATTTTCCACGTTTGACACTGCCACAGCATCACCGACGGCATCAAACAATATAAGCGATAAGGTATCGTTTCCATCCCCTCCATCAATTGTATCTTGGGCATTATATGTTGTATCAAGGCCGAGAATTAAATCGTTGCCGGGATCTCCGACAACTCTGTCTATTGCGGTCGTCAGGATAAGGCTGTAGGTATTTCCTGCGGTTTGCGACTCAACCACGGCGTCAACAGCAGATTGTGCAGCAGTGACAGTAGAATCATCATCGGTTACATTTTCGATAAATCCTGTAAAAGTGGCCAGATCAGTTAATTTTTCGAGACTATCCGCGGTATAGTCAGAAACAGCTACCTTGTTATTAAACCGGTCTTGAGCAGGACCGGCATTTGCTGAATCCTGGGCAGCAGAAATGAGGGCTGACACGACTTCACCTTTCGATTTAGTCACAAGTTCATTCACCCAGTAATCAACGCCCGATTGATCTTCTGCGTACGTTTTCCCCAGGGTATTCAAATAAATATGCTCAATAAACAACTGATTGTCATTAAGTGTTGATCCGAAATAGGTCTGGGCCGCCTCAGTACCTAACATAACATCAGCTGTTGCTATTATGTCGGCCTGATCTGTCCTCCAATACGTATTCCCCTCACCTTCCGATGCCCTGCCAAATATTGAGACATATAATTGGGAAACGTGCGTTTTGGTTAAAGGCATGACCTCCTCTCCTTTCTGAAACTGAAAATAGCATTAAACAATGTGATTACCACTGAAACTCAGCCAGTCTTGCAGCAGGTACTGTAATGCATTAATAATTCAAAAAATACTGTCTACACAAAAGTCATTCCCGCGAAAGCGGGAATCCAGAGTAGTTGGCTCGTCCGCCTAGATTCCCGTCTTCACGGGAATGACGTATAAAAAGGCTGAAGATGAGTGGTAATCAAATTAAACAATACAGGATTCTGAGAAATCAAGCAGAACTCCTTCTTCATGTTTATCGGATAACAATATGAAAAATTTAGAAAAAAATATCAGTCAACCAAAAGAACAATGTGACCAGCATCAGCTCTTTTATCATTATTCATTCTATCGGTCCCCACTTCACCGCTCCCTGTAGAAGCGAAACCGACACTTTCCACCACTTTATTCTTATGGTATAGATAGTTTCTGTTCATAAATAGGTCATAGTGATACTATGGAACCACTCCTGTCGCTCTGAATTAACAATGAAAATACACGCAAAATTAGACGATACATCCAAGGCAGGATATGCCTGGCAATTTTTATCCCTTTTGCTCGGTTTCATATGCATTGGTGCCACCCTTTATTATATTTTTATTACCTACCGGTATTATTTCCACTCTGATTCAGCAATAAAAAATTTACTTGCCCAGGAGATTCTCCAAACAGGCCAACTGTTCCCCAAAACATGGTACTATGGAAATGGTGATATATGGGGCTTATACAGCCATATACTCATTTTACCCCTATTGCTTTTTTTCAATAACGGCTATTTCGTCCATGCTGCAAGTTCTGCTATTTTTGTCCTTCTGCTGCTTTGCGCTTTGACTTTTTTTACGTATTCCCTGCGCAAGAACTTCAACGTACTGCTGCTCTTCATAATTATTTTTTTCAGTGGGTTTTCACCATGGATGGCTGAAAATTTATTCGGTCAAGTTGCCTATGGATATGCCTGGGGAACACTTTTCTCCTTTATTATCTGGGCCCTCCTGGCTGTATCGTTAAACTCCCCAACAAATGTGAAACCCCACGCAGGGTTATTTTTCATCTTTGTAATAATTACATGTTCCGGGCTTAGGTTTGTCGTAGATATTTACATGCCTCTTGTTGCCTCCCTCCTCATCATTTCCTGCCTGCAATACTTTAATGAAAAAATTCAGGTGGTTAACCAGAAAACCCTTCTTTGCATCCTGTTGTCATGTTCAATCGGCTGCGCACTTGGGTTGCTTGCCAACCATTTCCTGAAACAACACGTAAACTTTCTTAACATTGCCAATACCATTGTACTTGTCGACTATGAGAGACTCGTTGCAAACTTCAAACTTCTTTTTTTGGGTTACCTGTTTAGTTCCGGAGTAAACCTCGTTCCCCCCTCCATATATGACATGTACACGTTGTATAACAGTTCTGTGAATTCTGCAGCCGGTGTCGAAGCATTATACAGGACGTGCCTGTTTGGCTCTGTTTACTTCCTTCCAATTTTTTTAATGTTTCGTTTGTTCCGATTGCAATCCCCGATTTTGATTATTATCAATATCTCTTATGTTGTACACCTCCTCCTCACCTCTTTCCTCTATCTGACAAGTTCCGGCCTGGCAGTAAATGTCTGCACCAGCCGTTATTTTTTCCTTGTTCAGATTACAGCCTTTGTTATTGCATTATTATACCTGACTGAACTATCAGAAAAGTACGGCAAAAAAATTCTCCATTTTTCTCTTCTTGCTCTCTTGCCACTTGTTTTATTCAATCTTAATTTCCTTGTCTTTGATGCCTATTCATCCGACTCAACAGGAAGCCATCTTAAACACAATAAAAAAGAAGAAATTGCCCGATTTCTGGCAGACAATCAGTTAAAATTCGGCTATGCCGGCTTCTGGAACGCCTACTCAACTCAAATTTTGAGCGACAGCAAAGTCAAAATAAACGCCGTGGATTTCCAGGATGATATTGTCTTGCCATACCGGGTTCTTGCTTCTGAAAGATGGTACCAGGGAAACTCTTACAATGGGCCAAGTTTTCTTCTCATGACAGAAGAAGAATATGAACAAGTCCAAGATTTCCTGGACACTAAACTCGGCAGCCCGGCAAACAAATATCTCTTCCGGAACTTTATAATCACGGCCTACTCATTCAATATCGCCGACAAGCTGCAAAAAAGATGGCGCGATTTTGCACTCAATGAGGAACTGGATAAAAAAAACAGAAAGGTATTCATAGAAGGTGAATCCCAATATACTGCTGATGAAGGCGACAAGATACTGATCACAGCCAAAGTGACCAATACCGGTAACAGGATTATTTCATCAACAGGAACATATCCTGTTAATTTGGGAGGGCATTTGTTAACTAAAGGCGGATATACCATGAACTATGATTTTCTCAGAATCCACTTCCCCTATTATCTTGAGCCCGGTCAAAGCGTAACAGTAAAAAAAGAGCTGCACTTTGGAGCTCCTGGAAAATTCGTCATTGAACTTGATGGCGTGCAGGAAGGGGTTGCCTGGTTTCAGTCTCCACTTAAAATATCTGTTACGATTAAATAATTGCTGTCCGCCCAAGCAAATTTGAATATTATACAGGCAACCTCGTTGGTGAGAATGTGGATGACATCCTGAAAATTTTAGCAAGCTTTCCCAAAAATCGCCGCCCACTGAGCGCGAAGGGCCGTTTGGTTTATGAAAAAGAATATGCAATAAACAGAACGGGAAATGGCATCTATTCGGTTGTGCGCTTTCTGGAAAGCTGGATGCATCGAAAAATAGCCGTATCGAAGATTCCCGGCTCAGTGCTTGAAATTGGTGCAGGAGGTTTAAATCATATTGCCTATGAAAAAAATGTACCGCAATACGATGTAATCGAACCACTTGCCGGCCAATTATGTGAAAAAAGCCCCCACAGGCATCGTGTCAATGAAATTTATTCCGATTATGGTGTGATGCGAAGTATGATCGGCAGGCATCAATATGATAGAATTATTTCCATAGCTGTTTTTGAACATCTGCAAAATCTCCCTTTTGTTATTGCTGCCTCAGCACGCCTTTTAAGCAAAAATGGCATTTTGCAGGTTGGCATTCCTTCTGAAGGTGGTTTTTTATGGGGATTTGCTTGGCGTTTGACAACGGGAATTTCATATCGGCTCAGAACCGGACTGAGCTATACTGAACTGATGCGCCACGAACACATTAACACCCTTGATGAAATTTTCTTAATAATTCAATATCTGTTCAAGAATACTTCCATATCGTTCTTTCCCTGTTTCGGGAAACATGGCAGCTTCTACAGTTACATTGAAGCTTCTGCCCCTCATCGGCAAAGAAGTAAAGAAATACTCAGTAAAAAAAAATGGAGAGACTCCCCAATTCATGCTTAAAATAATCCTCTTATTTTCCTGTTATACAGTGAGCAGCGTTGTTGGGCTCTATCTCGTCAAGTCCTCTTTTCAGGGACTGGAGGCAATTGAGTTGCGAAACAATTTGCATTATTTGTTTAATGTAAAACTCATTTCAGGTTCAGCGCTTTATATTCTCAGTTTTGCCCTCTGGCTCACGATCTTGTCTATCATGCCATTAAGTATTGCCTATCCCCTCGCTGTAAGTCTGACGATACTCGGTTCCATAGCTGTGGCTTTTTTTGTTTTGCATGAAAATATCAATTCGCTTGCAATGCTTGGAGTCTTTTTGGTCTTGATCGGTGTATTTATCCTTGGAAAAAGCTATTATGCATAATCATAATCTTGAAATATCAATTGTCTTGCCGGCCTTCAATGAAGAAGAAAATATTCGGCCAATCTATGAGGTGTTGACGGGGTGCCTTCGGGATTTGTCTGAATCCTTTGAGATAATTTTTGTTGATGACGGCTCGACAGACAGTACCGCGCTTGAAATAACAAAATTAAAAGAAAAAGACAGCAGTGTCAGGCTTATAAAATTAGTAAGGAATTTCGGCCATCAATCGGCCGTGTACGCAGGGTTGGAAAAGAGCAAGGGAAGATCTGTCGTGACCATGGATTGCGATTTGCAGCATCCTCCCCGTTTACTTGGCCAGATGATTGAAAAATGGAGGAGCGGTTATAAGCTTGTGCAGATGGTGCGCAAAACAAACCGCGGCGAATCCCTTGCAAAAAGAATGTTCTCCGCATTATTTTATAAAATAATCAACAAATTCAGTGAAACACCTGTGTCTCCGAATGTTGCGGATTTTATGCTCATGGATCGTATGGTTGTTGATGAGTTACTGCGAATCAATGATACCCAGCCATTTATCAGAGGCGTGGTGAACTGGTTCGGTTTTGCCTCAGCTTTTATCGAGTATGACGCCGATTCCAGGCATGGAGGTCTTCCAAGCTATAACTTTAAGCAAAATATTCAAATGGCCCAAAATGCTTTTACCATGTTGTCCAATTTTCCACTGCGTGTAGGACTTTATGCCGGTGCAATTTCAATTTTCGTCTGCATGTTGTATATGGTGGTCATTCTGTACAGTTACATAAACGGACGCGTCATCGACGGCTGGACATCTCTCATTGCCTCCATCCTGTTTTTAGGTTCCGTGCAGTTGGTAGTGGTAGGAATCATAGGTGAATATGTAGGGCAGCTTTTTAAACGCAGTAGAAACCTGCCTCCTTTTGTGGCCTTTCCCGAGGAGTAATGCTTCTACTTCTCCCCTTAACATTGCTGTTGCATTTTCGTCTGATTTTTGTGAGGAGATTGCCTGATTTGAAAACTAAAAATTGTACTCTTTTCCAGCCATTCCTTTTTTTCTTTGTTTTAATGGCTTGCCTCAATATGTTACACCCTGCCCATGGCAGATCAGAGGACCAGATTTTTGTCTCGCTGGACGCCCAGAATCAACCGTTAAGAAAAGTGTTGGATCAGTTGACCGAACTGTCCGGATACAGCTTTAACCTGCAACCTGCAAACTACAGTAAGCCTGTAACAGTACATCTCAAAAATGTTCCGCTGGAGCAGGCCATCTTAAAAATCCTTGGAAAAAACATCAATCATGTCGTTATCTGGAAAGATAAAGAGAAAAAAATTTCAATTATAATCAGAGAAATTGCGCAGAAGCGAAAAGAATATGCCCCCCCCAGCCTGGATGAATGGGATTCTCTTCCTGCTGACGTACGGAAAGCTCTCCTGAGCGGGCAAGAAACACGATTTGAGCAGATGAGCAACACAACAGATTATTAGACCCTAGTGTGCGAAACATCTGCGCAAAAGAGTAGATGTTGTAAATAGTTCAGACCCAGCGAGTATTGCGGGCGATACAGGGTCTTATCCAACTCTGCGCCTGATTAGCCTCGCGTAACAAGGGTGCACTTTCCAGACGGTAATGCGTGGAGAAAATGTGAAAAAAAATGTGTCCTTCACGGATCGTATCAACTTGCTTTTATTCGGCCTTTTTTGTTTTCTGTTTTTGCCTTTTTCCTTTTGCCCCGATGCCATTGACCCTACCCTGCATATCCGCTTTGTTCTCTGGTCCATTCTGTCACTTGTGACAGGCCTTTGGCTTTTTATAAAAAAAGAAAAACAAAAGCACCAGTTGTTTGCCTCTCTGATTCATCAGAGGATTTTCAAAGTGGGCGGAGCGTTTCTTCTGCTTGCAGCTCTTTCTCTTTTCAAGTCCTTTAACACGGGCGAAGGTATTTTTGCCTGGATGCAATTTTTCCTGGCCGGTTCTTTTTTATTTATAAGCGCTCTGCTTTTCAGAAGATATCCCGAGATTTTACTTTCTTTGGGCCGCTGGTCTGTGGTTTCGGCGATTGCCCTGGTACTCCTGGACTTGTTCGGACAATACTGGCAGGACAATCCGCAAGCAGTCAGACAATTTATTTTTGAGGGTATCATGGTTAACAAAAATCTGTTTGCCTCTTCCCTGTTTCTGCTTCTCCCCTTTATTCTTTACTGCCACGCGGTTGATGATTCCCAAATATGGAAAAGAACAGCCGCAGTTCTATTGCCGGTTCTCTGTTGTGTCATTCTGTTTTCCTTATCCAGAGCTGCCTGGCTGGCACTGCTTTTTGCCCCGCTCCCTGTATTTCTCCTGCTTGTTAAAAGTGTTGGAAAGGGACATAAAAATGAAAAACATGTAAAAGGGGTTGTAAAATGGATCGCCTGTATATCCGGTGGGGTATTTGTCGCCCTTATTGTAATGCTCCTCCTTTCCACATCGCCGCTCAAAAGTAAAGATACGGCCCGAATCAGACTGATGTTATGGAAGAGCACGGCCCGGATGATCACTGACAATCCGATCTTCGGAGTTGGCCCTGGACAATGGCGTTTGATCTTGCCAGAATATGATGGTTCGCCGCCAATAAATGATACCCTTCCCTATGCTAATATCGAAAAAACAGCACAGCGCCCCCACAATGATCTGATATGGGTTGCAGCGGAAACAGGTATCGTCGGAGGTCTGTGCTATCTTCTTTTTTTCTTCTTGTTGTACTCTTATGCGGCCAAAATACTGGCCAAAGCAGATGGCAAACAAAAAGCTTTAGTTCTGTCAATGAGTTACGGAATAAGTGGCTATCTCATTTTTGCCATGTTCTCCTATCCCCGGGAACGCCCACTCCATGGTCTTTTACTCATGCTTATGTCCGCTACCGTCGTTTCCCTTTACGACAGATTTCACGCTCCAATGTCATTTAAGGCAGATTTGTGGCAACGAGCAATCAAATGCAGCCTTCTTGTTCTTTTAGCTGTTTGCTCAATAAACGGAGGCCTGCGCCTCTATTCGGAAATCAAGCTCAAAAAGGCCCTGACCTACAGGGCGCAGGACAAATGGCAGCAGGTCATTGCCCACATTGACACGATTTTTTTACCCTGTTATTCCATTGACCCTTTCGGCGTACCAGTCTCTTGGTATCGAGGCATGGCAAATTATAATCTCAATAAAATTCAATCGGCGCAACGCGACTTCAACCGTGCTGTTGTCTCTCATCCATATCATTATCACAGTCTCTACAATCTGCATGCTGTGAATAAAATCATCAACAATGACTAGCGCATGGCAAGCTTCAATTATCGTGTAGTTTGCCATACCCATGGCGACTCTTCAGCTAAAACAATTTGACTTCCTTGAAAAAGGTATTTATTAATCTAAATAAATGACAGGGAAAAACCACAAATCCCAATAATTGACAATATCGCAAAAAGCCCTGAAGCTGACCATCCGCCAAAGTAATATCAACAAGTTACATACGTGTCGGCGGCGGTTGAGCGTTTTTTTGCGAAACCGTCAATAATTGAAGGAGTAAAAAATGAAGAAAATCGCCATTGCACTACTCACCCTCGCTTTAACTTTTCCTTCTGGGGCTGCCTGGGCAGCCTTGACCCGAACCCAGGTTTCCCAATTATATGTTGCCGTATTCGGCAGGGCATCAGAGGGAGACGGCAATGCCTACTGGCAGACTGATGCCAGTAGTACCAGCATGACAGTAACCGCAAACATTATGTTGAATACTGACCCGGCAAAAGCGTACTTTGGGTCAAACCTCTATGACAACGCCGCCTTTGTTGCTCATATCTATACAAATACCCTTGGAAAATCATATGCTGATGACCCTGAAGGACAGGATTACTGGGTCAGTGAATTAAATGACGGGACCAGCAAAGGACAAATGATCGCGGCCTTAATTACCGCGGCCCAGGCCTCGGAAAATGCAGGTGCGGCGCAGGACCAGTTTAATAACAAAGTTGCAGTATCAGACTACTGCGCCATTACCGTTGCCGCATATACCGATCTGACAACCTTTACCGGATTTATTGATGATGTAACTGATTCTGCAGCCTCGGTTACAGCAGCCAAGGCGCTCGTTGATCTTGCCCAGGACATTGTGACGGTAGAAGGCTACTGGAGCGGCACATGGTACAGCACCTACTATAATGACAGCGGCAGTTTAACAGGCAGTCTTTCTCAATCAGGAAGCACAATAGGCGGCACCCTTAATGTGACCAATACCGATTGCGGCTCGGTCTCTAATCTTCCTGTCAGTGGTTCAATAAGCAACAATGTTGCCTCTTTTGACGTTTCAGCCACATGCGACGGTTATTATGCCACTCTGGAATATACCCAGGGAACTGTATCCGGAAATACCATGAGTGGATATTACACCACATATGTAGATGGTTCTTTCTATGATCAAGGCACATTTTATATAACAAGATAAAGAAGCAATTCCTTTCACCCAAACCCCTTTCGTCCCTTCACTCATTGCAGGAAGGGACGATATGCCTTGGCATTTTGTCATAATGAATAAATTAGCCATAGACTTACGTGAAGACTGCGGTTCCAAGAAGAAGTATAATTCGCCTGTCCCCTTTAATTGTCTTCTTTATCTTTATCCCGTATTGACACCCCCAACTACAGGTGCTACTATAAGACCTATTAACGGCACTATTAAAAGGAGACAATATGAATACAAAATTTTCTGAAGACATTGTTCCTGTAAGCGTTCTCAAAGTGAACCCAAGCAAAATTGTGAAACAAGTTCAGGAGGTTCATAGACCCGTTGTTTTAACTAATAGAGGAAAAGGCGTAGCAGTTGTCCAAGCTTTACAAGATTATGAGGCAGGTGTGGAGCAACAGTCTTTTATGAAAGCAGTAGTGAAGGGAATGGTTGATCTGGAAGAAGGTCGTGAAGTTAGCCTTGCTGACCTGAAAAAACACTTAAGAATAAAGTAACATGCCCAAAAAGCTTGAGATTACTTTTGCAAAATCAGCTATTGAAGATTTGGATGATGTGCTTGAATTTTATAGGGAGCAGCAGGTTCCACACGTTGGTGAAAAATTAGTTCGAAAAGTAATCGAAGATGTGGCGCTACTTGGTGACCAACCACACATGGGACGTATTGTTCCAGAATTTGATTTAAAATACCTTCGAGAACTAATCCGTCCTCCTTTCAGAATCGTTTATCGCCGAGATAAAAACAAAATTCGAATTGTAAGAGTCTGGCGAAACGAGCGATTGATGGTTTTGCCGGATTAATAGTTTATCCCGAAATTATCGGAGTAAAAGAAATTGTTAAAGATATGGCTAACAAATATAATTTCCCAATGTAACTACTCTCACCCTGTGAGCAGTTACGTCTGGTCAAAAAAACTACAAGATACTTTCACTCAAACGTTTCAAGGAATACATATTTTCAAGTCCTGAAATACGCGTAGGTGGCTTGTTCGGATTATCGGCATCCGTTCTGAGTCTCTGCCATAAACTGCTGACAAATTGCCTGCTGCCGATTATGCCGCTGTCAGTAAAATACCTTGTTCTGGCAAGGAAACGATCAACCGAACTCGCAGTAAAACCTTTTTTCGCCTCCTTCGCAAAGACTGGGACAGAAATATGACTCCCTTTATTCGTTGAAAGCGACCCCACCTCATAAACAAATTGCCGGTATTTTATGAGCCTTTCGTTTTGAGCTAATTTTTCACTTCCTTCAAGTCCAAAATCAAGAGAAAGAAAACTGTCGCTATTACCGGACTGATGGTGATACCCCAGGGAATTCCATCGATAATCATCAGGACGGGTAACAATTCCAGCTCGAACGGGGTTAAGATCCACATAAGCAAGGCAATTGATGAGTGTTTCACCATCTTCAACCAGAACACTTTTGAACCTGTCACTCCAGAAGAACCCGCGTCTTTTATGGCGTCTATTGTAGAACCTGGAAAAGCCCTGTTTTATTTCCTTCATGAATTCAGAAAGATTTCCCCATTTTTCACGCAAAACAGGAAGCTGATGAGGCATTGGGATTCTTTTCACTTTGTCGTTCTGATAATAAAGGCCAAAACGTTTACGAATGGAATCATCGGAGTATTGATCACCAGGGTGCATACGCACAACGATGTGGAAATGGTTTCCCATCAGGCAGAATCCAAGAATCTCGGCAAAATAAATAGAGCTGAAATGCTTAATAAGTTTAAGCAGATAATCTTTTTCCACATCACCGAGAACATAACCATCAAGAACGGTCCGGGACATGACATGATATACAGCGGATTCACCTTCTACTATCATTCGTGCTTTGCGAGGCATTTGCTTACTCCAGAATATGAATAAAGAAATTTAAACAAGATGTTCGACTAATCAATAACTTGTACTGTCCGAGGTGTCAAGTATAATTCGCCTGTCCCCTTTGCCTATTCCTCTTTTCATCGCCTTTTTTATTTCAAAGCAGTTTTAAGCAAGTATAATTCGCCTGTCCCCTTTGCCTGTCCTTTGCCTATTCCTTTGCTTGCCATTCGCCTGTAACTATTGTCTGGTCACTTTTTTTCATCGCCTTTTTTATTTCAAAACAGTTTTAAGCAGCTATCGGTCTGCACGCTGTACTTTCGGCATTCCAGTTTTACGTACTTGCCAAAGGTCGTATGTGGCCTGCTGGCCGAGCCACATATCCGCACGACCACCGTTCTCAACACCAAGCCAACCTTCTATGCGTAAAGCCATCTCCGGAGAAATAGCGGCGTGCTTATTAAGCACTCTGGACAAAGCTGCACGAGTTACCCCAAGTTGCTTTGCTGCCTGGGTAACTGTCAGGTTAAGAGCAGGTAAAATATCTTCTTTTAGGGTCTCTCCCGGATGAGGTGGGTTGTGCATTTGGTTCATTGAAAATTCCTCCTAATGGAAGTCTTGGTAATCAACAAGGGTGGCGTTTTCACCATCAAAAACAAATGTCATTCGCCAATTGCCATTTACCCATATAGACCAGTGTCTGGTCGACAACTGGTGCAGTTTCCAGCCTGGCACATTCATGTCACTTGGGCTTTTGGCGAGATCCAATCGCACAAGTTGCCGTTTTAATTTAGAGGCATGTTTGGGCTGTATGTTGGATTTACTGCCTGTCTCGAAGAAAACCTGCAAGCCTTTATGCCGGAATGTTTTTTTCATGTTGAACACTGTATAGCGTAACGTTTCAGTTATCAACCTGATTTCTGTAGATGCATTGAAAGTAGGAGCTGTGTAATTGGATTGAATTATAGAATATGTTCAGCTCAAATGGAGATGAATCAAGTAAAGTTCACCTGTCCACTTTAATCCCTTCCCTTTTTAAACCTGTCAATCCAGAAGAACTATAATTCGCCTGTCCCCTTTGCTTCCTTTGCTTCCCTGGAATACACTCAGGGAACCGTAGTCGGAGACACCATGAGCGGATACTACAACACATATGTAGATGGCTCATTTTATGATCAAGGAACCTTTTATATAACAAGATAAAAGAAATAATTCCTTTCACATATTATCAACTGGATGTAATATTTTGATCAAAGGGTGTAAATATTTATCGTATTTCCGCCAGGCATCAACAGAATTTTTATAAATTGGCTTGGTAACTTGCGCATAAGAGGCCGTTTTTACCATACGTTTTGATTTATGGAAGTTTAAACATGCCTCCTCCCAAGGAAGTCCAAGATAAGCGATCAACTTACGACTTTCGCCATCCTGATCGGCGATGATATCTTCGTATTGAACATGATAAATATCATCGAAGTTAAAAGTTTCCCAGTAAGACATCAAATCTTCATAAAGTAGATAATATTCCCCTAACTCTGTCTGATTATAAGAAAAATGCAGCTCATCCACAAAATAGTTTTTATAAAGTGAAAAACAATTATCCATTGGATTTCTGCTGATATGAATTATTTTAGCCTTAGGCAACATGGCTTTAATAAAACCTAAATAAACAAAATTGCCTGGCATTTTATCAACCACGAAAGTTGAATCTGAATTTATTTCCGCCAATTTGTTGCAATAATACTCTCCTGCTTCTTGCAACTTTCTCTCAGCACCTTCTTTTCGTAATGCAGCGCACAGCTCAGCATCACTATTGATTGCAAAAGATTTTTTCAAGCCTAAGTATAGAAAAGGCAGCTCACCAGAACCATATACTTCAGAGTGAGACGCTAAAATCTGCTCAACTAATGTCGTTCCTGAACGAGGCATGCCCACCACAAAAACAGGGCGTGAATTATCAAGCCCACTGCTACTCATCTGTTTTAAAAAAGCTGTAGTGACCGTTGACTTAAACAGGGAAAACTGTGTTTTAACTTTTTCGGTGCTGTATGTATAAGTTTGACGCTTTAATCCAGACGCCAAATTTAAAAAATGAAAAAACTTATCTGTTTGTTTTACACGTTCATAACCATGAGCAAGAGCATAACCAATCTCCAGACGAAGCTTATGATCTTTCTCTTTATCAAATACAGTTTCAATATGAATTAAATCAGCCTCAGTTAAACTTTCGCCAGACACATCCACGATGGATCGAAACAGGTCCGTCTGCCGGGGAAATAATTCTAAGGCTTTTTTATAACAGCTTAAAGCTTCATCAAAACGACCAAGGTGCTGATAATGAACTCCCAAATTTTTATGCGCTCTCAATGCATTAGGTTCCAACGAGATGACGTGCTTATAACAAACCTCAGCCTCTGCATGACGATCTAATTTATCGAGACAAACACCCTTCTCCAAGTGAGCATCAGCATAGTCAGGACGAAGCTTAATAGCCTGATCAAAACAGTTTAAAGCCGAAACATATTCACCACTTTGCAATAAGGCTTTGCCTTTGTTATTATAAGCTTCAGGATAATCCGGCTTTAAAGTTAAGGCCTTATCGAACATGATAATAGCCTTGCCGTAATCCTTGGCATTCAGGTAAGTACTGCCCAGATTATTGTAGACACTGGGATTTTTCGGATTAAGCGTTAACGCCAGCCGAATTAACTCATTTGCCCTATGATAATCTCCCCGCGCATTGGCAATTACCCCCAGCATATGGATAGCATCAAAACTTCCAACCTGATGCAGGTATTGCAGGTAACCTTTTTCTGCCTCAACGAATTTCCCTTCACGATGTAGGCTTAAAGACTGATTCATTAAGTTTTTCAACTGCTGTATATTCACGAAATTTCCTTTATAAATCCGTCACAAACAGAGAGATATTATTGCAGCCTCAGTACTCAATTAAAAAGCAATATCAAATCGATGTTGAATTTTAATAACATCAGAACACCTGACCTCGACAGATTTTGTCATGACACCAATTCGTAAATCA
>JAHLLM010000006.1 GCA_020444175.1 Desulfobulbaceae bacterium | reverse complement strand
GTGACGGTGACGACACGATCCGGGTGCATACCTTTAGTGGTGACAATACGGCTGAAGAAATCAACGGTGGAGCTGGACTGAATGTTATTGCAGGCAATGACTACAACAACCTGATTGACCTCAGTGCCACCATTCTGACCAATATAGACCGGATTGAAAGTGGTCTTGGCAATGATACCGTGATCGGCTCCTCAGGCAACGACATCATTGTTGGTGGAATCGGTAGCGATACCCTTTTGGGTGGAACTGGTGATGATATCTTCCTGATAGAAGGAACTGACAGTGGCTATGACAGTTTCAATGGCGGTGATGGGTATGATACGGTTCTAGGTGGTGACGGTGACGACACGATCCGGGTGCATACCTTTAGTGGTGACAATACGGCTGAAGAAATCAACGGTGGAGCTGGACTGAATGTTATTGCAGGCAATGACTACAACAACCTGATTGATCTCAGTGCCACCACGTTAAAGAATATTGCCAATATTGATGCTGGTCTTGGAAATGATACCATCACAGGCTCCGCAGGCAACGACACAATCATCGGCGGTTTGGGCAGTGATACTCTTTCTGGAGGTGTCGGTGATGATTTTTTCCTGATAGAAGGAACAGACAGCGGTTATGACAGCTTCAATGGTGGTGAGGGGTATGATAAGATTCTTGGTGGAGACGGTGACGATACGATCCGGGTACATACCTTCAGCGGGGACAATACCGTGGAGGAAATGAACGGTGGTGCCGGGCTGAATGTTATTGCAGGCAATGACTACAACAACCTGATTGACCTCAGTGCCACCATTCTGACCAATATAGACCGGATTGAAAGTGGTCTTGGCAATGATACCGTGATCGGCTCCTCAGGCAACGACATCATTGTTGGTGGAATCGGTAGCGATACCCTTTTGGGTGGAACTGGTGATGATATCTTCCTGATAGAAGGAACTGACAGTGGCTATGACAGTTTCAATGGCGGTGATGGGTATGATACGGTTCTAGGTGGTGACGGTGACGACACGATCCGGGTGCATACCTTTAGTGGTGACAATACGGCTGAAGAAATCAACGGTGGAGCTGGACTGAATGTTATTGCAGGCAATGACTACAACAACCTGATTGATCTCAGTGCCACCACGTTAAAGAATATTGCCAATATTGATGCTGGTCTTGGAAATGATACCATCACAGGCTCCGCAGGCAACGACACAATCATCGGCGGTTTGGGCAGTGATACTCTTTCTGGAGGTGTCGGTGATGATTTTTTCCTGATAGAAGGAACAGACAGCGGTTATGACAGCTTCAATGGTGGTGAGGGGTATGATAAGATTCTTGGTGGAGACGGTGACGATACGATCCGGGTACATACCTTCAGCGGGGACAATACCGTGGAGGAAATGAACGGTGGTGCCGGGCTGAATGTTATTGCAGGCAATGACTACAACAACCTGATTGACCTCAGTGCCACCATTCTGACCAATATAGACCGGATTGAAAGTGGTCTTGGCAATGATACCGTGATCGGCTCCTCAGGCAACGACATCATTGTAGGTGGAATCGGCAGTGATACCCTTTCTGGCGGTGTCGGTGATGATTTTTTCCTCATAGAAGGAACAGACAGCGGTTATGACAGCTTCAATGGTGGTGAGGGGTATGATAAGATTCTTGGTGGAGACGGTGACGATACGATCCGGGTACATACCTTCAGCGGGGACAATACCGTGGAGGAAATGAACGGTGGTGCCGGGCTGAATGTTATTGCAGGCAATGACTACAACAACCTGATTGACCTCAGTGCCACCATTCTGACCAATATAGACCGGATTGAAAGTGGTCTTGGCAATGATACCGTGATCGGCTCCTCAGGCAACGACATCATTGTTGGTGGAATCGGCAGCGATACCCTCGTTGGTGGAGGAGGTGATGATATTTACCTTTTCGGTCTTGGAGACGGTGTGGATACAATCTTGAACAATGATACTGACGGATTTGACTCGATCCTGTTTGGTCAAGAAATTGGTCATGGCAGCATTGCCTTATTCCGCGATGGAGATGATCTCGAAGTTGGATACAGTGCTTCAGATCATTTAAGATTAAACGATTTTTTCGCTGGTGAAAATGGCGGTGTTGACAAAATCAATTTGTTTGATGGTTCCTATTTAATTGGTTCAGATATCAATCAGGTTATTCAGGACATGAGCACTTATGCCGTGAATGCAGGCGTTGATTTTAATTCCTTAGATTCAGTGTTCCAGAATGACCAGTTGATGAATCTTATCGTCGATGCATGGCAAGTTTAACTGAATTTCCTTAAGGACATAATGTGTGAAGAAAAGCGGAAGATATGACACAACCGGTTACCCTGAAGATCAAGCAGAGCCAGGATCTCGTGGACGTGTTTTAAAGAATCTTCTTGGGATCACCAGAAAAAGAGAAATTGACAAGATAGAGGCCGGAGAGCATATTCGGGCTTTACATGAATTCCTGGCAATATATGACCTCGATCATCAGTTTACTGCCGATGATATCTGCCTAATGCACAAAAACTGGCTTGGTTCTGTTTAAATGGTTGCGACATTAATGGCGTTACAGGCTGGACTGCCTCCTTTGGATTTCAAGAAGATGCAAGGCAAAAAACGGCAGGAATACTTCAATGCCGTGCAATCCGGTATGGATTTGAACTATCAGCCTATGATAAAGATCTTTAATGAGGTGTTGAGGCAGACTTTGAGCTCTGTAAAGCAGGGATAGCTTTGTTTTGCTCCTCAACGGCTTTTTTTGCAGCAGCGTGAACTCCTTCAATTGCAGATGACGAAATAACTGTCTTTGCTATTAAGACATGACGTTGCTTTTTATTTGCCAGAAAAGGATTTGTCTGGAGAAGTGATGTTTTTTTCATGCACATATTTTACTATGATGTCTGAAGAAAATAAAGATAAGAAATAAACTACCAGTGATTAAAGGTTGGCAAATGCTATCTCGCATTATTGCCAAGTTGCCCTCTATTGACATGTTCTGCGACGGAACAAAGTTTGTAATTGGCCGGTAATTTTTGAAAATTGCCTGTTCGCTGACTTGGTTTTCGCATTGCCAAGATTAAGCGCTTACCTCACCCTGGGGAAAGAAGTAAATTACATCGATCTTGATTCTCAAAAAATCACCCCGAGGTACGGGGTGATTTCCCTACGATGAATATAGCTCCTGAATGAAGTGGTTTTGGGGGGGGGATTTACCTCAAATGCAGCCTGTTTCAGGCAACAGCCAGTGTCTTAATTTTTTCGACTTCCTCTCCCTCCATTTCTTTAACAAGATCAAGGTCATATTGAAGCTGTAGACGGGAGAAATATCCCTCTGACAAACCAAAATACTTTGATAAGCGAATTCCTACCCTTGGGGAGATCCCCCGTATACCACGCAGGATCTCACTTAAGGCCATATTTGATATTCCAGTATCTTTAGAGATTCTATAAGCAGACAAACCTAAAGGCTCCATAAACTCATCTTTCAAAAATATACCGGGATGTTCCAGTGGGATCATTCTTTTTACCATTTTTGAACCTCTTAATGATAATCAACAATTTCAACATTACATGCGTTGCCGTCTTTCCACTCAAAACAAATACGCCATTGATCATTAATTCGTATGCTGTATTGACCTTTGCGGTCATCTTTCAACACTTCCAGAAAATTTGAAGGTGGCACTCTTAAATCGTTAATTGATTCAGAAATACTTATTGCAATAAGTTTTCTTCTGGCCCGGCCTTGAATCTCTGGTGGAAATTTCTTCGAGAATTTTCGATACCAAACTTTTTTTGTTTCTTTGCACCTGAAGGAATCTATCAAAATTATAGCCCTCTCGAGATTTTCCGTTATAAAGACATATTAATGCCACACAATACTATTGTCAACCGATAATACACGAAAGGTTATGAAAAAGTCACTGCTCCTGCTGCTTCTTTCTCCAGTCTTTGAAGGCTCTGTCCTTATTAATATGTTTGAGAAGAATTGCTTCCAGTAATTCGCTTTCAGTTAGATCTTTTCTGGTGGATCGGGCAGCCTCAAGGTACTGAGAAAAGAGTGATTCAATTTCTGAATTGAGCTTGAAGCGTTTCTGAACATAGGTTGGTTTTTGGGGTATATCCAAGTCAATCATGTTGCGTCATCCTTGTACGATTTTTCTTTTGAGCTCAAAAGTATCACCCTTCCCTCTCATAAGGGGGAAGGATCATATCTTTGTTAACCAGAACATTTACTGAAAAGCCTGGCCTTATTCTGAGGGTGGGCTGGATATTTAGATTCTTTCGGGTAATCTGCTGGCCGACATTATTGATCTCCTCTCCTGCGCTTGCGGCCATCTGCTGGCTCCAGGTTGGGTTATAGCCATCAATATCACCTTCACTGAATGTTGTTGTGGCGGCCAGGACAGATGAGAGGACAACACCAGAAACAAGCCGGAACCAGTGGTTATCAACCTGGTCCTTGACTCCGGCATATCCGGCCAAATCTACACCAGGCGAGCATTCAAGGTGAATCGAAGTGCCATCCGGCCGGATCAGACGATTCCAGCAGACCAGAGCCCGTTCCTGACCATAAGTAACAATAGAATCATAATCAGCCATGACTCGTGAGCCCTGTGGGATTAAAAGGTAATTTCCTGTTACCGTATCATAGACATTTTCCCTGACCTGTCCGACGATATCTCCGGGAAGGTCACTGTTTATTCCTGTAATAAGGCTTACAGGAATAATGGAACCGGCCTTGACTTCATACTTACTACGAGGCCAGGTCAAAGGGCTGTTCAGGTAATTTGTGCCCTCGCCTGCTGCAGAATCCATGAAGGTTCTTTTCTCAGACTGCATATTCTGGAGAGCGACACTATCATGGACAGTTCCAGCCTGGGGGTTTCCGGCAAGACTTGCAACACTGTCCAACAAGGCGTTGGGTAAATCGGAGCCTTGAGAATTCATTTTTCCGCTGTCTCTTATTCCTGCGTTATTATAGTGAACTTTGTAGCCTCCCCTGAAAACAGCTTCGGCGAGATATGCTTTCTGCTCTCTCTGCTTACGCATCTCCTCTTCCGGTGTTGGTGCAACCGTTACAGGCGTGGATTGTAAAGAGGGATGCAGTGGTGGTTTCACCATGGTTTTCCCGATATCACCGGGAAGTGCTGGACCAAGTTGCGGAATATTTTTTTGTTCCGGCTGGAGTGGAGCAACAACAGCGGCCGGCGCCTTGGAAATAAGGTCCGGGACCTGGACATATTTCTGTTTGGTTTCCAATTCAACTTCCGCAATAGCCTGGTGTATCTTGGGTGGTTGCAAGGCGATTATGAGAGCGATAAGAAGAAGCCCAACAAAAGCAGCGGCAACCCCAAAAACCCTGCTCTTTTTTATTTTTCTTCCTGTGCGTGTTTGTGATGTTATTGCAAGCTGAGGATCATCAGGATCAATCTTGGACTTGTGCGGGTCATAATCAATAACCTTTTCCTGGTTCCCGTCATTCCTTTTTCCTTTGTCATCCATCATAAACGCCCCACAAATTAGTCGACCCGAGTGATCCGGACAATATCCTGATTTTTCTGTCCAAGCCGCAACTCCGCCATAGTAAACAAACGGTCGACTATGTAATAATCGTTTTTGACCCGATAATTGACCAGTTGCGTTTCTTCGTCAGAGGACAGGACAAAGAGAACCGGCGCTTCCCTTTCAAGCATTTCCCTGGGGAATTTGATAAAGGTCTTATGGCCGTCATCAAAGACCATCTGGGGCAGCCATTTAATTATATCTCCTTGCCCTTTCATGATCTTCACATCATAATTGTTGTCCACATCATCCAGTGACACGATCGTCGACGTAACAGAATTCTCCTCACGTTCACGCCGCTCAATCCTGCTTCGGATCTTTGCCACTTCATCCTTGGGATATCGCCAATTGACGGCCGCCATATACGTATCTTTAAAGCTGTGAATTTCTAAATGATACGTTCGCCGATCTGTATTAATTGTAAAAGTTGTATGAAGATTCGGCTCAGTTGGCTTCAGGTAGATGTGTTCCTGTTCAACTCCGTCCTTTTTACTTATCCCCTGCCCCATGACCCAGCGCACTGTGTCGCCACAGATCGGGCCTTCTCCCATGACCCTCTCCCCTGGCTGTAATTGAATATCTGTGAATTTCAATGGGGCTGCATACACCTGATAAAGCGTGCCCTCTGCATAATCAAAACGCATTATCGAATTGAAATACTTATTTGAATCAGGCTTGTTACGAGCATGATCATTAGCGTTTTCAATAACTTTATCCGGAGACAATTCACGGTCCCCCTCCCCTCTTTCATCTTCACGAAAAAACGGATGTTCCTGCATCTGACCCGGGAGGGGCATAGGTTGTGGGACTTCTACTACAACCTGCTCAGGTTCAAGAGGGGGAAGCTTCGTTGCTTCCACATATGTGACAGATTCCGGGTGAAGTGGTTGGTGGGCGCAGGAGGTTAAAATCAAAAAGGACATCCCACAAATTACGCTTTTCTTGTTCATTTTCATTTGTTCCTATCTGCTAATCAGTTGATAGTGGTCCAACTAAAATCAGTTATGTACAGACCTATAGGGTTGCTCTCCATCAACTTCGCTGTCCTGGGCTGTTCAAACTTCAAGGTAAAAATCCCTCTCCATTTCTTTGGCAAACCTATCTGGTTCCCTTTCACACTTCTGACCGTTTCATTCCAATCAACCTGCCAACTCTCCTTTGACAAAGGGACCATGGAATAAATATCAATGCTCACCAGCTCCTTTTGCGCTCTCAGAAAAGGATCGTGGTCTTGAACCCAGGCTGATAATATCTTGGATGCTTCAGGAGTGATAAGGCTATAGGCATCAAACCACCGTTTTTTCATAACAACCGGATCAGAAACGATTTCCCTTGAGGCTGTCACAAAGCGTCGCAGATGGAACTTAATATTTGAAGCCTTAGGCGTCCATTCTTCCCATGATCTGCCGACATCACCAACATATCTGCTACTGCCGTCTTCCTTGACCTCGACAATATGGGGTACCTGTTTGGGCTGTTGTCCAACGTAGACGAGTCCTCCACAACAGAAGAACATCAGAAGAACCAAGGCAAAACACATCATCCTCCAGTTTCTGGCCTGGACAATGGCATTCCCCATTCGGTCATCCCATTCCTTTTTTGCTTTCTTATAAGGAGTTTCGACCTCTCCCTCTGGTCTCCAATTCTTTTCAGAACGATTTTTCATTGCGTAAACCTCTACAATTTCGGTCCGGAACTTCCACCACTGGGCCTTGCTTCATGCGGTGTTGCATGCATCATCTTACCGGCAATATGAGACCAATTTTCTGCGCTTCTCCCCTTCCCTGTTCCAGTGGCAATGTCTTTTGACTGCGCATTCTTCATTCCAGGTGAAAGTGTTCCGCCACTTGCTGAATATCCGGTACGCATTCCAATGTTCATATTCCGATTTGCCGCACCTGAAACTGAGTTAAAAGAAGGCCCAAGGCATGACCTGATGAGAGAGTTGCTGGCCGTTTTCATACCAGCAATAGCGGCACCGCCCTTCCCTGCCCCATCAAAAGTTGAAGCCATTGAAGAGCCCATCTGATAGGCGCCAACAGTCTGGGCTCCGAGAGCTCCTACTGTACTCCCCCCTCTAGCCGCAGCTCTGGTGGCACTGACAATTGCCTGTGTTGCGGCAGCTCCGGCAACGGTTGTGGCAGCCATGTTCTGGGCAGCGGTTCCTGCGGTCAGGCTGGGTGACCCAGATACAAGACCTGCAGCCATTCCTGGTGCACTCCAGGCAAGAAAAGCAATTGTTCCTGTTGTCAAAAAAACAGCCCAGAGTTCATTGAATTCGATGGTATTACTGGCAAACTGAATATTGCTCAGGACATTATCAGCAACAGCGATAATGAATGATAGAACCATCAATTTCACACCAGCGCTAATAATGGCACCTATCGCTTTTTCCGCGATAAACTTGGTCGGTTTTAAAAGTCCCCAAGGCAACAGAATACTGGCTAAAACAAGAACGAGATAATATTCCAACTGGCAGAGCACGACCTGGATTGCAATGACCAAAAAAGCGAGCATGATAAGCATATATGCAAAGCCAACGATTATGGCGTCGACGACATCAAAGCTGATACCCTGCAGCTTGTCGACGAGGGGCATGGTTGCATCAAGCCCGTATCCGGCAATTCGAGAAGGATCGAGAAGAAGGTTGTAATTGCCGGATTGGCCACCGGCAATGAGTCCTGCGTTGATCAGAGATTTCACAAAAGTTTTTGCCCATACATCAAAATAGCCTACCAACATCACCCAAAAGAGAATAAATAAAAGCTTCTTAATTACAGCGATAAGCCTTTCACCGCCGGAGACAGCCCAATAAATGCCGATTAAGCTCAACTCTATAGCTAACAACGTTCCAGTCAGCCAACGTACACTTGGGAGCAATAGAGAATATCCGCCGTTAAAAGCATTTATAAAATTCGTTAATGTTGTGGTTAATGAATTAAAATCCATTCAACAAACCTCATATTAAGGAAGTTCTGTTAATTTCTTTGGTGCTTTCCCCTTAAAATTATAGTTTTTGGTCAAGAGCTGACGATTAGCTTCTTTTACGGCGAGACATTTTTCATCCAGGTCAAATTCAGCTTTTGCCAATTCTTTGCAGCGAAGATCTTCTATGTTTCTGGCTTGTTCATTGGTTTTGAAAAACTCGACATCCTGTTGTGAAAATACTGCCTTTTCCTGTGGTTGACTCTGACAACCAGCGGCCATGAAAAAGAAAATCAGACCACAACCAAGACTCATCAAGTTTTTAATTTTTTTCATTTTTTCTCCTTAATATTTCTCTTTTGCTTCCTAAAAGTTTTCATGGAAAATCGGTTAATGATTCAGGAGCGCTCCCTTTATCAGCATAATCTTTGCGAAGATCAGCGGCAGCGGCCCTGAGTACTTCCCGTTCAGCGGCATCGCGGGCAGCCCCGGAAGAAATGACCCGACCTATAGTGGCTGACATTGAGACAAGGTCATTCATCGATCCCTGGGTTAATGACGCCATCTGATTCAAGGATTGCAGTTGGGCGATCTCTCCGTCAGAGGTGTTTGAGTTAACCAGGATCTGTTGAGCTTTACGGCTGTTCGCCTGCACCCTGTTTATGCACCCCTGTGACTGTGCCGCATTTTGGGAAACGTCTTTGATCATCCTGTCCCATCTCGACAAATAGGTTGTCCACTCTCCCAGCGTCATTCCGCTAAAGTC
Source organism: Desulfobulbaceae bacterium (assembly GCA_020444175.1). Taxonomy (GTDB): domain Bacteria; phylum Desulfobacterota; class Desulfobulbia; order Desulfobulbales; family SURF-16; genus JAHLLM01. The sequence continues at coordinate 155,659 of JAHLLM010000006.1, read as the reverse complement.
ATCAGGGAATAAGTCCCCCCACTTTGTCGCAATGTTACCGCCGTATCCAATCTGATCAAGAAGACCGGTCAACATTGCTGAATCTGCAGCAATGTCATTTAAGAGGCCATAGTAACTACCCCATTCACCATTGCTGAGTTTCTGCAACTGAATGCGTTGATTTTCAATCTGAGTAGTCTGGTTTCTTATCTGGATGACCTGATTATTGAGGCTTTCAACCAAGTGGGTTATTTCCTCGATCTGTCCTTTTACTTGCAAGACAGCCTGGGCCAAATTGCTTGAGTCAATGACAGACATGGTTGAAAAAGCAATCTCACTCTGGAGAAAAAGTAAACTGCATACAATCAGGGTAAAAATTTTCCTCTTCACAAGTTCTCCCAAAACCTCATGCAACTTTTAACAAATGACTTTTTCTGAATTCTCTCACCAGTTTTGCCGCATCTTGAAGCCCCTGTCTCAGCAAGAGCTCTTCAGCGAAATGCTCTCCTGAGAACTCTTTTTCAAGCTGATCCATCAAATGATGGTCTTCTTCACTGCTCATCCCGGCAAAAGTCAGGGCAACCGGACCAAGCATCAGATCAAAAAGCCGTCTGCCTTTTACAGAACGATAGTAATACTGCCGCTTCTTTTGGGCCTGACTGATGATGCGGATTTCAGCATCACTCAAACCCAACTCAGCGTACATTTTCATCATTGCCGGAGAGAGCGCTTCCTCATCAGGGAGGAATATTTTTGTCTGACAGGCTGAAAGGATTGTCGACATAATGGGACTGTCCATTGCATCGGCAACCTCCTGTGATGCAAAGACGACATACGCATTTTTCTTGCGTAATGTTTTGAGCCAATTTTTGATTCGGGTGACAAAAACCGGGTGAGATAAAAACAGCCACGCCTCATCAAGAACAAGAAGGGTCGGCCTGCCGTCAAAACTGCCTTCAATTCGGTGAAAGAGATAATCAAGGGCCGGGATGATGGCCTCCTCCCCTAGATCCATGAGGGATCTCATTTCAAACATTGTCCAGAATGAGCTGTGCAGATCATCATGATCAGCATCGAAAAGTTGACCATATGTGCCTTCCAGCGTGTAAGGAAGTAAAGCGTTCCTGATATCCACATCCTGAACCAAGCTGCAAAAAACTGTCATCGTCCGCTGCATCCGAGGCGTGGAAACAAGGTTATCCAAAGCAGAAAGAATCTCTTTTTTTACCTCCGGTGTTTCCTTAAAATTCTGAGCCCTGAGCAGATTTACGATGAATTCGGCAGCCCACATTTTCTCACTTTTTTTGTCAATGCCGGCAAGGGGCTGGAATGCGACAGGGGCTTCCTCATTTCCAGGTTCAAAGATGTTGCCCTGAACGCCAAGAGTTGCCGATCGTGCGCTTCTGTCTTTATCAAAAATAATGACCTGGGCGCCGGGATACTTGAGCCATTGCAACTCAAGGAGGCAAAGCAGAGTTGATTTGCCTGCCCCAGTTGGTCCGACAATAAGGGTATGGCCGACATCGCCGACATTGAGATTCAAATGAAACGGTGTTTGACCTACTGTTGATGTGAGCAAATGGCTTGTCCCCACCCCGCTCTCTTTCAACAAATGAGAATTGACATGATCCCCGGCCCATGTAGCTGACAACGGCATAATATGGGCGAGATTCAATGTGTGCAACAACGGACGCCTGACGTTAGCGTAGACATGGCCGGGGAGCGACCCAAGCCATGCCTCTTTCGAATTGAACGTTTCCTCTTTAACGGTAAAACCTTTTGATTGAATGACATTACGGATCATTTCAATTTTGTTTTTTGCTGTTTCCAACTCCCTGTCCCAGACAGTGACAGTGACGGTCATATAGCCATAAACTGCCAGGTCTTCCCCAAGTTCTTGCAGAGCGGCATCAGCATCAGCAGACTTGTTGACAGCAGCAGAATTGATAAGGGCACTCTCCTGTTGGGAAGCTTCTTCCTTAATAAGAGTGAAGATTGTTTTCCTTTTTTGCCACCAGCGCTTCCGATACTTCTCAAGTTCCTTTTGCGCATCTTGCTTGGAAAGATAGATAAAACGAGTCCCCCAACGATACGGAACCCCCAAATGATTCAAATCATCCAGAAGACCAGGAAAGGATTCATTAGGAAAACCTGTAAAAGAAATTGTTGGCATGAAATGCTCGCCCAGCATGGGAATGTGTCCTGGAGTAAAAGGCTGATCCGGCAGCAAGGCATCAAGATACATGGGTATTGGCGGACTTTTGACAAAATGACGATTTGTGGAAATGGTGCTGTGAAGATATGTTAATGTCTGATCATCATCAAGCTCAGATACTTCAGTAAAGACACCCTGCATAAGGCCGACTATCTCTTTCACCTGGCTGGTGAAAAAATTGAGATCTCTTTCGTTGTCCCGGACAACAGCCTTTCTGCTCTTGCTATCATCTTCTTCTGACTCAAAGAAGAGGGCTTCAATCTTCTTTGCGCCTCCACTTTGAAGTTGATAGACAAAGGTGAGAAAATAACTGGATTCAAAATGGTTGCCGGCTTGCAGAAACTGCTGCCTTCTCTCAAGGTCAACGACCAAGGAAACCCCTTCCGGCCAGTGAGCATCTGGATAGTCATTTGCCTCAAAACGCTGCGCTTCACAAAAAAGAGCCCAGCCACTTCCAAGACGTTTCAAGGCATTGTTCAGCCTGCTCACAGCACTGTGAAGTTCACTATCAGAACTGCTTGCCAAATCCGGCCCACGAAAAGCTATTGTCTTTTGAAGAAGACATGATTTCTGTAAGACGACACCTGGGGCAACAAGAGCCGCCCATGGGAGTAAATCAGGCAGTCTGTTTTCAGGTTCACGGTACTCCCGAAGGCAAAACATGACAGATCTCCTATACGTCAAAACGGTCCGGGTTCTTCATATCCTGCAGAAACACTTCAAAGAAAAAAGGATCTTTCTCTGTAGCAAGACGAAGAACAAAATGAATACCAATCCCAAAAGGGATGACCCACAGCTGTCGAAGCCCAAAAGCCATCGAGGTTATTGTCGTCCAGAGGATGAAACAAACATTGCGGGGAATCCCTGCCAAGAGGATTCTTTCTACCAGCGACCGGTGGACTGTTACGGATAAACCTTCTGATCGTCTTCCGATCATACAAGCAGCCCCCCGCCAAATCCAAAAAAAGAAAGACCCCAGGACGTTGCGTTAAAGGCAATTGAAAGGCCCATGGCAACCCAGAGAGCTTTCTTCATAAAGGAGCCGCCCTCGGAAAAGGCTAAACCCAAACCGAGTGCAATGATCGATACAGCACCAAGGACTCGTGCAACCGGTCCTTCAAGACTGGTGAGGAGTTGTGAAAGGGGACCCTCCCACGGCATACCTGTTGATGTAGAAGCAATTGCATCACCTGCTACGAGCAGCAGATTGACGAACACCAATAAAGGAACAATCTTTTTCAATTCTTTCATGTATGCTCCGAAATAAATTAGCGTCTGACTGCAAATGGTCTTTTCCCCGATTTCTGCGTCATGCTTAAAAAATTATCCTCTGGATATAGGACATATGTCTCCGGTAATTTTTTTCACAGTCCTTGAACTCGATCAAAAATCCTCATTTCTTGGCAGACACAAGTTAATGAGTAAAAGTCTCTAAGCGATTAGCCAACGCCTCTGGCGATGAAAGATTTTCACATCTTCTGCGATTCAACTATGGGATCCCCGCTATGCAAATATGCTTCCGAACCATGTGAACTCGTTGAAAAAAACGAATAATTTTTCTTCAGATACGAAACATCATTTTGAAGGAACTACACAGAAACAAACAGATAGGACATCTCAAAAAAATCAGAGGAACTTCATGTCCCAGGCTCCTGATTCAGTCAAACCATTCACTTGAGCAATTGCATTGACGATTCTGCCGGCAGGAGCATGAACATCTCTTGAAATGTGTATGCATAGGTCGACAGCTTCAGCGATGAGATAACGTGGTGCTTGTGGTATTACTTCTTCAATAAGTTGACCTAGCCTTTCAAGCATGGCACGAGGATCATTGGCATGGATTGTCGCAAGACCACCAGGATGTCCGGTATTCCAGGTTTTAAGTAAATCTAAGGCCGCACCATCCCTGACCTCACCGACAATGATTCTGTCCGGCCGAAAACGAAGGGCATCCATGACAGCGTTTTGGAAGGTATAACCAGACTGAACAAATATCTGGACTTTGTTAGCAGCTGTACATTGTAGTTCGGGGTTATCTTCAATGATATATAGGCGATCATGCGTTGCCGCCACACATTGCAGAATGGAGTTCGCCAAAGTAGTTTTCCCTGAACCTGCACCTCCTCCAATGAGGATATTCCGCCTCTCCTGCACTGCACTGACTATGATATCAGCATGTTTACTGCTTAAAATGTCGCTGGCGACATAGTCTTCCAAAGAAAAGACCCTTTTTGAAGGTTTCCGAAAAGCAAAAACCGGAGCCTCAACAATAGGCGGAACAGCGGCCTGAACACGGTATCCCCAGACAGGCAATTTTGCCGCAAGGGACGGTTGCCTCTCGTTGACTTCCGTATTCATGGCCGAGGCACAAAGACGGATAACACGCTCTGCCTCGTCTGATCCCATGACAACATTGGACTGAACGAGTCCTTCTCCGGCCATATCCACCCATACACGGCCATCCGCGTTCAGCATAATTTCAATAACCGCATCATTTTCAAGATAATCATGCACGGGCTGGAGAGCTGCTTCAAGAGCAGCATAACGGCGCACTGTTGCCAGCGTATTATTGGCCACCAGCCGCCTCCAGAACACTTTTCAATTCCTCATCATCCGCTATGGGCTCACTGACAAAATCATCAATAAATCGTTTTCCGTTTCCCACAGCGTCTGCAACATGTGCAACAAACTGACGGTAACGTCCCATGGCCAGACGCTGGGCAGCGGGCTTTTCTTCCTCCGGCAACTGAGGTGTATATGCAAACCAGACCTGGATAAAAACAGCCATGAATTCACTCAAAACATTCAGGTCTCTTTCCATTCTCCCCAGGGCTCTATTCTGCCGATCAAGTCTCCTGTACAGGAGATTTATATCTTTGCTGTCATCGAGATATTCCTGCAAAGCAGCCTCAACAACACTTGATTCTGTCAAACCTTTTGCCCGGCAATATGTCTTAAATCGACGACACAACTCCCCAGATAAAAAGGGATAAATTTTCTGTTTTGGTAATTTTCTCACAGTGGCAAACCTCCTCCGTTTTCTTCTCGGTTCATTTCAATTTGTCGCCCTATTGAGACATCCTTCTGTTGGGCTTTTTGTTGACCAATTTTTGTTTTTTCAGTCAAAATGAGAGTCTCTTTTTCAACCGATTTTGCTATTTTTTGTTCTCTAAATTGTCTTCTCTTCCGTCCTTCTGCCGAGGCAGCAACGTGGAAATTTCGATCCAGACTTTCCCCTTTTTCATAGGAGTTTTTTCCCGGACCGCCAGAGTTTCCATCTGCCTGACTTTGCCCATAATCTCCTGATTTTTCAGGGAGGTTTGTATCTTCATTTACAAGGGTCTTGCACCAGTTGCTTACTCGGGAAGGAAGTAATTCTGTAGCTGGTTCAGGAGCCTCCAGAAATGCACGTCCTGCAAAACGAGCATCCTGATAATAGGTTATCTTTTTCCCTCTGTAAGGAGCCATGCCGCCAACCATAATCAGGACATCATCATTGGGGAGCTGCAACACTTCACCAGGGGTCAGGAGTTGGCGGGCACTCTCCTGCTCTGATTCCATGATATGACCGAGCCACGGAGCGAGCCTGTTGCCCGCCAGATTGAGCTGTCTTCGTGTTTCTGTTTTTTCACCCAGAAGTTTGCTGATTCTCTGGGCAGTTCTTTCATCAAGAGCTCCATAGGTGATCCGGATATGGCAGTTATCGAGAATCGAGTTGTTCGGGCCGTATGCCTTCTCAATCTGATTCAAACTCTGGGCAATCAAATATGCCTTGATACCGTAGCCAGCCATATAAGCAAGCTCACTTTCAAAGAAAGAAAGCCTGCCCAATGTTGGGAATTCATCAAGCATGAAAAGAAGCTTATGGTTTGTTGCAGGCCGCCCCTGCTCTCCAAATTCCACGGATTCTGTCAACCTGCGTCCAATTTGGTTGAGAACCAGACGTATTAAAGGCCGGATTCTTTCCGCATCACTTGGAGGGACTACGAGATAAAGACTTACCGGCCTTTCCGCTCCCAGGAGGTCAGATATGGAGAAGTCGCTTGAGGACGTATTCCTTGCAATCACAGGATCCCGGTACAGACCAAGAAAAGACATGGCTGTTGACACCACGCCGGACAATTCGTTTTCAGCCTTGTTCATCAGTTCTCTTGCCGAAGAGGCAACAACTGGATGCGGTCCAGTTTCAAGATGGTTAGTCCGCATCATTACGGCAATGGTTTGATGGATGTCTCGTTCTGGATTTGCCAAAAACCGAGCAACACCATTTAGGCTCTTTTCTTTTTCTGCATAGAGAACGTGCAGGATAGCGGCAACAAGCAGAGAATGACCCGTTTTTTCCCAGTGGTCTTTCCGCTCTTTTCCGCCTTCCGGATCTACGAGAATATCGGCAATATTCTGGACATCACGGACCTCATTCACTCCCTGCCTGATTTCAAGCAAGGGGTTGTATTTGACTGAGTCCGGAGAGGTCGGTTCAAAGCAGAGGCAATGTGAGAATTTACTTCTCCACCCGGAGGTGATATTCCAATTCTCCTTTTTAATATCATATACAAGGACGGATTCTGTCCAGCTCAGCAGAGTTGGGACAACAAGACCAACGCCCTTCCCTGACCTGGTCGGCGCAAAGGCAATAACATGCTCAGGCCCGTTGTGACGGATAAAGTTCTTGCCCGCCTTCTTCTGGATCAGTTTGACGTCATCGTTAGTATCTAATTTCTGTTCAAATCGGGCATCATCGGTCTGGCCAAGAAAAACTCCTTTTGATGAGAAAAACCCAGCCTGTTCAAGTTCGTTATTATTCGCCCAGCGGGCTGTACCATAGGCCCCGCTTGTTTTCTCTTTACGTGCACGCCTGATGGCAAGGGCGATCATACAACAACTCATCACAGCAAAACTGCCATAGGTGATCCAACTTGCTCTCACAAAAACCCAAGGGGCATAGGGTTCGTAATGATAGGCCCACAACCACCAGGCCCAGGGTTGGTAAACTGGATGTCCCTGGACAGTGCCAATAACATGGCCAAGCTGCGGCTGGTAGCCAAGAGCATACGCACAGTATTGGGTAGCCAGCCATAACCCCAGGAGCGAAAAGCCGACACCAACAGCAATATGACCATAGAAAATATTAATTTTCCTGAATCTATATCTATCAGCCATAGAATTACCGTGACAGATCCAGTCCCATAGCCTTTATCTTAAAACGGGAATTGACGTCCATTGAAAGCTGTACTTTTCTGGCCAGCAACGACTCAAAATCCTGTTGCCATGGAACTATGGTAAACTGCTTGGAGCGTGCATTATCAATTATGAGATATTTCTTGCGTTTCCAGACATGAACCACAGGATGGACTTTGCCTGTGAACTCGGAATTTGACTCCAAATGTACATACTCATAACCAGCTTTCACCATTTCATCTCCAACCAGATTAATAGCTTGAATCTTATCAAGTTTTTTTGCTCTGGCTGGATCTGCAGGATCGATGCCAAGTTCCCGAACGTATTCAGCTCTTTGGTGGGCAAATTTGTTGACCTGGTGACCAAACCCGTGTTTTGCAAGAGTTGTTGCGTCAAGGTCGGCTGTATGAAAATCAAGCCAGGTCCGTCCCGGATATTGCACCATTTCGTCAAGCCGCATTGATGAAATAATTTCTATTTTGAGATTTTTATTTGGGTGTGTTTTATCTCTGGATGCGAGTTCCTTTTCCAAATTGTCTGCAACAAGGAACTTTCCATCGTCAACATCCTGGGCCAGACCGAAGCGACAGAGCCGCTGCACTCTTCTTTGATGGGACTCGACATAATCCCTCCTTTCAACTGCCCTCCCCTTCACTCTGACATGCTGGGCGGGAAGTGTTTTGAGGTGCTGTTTTACTGAATAAATATTGCCGTTTGCTCTGGCAATATCCGCAATGTTTTTATCAGCAGCTTTCAGCCAGGAACTCTGTTCAGTTCTGATCCTGACGATCTGCCCTTCGCTGATATGGGAAAAGATCTCTTTTGTTATTGCTTTTTCAGGAAGATAATGGATATCGCCGTTGGTTTTTTCGATGATGCAGAATTTTCTATCGGACAGTTCATCAACGAGACCAATTCTCGCGACATTGCCTTCAATATCAACAGTGTTATTTTTAGGATCAAAAATGTGGTATCGGCCGGTATCGTTCCGCCCCATTTCCGCGTGAATTGTTTTAATGATGTCACCACGTCTGCCCATAATCTTAAGTTGCTCTTGCCAGCCATTGACAAACTCAAACTTCCGAGGGCCACGATCAAATACAAGACCTATTTCCTTGAGCTTTTCAATGCGACTCATCAGTCTGGCATCCTGGAATCTTCCAGGATCGTTCATGTCATAATGAGCAAAGTGTAATTCTTTCCCCCCCTCCAATCTTCCGGTTAATTGCCTGTCAAGTGAGGTGAATCTTTCCTGCCTTATTTCATTGTTAATGGACTGTTCAATTTCCCATTCAGTACGGCAGCCAAGTTCTTTGGTAACTATTTCTCTTGCTCTGTTCCTGAAACCATTCGAAATGTATTCTCGATCAATCCACAACTGCTCTCCATCCCTGTCAACACCTCTGACCACAATATGGACGTGCGGGTTGTCTGTATTGTGATGACATACCGCACCCCAGATAAGCTGTTTCCCTAAATCCTTTTGGGCCTGTTGCATCAGATCTCTGGTGAATTTTTCCAGATCAATTTCATAGGCATCTTCAGGAGAAACGATGAAGCGAAACTGGTGCTGTTCATTATGCAAATGGGAGCTCAATTCTGATTCGGAAAATGCGTCTCTATTTTCACCAAACAAACGCCCTTCTTCTCCTTCAATTCCGACACCATCACGTTTGATATATTTTAGATGCAGGTCTACTGATTTCATGTCTCCATTTGTCATCTTGACGACCCTGGCCTTAATGATGACACGGCGTGCTGAAAGTGATGGTGTTCGGGTGGCAGCGGCCCGGCTCCCCCTGGCTGGATTGCCGCCCCGGATTCCCTTGCCGGGAACAGCTCCTGTTTTGCCCAGTAGAGACAAATTTTTCACCATCAATTTCTTCATAGAGGGGGCGTTGTCAGATTTGCAGCCGCTCCACATTTCCGGTTCGATCAGGGGGAGGTCTGATCCATCATCAAATTTAAGTATTCTTGCCATTTACACCCTCTCTCGCCTATTTTTAATGCAATATTACAAAGACTTATAAACCAGCTGGTGCCTATCGCCGCACCGTCGGCTCCGTATTTTTCCTAAGGGAAACGGGAACTTGAAAAGTTCACAGTGCCTTAGGTTTATCTTGCCCTAATTAAAATCCCTTCTGCTCCTCTTTGACCCACCTCAACCTCTCTCTAAACCCCTTCTGACTCCATGACGTTTTTTTGAGCCCCTTTGTCCCCCTTTGCTCCACTCCGAACCCATAAACTCAAATAGGAAAAATTTTCGTTTCACCAGGTAATAACGGGCATGGCTCTTCCGACTATTTCCTTGCTAGAGAGAGGGCCAAAATAACGTGAGTCAAAGCTGTTTTCCTTGTTGACTCCAACGAAAATTTCCTCGTCATTCACCGTGTCACAATAAGTAAATTTTGGCAGTTCCCGCCCTTTCCTGTCCTCTTCCAAGATATTTCCAAAACTCTCGTCATTGACAACAAACTCATCATCATTTGTGCAGACATAATCTCCTGGAAGAGCGATGACCGGTTTCAATAAAAAACCCCTTTTTCTCGGCAACCAATGTCGTTGATAGATCATTTTTCTTGTCATTTCAGGAGGGGGAAAGACGACAATATCTCCATGTACAGGACTGGAATTCTTCACCACAAAATAGAGCCCTACAGGCATACTTTCGGTCATATTGACGACAAATTCCGGGTGGATATTTTTGACGGAGACAAGGACAATAAAACCTAAAGTGATACAGCCCAGAATGAGCCCTCTAAACTTCTTCATCTGATAAAAATTGCTTTAACTGGTTTATTCTAAATTCTCTTCCGCAGATGACGGTATTTAAACGCAGGAAAAATAAATTTGAGAGCGAATCAATGTTAACTCCGGACCTTTCCAGGAAAGATAAGACTTCCTTTAATCGAGTTACTTTTCCTCTTGATTTTGCTTCAACAAGCAGGTCCACATTCGGGTATACTCCACCTATTTTTTGTTGTCCGTTTTTGCAGTTTGTCCTGAACAAAAACATTTGAGATTTGCTGCCATTTTGAATAAAATAACCGATAACTTTTTGATCAGAATATAGCCGGATTTCACCCTTTTTCCCTTCAACAGATGAATCTCTTTTTCCATGCAAAACATCACATAGCAAGTCAGGCTCTTTTATGATCTGGATAGCGGTTTTCAATCTTTTTTCACCAGAATATTTCATTTAATTTTTAAATTTTTTCCCCACAGTTCAACCACAACTTTCCCTGTCTGAACCTGAACATCAGATGCAAGACTGCACCGCCAGCGGTCTCCGACGAGCTACACTTTGGCCCATTCTCGACCTCCGGCTCAAAGCGAACAAATGTGTCATGGAGCGGAGCTTATTGCCAACGGAAACTCCCCATGTTAGAGCAAAAAAAACCTGAGGATTTTAATAAGTTCTGTACCTTTTATTTAGTAAAGTGTGACAAATTCCGGGTGGATTTCTGAATTCCTTTTCGATGGGTTGAATTTGTCTCTGAACAGAAACAATTGTTCGGTTCTTCATGATGCTTTTTGGTCAATTTTTTAGTGTACAATGAATTTTGGGGCCTGTTTTTAACGTATCAAATATTATTTGCATTATTTGGGCCTGAGGGGGAATTCGGGGAGATTATTTTGTAGAAAATTGAGGTGAATAAATCTAAGATAATGAAAACTCATATCTCCCAGCTTTCATGCCAGGGACAAGAAGTCAATGCAGCTTTTTTGGTGGGAAATTTGTATGAAGAGTTTTATGGGGTCCGTGTTATTTCAGCAGAAGCAATAGAGTTTTCTGAAATCTCAGCAGGGAGAACACTCGCTCCACCAACTGGAGGAGGCACATACTCTTTGGGCACAAGAAAGGCTGCAATAGTATTTGCCTGCTCGTCAATACCACCTGTTGTGATATCACAAGACCAAGTGCCGTCACATTCTATGGAGGTCAAAGGGGCGGCAAAATAGGGTTTAGTCCACCATGAAGAGCCAATCCTAATATAAACAGAAACTTTATACTCATTTGGATCTACATGCCATATCTGACCTGAGAGATTATCGAAACTTCCATAGAGAGGAACATATAAAAAAACAATTTCTGCATCACCAGGGCCTCCTGGGACGTCCATGCATGTCCAATTGTCTGACACCTTTACACCTTCAAAAAAATCAGACATGCACGTTTTTAAATTACCATCCTTATCCCATACCCCCCAATGCGCTCCCTGAAGCCCCTCATGAGCTGCTTTCCATGTCTCATCAAAAGCTTCAAAAATAAAATATTTCACATTTTCTGCTTGAGCCCAGGAGGCGATATTTAAATTATAAAAACATGCATTGTCCAAAGTTGGTACAGCTTCATTTATAGTATCTCCGTCGCTTGGCCACCCTGTTTCAGAGACAATGACTTCTTTTCCATTTGCTTTCTCCATCATTTCCTGGTGAAGGGCATGGACGTTTGCGACAGAATAATTCACATCTTTACCTTCCCAATATGGGTAATAATTTACAAAGATGACGTCAGATGCTGCCATCAAGTCAGGATGTGCTAATAAAATGCTATAGATGTCTGCCGTGGTGACAGGTATTCCTGGAACCTCCTCCTTGAACTGATTTATATAAGAAAGCAATTCGCTTTCAGACATGTCGCCACGAAGTAATACCTCGCTTCCAATAATGGCCAAATCCACATCTCCGTTGCGAGCAGCATCAATCAAATTGTTCATCTGTTGGGAATTAACAAGCATATCCTTCCCCAACCAGGCGCCGACTGCCGCTTTAAGGGACATTTCGTGCGCTAATCTCCCGATATGCTCAAGACCATGCGTCATCCCAAAGGAGCGAATCCAGAGGGTATATGGCGCTATAGCTTGCAGGCGTTGTTGGATCTGTTCCTCGCTTATAATTGATCCCAAATTAGGATCCTGTCCATCCATATAAGGACTGAAATTTAATCCGTTGACCTTATAATTGACAATAGAACATTCTGACCTTCCAAAATCCGCAGCTAGAATTTTCATATCATCAATATCCACATCACCATCACTATAAAAATCCCCATTGCAGTTATCATGGCAATCTGTCCGATTGTAGTCCTGGATAAAAAGGCTTAAATCTGAACCATCCAGATTTTGATCATTATCAAAATCCCCTTCGCATGGAGGAAATGAAGCCTCAGATATCCCGATAAAGAAAAAAATTAGCGGAAATGTAATACAAAAAATCTGATAAAATCTGTTTTGCAAGGGGTTTACTATTTGTTCTGAAAACAGAAAACTCATAATATCTTTCTCCTTATGAAGGAAACATCTATTAGTCATTTTGGGGGAGAGATAGGTGTGGGAGATTCTATACTGGAAGAGACAGTCCTGCCGGGCACGTGGCTTGAATTATCATTACAATGATTTGTAGTTATAATAGTAGCAGAGCATATTGCCATAACAAATATTGTCGTTGCCTGCCAGACAAACGCCCAATTGGACATTCGGTAATTTTTTTCGGGGAATTCAAGAGAAGGGAGTTCTCTGCCTTTAAGAAGTTCAAGCATGCCCTCTTCTACTATTTCTGCAAAAGTTTTATTTCTGGCGTTTGCTATATGCATGCATAAAAGACAACCGGCTGATAAAGCCGCCAAGCAGAGGAAAAGAAACCAAACAGCAACGTTGAAAAAGGCAAAATTAGGTAATGAATTTTTTTTGTTAATCATTGCTGCAACAGATAAAACATAGAAGGTCAATACTGTGAAAATTATTCGCCATTCATATTGTTGCCTTTTTTCATGCAAAGTCCTATGCGTCACTGCCAAAAACTTCAATATTTCAAATTTATTGTTCTTTGGTTTCTCTGGGCTCATTTTATCGCAGGAGTAATTTGCTTGTTTATAATATTGGAATCTGTGAAGTTGGTATTTTCAGAAAAAAATATACTTTCCTACAACGTCACTTGTAAAGGTTACAACATGATAGGTTGTTTCTCTTTTTTTCAATAAATTCAAAGAAAAATTTGCCAGATTAAGTCCTTTTTAAGGAGCGAAGCATCTAAAAAAGTTACAATGGAACAGGGGGAGATGAGACATTTAATACTCATTAAGTCTCACCTTCTTAAATGTTTTGGACTGGGTAAATTTTTTTTGTTAGAGGAAGTTTAAAAAAAACAACTCACCAAAAAGGTCTTAAAGAGGTTTCATTATATTTGTTGTTGTATATATTTATAAACGAATTTTAAAGATTTTCTGTCCGAAATAATCTTTAATTTACAGATAGATAGAGAGTACTTACGCGACAATAACCGGGTAAGATAACGACAGAAACCGGGTGGGACTATGACAAATTCCGGGCATTCTAGGCGGTTATAACGACAGAAACCGGGGGAACTATGACAAATTCCGGGAAGAGAGATATTTCCTTCTTTTTTCTAAATGTGACAAAATCCGGGTTGCATAGAAGTCATATAGTTTATTTAAGTGTGACAAGATCCGGGTGAAAAGCATTTTTCTTCTTTCCTTCCAATGTGATTTTTAAATGTGACAGATTCCGGGTGAACCTGAAAAGACTAGATTCCTGAAATGTGACAATTTCCGGGAAAGTTCCCTTCATACATATTTATTCCGTAATGTGACAAAATCCGGGTGACGAAATCATCTTCGCCATTTCAACAGTAATTTTAAATATGACAAATTCCGGGTCACATTTTTTTATAAAAAATTCTGCAATGTATGATAAATGCTGATGTGAATTTTTTGGATTAGGATCTTTTTTACTTGAGAAGAAATATGACAAAAACCGGGTGGAGCGAATGGCAATCCTTAATCTCCAAGTGTGACAAATTCCGGGTGAAATATGACAGCCTGTATAAAGCCTTACTATATAGGCTATTAATGTGTGACAAAAACCGGGTCGCATTTATAAAAAACTTTACATGTATGATAAATGCTGATGTGAATTTTTGGGATAAGGCTTTTTTCTTCTTGAAATGAAATATGACAGAATCCGGGTGGAGGGAATGCCAATCCTTAATATTAAAGTGTGACAGATTCCGGGTGAAATATGACAGCCTGTATAGGGCCTTGCTGTATAGGCTTTTAATGTGTGACAAATACCGGGTCACTGGTTTTTCTCTATGAAACAAAGAAAGCAGGTGAAGTGTGACAAAAACCGGGTGAAAGATCCTGTAGGGAAAAATAAAAGTGTAAATGTGACAAAAACCGGGTCACATTTATCTTGTTATAAAATTTGAAAATTGTTTAAATATGACAACCAAAAAGTCGGTGTCATATTTAAACGCTTGTTCTTTATTTAAGGGAGAAAAATGAAAGATAAACAGTTGATAGTTCACAAGGCGAATGAACTCATCGAATCATCTTACCATTTAACGACCCAAGAACAACGTATCATTCTGTATATGATTTCTAAACTGAACCCTTATAAGGAAAAAGAATTCCAAAAATTAAAGATAAGTATCAAGGATTTTTGTGAATTAACAGGAATCAGCCATGGATCGGTTTACAATGAAATTATGAACATAACAAGAAAGTTGAGGCGGCGTGAGTTAATCATAAAAAAACCAGAATCAGACCTTGTTATAGGTTGGTTATCAAGTGCGGAATATTTTACAGGCGAAGGTTTTGTTGAACTAGAATTTTCTCCTAAGTTAAGCCCCTATCTCCTGCAGCTTCAAGAACTCTATACCCCATACAATCTAAAAGATGTCATACGGCTTCGCTTAACTCACTCTTTCAGGATCTATGAATTATGTAAACAATACCAGAACATTGGATCCAGAACATTTCTCTTGCAAGATCTGAAGGAAATATTGGGAATTGAAAAGAAATACCCACGCTTTGGAGATTTCAAAAGAAGGGTTTTAGTTCCATCTTTAAAAGAGCTGAATGAGATAACAGATATCGGCGTTAAATTTGAAGAGATAAAAAAAGGTCGCAGAGTTTCGGCAATAAAATTTACCTTTTCCAGAAAAAGTAAATCTTTACAAAAACCTTTTCCTGAAAAAGAAATAAATCCTGAATTTTTTAACCGGCTTGTTAAATATTTTTGCCTGTCAACAGCGCAGGCCTCTAAAGTTATGTCTCAGTATTCTGAGGCAAGGCTCAAGAAAAATTTAGATCATGTTGAACGGAGAGTTAAAAAAGGGGAAATAGAGAATATTGGCGCTTATACCCTGAAAGCTATTCAGGACAATATAACGGACCAAGTGAGCCTCTTTAGGAAAGAGGAAAGTAAAAAAGAACGCGATCTTTATCTTCAAAGGATGAGAGATGATTTTGTCCGAGAGTATCAACAAGTGCGGAAACAGGCCGCAGATGAATATGAAAAATCCTTAGAATCTTCAGAAAAGGAAGAAATTCAAAAAAAGATAGTAGAAGAGACAGAAGCTCTATATGGCCGAAGTATGGGTTTTGAGAAGTTATGCGAAACAGCTTATGTAAGGCGGCTTGCAAAGCTTGCACAATTCCCAGATGAAGAAGAGTGGGTCGAAAAGCAGCTTGCAAACTTATAGTCGTTTCAGCCCTGAGCACCCTCCCCTTTTCTATACTGACTTATTTTATGCGCCCCCGCAGCAAGTTTTGAGATAGTTCAACAATGTTTTTAAAGAGAATTTATAATTGAGATTGGATTGAGGAGAATTGTGGGAACAAATAAGGAGAAAAAAATCCTCTTGGAGAAACATAAAGATATTGCCCGAATCGATCAAGAATCTAATCGGACCCATGGTTGGTATGTCCGTGTCCGTTTTTATGGCAAAACGCATTGTAAATTTTTTTCTGATAAAAAAATTGGAGGAAAGTATTCAAGTTTACTTGCAGCCATTTCCTGGCGTGACGAGATAGAAGCTCGTATAGGGAAAATTAGATCAGATAAGCATGTGGTAACCGTGAGCAGTACATCAACAGGAGTCGTCGGTGTGTGTCTCAATGAAAAGATGGGTCGATATGTGGTGAGTTGGGTTGATAAGGCAGGAAAGCAAGGGAAAACTTCAGTTTCCATAAGAAAGCATGGCCAGGAAAATGCTTTTAAAAGAGCCTGCAAGATCCGCAAAGAGAAAGAGGCTGAAAGGTTGAGCTCTTAATTTGTCCCCTTCCCTTCTGAATTAGAAATGAGGATTTATTGATGACTTCTTTCTCTATTCTTTTAAAAAGAACAGCCAGCCATTTTTCCTCTTGGGCTCTCTTCACGTTTTTAGTTTCCCTCATTATCCATACATTTTATCTTTCAGGATTACTCTATGCGGCAACCCTGTATGTGCAACCAAGTTCTGATGTGGTGGTCAGGACAGGGCAGGGAACAGATTATAAAATCATAGCAATGGTTACGGATGGGACCCCTGTCGAGTTCCTTGAACAGGGAGATGGTTATACAAAGGTCCGGCTAGCAAATGGGAAAGAGGGATGGATGCTGAAGAGGTTTCTCAGTCAAGAGCCCCCGCTCGAGGATGTTATTGCATCGCTTCAGGCAGAGAAAAATGCCTGGAAACAAAGGGAAGGAGAGCTTCTTGACAAATTCCAAAAAACATCATCTTCTCTTGAAAGCATTACGAAAGATCGAGATGGGGTTGTTGCTGAACTGGACCAATTGAGGGCCAATTACAAGAAAAGAGTCACACAGGAAAATGAATCCCTTTTGGCGGAGTTGGAAAGTTTAAAGTTTGAAAATACTACTTTAAAAAGAAATATTGCCGTAAAATGGTTTCTCGCCGGTGGCGGTGTGCTTCTCCTTGGAATACTAATGGGGAAGATGTCCGGTCGTTCCAAGAACAAGAGGTCAACGTTACTTGGGAGTTAAAATTGAGGCATCCCCTTCCCTCTTCCTGGCATTTTTAAAACGGCAAAAAAATGATCCGGCATGGCTCGTATATTTTTTAAAATTCTCAAGACTTTTTATTGGAATAGGTATATTGTTAATTCTTAATCAGCATGTGTTAAGGTAGGAAAGCCAAGCAGGTTGTTTTTTTTCTGATAAATCAGTGAATTTCTTGGTTATGCGACAAACTCGAAATTACAAAAGTCCCTCTCCCCTCCCCCCACGTTATATTCAAAATACGGTCGCATTTGTGCCACAAAACAAGAATAGGCAAATGAAGATATGAAGAAGATTGTTTCAGTGATTAATCAGAAAGGAGGCGTTGGAAAAACAACAACGGCCACCAACCTCGCTTGCGGATTAGCTCTCAGAGGGCACAGGATTTTGCTCATTGATCTCGACCCACAGGGCCATACTACAATTGGTTTGGGGATGGCGGGCCAATATGAGTATGCGATTCAGGATGTCCTCACAAAAAACAAGAAAATAAAAGAAGTTATTATACACACTTCAGTAGAGGGCCTGGATCTCATAGCCGCAAATATTCATTTGAGTAAAACAGCAAACCTTCTCTTTAATGAGCATTTCCGGGAAACGCGGCTCAAAAACGCGCTTGATGAAGTCGATGCTGATTATGATTTTGTCATCGTTGATTGCCACCCTTCTTTGGGTATTCTGGAAATTAATGCCCTTTTTGCGAGTAATTATATTTTAGTGCCAACTGATACAGGGCGTTATTCCCTTGAGGGTTTTGCGGATCTTATTGACACCATCAAAGGGATTAAAGGCGTTGAGAATAATATAAAAGAGTACCTGCGGATTTTAATCACTATCTATGATTCCAGGGAAAAAGGGATCAATGACTGGGTGAAGGAGCAATTAGAAGATTTTGCAGAGATTGTTTTGGCAACGAAAATAAGAAAAATTACCGGATTAAAGCAGGCCCAGATCGCTGAAGTTCCTATCATGGTTTATGACGGGAAGAGTCCAGGGACGGAAGATTACCTTCAATTAACAGACGAGTTGTTACAGTTATGGCAGTAAATTTTAAAAAGAAAATAGCCGGGAAAAAAACGAAGCTGGCAACCAAAACTCTTGATGGTGAAGGGCCGCCTTTGGAAAGTCCAATTTTTGACCAATATGTTGAAGCAAACTTATACAAGATTCCTCTTGCTTCTATCTCCCCAGACCCAAACCAACCCAGGAAACATTTCGATAAGGAAAAACTCGCAGAGTTGACAAAATCAGTAAAAAGTATAGGGATTTTGCAACCCATCCTTGTTAGAAAAAATGATATGGATGAAGGGAACAGTGATTTCCTGATTATTGCCGGGGAGAGGAGATTTCGTGCTGCGCAACAGGCCGGACTTGATGTCATACCGACCATTTTCATGGGTGGTGACCCTGAGGAAATCGCGTTAATTGAAAATCTGCAAAGAGATGACTTGAAACCTATTGAAGAAGCGGAAGCATACGCTAGGGTAATGAAGAGTCATGGGTATTCACAAAATAAATTAAGCTCTGTTGTTGGTAAATCTCGTACAACCATCAATGAAATTTTAACTCTAAATAAACTCCCTGAAGAAGTAAAAATAGGGTGTCGGACGTCCGACACCCCCAAAAATGTCCTCTTAGAAATAGCCAAACAAGAGGATCCTGAGATAGCTATTGCCTTGTTTAACAGAGTTCAAAACGAAAACTTCACTGTAGCCAAAATTAGACAATTAACCCGTCCTAAACCAGAAAGAAAAACGACAAGCGCTGAAGAGCGAGCACTTTCAAAAATGCGTGAGACCAAAAAGCTCATTCCCCAAATTCAGCGTGATGGCTTGAATGAAGAAATTCGAGCTCAAATATGGTTAGAGTTTAATGATCTGCAAAGGATCATGTCTGAAATCCTGTCCTAGGAAATCAGAGATTTACCACATGTCGGACGTCCGACATGTGGTAAGTTGTCTTGTCTGTTCAATTAGTTACGTCTGCGAGCCAAAAATATCCCCCTATTCTGCAGTTTTGAGCGGTCTTGCCCTTTTCTTTTTCATTCATGTTTTGTCAATAAACTTTCAGTGCATATAATTGAATTGGGTGTGAAGTTAATCGGTATACATACAGTACGTTCCTAACAATATTTTTGCTTGATTTCGATCTCTTTCGTAGGGTAAATAGTCTAGAGGGTGGACACGTGGGACAGTGATAAAACAGAGTTTTTCCTCGTAGGCAACATCATAAGATGCTCTGTCATCAATCATAGCCCTCCGTTTTATTTTTCACTCTGCTTTCAGTTACATCATTCAGCCTGGGAAGTAATTATTATGGCTCGAAAAATATCTGCTTGGATAATTCTGTTATCGCTTTTAGTCGTGCCTTTCTTAAATTGGAGGCTTGGAGCGCTTTTATGGATGTGTGCCTGTTTGATGTATGTTTTACAACAAGTATTTCATTTACGAGGATCTTTTGAAATAGAGCGCGACCATGGGGAAGAAGATGATGGTATTATAGAGGAAAAGCAAAGTGACACTGATAAAAGCTGATCTTGCAGACAAGATTTGTACGGAACATGACTTTAATCGAGAGCAGGCTCTGCAAATTGTGGAAATTTTTTAGCTGAGAGCAAAAAATGCGTCGTAAATGGCGAGGATCTGCTTTTTCCCGGGTTTGGGAAATTTGGTGTTATGGACAAAAAGGCGAGGAGAGGCCGGAATCCCCAAACAGGGAAAGAGTTAATTATTGAACCAAGTAGGGTTGTCTCTTTCCATCCGTGCGGAAAATTGAGAGGACGGGTAAACACAGGGTGGGGTAGGGGGCCTGGATGTTGGAAAATGATAAAGAAAGAGCGCTAAATGCTCCTCATGCTCAGGAGTTGCTGCACAATATTCCAAAAGAGCAGGGGGACCAGCTAATACAGTGTTTCTTGGGAAATGATCTGGAAAGCACAAATTTTGTTCAACTGAGAAATTATTTCCTGCAGAATTCTGATTTTTTATCCATTGCGTTTGCCAACCGCACTTCATCCATTCCCTTTGATTGGCCATATAAAAAGAAAAAAGTTCAAAAACCAATAGATAAATATTTGTTCATATCAGACACGGGACAACAGATATACCAACGATTCAAAGCAGTCAAAAAGGAAATAGCTCGCCTCATTAGGCAGGAATACAACGGGAGGTTTTTGTACTTGGATAATCTTGCTTCAGGTGTAGGCCATGATGTTATTGACCTTCTCGTCGAAAATCCAGACCTGGAAGGGAAGGTTCATATCAGGAACATTGATATTGACAAAGTAGCAATCCAGTTGGGGCAAGAAAGAACTCATAACCTAGGCCTTTCAGAACATATTTCTTTTCACCGGATAAACATACATAAGTATAAACCGGTAGATGCTGATATCGTCTCCCTAATTGGCTTTTTGTGTCCAATGAATACAGTCAAGTCGAAAAAGGTTATTCAATATCTTGCCTCAAATATGAAAGAGGGGAGTGTATTGGTTTACAGTACAGCTCTGACCACTATGCTGGCTGACCCGTTTGTAGATTACATTTTGAAGATGATAGGGTGGAAAATGGATCATAAGACGCCTGAAGAGTCTGGTAGACTGCTGGAAGGATGTCCAATGATGCTTGATTATCAGTTTTTTGATGAACCGCACAGGCAACACTGTATGACGGTTTGCAGAAAGATACGCGAAAGTTCTTAGATGATTAAAAGGTATTTACATGATTAACCGGGCAGCGGTTATTTTAAAGTACAAAGGACCAATGGTGAAATGGATCTGTGATTCTGATCCCTATAACAAAGATTTTTCAATCAGCATGGAAGATGCCAATGAAGAAAGGACAGTTTATCTGGTTGATGATCGGGAGGCAGACCATATCGAAGAATGGATCAAGCTCAATTTTCGGGCGTTGTTTGAGAGTGAGCTTGAAAATTGGTACACGGATGAGTCTTTGTGGCCGGCTGGAAGAAATCTGGAGTTGTTCAACGAATGGTTTGAGGTGAAGTGTCATTCAATGATTGTTGATACTGTTGAAGGACCAATTGTTGATGATGAGGATTAGAGAAGGAGAGGGGAGGGGATTCGTTGATCAGTGAATGCAGAACAGGGGGGCGATTATCAAATAGGAACAGAAATGACATTTGATGGTTCACCCGCAGTTATGAGAGCGATTGATAAAGTCAGGAAGAATGTTCAGTTCTGTAAAATCTAGCACACATTAACTTTCCCAATTCACATCTCAATCCTACTACTCACCAATCTAAAGAAGTCCAACAGCCATATTTTCCTTGCAAATTATTGCATCGGATAGAATAGTGCTCATAATTTGGAAAGTATCGTGACCTTTATGGCTGGAGATTTAATGGTAAAAATTTTCCACCTCACCAAGCACCATTACAGACATGTGAGGTGCAGAATATCTCGCCGCCCTGACGTAAACTGGAGCGGAATAATGTTGTCCCAGTATTTTGGGGTCAACACCTATCAGCCATTGAAAGTTAGGGAATTCGGTCCTCTTATCCTCTCATTGCAACTTGTTTTTGATTGGATTATAAACCTAACGAATTATTTTGCTTTTGATATCTTTTTCCACGGCGCTTGTTGGGGGGTTACAAGGAGAATGCGGTTCCAGTTTTACCTTTTGGAGTGTGGACAATAAATGTTTTGCAAGACTCGATACTGGCGTGGTTAAGCCGAAATCTTTGGAGCAATACAATAAGATGGAATCTACCAAACCTCAACCTCTGACTCTCCTTGTTCTGAGTGATCTTCATTTTGGAAACCTTGCGGTAAGCAAAGAATTTGCCTTACCTGAAGCTCCGCCTTCAGGGATCATTTCTGGTGCAGTTTCAATGAAGGAGAGTCTAATACAAGTTACAAAAAATGAAAATGTAGGGGCAATTCTTGTGGCCGGGGATCTCACCTCTTGCGGTAGCCCAGAGGAGTTCGTTGGTTGCATGTCAACGCTGGAGGAGATTGCTCAGCAGCTCAATGTTAGTCAATCAAATATCATATATGCATACGGAAATCACGATGTTGACTGGCAAATTACGCGCATTCCAGGAAAGGAATCTTCAGGGACTCTGAAGGAGCTCTATCTCAGAGTAGGGGCCTGTGTAGGCGACATTCTACTGCCAAGGGTCAACTATGATGACAAAGGGCCTGTCCCTGGTTGCGGCCTAATTCAAGGTGATAACTTCCGAATCTTTGTGGTGAACTCCGGTTACTACTGTAGCCACGATCAGAAATACAGACACGGCAAACTCGGGGAAGATCAGAGATTATGGTTAAAGGAGCATTTAGGGCAAAAGCTGGATGATGACAAATGGCACGTCCTGCTTCTTCATCATCACCCTTTCAACTATCGCTACCCTTTTGAAGTTGAGGATATTTCTTGCTTAGAAGAGGGGGACTTCTTGATGGATCTAATAGGGAAATCAGGTATAGACTTTGTTTGCCATGGACATCGGCATCATCCCATGCTCTTTACTGAAATTCGCACGGGATGGATTTCTCCTGTCACCCTGCTTTGCGCGGGCAGCCTTGCCGTGAACGAGCAACAACGCTGCGGAGGCCAGATACCAAATCTTTTCCACCTTGTCTCCTTCGAGAGTCGTCTCGACAATAGGTCTGCAGTAGGCCGAGTAAAAACTTTTGAATATTCAATTGCAGAGGGGTGGAAAGCCTCGCTCTATGATGCCCGCGTACCACTGGATGCTGTCCAGAGGTTTGCAGATGTCTATGATCACCACAGCAAAATCAACGATCTGTCTCAGGTTATTGAATCTTGTATTGCGGGAACGGGTGAAGGCGTTTTCGATCTGACTAAATATGAGGATCTTCCGCTTTCGCTTCAATGCATGCCGATTCGAGAGCTGAACAAGATGCTTCGCAGTCATTTGTGTAAACAAAAGTACCAGATTATTGGTGAGTTCCCTAAATCAGTGATGGTGAGGAAATCCCGAAATGCCTGAAAGACTTAGTGACATGCTTAATGGATACACCGGACCAAATCCCTTTCATGACGCCCAATTCCGAGCATATGATTCTACAAAGAGCCGATTGGAATTCTATCCAACGTCTTTTTTCTGGTCACTGTTTAATGAAGAAAACGAAATTCTCGTCGGGACACGTGGGAGTGGGAAGACTGCATTACTCAGGATGCTGACCTACTCGAATTTAAAGCATCTTAATCATAAAAGTGCAAAAACAATTATAGAGACACGACAATTTATTGGTTTTTACGTGCCAATGAACCTTGAGTTCATGGGAGCCCTTCCTGGACAGAGGGTCCCACAGGAGGATAGGATTGTTTTTTTTCAGTATGCTTTTAATTGCGCAGCAATTCATGCATTCCTTTCTGAATTACGCGAAGTCCTTAAAGATGTCTTTGCAGATAGGAAACTTAGAGCAGGGGCAGAATTTGACCTGTGCGAGTATCTCTCAACACTTTGGTTCGCAGACATAGCCCCTCCACCTGCAAGTATTACCGATTTAATTGGCGTGGTGGATCAGTGCTTCAACTCTATTTTCAACCTAAAAGATGTTAATCAAGCACCAGAATTTCGGCTTTTAGCGCAACCTATATTATTGCCGATCAAAAATGCTATCCGGGGCTTAGAACCTGTATTAAATATTGATATGAGTCATACACATTGGCTAGTCTGCATAGACGAAGCAGAATTCTTGGACAAGAGCTGTCTTCAATGCATAAACACTTTCATGAGGGCTGCGGAACGTCCCCTCGTTCTGAAAATGGCAACTCTTCCTTATAAGCACAACACTCGTGCGACTAATCAGCCTGGAATATTTGTAGAACCGCATGGCAGTGACTTCAATTACCGCCGCATCGACCTTGATCACGACTCCTCTGATTTCATTGGCTTAACAAATTTTGTGTGCCAATCTAGATTAAAACGATGCGGAATTCAGGCAGAAGATGTTACCCTCCAAAGCTTTTTGGGAAAGGAAGGACATGGCGATGATCTTGTGGATTATTACCGTGCTGAAATGGGAGACGATGAAACTTCAGAAGAAACTATCATGTCTGGTATCAAGGAAGCACTATCTGAACAGCGAGAAAAGCGAATAGATGAGCTTTCAGGAAAACCGAAGAAGTTAAAACATGCATACCTCAAAAAATTCGCCCCGATCTACTACGTCCGTCGGATGCGGAAAGAAAATTCAAAAGGAAACAGAACGACAGGTTGGTTCGCAGGAGCTGCAACGATAAGGAGAGTTGCTGACGGTAACCCAAGGCGTTTTATACAAATCATGAATGCAATTTTCAAGGTAGCTCGTTGCAATCCCCTCACCCCCAAAGAGCAACATCGTGCAATAAGCAACTTTTGTGACGATATGCATACAGCAGTTGAAGGTTACCCTGAGTTTGGTATGGTTCTCCGTGGTTTGATTGATCAAGTCGGCAATGTATTGCAGGAGAAGGTACACGGCCCAGACATGAAGTTCGTAGGATGTAAATTTAGTGTTAGCGATGACATTCTTAATAATGAATTGCTTTTCAACGCGTTAGAACTTGGAATTGCTTATTGTTTCATCAAGACGGATGAACAAAGTTTTCTGTATTCTGTTACAGAGGAATCATCCCTCCGGTTGTCTTATCTTTTGGGCGTCTACTTTTGGTTACCCTTAAGGGAAGTGGGAGAACCGCCACGACTTCGTCACAGGGGCGGAGTTTTGCCTGGTCTACAACCAAAATCAGATCCCCCCTTAAACAGAAAACAGGTAAAACAGGTTTTGGGGCAATTGGAGCTACCTTTCAATGAAAAGAACAAGTAATAAGTCCTTTTTTCTTGGGCATATCACTTCTTGGAAACATCAAGAATGGTTGGATCAGAGCGTTTCTAGCAACACAATTCGCCTAATGATTGGCGTCAGTGGCTATGAGTCTCGTAGCAGTGATTGGATGAAAAAAACGTTGCAAATTCTCACCCCAGGTAGCAGAAACACTTACTGTATAATTGGGTTCAATGATTACCGGCAAGCTTTGAATCGTCCCCATAACGATAAATTTTATAATGAGAAAAAACTATCCGTGGTGGTTCCCGAAGACAAGGGAGCGGAGGTGCTGGATGTAGTGAAGGAAGTTGTTATCGACTGCATAGGGAATAGTGGAGATACCCCTGTGGAAGTACATGTGGACTACTCAAGTATGCCGCGGTCTTGGTATTGTAATTTGCCATTTGTGCTCTCAGAGGTAGTTCGTGCCTGTGACAAATTGTTTTTCTGGTATACTCCAGGTTCTTATCCAGAAACTGAGTACCCAACGGCGGGGGTAGAAGATTTTAGCGTATTTAGTGGTAGACCAAGTCTCAACCCCGAAGTGAGAACCCACTGTCTAGGTTTGGGATTCGACAGGATCAGGTCGCACGCGATTTGGAGTGTGCTTGACCCCGCCAATCTAGTCTGTTTCTTTGCTTCACCTGGAACTCGTCCAGATTATGTTGAAAGAGTTGAACGTGATAATGAGGATATTCTTTCAGGTGCAAACCATGTATTCTCAATAGATATGCGCGATTTTGCTTACGCATATAGCAGAATTGCAGGAGTGGTACGCGAGTTTCATCGCCTGGGGGACGTAATCCTTGTTCCAGATGGCCCGAAGCCCCTTATCCTCGCCTCATCCCTTGTGCCTGTAGTGTTTGGGCATCCCGGAATTGTTTGTTTCCATGTGTCACGTCGACAAAACCAGCAGTCTGAACCTGTTAATGTTAACCCGTTTGGCCCAGCATACGGTTTCTCATTTTGTGTACCGGAATAAGAATGCAATATCAAATTGCCAAGAGATGAATGCTATGGGAACAAGTCAAAAGCATTCCTGCAGTGAAGAAACCGTTGGTGTCTCAACTAGTACGATTCAGCCATTTCTAAAGTGGCCAGGAGGCAAAAGGTGGATTGCCCCCAAACTAGCTCTCTGTATCAAGGAATGCCTGCGATCTACTTATTATGAGCCGTTCCTTGGTGGCGGGTCTGTATTTTTTGTTCTTCGCCCACAACGTGCTGTACTTTCTGATGTAAATGGTGACCTCGTTAACACCTATGTGCAGGTTCGAGACCATCATGAGGAGGTCATCACCCTGTTAAAAGAACTGCCTGCTAGCCGAGAGGAATACTATCGCATTCGAAACGAAGAACCTGATAATGCTGTAGAAAGAGCTGTAAGATTTTTATATCTTAATCGGACTGCTTTTGGTGGTATTTATCGCCTGAATAAGGACGGGAAATTTAACGTGCCTTTTGGAGGTGGTGACCGCACCCCCGAGATCCTATGGCGCAACAAACTACTGAAAAAGGCATCTATCGCGTTGCGTAGTGCCAATTTGAGGCCAGGCGACTTTGAATCCCTTCTTAGATTGGCGAAGCCAGGAGATGTAGTTTTCTGCGATCCAACTTACACCGTATCACATGAGAATAACTCCTTCCGACGTTACAATGAAAAGAATTTTTCTTGGGAAGACCAAAAACGGCTTGTAAGAAGCGCTACGTTGGCGGCAGATCGTGGAGTTGCAGTCATGGTGACCAATGCCTATCATAAATGTATTAAAGAATTGTATGCTCCGCACAGTCCTATGATCCTGAATCGTATGAGTTGCGTTTCTCCAAAAGTTCAAGGGAGAAGACTCGTAAGAGAATGCGTTTTTGCATTAGGACCATGGCCGAGGCGTTGGAGAAGACATTTTCGGTAAATCGTATTTTCCAAATTATATTGTGGGATATAACAGCTAAGGGCAGAGAGCAACGTACTCCCCAAAATCCCCTTACAGCTCGGAGATTGTCAAAGCCCCTCGTCTTCAGGAGAAGAATTTTTCAACGAAAGTATCGGAGGGCATGGACCTCTTTGAAAAAGAAATTTTGTGATTGTCAAGGGTAAGGTCTTCAGAGAATCTGCTCACCAGAAGTGAATATGTCTACTGTTCTTCCTTTGTCGCATTGAGGCAGGATTATTACGAATTGATGCCCTTTATTCATTCCTTCGTTGGCGGCTCAATGTTCCCATCATGGCCAACCCTGCTGCCAGAAATATAATTGAGCCCGGCAAAGGTACAGGCATGGGATCAGCAGCAAGCCATTGACCAAGCCAAGCATTTTCTTCATCATCGCCAATTGTGTATTCTGTCAAAGAGCTTAACGAGTAATTCCCTGCAGCATGATGATACCCAGGCGAGGGGACGCTGTCATAAATTCCAAAAAGATAGTTCGGGATATTGATATCCGGTGGGGTCAAGAATGCTGCTGCTATTTCATCGGCGCTATAATGAGACCACAATTCCCCCATATCTGCTGAAGTAGCTATACGCCATGGACTTTGATCTATTGGAAGTCCATATTCGACTGCCTCTTGCCTTTCTTCGTTCAGGAAATTGAGGAGGAACAGAGTAGAATTGAAGTCACCTGAGTATAAAAAAGTTGCCCTGAACCAATATAATTCATTCACATCATCATAGAGAATAAGGCCATACTCTTCTGTCGGGATGATGGCTGCGTTTGGTTGCTCCGGTGCCATAAAGCCGAATAACACAACTAGACAAATTACCAGATTGTACTTTTGCATCTTTCCCTCCCTTCACATTTTCTACATTAATTATTGAAATTCCTGTCAAATAGAAGTATTTCATTTGGCTAGATAAATGTAAATGTGGCATTTTGTCACATTGAGACGAAAGAGAATATTTTTTCTTAGCTTGAAGATTTTATATGGAAACCGGAAAAGTAGACTTGAAAGCTCAACTTGATCGGTAAATAATTTTGTTGGTTCTGTTAGGAATAGGTCTGGGGATTAATTTATTTCTCGCATGGGTTAAAGGCGATACGTGGTTTCTGGAAATTTGAAATCAGTTCATTTCAATAAAATAGTGCGAATGATCTTATATCTTGGGGTTGTCTTTATCAGTCTTTGCTTTAACGTTTTGACTGCTAGCTCCTCCGGGATAAATAATCAACTGGCCGATGACATTATTCATTCCTGTGGTGATAAAAGGATCATTCTGTTTGGTGATAGCCATGATCGTCCAGAAGGAAAAGCCGCCTTTTTATCTCTGATCAAAAAAGCCTTAATTCAAGGGGAAAAAGTGTATGTAGCCCTTGAAATACCAGAGGAAAATCAGGACGATTTAGAAAAAGCCCTTAATGGACAGAATCCTTCTGGAGATTGGATCAGTTCAAAAGTAATAGACACGGCTGAATACAGAGCCCTGATTAGATCTCTGGGGAAATTGGAAACAAAGTACCCGTTGACAATCAAGGGGATTGATACTGATAAAGTTAATAAAAAACGTGATCCCGTGATGTATCGAAACATAAACCATGCTTTCGAAACAGATCTATACGACAAGATTTTTGTATTTGTCGGTTCAATCCATACGCTTAAAGATATCAAGTGGCATCAGGATGTAATCGAGAAAACGCAGTTTCTTGGAGGATTGTTGCGGGAGAAGAACCAAGACACCTGCAATATCGTGCAGCTCTTTAACGGTGGTCGCAATTCTCCCTTGTTAATGAGCACAACCAGCAAAGCTGGCTCAGATGCTGCCATGCAGGTTATACGTGCCGTAAATCATTCTAGTCAGATGGCAGGCAAAGATGTGGCCGACTTTGTGATCATTTGGTAACTGAATAATAATGCATAAATATCTCACAGAACCATGCAATATCGCATGAATAATTTACCTTTCATTTTCAAAAAACAATGATCAACAAAATAGTTTCAGGTGGACAAACTGGAGCGGATCAAGCAGCTTTGGACGTTGCGATAAATCACAATATCCCTCATGGTGGCTGGATTCCTAAAGAGAGATTAACTGAGGATGGAGCGCTTCCTGCAAAGTACCATTTGCAGGAAATGGACAGCGATAGTTATTCAAAGCGTACTGAGCAGAATGTCATGGATTCTGATGGCACAGTGATTATTTCTCATGGGCATTTAACCGGTGGATCTGCTTTGACCATGAAATTCGCTGAGAAACACTGTAAGCCGAATATACATCTCAATATGGAAAATATGTCATTCCCCTATGCAGCTCGCATGCTGAAAACATGGATCAGTGACAACGGTATAAAAATTTTGAATGTTGCTGGACCAAGAGCGAGTGGTGATCCTGAAATTTATGATACTGTTACAAGGGTTCTCGAAGCTGCCTTAATAGCTGGAAAGTCTGCAAAATAAGATACTTGCAAAACAAAACACATGATAATCTCTAAATTTGTGGGGCTTGGAATGGCTGTTTCTAAAGAAGATTTAATCAAGGCAATAGCCTACTTCAAGGAAAAATCCAGTAATATCAATGTAGAAGATTTAAAAGACGCGTATTACGGAGGAGAGCGAAAGTTAAGGGAGCTGGAAAGCAAAATTCCCAAACCTCTTAACCAGTCATGGGATGATATAAAGACCATGATTTTGATGACAAAAGATTACTGTACCAAAGAGTATAAGGGTGATGTCCCGTGGGGAACCATATCGGCTATAGTGGCAGCCTTAATTTATTTCGTTTCACCTTTTGATGTTGTCCCGGATTTTATGGCGGGAATCGGGTACGTAGATGATGCTGCAGTTATTAAACTATGCATGGATTTGACAAAAGAGGATTTGAACAGGTACAGGATCTGGAAAAAATCATCATGAAGAGTTCATTGCCATACTTGACAACTCCAATGGGTAAAATTGAGGAGTCATATGATAATTTCATTAAATCCAGGAAATATTATTACACCTACGAGAATTATAAATCCTACCATGGTCAATTATTGGCATTTTTCTGCAGAATGTTCTGATATCGGTGGCGGTATGATGCCTGGGACAGAACTTCAAGTTGTAGAAGTAAATAAGGTTCCCGGCCAAATGTGGGTGCGGGTTATGCTCCCGGGCAGAACACCCCCTGGTTATCTTAAAATCACCGGAGGAGAGTACTCTAATAATTTCAGGTTGCTTCGTTCTCGATAAATTGGGAATTCAGAATATGGCGCTGTCCTGACAAGAGTGATCCAGATGACTTAAATGAACATTACAATGAAAAAAATTATCATAATATTTTCGGCAATACTGCTCACAGTATCACTTGCATATTCTCACCCAGGTGGCCTTGACAGTCATGGTGGCCACACCAACAAGAAAACCGGCGTATATCATTTTCACAAAAAAGTTAACCAACCACCATCCACAAGCGATGCCTATAAGCGTGAAGATTGGCCACATTGGACAGATGAAGACAGTGACTGCCAGAATACCCGAATGGAAATCCTTATTCGTGACAATATAGGCATGTTAAAATTTAAAAGGAATAAGCATTGTAACGTTACTTGGGGAAAATGGAAATGTCCATATACCGGCAAAGAATTTACCAAGGCCTCTGATATCGACATTGATCATATTGTGCCACTATCACATGCACATAAAACCGGAGGAGCTGGTTGGTCGAGAGAGAAGAAAAGGGAATTTGCTAATGACCCTCTCAATCTCCTTTCTGTTGAGGATAATATTAATCAAGGAAAAGGCGATAAGGCCCCTGATGAATGGCGCCCACCACAAAAGAATTACTGGCACGAGTATGCATTGAGGTGGCGGAAAGTAAAAAAGAAGTACGGCTTGTATATCAGCCCTTCAGAAGAAAAAGCATTGGAAGATATGGAAATGTAAGAATCTTACATATCAAAGCTAAGGTGATGAATATGGCAGGAATGCTTGACCCTAAAGAAGTTGTTGCTCTCGCAGATGCACTAAAAGTTGAGATGGTAGTCAACCAGGCACTTATTGATGTTCTTGTGGAAAAGGGAATCCTAACCCATGATGAAATAATGGCTAAGGTAAAAGAGATCAAGGTGCGCGAGGGAATTGTTTTGTCAAGTGATGCGAGCAAGAAGACTTCAAATTAATATACGCTTTTCGGAAGTAAATATTTGTGAAATATTAGAGCCCAAACTGACAGAGTCAGGGTTCAATCTTCTAAACAATGGAGCTGAAACAAGATGTCTGACAATGGTTGATCGTAAAGAAGTAGACCAAAGGTAAAATTTGATATGTGCGGCCGCTTTGCTCTTGAAACAACTGCAGAACAACTTTCACTTTTCTTCAACCTGAGAAAAAAGGTCACCCTTGCCCCTCGCTACAACATTGCCCCGTCACAACCAATCCCCATCATAAGAGAAATTGACGGCAGAAAGTTTTCTATGGTGCGTTGGGGACTTATCCCTCACTGGGCGAAAGATTCAAAAATTGGATATAAGCTCATCAACGCCAGGGCAGAGACGGTCGCAGAGAAACCTTCATTCAGGGATGCTTTTAAGTCCCGAAGATGCTTGATTCCCACCACCGGCTTTTATGAGTGGAAGACTGAGGGGAAATCCAAAAGGCCGTATTTTATTAAAATGAAGAATGGAGCTCTTTTTGCCATGGCCGGTATATGGGAATCCTGGCGGAATCCTGATGATGGTAAAATAATTGAGTCATGTGCGATTATCACTACAGAGGCCAACGGCATTGTTGGAAAGATTCACGACAGAATGCCGGTCATTATTCCCCAAGAAAGCTCTGGATTATGGCTGTCATCTTCCAGGGATGGGGAGAGATTTAGAGCCTATATGCAGCCTTATTCTCCGTTCAAGATGACAAGCTATCAGGTAAGTGGAATGGTAAGTGATCCGAAAAACGAGGGGCCGGGGTGCATGAGAAAGATTGAGTACTGAGTGGGGAGTGAAAGCTTAAGACAATGCCAGCTTGCACAGATGTTGTAAATTCAGGAATCTTCGGTTCTGCAAAGTCTGCCAGACATTAATCCAATTCACATCCTCAATTTTGTTGATCGGCAATCTAAAGGCGCATGATCTATGTTTTCCTTGCAATTTATTGCATCGAATAGGATAGTGTCAGTAAATTGGAATACATAAACTTTATGTTCCCCCATTTGAAATGTATTTTGTGCAGAATAGGCAAGGGCGAGACTCGTGGCCAGAAGAAAACAAAGTCCTTTTGAGGATATTATTGACATAACATCCAAATTACCATGGTGGGTTGGAATACTGTTGGCAATTGTCTCCTATCTTTTTTTACACGCCTATGCTATCCGTGAGGTAATACCTCCCACAAATTCACAGAATTTGAGTCAGACAATGGCAACAGGCCTTTTTCGTTCCCTGGCGCTCTTCGGACAATACATATTGCCTGTAGCTTTTATAGTCGGCAGTGGAATTTCTGTATTAAATCGTCTTAATCGGAAAAAGATTCACCAGAATGTCACCAATAGTCCGTCTAAAGATGTTTTGGATGACATGTCTTGGCAGCAATTTGAAATACTGGTGGGTGAATATTATCGGCAGGAAGGCTATAAGGTTGAGGAAGTTGGCGGTGGCGGAGCTGATGGTGGTGTCGATCTCATTTTGCACAAAAATGAAGAGAAATATCTCATCCAATGTAAACAATGGAAAGCTTATAAAGTAGGCGTCAAACCGGTACGTGAATTGTTGGGAGTCATGGTTGGCTCGGGCGCATCAGGAGGGATAGTCGTCACTTCCGGGGAGTTTTCTCGAGATGCCATAAGCTATGCGAGAGAAAACAGGATTCAGCTTGTTAATGGTGCAGAGTTGCATCGGATGA
Organism: Desulfobulbaceae bacterium; assembly: GCA_020444175.1. Lineage (GTDB taxonomy): Bacteria > Desulfobacterota > Desulfobulbia > Desulfobulbales > SURF-16 > JAHLLM01. Next base: position 122,882 of record JAHLLM010000006.1, on the reverse strand, counting down.
TCAGAAGTGCGCAGCAAATAGATACTGCCCAAGTCTCTCCACAAAAAGATCCGATTTGCCCAAAATGTGGGAGTGGAATGATCAAACGCATAGCTAAAAAGGGAACGAGGGCAGGGGAGCAATTCTGGGGATGTTCTAGATTTCCTGCATGTCGCTCAACAAGATCTATAAAGAATTAACGGAGCGACATGTACGGAAGTTTCTGAACCTGAAAGGGATGAAAATATATGTCAGAGATAGTCTTAAAACAAAACCAGGCAGCTCTCATTCTTGATGTGTCACCAGAAGGGGAGGTCAGTGTGAATGCTGCTTTCCCTAAGGAGAACGATGAGGCCGGAAATTTGGCTGCTGATATTTGTACGGTTATTGGAAAAATGCTATCTGAGGAAGAAGAATTTCAGGCTCAGGTAATGGCAGCTCTTGAGGGATAAGGATAATGCCGGAGATTGATGAAAAAACATTGAAAAGCCTTTATTCGAGGAAAAAACAATCTCTCAAGAAACATCCTCCCATCAGGGGTTCTTTCTGGAGTTTCGAAGAGTTTAAGGAATGGTACACACAACAATATTCGAAAGAGGCAAAGTGCTATTATTGCGGGATACCAGAGAGCATAATTGAAAAAATATATTGGGACATAAAAGGGACAAAGAGACCTCGTACGAGAACAAGGCTCGAATTGGACAGGCTCGATCCATTTGGAAATTACAATGCGAAAAATGTGGTTTTAGCCTGTTTCAACTGCAACAATTCAAAAAGCGATATTTTTTCAGCCGAAGAATTTAAGGCTATTGGAAAGGAAATCAGATTGTTTTGGGAGAAAATCTCTTCAGAGCATGAAGTTGTATGAATTTGGAAATATGACAGCCTTAAGCAAAGTAACAGCTTCTTATAACGAGAATGCATCAAAATTCATAAATCTGTATGAATCATGTGCTTTCTTGGATGTCCATGCTGGGGTTGCAGATTTATTGCCTAACCAGTTTGGCTTCGTCCTTGATATTGGTGCCGGTTCTGGTCGTGATGCAGCCTGGTTTGCTTCAAAAGGGCATGAAGTTGTCGCTGTTGAGCCTGCAACCAAACTACTTGATTTTGCCAAACAACATCATCAGAGTGCGAAAATTCGTTGGGTAAATGATGCGTTACCTGATTTATCCAAAGTAATGAGCACAGGTTTGACCTTTGATTTGATCTGGCTCAGTGCGATCTGGATGCATATTGCGCCAGCTGACAGGGAGCTGTTTTGAAGCGTGATCAGCAGTTGGGTGAGTGGAATTGCTGTTAATGGCGAGATGTTTTGGAAATATCTTTACTTAGTACCCTAAACAAAAAAGGTTTCAACGAATATTAAATGTCCATTTTATGGATGAAAAAATCTGACTATTTTATAACAGACTCCTAAATGGTAAAATGAACGGTTTTGGGTAGAATATAGTCCACTAAAAAATTCTAAATTAACATTCATAATTTGAGAGGTGCACATTGGATCTTCCAAAAATCCTTTTAGATCAAATAAGAGAAGGGCAAGTGGTTCTCTTTCTAGGCTCAGGGGCATCAAAGGGAGCATCTCATCCAAAAAATTTCAGTCCACCAGATGGACGACAACTTGGAGAGCTAATTGCAGATAAGTTTTTAGTAAAAGGGTTCTCTGATAGACCATTAGACCAAATAGCTGAAATTGCTATTTCTGAAACAGATCTATTTACCGTTCAGGATTACATTCACAGTATTTTTAACGAGTTTACGCCTGCTGATTTCCACAAAATAATATCAAACTTTTCATGGAGTGCAATTGCAACAACAAATTACGATTTAATACTTGAAAGAGCATATAATGATGCAATAGAGAAACAGCAGAACCCTGTTGCCTTTACGAAGAATGGTGAGCGGGTTGAAGAAAAATTAAAAGCTCCCAATAGTGTTGTATATATCAAATTACATGGATGCATAACCAATATCAATGACATAAATATTCCACTAATATTAACTCCTGAACAATATATTACTCACCGTAAAGGCCGAAGTCGATTGTTTGAACGACTAAAAAGCCTGGCATATGAATATCCTATTCTCTTTGTTGGCTACACTCTAAGTGATCCAGACATTAGAGCAATAATGCTTGAGTTAAATGAGTTGGGGGAGGCAAAGCCAAGGTCGTATCTGTTAGCACCAAAAGTTACAGATCCAGATAAACGATTTTGGGAATCACGAAAGATTACCTGTATTGAAAGTACGTTTAAAGATTTCCTTGAAACTATACACCGAGAGATTCCCAAGACAGCAAGATCATTATCAAGTTCAATAACACAACTTGAACATCCACTGTTCTCCCGGCTCAAGATCTCTGACAAGATAAAACCGAGCGAGAGCTTAAAAACATTTATTAGTAGAGATACAGAATACATTCATAAATCTTTAAAAACTGAAGAGATAGACCCAAAATCGTTCTATAAAGGATTCTTTGTTGATTGGTCACCGATAATATCAAACCTTGATGTTAAGCGATCAATTTCTGATGCTATTATGTCTGAAGTTGTACTAGCAACAGAAGAAGAGAAGCAGGAAAAGGTCGAATTCTATCTCATTAAAGGTCATGCGGGCTCAGGGAAGTCCGTTATATGCAAAAGGTTAGCCTGGGATGCTGCCACGGAGTTTGATAAACTCTGTTTAATGCTAAACTTTTCTTCATCACCGGACTATGAAGCACTAGCTGAACTTTCTAGGCTATATGGGGAGCGAATATTTCTATTTATTGATCCGGTATCAGAGTTTATTGACGTAGTTGAGTCTTTTATTGTTAGAGCACGAAAAGATAATCTTCCACTGACTATTATTGCTGCGGAGAGAGATAACGAGTGGAACACAAACTGTGACAGCCTTAAAGGTTTTTTAACAGATAATTATTCCATTAGGTATTTGTCTGAGAAAGAACTTGAAGAATTGATTCATTTACTAAGCCAACATAAATCTTTAGGGCATCTTGAAGGAAAGTTACTACAAGAACAAAAAAATGCATTAGCTCAACGAGCAGGTCGACAATTGCTTGTAGCTCTACATGAGGCAACTTTAGGAAAACCATTTAGCGATATTGTATTTGATGAATATGAATCAATTGCTTCCCCTAAAGCTCAATCACTATATTTAACTGTATGTATCATGCATAGATTAGGAGTTCCTAGTCGGGCAGGCTTGATATCAAGGGTGCATGGTATTCCATTCAGACAATTCAAAGAAGAATTATTTGATCCTCTAGAGTCAGTTGTCTTTGCTAAAAAGGATGAATTAATCAACGACTATGTATACTTATCTCGTCATCCAAGAATAGCAGAAATGGTCTTCGAAAGAGTGTTGATTAACTCGCAGGATAGGTTTGACGAATACATCAGAATACTCAATGAGATAGACATTGACTATAAATCAGATTTTGAAGCTTTTAAAGGACTCTCTAACGCAAGACAGTTACTAGACCTTTTTAGTGATCCTCAAATGATTCGACAGATATATGAAGCTGCTCATAACCGTATAGGAGATAATGCTTTATTGCTGCAACAGGAAGCTCTTTTTGAAATGCATTCAACTGGAGGAAGTCTTGATAAAGCTACAGTGTTACTGCAAAGGGCACATAAAATTGCACCTTATAACAAAGCAATCTCTCATTCTTTGTCCGAGTTGGCGTTAAGAAAGGCTGACAACACAAACAAGCAAGTTGAAAAGCAAAAATATAGAAAAGAATCACGAGCCATATCACTTGAACTGTTACGATCAGATGAGATTGTTGGTGGACATGCGTATCATACGATAATCAAAATAGGCCTGGATGAATTAAATGATTTGCTAAATGACCAAATACAAGATGAAAAGGCGATTGGTGATAAGATTGTTGAGATCGAAAGAAACATCAACGATGCGCTCCAACGATTCCCAAAAGAATCTTTCCTGCTTGATGCTGATTCCAGGCTTCAAGAATTAATTAATGATTATCCAGCTGCGATAAAATCTCTTGAAAAAGCTCATTCTATTAACAAAAGAAGTCCATATGTTGCTTTAAGATTGTCCAAGTTCTTTGAGCTTAACAATGCCTCAGATAAAGCAATCAATGTATTAAAACAATGTCTTGATGCTAATCCAGCAGAAAAGAACGTTAATTATAGATTATCCTATTTGCTCCAGAGACAACCAGATGCTGATGTTCAAGAAGTTAAGCATTATCTCAGAAGAGCATTTACTAAAGGTGATACAAATTTCGCAGCACAATTTTGGTATGCGAGACTTTTATATCTTGAAGGAGAGCACCCAGAAGCAATGGATATGTTCCGCGAACTATCAAGAAAAAATATTGATATAAAAATAAAAAGAGAACCAAGGGGAATTGTTAAACAAGGAAATAAACAGATAAAATTTGCAGGTTTAATAACCAGATTAGAAAGTTCGTATTGCTTTATTGTACGAGATAAGTTCAAAGACCAAATTTTCTCCCACATATATTACACACCAAAGAAAACTTGGAATGAACTAAGCACATACAGAAGAGTTACTTTTGAGCTTGGATTTAACTATCGAGGCCCTTTTGCAGTTAATCTTGAGAGTGAATAAATAATAATTGGCTTGAAAATTAACATATCATTTCCGCCCATATGTCAGCCTAAAGTCAAGAACCCTCCCTAAAAGAATCATGGAATAAGGTGGGTAGCTCCTGGTATGAAGTATTAAATTAAAAATTTTTGTCAATTATTAGCTAAAGTTGATTCATCCATGAATATTGAAAAATTAGAAACCCAGCTCCAATCCCTTGTTGCAAATCTTGATGAAAAAACTTTTATCTATGATTTGTTGCAGGTCTACAGTCTACCCAAGGCGTCTATCACCCGCCTGCAGAAGGGGGCATATAACCAAGCGAGCCGGGAAGGTGAAATTCTTTGGAAGAAGAAGCTCTATTTTAAGACTGCAGCGGCGGATGAGCTGTATCACGCCATTGATGATATGAAAAAGGGCAGCGATGCAGCAAAGCACCAGCCCCGTTTTCTCATCGTTACCGATTTTACAACCTGGCTGGCTATTGACGCCAAAACCAATGACAGCCTTGATATTCCCTTTAAGGATTTAGCCAACCATTTTGATTTTTTCCTGCCCTGGGCCGGGCTGGAAAAGACCAAGGTACAGGGAGAAAGCCTGGCAGATATTCGGGCGGCGGAGCGCATGGGGCGGCTCTATGACATTATCTGTGAGACCAACCATACCGGCAGTGCTAAAGAGCGGCATGCCTTAAATATCTTTCTTTCCCGCTTACTCTTCTGTTTCTTTGCCGAGGATACCGGCATCTTTGCCAATGACCAGTTCACCAATGGCATGGCCTCCCATACGGCTGCTGATGGCAGCGATTTACAGCCGTACCTACAGAAGCTTTTTCATGTCCTCTCAGTGCCGGAGCGGGATGGGCTGCCCAATTACCTCAAACAATTTCCCTATGTCAATGGCGGCCTGTTTAATGAGGAATACCCGGTGCCATGTTTCAGCCGTAAGGCGCGGCAGATCATTGTTGAGTGCGGTGCCCTGAACTGGAAGGAGATCAACCCAGATATCTTTGGCTCTATGATCCAGGCCGTGGTGCATAGTGACCAGCGTGGTTCCCTTGGCATGCACTACACCTCGGTGACCAATATCATGAAGGTCATTGAGCCGCTCTTTTTGAATAACCTGCATGAGGAGCTTGAAAAGGCAGATGCGAGGAAACAAAAGGGAGAGAGGAAGAAAGAGCTGGCAAAATTACTCACCCGCTTACGCAATATTCGTATCTTTGACCCGGCCTGCGGTTCTGGCAATTTTCTTATTATTGCCTACAAAGAACTGTGCAGGCTGGAGATTGAAATAATCAAAAGACTTTACGGCTCACAGAAATACCTCACCGGCGGCATGTCCTGGTCCAACATCAAGCTCACCCAATTTTACGGTATTGAGCTGGATGACTTTGCCCAGGAGACGGCCAAGCTCTCCCTCTGGTTAGCCGAGCACCAGATGAACATGTCCTTCAAGGAGGTGTTTGGCGAATGCAAACCCACCCTGCCCCTGCAGGATGGTGGCAATATTGTTTGTGGCAATGCCACCAGAATTGACTGGGCGACGGTCTGCCCCAAGGAGGATGGGTATGAGATTTATGTTTTAGGGAACCCTCCGTATTTAGGCTTCTCAATGCAAGAAAAAGAACACAAGGAAGACCTCAAAAAAGTATTTTATCCCAGAAATGATTACAAGCGCCTTGACTACATTAGTTGTTGGTTCTGGATTGCAGCTAAATATATTAACCAATCAAAGTCTCAATTTTCTTTTGTTTCGACAAATTCTATTTGCCAGGGTGAGCAGGTTGCTCTTATTTGGCCATATATTTTCCATAAGGGCCTAGAAATTTCGTTTGCACATAAATCATTTAAATGGACAAACAATGCGAAAGGCAATGCAGGCGTGACTTGTATTATAGTTGGCGTCAGAAATTCGTCGGATAAAACAAAATATCTTTTCACTGATGAAATTAAACAGCAAGTTGCTAATATTAACCCTTATTTAGCTACTGGAAATAGCATAGTTGTTAATAAACGAACTAATTCTCCTTTATCAAAATTCCCGAAAATGCTTCGTGGTGACATGCCGATAGATGATGGCAACTTCATTTTGACAGAGGCTGAAAAACATTCTTTAGCAGATCAATATCCTGAATCTCAACTGTTTATTCGTAAGTTTATCGGCGCAAGTGAATTTATGAAAAGTACACATCGTTGGTGCTTATGGTTAGAAAATGATTCAGAAAAAGCTCTAAAAATTCCTCCAATTCGTGATAGGGTTGAAGCGGTAAAAGCTATGCGACTAGCCAGTAAAAACAAGGGAACCAGGCGTGCTGCGGAGGCTCCCCATCTCTTTGGGCAACTAAGACACATTGAGACATCTTCAATAATTGTTCCCCGAACAACATCTGAGCGAAGAACATATATTCCGTTAGGTTTCATTGATGAGACTACCATTGTTTCCGACCTTGCGAGCACAATACCAACAAACACCCCCTATATCTTCGCCACCATCTCTTCCCGCATGCACATGACCTGGGTACGGGCCGTGGCTGGCCGTTTGAAAACCGATTACCGCTACTCCTCAGCCCTGTGCTACAACACCTTTCCCTTCCCGGATATCTCAGAAGAGCAGAAAGCTACCCTGGAGGATCTTGTCTTCCAGGTGCTGGATGAGCGGGAGCTGCACCCGGAAAAGACCATGGCCCAGCTCTACGACCCAGATAAGATGCCGGACGGATTGCGGCAGGCCCACCACGCTATGGATCTGGCGGTGGAACAGTGCTATCGCACCAAACCCTTTGTCAGCGATGAAGAACGGCTGGAATACCTCTTCAAACTCTATGAAGAGATGACCCTAGCGGAGGGCAAGGCATGATTAGTTACGCAAAGCGAACTTAGCCATAATTCCTGAAAGATACATGAGAGCAAGCATGACAAAACACTGTAATCCCGAAGAGAAAATCTCTTCGGGCATTATAACTAAACCTGTTTCAATAAAATTCATTAGATATTTTAAGGCGAGAAAAATATGCCAAACTTGGTCAATGTCACTTACGCCCAAACGGGCCAATCCATTTCCACCAATACCATGGGCATGCGGGAGATGCAGGCTCGCGCTTTTGAGGCCAGAAATGCCCAATATCTTCTCCTGAAAGCACCGCCTGCCTCGGGGAAATCCCGGGCCTTGATGTTCCTGGGTTTAGACAAGCTCTTCAACCAAGGCCTAAAAAAGGTCATTGTGGCAGTACCGGAGCGCTCTATTGGTAGCTCATTTGATAAAATAGACCTAACCAGTCACGGTTTCTTTGCTGATTGGGACTTCAACCCAGCTTATAACCTGTGTACTCCCGGCGGAGAAACGAGTAAGGTCACAGCCTTTGCCGATTTCCTGAATGACCCGGCGGCAACCATCATCATCTGTACCCATGCCACCCTGCGTTTTGCCTTTGATGCGGTGGCGGAAGAAAAGTTCAACAATACCCTTCTGGCCATTGATGAGTTTCATCATGTCTCAGCTGACAGTGATAACCGACTGGGAGAGGTGATGCGCTCCATTATGGCAAAAACCTCGGCACATATCATCGCCATGACTGGTTCTTATTTTCGGGGCGACTCGGTGCCGGTGCTATTGCCGGGAGACGAGGCTAGGTTTGCCAAGGTCACTTACAATTACTATGAACAGCTTAACGGTTATGAGCACCTGAAGACCTTGGGCATTGGCTACCATTTTTATCAGGGCCGGTATCTCAGCGCCATACCCGAGATACTGGATACGGACAAAAAGACGATCCTCCATATTCCCAATGTCAATGCCGGTGAATCAACCAAGGATAAATACAATGAGGTTGATTCCATCCTTGACATAATCGGCACGGTGACCCATCAAGATCCGGCCACTGGGGTCATTTTTGTCAAGCGACATAGCGACGGCAAGACTATCAAGGTAGCTGACCTGGTACATGATACCCCAAAGGAGCGGGACAAAATTGTCGCCTATCTGCGTGACATGGATGATGTAGATGACATGGATTTGATCATTGCCCTGGGCATGGCCAAGGAGGGTTTTGACTGGCCCTATTGTGAACATGCCTTAACAGTGGGCTATCGGGGGTCTCTTACTGAGATTATCCAGATTATAGGCCGGGCCACCCGTGACTCCAACAATAAGACCCATGCCCAGTTCACCAATCTCATTGCTCAACCCGATGCAGTGGATGAAGAGGTGCGGCTTTCGGTCAATAATATGCTCAAGGCAATTACTGCCTCGCTGTTGATGGAGCAGGTACTTGCCCCCAATTTTAAGTTTAAGACCAGAAAATCAGACGATGACAAGCCAGAAGCAGGCACCCTCAAGATACGCGGCTTTAAGGAACCAAGCTCCAAGCGGGTGAAAGAGATTGTTGAGTCTGATTTGAATGACCTGAAGGCGGCCATCTTGCAGGATAGCACCCTGCTGAAAACACTGCCTGGCGAATTCATTGAGCCTGAGGTAATCAACAAGGTTCTGATTCCCAAGGTGATCCAGACAAAATATCCGGAACTTACCCCGGACGAGGTGGAAGAAGTGCGTCAGCATGTGGTAGCTGATTCCGCCATCAAAAACGGCGAGATAAAGACTGTGGGCGACAAGAGTTTTGTGCGCATGGCCGGCAAGTTTGTCAATATTGAAGATCTGCATATTGACCTGATTGATCGGGTCAATCCTTTTCAAAAGGCCTTCGAGATCTTGTCAAAATCAGTCACGGCTAAACTGCTTAAGGTGATCCAGGAGACCATCGATGCCGGGCGCATCCAGATGACTGATGAAGAGGCGGTGATCCTGTACCGTGACAAGATTGGCCCCTTTGTTAAAAGCCATGGACGTGAGCCGGATATAAGGGCAACCGATCCACTGGAAAAGAGAATGGCAGAGGCCTTGGTTTATCTGCGGAATAAAAAGCGGCAGCAGGCAAGCGGGGCAGTATGATCGATTTTGTAAAAGAGTTGGACGCGATCCTGCGGGATGATCCGCTGGGGTTGTTGTCGGTTAAGCCAAAGCCATCTGCTGCCATGAGCGCGGATGATAGGTTGGTTGCCTCTTTTGAGGAGATTAACGCCTTTTTGCGCGAACATGGCCGAGAACCAACATCCTGCAGGGATATTGGCGAACGGCGGCTTTATAAACGTTTGGAGGGGATACGGAATAAGCCGGAAATAGCTAAACCGCTGGCAGAGTATGATGTCTTTGGCTTGCTTGGGGAAGTGGAAGAGGCAGACCCGGTAGAGCTGAACACGGTTGACGATGTGCTGGAGCATGACACTTTAGGATTGCTTGATGGTGCGGAAGATGAAGCTGACCCCATCGATATTTTTAAGCTTACCCACGTCTCAAAACCAGCAGATAAGCCAGACTATGTTGCCAAGCGTAAAAAATGCAAGGAGTTTGCCCAATTTGAACCATTGTTTAAGCAGGTGCATTCTGATTTAGCATCCGGGAAAAAAGAGACATTGTCATTTACCAGTGAAAGACAGATTGTTCCTGGGGCATTTTTTCTTGTGCAAGGCATGCTGGTCTATGTAGCAAATCAGGGAGAATGGGAAAAGAAAAACTTTGGCAATGTGAATGCCCGATTATATTGTGTTTTTGAGAATGGAACAGAATCGAACATGCTACTGCGATCCCTTGCGGCGGCTCTTTGGAAAGATGAAAATAGTCGTCACGTTGTTGACGCTAAACAGATGAAATTGTTTGATGATTTAGATAAGATCGCAACGGACGATGAAGCAACTGGTTATATTTATGTGCTGAAATCGTTAAGTGAAGACCCCAAGATTCAGGAAATTGAAAATCTATACAAGGTTGGTTTTTCCAGCCAACCTGTCCAACAACGTATCCAGAATGCAGCACAGGAGCCTACCTATTTAATGGCAAATGTAAAACTAGTGACGGAGTATCAGACATTCAACCTGAATCCTCATAAAATGGAATTATTATTGCACACTTTTTTGGCTAAATCATGTTTGAATATTGATGTGTATGACGATGCCGGAAAACGATATACGCCTCGGGAATGGTTCATCGTGCCGTTGCGTGTCATTGAGACTGCTGTTCAACTTCTGACAAGCGGAGAGATTCTTTATTATCGTTATGACCATGAACGTCAGGAGATTGTTGAGAGGTGAGGTGTAATCGAAGTTAAGATATCTATATTTTTAAGGAAATCAGGAAAAGAATGTCAACTTACGGTTGTGCTGGAACGGTTAATATTGCCGATGGATCTGATAATGTTATCAAGTTTCTGCTTATCATTCCCCGATGAATGATATTGGGTTAGAAAAGAGTAGAATGCTCCTATATTTCGTTGTCAAATGTTAGGTTGGAGTAGATATCAAGAAACTTGATAATCACTGGTTAGGCGCAAGACCAAATGAGGACAGCATTGGAATTCACATCAACACTCGAATCTAAGATTGCCGAGCAACTCCAATCACAACGTGTTGGCTATCTGTTAGGGGCTGGCTCGTCGTACCTTAATGGGAATGGTTACCCGCTCTCCTTCGAGTTATGGGACAAGATCAAAGTCCACATTTCCGATGTTGAGAAGCGCGATGAAATACAACGAAAAATCGATTTACCTGGAACTAAGGGCATCGAGAATGCCCTTGACTTGCTCGACGGTGGCGGACCGGAAGCAGGCGATCACCGCCACCTTGTGGCAAAGGCAATCGCTGACCTGTTCCTACCCCTTGCTCCTCCGCTGGACTCTCATGTTGAGTTTGTGAGGCGATTGGCAGCTAAATCTTTACCGCACGTGAAAGTCTTTAATCTGAACTATGATCCGCTCATCGAGCGAGCCGCAGAACTCGAGAAGGTGCGCCTGTACGATGGCTTTGCTGGACACGAACATGCGTACTTTGACGCAGCTACTTTCGAAGAACGCATTTTCAGGATTAGAGGAACGTACAAAGGCCGACAAACTGACGAAACTGCAAAACCACTTCATCTGCTCAAATTGCATGGGTCTCTCGGATGGTATCACTGTGATACGCGTGGTGTACGTCGTTGTGGCTTTGGCGTCTCTATTCCAGATAACACCAACCGTCTGATGATTCCGCCGCAACGGCGTAAGGCAGATGATACCATGACTCAACCCTATCAGGCATTGTGGTCTGCTTTTCGAGGAGCGCTCGGGCAGGATCACAATCCTTTGCATCGCCTTGCCTGCATCGGCTACGGATTTGCCGATGAACACGTCAATACTGTAATCGAGAGCGCGCTCGCACGAACTAACTTTACAGTGTTGATATTTGCAAAGAAATTGTCGGATGAAGCTTGGAATCGCTGGAGTGCAAAGAGCAACGTGATCATTGTGACCGAGGATCGTTGCGCTATCAAGAGCGAAGTCGGAGCGGGACACCCCGACCTGTGGAAATTTGAACATCTTTCGAAAAGGATCTGAACTATGCCAAGCGAAACCAATACCGTCATAGGCCATCTCGTCGATGTGCAAGGCAATCTGCTAACGGCAACACTCGTTGAGGATGAACAGGGTCGTGTTCCGACCATTACCGTTGGGGACGAAGACATAACCGTTGGTCAGATTGGCTCCTATGTTGTCATTCGGCAGGGCTTGGTGCAGATTATCGCGATGGTTTCGAGGATGACCGAGCAGGAAGCGCTTGCCGTACCGACTATTGAAACTCCCGGGGAGCCAAATGCGCGACTGCCTTACGCTAAGCGTATTGCCCGATTAACACCTATAGGTTCGATATCCACTGGCGGCCACTTTGAGCGCGGAGTCGGTCAGTATCCGACAACTGGTGCCGAGGTTCACGCTATTGGATCCGCCGAGATCACTAAGATGTTCGAGCGGTTTCATGCCGAGGGCTTCGCAGTCGGAGCACTGACGACACACCCTTCAATCAAAGTTTCATTGCATGCCACCAATCTCTTCGGCAGGCATTTTGCTATTCTAGGTCAAACCGGTTCAGGCAAGTCCTGGACAGTGGCCTCGGTCGTACAGAAGGCGGTTGCTGAGATGCCAAGGGCGCACATCATCATTCTAGACTTGCATGGGGAGTATTGCTGGAAGTTGAAGGATGGGAAACACCACTATGCATTCGATGATACGATTGTTCGCCATGTGGATGCGAGAGAGTTGGAGATTCCTTACTGGCTAATGACTTATGCGGAGCTCTGTGATCTCCTAATCGATCAAACCGACTTTAGCGCGCACAACCAGACAACTGTATTTCGAGATGCTCTCAGTGAACAGAGACTCCTAGAGGGCAAGCGGATAGGACTAGAACGCACGACGCTTGACACTCCGGTCTATTTTGATATCGGAGAGATTCGCAAAGCTCTTGAGGCCAAGAATGGATTAGTGCAGGGCGCGACAAAGATGGTCAAGGGACCACTAACTGGAGCATTCGATAATTTCCTTATGCGACTTGATAGTAAACTGAATGATGTGAGATATGATTTCCTCTTAAACCCAAAGAAACGAAATAACTCAGCCTCACTTTCAACACTATTACGGGACTTCGTTGGTCTTGGGGAGTCCAAGGTCGCTGTTACAGTCATCGACCTATCCTCTGTTCCCTTCGATGTTCGCCCGACAGTTGCTGCACAGATTGGTCGCCTTGCGTTTGAGTTCAACTATTGGAATCCTGAGTATCGCGACTTTCCGATCATGCTCATTTGTGAAGAAGCGCATGCGTACATCCCACGCGAGAGCAAGAGCCAGTTTGCAGGCTCGCGAAAGTCGATGGAGCGCATTGCAAAGGAAGGACGGAAGTACGGTGTCGGATTGGCCGTGGTCAGCCAGCGGCCGCACGAGGTCTCAGAGACTGTGCTCTCCCAATGCGGAACATTCATATGCCTGCGAGTCACGAACCCAGACGATCAGGCGTACATTCGGAAACTTGTGCCAGAGAGCGAAGGTGATCTGGTGAGTGTCCTTGCTGGACTTGGGCGAGGCGAAGCGCTTGTCCTTGGCGAAGCGATCCCGCTACCAACTCGATTGATCTTCGATAAACCAAGTCCCCCTCCAAACAGCGATGATGTCGACTTTTACAACAAGTGGAAGGGCGGCCCGGAAGACCTGGATGTTGACGAAATAGTGAAACGGTGGCGCAATCAGGAACGATAAGCGGCGCCTACCAATGGCATACAATAGACGGCACTGTGTTTAGTGGTCTTAAAAAAGGATTCGGGTGTCTGGGCGAAAAACATGATGAAAAATACGGATTTTCTGTGACAGGAATCTACAATTATCTATGTTTTCGAAAGTCAAGATATCTATATTAAGGGAGTCAGGAAACATCTTCAATTCTCATTTGCCTTTTAATTTTTGAGATTACATCGGGCAATATTATATCCTATCCTCTTTTTTCATAATTTCGTCTTTCTGTTCAGTTTTACCATTGATGACTTTTGGGGGAGTGTGATCCAGAATGGTTTGTGAAGTACGATACATCTCAAATTGAGGAGATCCTTTAACGCTTGAGATTGGCAGGGGTAAGATGGTAAATATTTTGCCTAATCATGACTTTCATGATCACCTGATTTAGAGGTTTCTTGGGGCCGATATTTTCCAATTTTTGTGAGAAAAATGTAAGGTTTTGCAGGTAAGGATATAATCAGAAAAGTCTGTCGAAAAAATACAAAGTAAAAAGCCAACCCCATCGTTTTTCATTACTTTTCCTATAGTCAGTCCGTCCATGGTAAGAGCTACTTTCGGTTTATGTTCTGCCTTTATTAACAACATAAACATGAGTTATAGTCAAAGCTCACTCATGAAATATCGACAATTTTTGCGTCTCCGGCGTACTCTTTTAAGGTGAACCGGTCGAGAAAAGATATTTTTTTCACAATCTGCTTAATTGTTTTTGTATTGTCGATGATGGTCTGCAGTTCTTTGTATGTTTCTGATTCTGGTTCAAAATCATCCTGGAGAAACTGGGAATTGCCCAACACAACCTGCAGGGGAGAATTCAGTTCATGGGCTATGGTTCCTGCCATCGCCAGAATGGCTTCCTGCTTTTCCCGCTCTTTTTTCTTCTCACGGTCACTCAAAACACCCATGACCAGGGCAACCACGTTTAAAAGGATGATTTCAAGGGATTTGTCCAGATCTTCCGGTGAAAACGCCTGCCAATGCATGATAACTAATGGAATATAGAGGGCGCTGATCCCCAGTGACGATACTAGCCCACCCCGTAAACCAAACCAGAATGCCGCAAGAAGGATGGGAAGGAAATAAAGTTCTCGTAATACAATATGGTAGTAATGCTGGCTCTCCTGTGTGGCAAAATGAAGAAATGTTGTTATTGCCACCAGTAAAATTATCAAAACAATTTTTAAATATTCAGGTTGGGTATACTTGTTTGGTGGGTTCATTTTTCATTCCTCTTACAACATGGACAGCATGCTCAATAAAAAAAGGGAACGACTCTCGCCTGAAATTTCAGGATGAGCAACGTCCCCTTGGCTTTAATAAAAAGTAGTGGACAGCCTAATTTTTATCCTGATATTTCTCTGCTTTTTCCATCATGTTCTTTCGCATATCGAGCATTTTTTGTTCCAAGTCAGCAAGATCTTTCAGGCGAGTGTCAGGGTTTCTCATGGCTTCCATGTGTTCAAAACGCATCATATGCATTTTCTGACGCATTTCTTTGGTATCATCCATGAATTTCTGCTGATTCTCATCGCTCATATTCCCCATCATACCACCACCCATCATTCCCATGCCCATGCCCTGACCCATCATATTCATGCAACCCATTCTGCCCTGGCCCATCATGCCCTTTCCCATACCGCCTCCCATCATCATACCTTTGCCCATACCCATCATGTCTTGTTCATCTCCCATCATCATGCCCATACCCTGACCCTGACCCATGCCTTGCCCGCCCATATCCATATTCATGTCTTGCTGAGCAAAAGCGGTTCCTGTTACCATGCTGAGGGCTAATACTGCTGCAATAATTGTTTTTTTCATCTGACAATACTCCTTAGTAAAATGTGTTAAACAAAAGCCATCTGGAAACTTTTTCCCAGAATGGATATCTCTTAATTTACTAACACTACATTGTAGTGTTAGTAAATTAAGTCGACAGTCAAAAGTCAAGACAATCTTATACCTCGCCTCTGTTTTCAACTCACCACCTCAAATTGACCCATCATGCCGTCATCTTCATGCTCCAGCAAATGGCAGTGATACATATAGATGCCGGTATACTCTTCAAAACGTGTTATAATTCTCACTGTTTCTCCAGGATTAATGAGTACTGTGTCTTTGCGTCCTTTTTCTCTTGCTTCAGGTGCTCTACCATTCCGGTCAAGAATCTGGAACTGTACATCATGGAGATGCATGGAATGGGGCATACTCATCATCATGGCTGAGCGGTTTGTAATCTGCCATATCTCGGTGTCGCCAAGTTTGACGATTTCATCAATACGCTGCATATTCATTTTTTTGCCGTTGATCGTCAATCGCCCTCCACCCATCATACCCATTCCCATCCTGCCACGGCCCATGGACATTGTTTCCATGATAAAATTTCGTGTTTTGACAGCGTCTTCCTCTTTATGCCAATGTATAGAGGCCAATGAAAGCGGCAGACGGTTCTTTTTTTCAGCAGGCCGGGCAACACGAAAACGCATGGCCTCAAATCGATTGCCTGGCAATTGTTCAACTATGAGAGTGCTGTTTGCGCCCAACTCATCCCTGGCAAAATCAACCACAATTTCGGCTCTCTCTCCTGCCGACAGTAAGATGGAATGAAGGGGCACGGGTTCTTCAAGAAAACCTCCGTCTGTGGCAATCTGGAAAAAAGTTCTCCTGTCGGCAAAAGCGATACGGTAAATACTGGAGTTGGATCCATTCAGTACACGAAGCCTGATTTTTCCCTGAAGAACGTCAAGAAAAGGGCGTTCCGCACCGTTTACCAGAAGCCTGTTGCCGATAACGCCGCGGGTTACATCCATCATGTTCTGCACATAGGCAAAATGGCCATTGTGGAAGAAGCGTCGGTCCTGGATGATAATAGGAAAATCATCCTCGCCATATGTTTTCGGAATATCAAGATTTTCCGAAAACTCGTCATCAATGATGAAAAGGCCAGCCAGACCTTTATAAACCTGCTCCCCGGTGAGCCCCATGGCATGGGGGTGGTACCAGAGGGTGGCGGCCTGCTGTTTTATGGTAAATTCCGGTTTCCAGTTGGACTTGGCCGGAATTACCTGTCTCGGCCCGCCATCCCACTGGGCCGGAACATGCAGACCATGCCAGTGAACAGTCGTCCGCTCATCCAGAGTATTGTTAACATTGATCTTGACTTGCCAGCCGTTTTTTACCCGTATGGTAGGTCCGAGAAAATTGCCGTTATATCCCATAGTTGGCGTAGGTCGACCCGGCAAAAAAGTACCATTTCCCCTTTGCACGGTGAGGGAAAAACGGGCAAAGTCCGGATCATCGGAAAGGTTTTCCAGAAGCGGGGGGACAAAGAGAGAGGATGTGAATCTTCCAGCAGTTCCGGCCCAACTTAAACCTGGATAATTCATTTCATACAAACCATAGCCAGCCAGCCCGGTAAGGGTCAGTGCTGATAAGCTTCCCTTGATAAATTTTCTTCGGTTCATACTGCGACTCCCTGAATGAGATGAGATTATACGTTTTACTTTGAGTTTGTCTATTGCAGAGGGTGTGCCGGAAGAAATCTTTTTTTGCACAAAGAGGATAACCAGCAGGAATAAGAGGATTATTCCAAAACAGAAGGAAGTGCCTTTGTCGAGGTAAAGCAGAAGTGCCCAATAACGAGACAGTTAAAGAGGA
Organism: Desulfobulbaceae bacterium; assembly: GCA_020444175.1. GTDB lineage: Bacteria > Desulfobacterota > Desulfobulbia > Desulfobulbales > SURF-16 > JAHLLM01. The sequence goes on along the minus strand of JAHLLM010000006.1, from coordinate 105,511 downwards.
AAGAAAAAGAGGAAGGTGTCTATTTTTTAGATAGTAATGCGATGAGATTATGTGGCTTTTCTGGAAGCACCTTATCCTGGAGCCTGGAAGACTTATTTTTCCTCTTCCGGGCAATATTCTAAAGTACCAGATTCCTGAAGCGATTATATAATAATGCGTGTGCTTTACAGGCAGTATTCTTTCATTAATATAATGCCGGGCCAGAGCGGGGGTGTCTCCTGTCTTTTGCTTCAGGGGAGATCGTTTAGAAGCCGCAAGCCGTTAAATACCACCAATAACGTTGCTCCGGTATCGGCGGCGATGGCCATCCAGAGCGAAGACATGCCGAACAGGGTTAAAACGATAAACACTAATTTGAGCCCCAGGGCGAAGCTGATGTTCTGCTGGATATTCCGTAAGGTCCGCCGGGAGTGACGGATCAGCCAGGGTAGTTTTGACAGATCGTCGGACATCAAGGCCATATCTGCCGTTTCCAGGGCGGCATCTGTCCCCATCGCCCCCATCGCAATCCCGAAGGTCGCTGCTGCCATCGCCGGGGCATCGTTTATACCGTCGCCAACCATGGCCACGAACTTGTCCTCGCGGACAAGCCGTCCGATTGCTTCGACCTTATCCTCGGGCAGAAGTTCACAGCGGTATTCATCGATTCCAGCCTCAGCTGCAATAGTCCTGGCGGTCCCTTCATTGTCACCGGTGAGCATCACAATCCGCTTCACGCCAGCCTGCTTGATATCTGCGATAATTTGCGGAACGCCCTCGCGCAGGCTATCCGCAATACTGATCAGCCCACAGACATGGCTCTCGTTGCCGATTGCGACAACGGAGTGGCCAGCATCCTCCAACTCTTTCGCCCAGGCATGTATTTCCGGAGTCTCCTGAGCTTTTTCGTGCATCATCCGGTGGCTGCCGATCCAGAATAACCTGCCAGCGATACGCCCCTCCGCGCCCTTGCCAGGAACCGCTATAAATTGCTCGGTCGGAACAACATCAATCTCGGATTCACGCGCCTTGCGCAGAATCGCCCTGGCCAGAGGATGTTCACTGTCGGCTTCCAGTGCTGCAGCTCGCTCCAGAAGCTCCCGTTCGCTGTGGCCGTCGAGGGGCACCAGGCGTCGCACCTCAGGCCGACCTTTGGTGAGAGTCCCGGTTTTATCAAGCGCGAGGACTCGAAGGCGTCCTGCCGACTCAAGGTAAAGGCCGCCCTTGATCAGCACCCCGTTACGAGCCGCAGCTGTCAGAGCCGAGACAATGCTCACCGGCGTGGAGATCACCAGGGCGCAGGGGCAGGCGATGACCAGAATCACCAGGCCGCGGTAAACTCCCTCTGCCCATGAGATACCTGTCAATATCGGCAACAGGGCCGCGATACCAAGCGCCAGGAACATCATGGCCGGGGTGTAGTAGGCCGAGAAGCGTTCAACCCATTGTTGACTGCTGGCACGCCGCGACTGGGCGCTTTCAACCATCGCAATAATCCGCGCCAAGGTAGTATCGCCGGCCATCCGATTAGCACGAAACTCCAGAACGCCATCCTGATTGATGGTGCCGGCATAGACTTGATCGCCTGGGCGTTTGGCGACCGGCATCGATTCACCGGTGATCGGGGCCTGGTTCACCGAGGATTCACCCTTGACCACCTCTCCGTCCAGCGCAACCCTCTCACCCGGGCGGACCAGGACGATGGCGCCAAGGGGGATATCCACCACGGGCTTTTCATGGATATCGCTGTGGTCCGGGAAACGATAGCGGGCTGTGGTCGGTGCCAGATTCAAAAGCGCACCAATGGCATTCCGCGCGCGCTCGACGCTCCATTGCTCCAGCAACAACGAAAGAGCAAACAGAAACGCGACCGTGGCCGCCTCAAACCACTCGCCGAGGATAAACGCCCCGATGACAGCGGCGACCATCAAGAAATTCATGTCCGGCCGGAGACGCCTAGCAGACTGAAAAGCCTTGGGTACGACGTACCAGGCACCGGCTACAGCGGCGAAAAAATAGAGCAACATCACGGATCGTGGGAAAATGTGTTGCTCGTTCTGGCCACCGGCAAAAGCATCTGTCAGGCTGCCGTGCAACACCCAATGGGTGCCGAACGCGGTCAGAAGAAGCGCTCCGCTCATAACCGTCATGATCAACCTACCGTATCGATTCCAAAAGGATTCCTGCTCACGGGTTTTTCGCAGCTCCCAAGGCGTTGCCTCCATACCTGCTGCGCGAACCGCCTGGACAATCTCGTCAGAGGATAGTACATCAGACTCGAACTCCACCGTCATCCTGGCATTGATAACATCAAATTCGAGATCGATGATTCCAGGTTTCCCTCCGACCTCGCGGCGGAGAATGATTACCTCTTCCGAGCAATCTAGTCCTTGAACTTTATAATCAATTCTTCGAGACATTAGTTCTCCTATACGAGAGCGTAAGTTTGTTACGTAGATAGAATAGTCATCCTGGTTAGGGAAGGCGCATGAACGCTTAAGATTGCCAGTCTATATACGTAATTGATATAAGTTCAAATTTGTGTGGAAGGCAATCTTCAGAAATCACCTGACACGTTCAAATTCCTATCATTACATTTACACAGCAGCTTCACCTCGTTCACCGCTACTGATCCTCACCGCAGTTTCAATGTGGGTAACGTATATTTTGCCGTCGCTCCGTAGGCCTGTATGGGCATGCTTGACAATGGTATCAATGACTGTATTAACGAGTTCATCCTGGCACATGACCTCCAGTTTGACCCCGGGAACGTCAAAGAGACGATCATCAAATACAGTCATTTTTTCACCCCTGGTTTTTCCCCGGCCCCTGCCGAAACCTTTACTGCTCGAAATGCTTAGACCTGTTAATTCTGGTATTTTACTTAGAGCAAACACCACATCATCAACCTTGCGTTCCTTTATAAAGGCTTTTATTTCTTTCATGTTTTCTCCTCTTTTAGTGTAACCACAGACCTAGTGACATCACTAAAAAAAATAAGGTTACCTTGTACCCACCAGAAAGAACACGAAGGAACAGATTGTATCCATATCTTTCCTCGTGCTCTTTGTGTCTTTATGTTTATTTTTGTTTCGTCCGTAACTATTCAGCCAAAGTCGAAAAATTTGAATAAACTCTCAATGGCACTATTATTCATGCTCAACTCTCACAGCAAACCATTTATATAGGGCAGGCAGAACCAGCAGGGTCAGCAGAGTTGAGGTAATGAGTCCGCCAATGACCACGGTGGCCAGGGGACGCTGCACCTCACTGCCGGTGCCGCTGGAAAAAAGAAGCGGTACAAGGCCGAGAGCTGTGGTCACCGCCGTCATGAGTACCGGACGTAAACGCAGGCAGGCTCCCTGTATCGAGGCCTTGCCGATACTGACTCCGTCCATCACCAACTGGTTAATGTAGGTGACCAGCACCATCCCGTTTTCCAGAGCAATGCCGAACAAGGCGATAAAACCAACAGAGGCGGGAACCGACAGATTCTGACCTGTAACCCACAGGGCCACGACACCCCCAACCAGGGCGAGAGGAATATTGAAAATAATCAGCAAGGAATTTTTCAACGAATTAAAATTAGAAAAAAGCAGAATAAAAACAGCAAGCAGGGTAATGGGCACCACCAGGGCAAGGCGCTTATTTGCCTGCTGCTGCAATTCAAACTGTCCACCCCATTTTAACAGATATCCGGGAGGCATATCCACCGCTGCATCAATATTTTCCTGGGCCTCTGCCACAAATGAACCAATGTCACGGCCACGCACATTGCACTGCACCGTGATAAAGCGCTGGCTGTTTTGACGGGTGATCTGCCGTGGCCCGACCACCTTCTCAATTCTGGCAAGTTGCGCAAGGGGAAGTTTTTCGCCGCCCGGTCCTGTTATCAAGATCCTGCCGATGGCATCGGCGTTGTTTCTCGCCTCTGGGGTGAAGCGGACCAGAATATCAAAACGGCGTATCCCTTCAAATATCTGTCCGGCAGACTCACCGCCAACCGCTGTGCGGATGACGCTTTGCACGTCCTCCACGTTAATCCCGTAACGAGCAATGGCCTGGCGGTCCACCGTGATACGAAGTTGGGGAGTCCCGCTGACCTGATCTTTCTGGACATCACTGGCTCCTTTGGTTTTACGGATTACAGCCTCAATTTCAGCAGATTTCTCTTTCAAAATCTCCATGTCCGGTCCAAAGATTTTCAATGCAAGCTCTGCCTTGGTTCCGGTGAGGAGTTCATCAACCGCTGCGGCAATGGGCTGGGTAAAGTTAAACTGCACTCCTGGGAAATTCTCAAATTCCTCGCTCATCAGACCGTACAGTTCATCGGGAGTTTGGGCCGTCTGCCACTCACTCTGCGGCTTTAATCCCACAAAGGCTTCCGCGCTGTTTACCGGATCAGCATGGGCGCCAACCTCTCCCCGGCCAACCCTGGAGACAACTCGTACCACCTCGGGGAACTTAGTCATCAAGCGCCGCTCAAAAAGAAGCATGGTGTCCCGTGCATCCTCAAGTGAAATCGAAGGGGCCATGGTGGCACGCACCATCAAATCCCCTTCATTTAATCGGGGGACAAACTCCGAACCGAGCCGCGGATAGATCAGAATACCGGCAAGCAGCATAGCAACTGACAAGATGACGGCAAGCAGCCTCTTGCGGACAAAGAGCTCGACAATGGGGGTGTAGGGAGCAAGCAACAACCTGACAAGCGCTGTTTCATTTGTCTTGGCGTCTTTTTTGGGACGACGCATTAATATGTCGGCCGCAACAGGGGCCATGAACAGGGCATAAATCATCGAACCAAGCATGGCCAGAGATACAGTATAGGCCAGAGGCCGAAAGGTTTTTCCCTCAACTCCCTGCAGGGTAAAAAGCGGCAGGAAAACTATAATGATAATGGAAATAGCAAACAAAATAGGCCGCCCGACCTCGGCACAGGCCTTGACAATGACATGTGCCCTTGATTCATAGGGGTCTGCTTTTTTGAGCATGCGGTCGATATTTTCTACAATAACAATGGTGCCGTCCACCATCATGCCGATGGCAATGGCAAGGCCTCCCAAGCTCATGAGATTGGCTGAGATATGAAAAATATTCATGAGAATAAAGGCAAAGAGGATGGAAAAGGGGATGGATATAGCCACCACCAGTGAAGGCCGCAGCCCCCCCATGAAAACCAGTAATACCAGGGCCACAAGACCAATGCCCTGCAGCAGGGCATTGGTCACGGTGCTTATACATTTGCCTACCAGCTTGCCCTGGTCGTAATAGGGGACAACTTTTACCCCCTCCGGCAGGGCCTTGTTGATCTCTTCCATGCGGGTCTTGATATCGCTGATAACGGTGGAGGTGTTGGTGCCGATGAGCTTTAAGATCATACCAACCACCACCTCGCCTTTACCATCCATGGTGGCAAGTCCCCGGCGAATTTCACCGCCGATGACGATATCAGCCACTTGTTTCAGGTAAATCGGGGTGCCGTCAAGAACCTTGAGCACCACATTTTCAAGATCCTCAATTCGTTCCACAAGCCCTATTGACCGAACAACAAATTCTTCTGAATTTTGAACGATGAACTGAGCGCCCACATTGGAATTATTGGTTTGTATCCTCTCCAGAATATCATTGACGGAGAGGTCGTAGCGCAACAGGGCCTCCGGACGGATCTGCACCTGAAACTGCTTGACTTCACCGCCCAGAGAAAGGATTTCCGTCACACCCGGTACGGTCTGAATATTAAATTTAATGAGCCAATCCTGGATTTCTCGCATCTCCTGGGGTGTTCGGTTACCGGTTTCATCCTCAAGCACATAAAAAAGGATCTGGCCAAGGCCCGTGGCAATGGGTCCCATTTCAGGCTCACCAAATCCTTCAGGGATCTCTTCTCTGGCCATTTGCAGCCGTTCATTCACCAGCTGTCTGGCAAAGTAAATATCCGTACCATCCTTGAAATAGATATTGATCACGGAAAGGCCGAAATTTGAAATAGAGCGTATCTCCTGTAGATCAGGCAGGCCGTTCATGGCCACTTCCACCGGATAGGTCACATATTTTTCCACCTCTTCCGGTGCAAGACCCTCTGTTTCCGTAAAAACCTGTACCAGTGAAGGTGTGACATCGGGAAAGGCATCAATGGGTAGTTGGCGATAACTCAAAAAACCGGCAGCAAAAACAAGAACTGCCAGGATAATAATTAACAGCCGATTTCCCAGGAGAAATTTGATAAGATTTTGCATATTTTTTCTCCTTAATGGTTATGGCCGTCGCCAAATGCACCTTTTGAAAGCTGGGCTTTCAGGGTAAAGGCGCCCTTGCTCACATAGCTGTCTCCGGGCTGGAGTCCTTCAATAACTTCAACCTGTTCGGAACTTGTCTGTCCGATTGTAACCGGACGTGGCTCGAAGCCGTCCTCATCCAGAACAAAGACCACCTGTTTCCCTTCAAAAGTCTGGAGAGAACTGCGGGGAATGAGCAGGGAAACCTCTTTATCACCTGTAGCAATTTGTGCGGTAATAAAAATTCCGGGGCGCAGGTTGCCATCTAAATTATCCAGCACGATACGGGCAGGGGCTGTACGTGTTGATTCACCGATAATGGGGCCCACATAGGAAATGACCCCTGTTACAGGGGAGATGTCGTGGCCCTGATCAATTTCCACAGCTTGCCCTTTTTTGATAAAAGGCAGATCTTTCTGATAAATATTGATGTCCGCCCAGACTGTGCGTAAATCAGCAATAATAAAGACTTCACTGTCGTCCTTGACTGTCTCTCCCAGAGTTATATGTTTTTCAATCACCGTCCCTTCAAAGGGAGCCGTTAGTTTGTAGCGGGTGAAGGTGATGTCAGGATGATTTTTTTGGCTGGCCAGATGTTGTTCAGTAAAACCCAGGGAATGGAGTTTTTGTTCAGCGGACCGAAGTTCAATGCGGGCCTCTGCCATGACTTGCCGAGTGGTTAAAAAATCCTGTTCAGCAGTGATTTTTTTATTCCAGAGTTTTTCTTCTCTGTCAAAAAGCTCTTTGGCCAGGTTGAAACGTTCAAGAGCTGAAAGGTAACTCACCTTCATTTCGGCAAGCTCTCTGCTTTCAAGCTCAGCCAGCACCTCACCGGCTTCAACGGTATCACCGAGTTTTTTGTAAACATGCCGGACAATTCCTGAAACTCGTGGAACAATATGGGCCATGGTGTCACTGTTAATGACAATCTCACCGGGCAGGTTGATAAAAGTTGTGAGCCGTCCCGGGCCAGCTATTGAGACCTCAATCCCAAATTCATTACGTTCCGCTTCACTGAGTTGTACAACATCTTCATGACCGCCTTCAACTGCCTCGCCATGGACATCGTCATGGCTGTCTGCTCCATGTTCTTCTTTCGCATCATGGTCATCTCTCTCATCATGCTCAGCATCACCAGTATGTTCATCATGGTCATGACCGTCCTTTTCTATAGCTGCAGGAGATGCAGTCGCATTCCCGGCGGAATCGCAGCCGCCGGCAGCGATCAAGGCAAACAGCGCCAAAAGGAGAAATATGTAAGTATATTTGTTCTTTTTCATTCTATGTAACCTTGTTTATTTTTTAAGCCCCGGAAGCCACAGAACACGCTGAAAAAAATTTCTTTATATTTCCTTGTATTCTGTAGTGTTCGTGGCCGATTTTTTACGTTAACGACATTGGAATGAGAATTAATATTTTCATTAGTCATTCAGTCCGGTCAGCCGCTTAATCTCGATCATGGCCAACTGGTACGCCTCTATGGTATCAATATGGCTGCGGGTGATTTCAAAGAGTGTTTTCTGGGCATCAAGCACTTCCAGATAACCGAATTTACCGTGTCTGAATCCTTCCTGTACTGCTTCAAAGGCAGCATTGGCACCGGGCAGGACATCACTTTCCAGGGCTTTGACCTCTGACTCAAGAATTTTCAAATCCTGCCAAAAAGCATCAAGCTCCGTCTGGACACTGACTTTGGCTGCTGTGAGGGTGGCTTTTGCTTTTGAAACATTATGCCCGGCTTCACTGATACCGCCTTGATTCCGATTAAAAAACATCAAGGGGATGGAGACTCCGGCAACAATGGCTGTGTCATTGGTCTCTTCAAAGCGGCGCACACCACCACTGAATGTTATATCCGGCAGTCGGGTGGCACGGGCCAGTAAAACCTGGGTTTGGGCCTGTTCTACTTGAAGTATTCTTTTGTTGATTTCAGGATGCTGAAGGGCTTGATCGGCAAGAGTGTTTAGGTCTGGAAGTGTTTGGCTGGATCCATCAAAATTCCCTACAGCCTCAGTAAAAATAGGTGAATCACTTCCCCAGAAGGCGGCAAGCTTTTTTCGGTTTACAGCAAGATCCCGCCGGGCTTTTTCGTGAGAAATTTTTGTTGTAGAAAGTAAAAGCTTGGCCTTTGTCGCTTCGACTGGTGAGACTTTACCGGCCTCAACCCTTGCCAAAACAGTAGAAAGCACCTCTTCAGCCAACCGTACCTGCTCCCTTGCAAGTTGCAGGCGCTCTTGACTTGCCAAAACGGCAACAAAGGTCCGGTCGGCATCGGCAGTCAAATTAAGTCTGCCGGCCTGATATTCCAGTTCCGCGATTGCGGCGTCAAAACCAGCTACCCTGCGACGCTTTTCACGTTTGCCGCCAAGCGGCACAAGCTGACTGACGGCAATAGTGGTTTCAGCAGCATCGAAACCGCTCATCTCATTATCACCGGCAAAATTTTCAACTTCAATATCAAGTTCAGGGTTAGCCAAAAGCCCCGCCTGCAAAGTCGCAGACTTGCCTGCTTCAACCTGAAAATTTAAGGCGGCAAGCTCCTGGTTATTTTTCAAGACAAGAGAAATGACCTGACCTCTAGTTAATTGTTCGGTTGGTTCCGAAAAATTACTTCTCTCATCAACAGAAAATGAATACTTCATATCTGGATCAGATGACCCGGCCCAGACAAGTTGAGAGGTTGGCCCTCCAATCATGAGCGCCAGGGCCAACAGGCTGATGTTCAGACGATATTTTTTTAAACGCATTATTGGTCTCCATTGCTGTTTTTTGCAGATATTTACGGATGCAGACCCTTATGGGCTGCAATTTGAACAATTGATCCTGACGGCGGAACAATGTCAAGGAATGCTGCAAAGGAGGCAGTCCTTACATTTGGATGCGGATTTACGGGCCGGGGGCGGACAGTCTTAGCAGCAAGGACTTTGTTGTCCGGACCTATGACATTGATGTCAACGTGCCCTCTTAATCTTACACTGGAGCCCGGTGTTTTTTTCATTAATCCATATACAGCCAGTTTATTGTTTTTTTCATATACATTTGCTGAACTTACATACACTCTTTTGTTTTGATCCAAGAGCGCTATTTTTACAGTATTGTCTTGAGCCAAATTACGGCCAAGAGTGCTGCAGCCACTTGTGGATATTGTCATGCCGACAACTAAGAGTAAGGTAAGAAAAATGTAAATATTTCGGATTGCCATGATAAACCTCGTTCGTGTTTTTTATTCCTTTTGAGACTCCGGGCCTTTGGTCATTTGCAACCAAACACGGGGTAAAACCGCCAGATTCCCGTGTAACTCCTTATCCTAATAAGGGATCATTTCTCTGTTTTGAAACAATACTGACGGAGTCCTGTGCCTAGCCTTTAAAGATCCCCACAAGGGACGGATCTGATGATTTCTTATTTTCACTTCACGTCGTTATATGAAGTGTCCAGAGTAACTTCAGTTGTGGCTGCATACATAATTAGCTGCTACCGGTACTGAATTGTTACAGTGATAAAAGCATATCAAATAAGGAGAACAAGGGTACGAAGTGCGGCAAGCTGGGGATTAGGAAGATGAAAACCTTGGGAGAATTGCCAGGCGGCAATTCCGGTGGCGGGTAAAGAAAAGGCATTGTCAGCAGTGACCGGGGCTGACGAACAGATTGAAAGAATCCGCGTTGAGGAGTGGACTGAGGGTTCGGAGAGGAACTTTAGCGATACAGGGATATGAATACATTCGTGACAATGAAGTTCGATATCGAAAGATCCGACTGCCGTATCAGAATGTTCATATGAATCATGGGCCGTATGGCTGTTATTTGCAGAATCATTCTCTGCAACAAAATGGCCACCAACACGGGAATCATTATGCTGACACCAGGATAGACCATGAGCTGCACCTGGGGAAATAATAAATAGGCCGATAAGAAAAATAATTATATTATGAAGGCGCCTTGTTTGCGTCATATTTCATTAACACCCATAAAATTTATAGAGACCTGAAATTCTTGGAATTATCCAGTAACAGTCAGGGGGATTATGGTTGAGCCATCCAGCTGACCACATCCCTAACCAGCACAAAGTTGCAGACATGACAATAGTTAATAATTTGACACCAAAAAGAAGAACTAGTTCCCGCAAACTTGCAAAAGGAAATCAAATTTACAAAATTTGTAACTATCTGATTCCATATCGGTATATACACGAAATTGTTGCCAGGGCAAATTCGCTTTATTTGCTTACATGGTAAAATCTGCCAGCCGACAGGAGAGCACTGGTCCTTCCCGGCGGTTGGTGACCAACTACAACTCTCGAAGCATTCGTAACTGATGGCTCATCGCTGACTCCGATACTCCGACAAAAGCGGGAAGTCTGAGCATTTGCTCAAATCCTAAGATTGCTTTAAAGAAATGGCAATTGTGAAATTTCTGTAAAAAGGCGATTGTCTCGTAATTGGTGAGTTAGTTACAAATCGTACTCTTTCATCTTGTTGAGAAGTGTCTGGCGGGCAACTCCCAGTAATTTGGCAGTTTGGGACTTATTGCCACCTGTCTGCTCTAGAGTAGCACGAATAGCTTCCCGCTCAACATCTTTTAAGGTTAATCCTGTTGATGGGATAACAGGTTGTTCCCGTAAATCTTCAGGCAGCATGTGGGTGGGAAGTTCGCCAGGGGTAATCTGTTCACCCTGGCAGAGAATAACAGCCCGCTCCATGGTATTTTCAAGCTCTCTGATATTGCCGGGCCATTCATAGCGGGTAAGCAGACTGAGGACCTGGGGCTGCATGCCCTTGATGTCCTTTCTGTTTTTTACGACATAGTGCTTAAGGAAATGCCGGGCCAGATCGGGGATGTCTCCTAGCCTTTCCCGCAGGGGAGGCAGATCAATCGGCACGACAGAGAGCCTGAAAAAAAGATCTTCTCGAAAAGAGCCGTCTTGGGTCATATCCTGGAGCTTCTTATGGGTTGCCGCCACAAGCCGCACATCCACTTTAATGGTCTTGCTGCCGCCGAGGCGTTCAATCTCTCCCTCCTGAAGAACACGGAGAATTTTAGCCTGGGTTGTCAGGCTCATATCGCCGATTTCATCAAGAAAGAGTGTGCCTTTATGGGCCAACTCAAAACGTCCCTTGCGCTGCTCATTTGCACCGGTGAAGGCCCCTTTCTCGTGACCGAACAGTTCACTTTCAAGAAGGTTTTCATGGAGTGCCGCACAGTTGACCTTAATAAAGGGTGCGTCCTTGCGGAGACTGTTTTGATGAAGGGCATTGGCAATAAGTTCTTTCCCCGTGCCTGACTCGCCGTTGATAAGTACTGTGGCGTCACTGGGGGCGACAAGGGAAAGAGTGGCAAACACCTCTTTCATTGCTTTACTCTGCCCTATGATATTGTCAAAGGCAAATTTTTCCTCCAGTCGTTCTTTAAGCTGTTCGTTTTCCTCCTGGAGATTTTTGAAGCCAATGGTTTTACTGATGGTAAATTTGAGCTCCTCAATGTCCACAGGCTTACTGACATAGTCAAAGGCGCCTCGCCGCATAGCCTCAACCGCACTTTCTATTGAAGAAAAGGCGGTGAGGACAATGACGGGCACGCAGTACCCTTTTTCGGAAAGGAGATTTAAGGTGGCAAGACCGTCCACACGCTCCATCTTCATATCAAGGAGAATCAGGTCAACAGCATGCCTGTCAAGAATCGGCAGAACCTCGTCTCCGTCCGAGGCCTCGAGAATTTCAAACCCATCCTGCAGCAGATTCACCTTAAGCATGGTGCGATGGGCAATATCATCATCGGTGATAAGAATTGTTTTTTTGTCAGTTGGTTCTTTCATATCTATCATGCGTCAGGCAATACGATCGTTATGGTTGTACCATGGCCGGGACTACTTTTAACTTCAATATTGCCATGATGCTGCTCCACAATTTGATGACTGAGAGCCAGACCAAGGCCGGTTCCTGTTTTTTTTGTAGTGTAGAATGGATCAAACATTCTTTCCTGTTCTTCAGGTGTCATACCTTTACCGCTATCTTCAATTTGCAGATACAATGTTTTATTTGATTGTGATGCTGTCACAGAAATTTTTCCATCTTCAGGAGTTGCCGCAATGCTGTTTTTTATGAGATTTAGCAGGACCTGGAGCAACAGGTCAGGATCTGCCTGAAGTACAACATTGTCATCGCAATGAAGAACAAAATCGAGACCATGGGCGGCAAAGTCGGATTCAAGTAACTTGCTTGCTTTGACAAGCAAGTCCTGTATGCCAACTTTCTGTAATTCCGGTTCTCTGGGCCGGGAGAACTGCAGTAAAGCCGATACCGTTTCATTTAAACGGTCTACCTCGCTTATCATAAGGTCTGAATATTCTTTTGCCGCATCATCCTTTGCCTGCGAACCGAAGAACTGGGCAAATCCACGTAAAGTGCCCAAGGGATTTCTGATCTCATGGGCAATGCCTGCTGCCATCTTGCCAAGCGCAGCAAGCCTCCTGGACAGCTCAAGCTGCAACTCCATTTTCCGTATTTCAGCCATATCCCGAATAACAATAACCGTACCCAAATTAGCGCCGTTATGCCCGAGCAGGCGTGAACTGCTGATACGAACAGGACCAGCCATAGTCACATCCTCCATAGCCACTTCCTCATGCATGACCTTTACCGGAATTGCTGGAATGGCCTGGTTAAGCTTTTGACCCTTGCACTCAGAAAAAGGCTTACCTGTCAACTTCTCTGCCATCGCGTTACATGAGACGATATGTGTCTTTTTGTCCAGAGTGATAAGGCCAACCGGCATGGATTCAATAACATTGCGGGTGTACAATTTCATATCCTCAAGAGTGGTTCGTGCCACCCGCATTTCCTGATAGAGAAAGAGAAAATAAAACCCGGCACTGCCCAGTAAAAAGAGAATGAATCCCATAAAGAGACTATGTTTGATATCCTCCTTACGAGCCTGGTCGAACTCCTGAGTGTGTAGGCCAAGAAAAATCACCTGATGGGTTTCAGTTCCTTCATTCATCCATGAGTTGTTGCACCAGGCAGGCGGATTAGACATCATCCCCATCCGCTTTCCGGCACCGATAAGAGGCTGAAAACGACCGGCAACTTCAAATATACTTTTTTCTGTGCTTAAAGAAGTGACAGGGCTCTCGTGGTCAAGCACCTCCTTGACCTTGTTAGATGTGGGGATGCGTGGCAACTCACCCCCTTCAGCGATAAGCGTGCCCTGGTCATCCATAATACGGATATAGGCAACGCTTTCTTCTTTTGCAGTTTCCTGAACCAGGGTCACAACGGGGTTGCTGCCCTGCATGTAATGCATCATGGTTGTTCGTGCACCGGCCTCAAAAGTGCGGATCAGAGTCAGCCCTTCCTGCAGGAGGAAGTGCTTCATCATTTGTTCCTCTCTGTTAATGTTACGAACCGTAACTAAAGCCAACAGAGCAGCCAAAAGAGCACTTGCGACGATAATTATTATCGCAGTTTTTGAAAACCGGTAAGGGGGATGCGCTTCAGGCAGCATAAAGAATAATAGCAGTTGAATTGTATGTAATGAAAAGAATGATATTGTATAAAATTTTTACCATAGAGTCCTTGAGGAGAACAGGGTTATTTTTCTCCCCAAGGTAAACTCTGTGGTTAATTACGTGAAAATTCACGTTTGAAGATCTTTCATGATCCGGTCAAATTCATCTTTTGAGATCTCGCCTCTGGCATAACGCATTTTAGCAATTTCGGTAGCTGATTGCAGCGGCTTTCCCTTGTATTCTTTTTTGGGGAAGAAGTATTTGACCAGCGACACGATTCCCCAGATAATCAGAAGCCAGAAGAGGAACATGAAGATCATGCCGAATCCTCCATGGAACATGCCATAGCCCATACCGCCATTACCCATCCAGTTCATCATTGTTTTTCCTCCAAAGCACATTACCAACGGCAATTACCGGGTCCATAGGCCATGTAACTGGTGTTATTGCCTCTACGCATTTTATTATAATTGTGTTCTCTGCCGTACATTCCACTATGATCATCATGCCATGAACAATAACCCGGTCCCCAGCCGTAAGTGCCTCGATAAGTGGTACCTATTGTTTTTCCAACTTCCTGATCAATTGCAGTGCGCAACTGCCAGTATTCCTGTTCCAGTGTGTAGAGTTCACTGCGCAATTGGTTTGCCTCAGCAATTGTAGTTGAGTCCTTAGCCAGAGCTTTATCCAGCTCTATACTTCTGCCACGAACTGCCTCTTCTTTTTCTGTGAGCTGCTGTTGATATTTCTGCTCTATCTGCTCTATCTGTTTCTGTTGGTCTACAGAAAAATTTTGGTTAACCTGGTCGTGCATCATTGGGCCACCCCATGGGCCATTGGCAAGGCCGATTGAAGCTGTGGCAACTGTGAGAGTAACTGCGATTGCAGCGATTATTTTTTTCATGATACCGCCTCCTTTAGTTGAATTGTTTATATGTTTACTCAAGTTTTTTGTGTATTTCCGCCTGACACTCAGGACAGTAATTCCATTTTGCTTTGATGATTCCTGAACAACCCGGGCAGTGTTTTTTCAAGGTTGTTCCACAATGGGGACAACGCAAATATTCATTTTCAACAGCGCCTTGGCAGGTTGGGCAGTGATATTTATCTGCCTTGTTTTTTAAAAATAGAATCGTTAAAATCGCTCCTGTAATCATCAGGAGGATCAATATTAACGTATTCCCACCTAGCCAATGCCCAGTCCATCCCCAATCACAAGACATACCCACTCCTATCACCAACGATTTTGGTCGCCAAGGTATCCTCTGTTGCTATCAGCAGGACTTTGACTGGAGCTGTTACCATAATGGTGGTAACCGTGACCGAAATGCCCCAAGCCACACCCTGAAAGGGCAAGTACTCCTAAAAATGCCAAACCTAAAAAGATCAATTTTAAAGATGTTCTCATTTTTATCCTCTCCAGCTTTTTGTGTGTTTAGTTTTAGGGTGTATAAACCGAAACAAGTTTTTTTCTTTAGCCAAGTTATTGAGCACGACACGTGCCAGTAAGATAAAAAAAATTGAGACGAGGAAGGTAACAGGCTGAAATAAAATATTAATTTGCTTCCAGGCTGAGTGTGGCGTGAGACAAAAAAAAGAAAGTGTCCAATTATGAGACGCTTTGAGGTGAGAAGTTGATAAAAGGAGTGACTAAAAATAGGACAGCTAGCGGAAGAATTTGTTATACGTTTGTCATTTAACATCCGGGCAATATGCAATAAGAAGATCAAAATATCAGGTGCTACAAAAATCTAATGAAGAAGATGGATGATTTTTGCATAGAATTTTTACAGTTGCTGGTCAGTTAACGCTGTAGTCACTATAGAAGGTAACATCTTGTTCTGGGAACAACCCAGTTACAAACCAATATTTGAGAGAAGCCCCTACTGCATCCTTCCGGTAAGAATTCTGTTTCACCATTTAATCTTGGCATTGCGAAGATCTTAGCGGTGACAATCTGCCAAATGTTGACATGTTCTGTTGTAATCCAATCAGAGTAGAAGTATGACAGGTATCCTGTATTTCGTTGTCAAGTATGTCGGGCCGAAGTGGATATCAGGAAACCTGATACTGGCATTTTAGGCATGAATAACCTAGGAGTATTTAATGAAATAATTTGTAATATAAGTGGAGCTTTTACCGGAGGAGCTTTGGGTGCTCTTCTGGATAGTTTCAACATATGGGCAATGGGTAAGTTCGGTATATCCGACATCATTGGCATTACCATGAAACCAGATTTTACAGCACCCTGGGTATACAAACGCATGATTTGGGGAGGGATATGGATGCTTCTTCTGCTTCTCCCTGTTATGAAAAGCCGTATTATTTTGAGAGGAATGACTATTAGCATCCTTCCTTCTGCAATGATGCTATTTATGGTTCTTCCTTCAATGGGTAAAGGTATGTTTGGACTTGGCTTTGGCAACCTTATGCCTTTAGTAGTTGTCAGCTTAAATTTCATATATGGTATTTTTGCATCATACTGGTATTCGCAAACAACAAAATGAATAAGGGAATTGCCGAACCCCAAAAGAGCCAACTGCCATAAATACGGTTCTATCTTCACTAATCCACGCTGTTTTTTTGCTCCCGTTATTGCGGTCGTTAATATCCACATCCAACCTCAGAATTTTCTCAATCTACCTCAGATTGAGGTGTTTACGTATGCTCTACGAAGAACAGGAAAGAATGTTAACCTCTGCCAAATCCTTGAAATAAAAACCTTGCCATATCATATCTTATGAAAAATTTTATCTCTATATCAACTCCAAGAGATGGCAACACCTCCTTATTTTTTTTCGGAGTGGAACCTGTTGAACAGCATGGAGATTGATTTGACCTCTTGAGGCACTTTGTGGCATACTGAAAAGAAGTATCACTATGTGACAAAAAGAGGGTTTCTCCTGTAAAGAGGATAAGGCGAGGTCATGATGAAAAAGAGTAAGCCTTATGTTTTGAAAATGCTCGTCATAGTGACACTGGCGGCAACTATAACAATGCTTCATTTTTTCATTCGGCAAAACCAATACTATGACCATATCATCCTGCGGGAACTTTATTTCCTGCCCATCCTTTTTGGAACATTCTGGTTTGGCGTCCGGGGAGGCATTGTAACTTCTCTTTGCATCAGTATCCTCTATTTGCCCGTTGTACTCATGCATTGGCAGGGTTTTGCACCTGACGATCTCGCCAAAATTCTTGAAATCATTCTTTTCAATGTTGTTGCAGTGATAATGGGTGTTTTGCGGGATCGTGAGAAAAGAAGAGAACATGAAAAACGGGAAGCCATTCTGGCCTTGGCTGGCACAGTAGCCCACGAACTCAATTCACCTCTCCAGGTGGTTCTGGGCAGTCCTCAATTGCTTCAGGATGATTTTGAGCCGGAATCGGAAACCTATAAGGAATTAGATAATATAATCAACAACATAAAGATTATCAGGCAGTTAGTGAAAAAAATCTCCTTTCTGGATCAGTTCATCTTGAAACAGTATGAGGGTGAAACAAAAATTGTCGATATTTCGACAGGTTAGTATGTTTCTGTTTTAAGTCTCATTGCGTCTCGGCTCATGGAATGAAAGAAATGCTTTCATCTTTTCTAATGAGCAAAATAACCTCATATTTCCTAAAGCATACATTTTTCCAAGATTTTGTTTTTTTTATATAAAAACAACCACCAGCCCTTGACCTTTGACTATGGTCCAATGTTTATAGTGTTAATAAAGGCAGACAACAAAACCTTAAGGAGCTTTTATCATGCACGGACTAACAATAGGCAAGCTGGCTAAAAAAGCAGGACTGACAATAGATACTGTTCGATTTTATGAAAGACGAGGACTTATTAATGAGCCTGCACGTACCCAATCAAACTATCGCATGTATCCTGAAGAAGATGTTGCCCGGTTGATTTTTATTAAAAAAGCGAAAGATCTTGGGTTTTCCTTAAGCGAAATTAAAGAGCTGCTCTTCATTCAACATGATCCTGACGCATCCAAATCTGACGTAAAAGAGCGAACAGAGGCCAAGATCAGGGATGTGCGTTGCAGGATCAAGGATCTGACAAGAATCCTCAAGGCACTTGAGCAACTTTCAAAAGGATGTGACGGTCATGGGCCGGCGAGTGCCTGTCCTATCCTCGAAGCACTGAGTGGCCCTGAGGAAGAACATCATCACCATAATGGAGGTGGATCATGACACTGGTAAATCTTTTCTGGATAATAGTATTTGGTCTGGTTGTTTATATGATGATGAAAAAAGGAGGGGGATGTTGTGGTGGCCATAGCCATGATGGGCATAATGATCACTCCGGCCATGGAGGGCAACACGATACGTCTCTTCCTCCCACGGATCATCATGCACAAATGACTAGCCATGATAATGAAAAAGACCCGGTTTGCGGGATGAATGTCACCAGCGCTTCCACAGGCAGTGAGTTTCATGGCAAGACCTTCCGGTTCTGTTCTGAGCACTGCAGGAAATTATTTGATCTCGACCCTAATAAGTATGTGCGGTTTTGAGTGATGTGAGGAAGGGAAAGTAACCAGGTCGTTTATCGACACGGAGGTGGGCATCATGACAAATACAACCAATAATCATCACCATGAGCACAGCCAGAAACATGGTGAAACAAAAAACTTTGTTGATCCTGTGTGCGGCATGAGCACGGAAGATGAGTCTGCCTTTAGCGGTTACGAATATAAAGGCACAACGTATTATTTCTGCAGTGATCATTGTCTGGCAAAATTTAAAGAAAACCCTGGAGATTATGGAGCAGGAGAATCGAAAAGTTGCTGCCATGGCACTTCCGGAACACATGCAGACCGCAGTGCAGCCAAAGAGGTGAAGCCTTCTTTAAAATCCCGGACCTATACATGCCCCATGCACCCGGAAGTTGTACAGGAAGGACCTGGAACCTGCCCCAAGTGCGGGATGGGACTTGAGCCATTAAGTCCTGCACAGTTGACAGAGAGCACGGAGTACACATGCCCCATGCATCCGGAAATAGTACAGGATGTACCAGGCAGCTGCCCGAAATGTGGAATGGCCCTGGAGGCACGCACAATTACCCTTGATTCTGAGGAAGAAAACCCTGAATACAACTACATGTGGAAACGTTTCGTCTTTGGGGCAATCCTTACCTTGCCAGTGGTTTTTATTGCCATGCGCGAGATGCTTCCCGGCGGGCACTTTATTTCTGAGATGGCTTCCGCCAGAACGTTGGGTTGGCTGGAACTTTTACTGGCCACACCGGTGGTTCTCTGGGCCGGCTGGCCTTTCTATGTTCGCGGCATACAGTCTGTCATCAATAAAAGCCTCAATATGTTTACCCTTATAGGTCTGGGCGTTTCTGTGGCCTATATTTACAGTCTTATCGCGGTGTTATTACCTGATATTTTTCCGGACACCATGCGGGGGCCTGATGGAGCCGTGGGAGTTTATTTTGAAGCGGCAGCCGTTATTGTCACCCTCATCCTTTTAGGGCAGGTCATGGAGTTGCGGGCACGTAGTCAGACAGGTGCAGCCATTAAGGCATTACTTGGCCTGGCACCTAAAACGGCCAGAAAAATTGATACTGACGGTTCGGAAATTGATATTCCCCTGGAGCATGTCCAGACAGGAGACGTATTACGTATAAGACCTGGAGAAAAGGTTCCGGTGGATGGGGAAGTCACTGATGGATCGAGCTCGGTGGATGAGTCCATGATTTCCGGTGAGCCGGTTCCCGTCAAAAAGCAGGCTGGGGATAAAGTTATTGGCGCTACTGTCAACGGTACCGGTTCTCTAACAATGCGGGCTGAGAAAGTTGGCCGTGATACATTGCTGGCTCAGATAGTTCAGATGGTTGCTGATGCCCAGCGCAGTCGGGCTCCCATCCAGAAACTGGCAGATCTTGTGGCTGGTTATTTTGTGCCGGTGGTTATAGCGATCGCATTGCTGGCCTTTGGTGTCTGGTATTTCTTTGGACCTGATCCACGCCTGGCCTATGCTCTTATTGCCGCAGTGTCTGTTCTGATTATTGCCTGTCCATGTGCCCTTGGTCTGGCTACACCCATGTCCATCATGGTGTCTACCGGGAAAGGGGCCACAATGGGCGTGCTGTTTAAAAATGCCGAGGCAATTGAGACCATGCGTAAGATTGACACCCTTGTGGTTGACAAGACCGGGACCCTGACATTGGGTAAGCCGAAACTCACTGATCTGATAACCGCATCAGGTATGGATGACAATAAAGTTCTCAGCTTTGCTGCAAGTCTTGAAAAATCAAGTGAGCATCCTCTGGCCGCAGCAATTGTATCCGGAGCGGCTGAAAAAGAGATCACCACTGTAACGCCTGAAGAATTTGACTCCGTTACCGGTAAAGGTGTCGCAGGTACAGTTGAGGGAGCGCGTGTTCTTCTTGGTAATATTAAGTTGATGGATGACGCTGGTGTCAACACTGACGAATTAGCCAATCGTGCTGAAGAAATGCGCAAAGAAGGCCAGACCGTCATGTTTGTTGCAGTTGACGGGAAATTGGCCGGTATCCTGGCTGTTTCCGATCCCATTAAGGAATCAACCCCGGCAGCCATAAAACAGTTACATGATGAAGGGTTGAGAGTCGTGATGCTGACCGGTGACAACTGGGCAACAGCTAAGGCGGTGGCGGCAAAACTTGATATTGACGAGGTAGTGGCAGAAGTCCTTCCTGATGAAAAGGCTGCTGTCGTAAAAAGGTTCCAGGACGAGGGCAAGATGGTCGCCATGGCTGGTGATGGCATTAATGATGCCCCGGCACTTGCCCAGGCCCATGTTGGTATTGCCATGGGAACCGGCACCGATGTGGCCATGGAAAGTGCGGGTGTGACCCTGGTGAAAGGCGATCTTACAGGTATTGTACGGGCAAGGAAGCTGTCTCGAGCCACCATGACAAATATCAAGCAGAATCTGTTCTTTGCCTTTATCTATAACTCCCTTGGGGTTCCAGTAGCAGCAGGTGTTTTGTATCCGGCTTTAGGGATTATGCTCAGCCCGATGATTGCTGCAGCAGCCATGAGCTTAAGTTCTGTTTCGGTTGTAGGGAATGCCCTGCGGCTCAAGACCGTAAAGATCAAGTAATTGCACAGGAGGACAACCATGGTGGTTGATCCTCTTTTTAAATCATGTTCTCAGGAGGGACTCAAATGAAAAAAATTATTTTAGCTTCAACCTTAATATTAGTTATAGCTACAGCTCTTCCGGCTTGGGCAGACCAGGCGCATCATCCTGAATCTGCAGATCAACAAACGATTGAAGTGACTCAGGACCAAACAGACTCTACCATCATGAAGATGGAAGAGTCCCGCCAGAAAATGGAGGCAGCACAAAGCCCGACAGAACAGAAAGCCCTCATGCATCAGCATATGCAGCAGATGAAAGATGGCATGAAAATGATGGGAATGATGGGGGGAAAGGGAATGATGATGGGCGACATGGATTCATCCAAAATGTCGAAGTCCGACCAAATGCCCATGATGGAGAACATGAAAAGCAAGGGCGGCATGATGGGCGGCAAGGGGATGATGATGGGAGGTCAAGATGACAACCGAATGCAGATGATGGAGGGTAAGATGAAAATGATGATGGAAATGATGCGCGGCATGATGAGCCAGCAGGAAATGATGATGGAAAAATAACAGCTGAATAAAAGGCAAATGTGTTGGGCAAATTGTCAAAAGATGACTTGCCCGGCAAGATAAAGATTCTCTTAACCAAGGGAAATTATCAGGAGGTGCGTTATGAGTGATAATAATTCCAAAAGCACCTTGAATGGTCAGGGGATCGCGTTTCTTCTCTTTATTTTAATTGGCGGTTTTTTCCTGTGGGCCGAGCATAGAGCCCATATCATGGGAGCGTTACCATACCTGATTTTTTTGCTCTGTCCAATTATGCACATTTTCATGCATAAAGGACATGGAGGGCATAATGGCAAACATGATGACCACAGTAATCACCAGGGAGGCACATCATGAATGAAACAATTCCTGCATATGGCTTATGGCCTATTGTTATAATGAATTCAGCAATATTTATCTTTTTTGCCTTCAGTTTCATTAAACCGAAAACCAGCCTTGACTGGCGGAGCCTAGGTGTTTTTTCCGCCTTTATTGTGGCCCTGTTCGTCGAAATGTACGGCTTCCCGCTGACCATCTATTTTCTTTCCGGTTGGCTGCAGGCCAAATTTCCCCAGACAGATATCTTTGCCCACGGCAGCGGTCACCTTTGGTATACAATTTTTGGATTTGAAGGTGATCCCCACAGTAACCCTATTCACCTGATTGCGAATCTGTTCATCATTGCCGGGTTCTATATCATTTACAGAGGGTGGGTGGTTCTCCATGCTGCTCAGCAAAAAGGGGAACTTGCTAACACCGGGATATATGGAAGGGTGAGACATCCACAGTATGACGGTTTTGTTTTAATCATGTTTGGTTTTCTGCTGATGTGGCCTACACTGCTCACCTTGATAATGTTTCCGATTCTGCTGGTTGTCTATATCCGTCTGGCAAAACAGGAAGAGTCTCTGGTGAGAAAGGAGTTTGGTGAAGCTTACAATTCCTATGTTCTTAAAGTTCCGGCCTTTCTTCCACGATTGAAAAAATGATTATATTGATACAGGAAAGAGTAATATGATAAAAATGACCGGACTTTCTGCAATTTCTTTTAGCCTTTCAGATAGTGAAAATAATATTCATCATTTGAAAGACTATACAGGAAATTGGCTGCTCATGGTTTTCCTCCGTCATCTTGGATGACTGCCTTGCCGTGCGCATCTTTCGCAGTTGCGGGAAAACGAAAAAGAATT
The DNA here is from genome assembly GCA_020444175.1 of Desulfobulbaceae bacterium. Taxonomy (GTDB): domain Bacteria; phylum Desulfobacterota; class Desulfobulbia; order Desulfobulbales; family SURF-16; genus JAHLLM01. Next base: position 82,930 of record JAHLLM010000006.1, on the reverse strand, counting down.
CAATAAGTACAATGTAAAGATTGTAATTGTTACCTTTGAGTCTCGCTATTTTGCTCACAAATATATAAACGAAACGAGTTTTAATTGGCCACTGTTTGTTGATGAGACGAGAGAGTTATACGCGGCTTATGGCATGTTCTCCGCCTCCTTTTGGGACATTTGGGGACCAAAGACATGGTGGGCCTATTGTAAAGAAATATTAAAAGGGCATCAGCTGAAAAAAACAAATGGAGATATTTACCAACGAGGGGGCGATGTATTAATTGATCCAAAGGGTATTGTCCGTTTATGCCATGTTGGTGAAGGACCTGCAGATCGTCCTTCTGTTGATACAATTTTTCAGATTCTAAAACTATAGGTGTAATTGAAACTTGTAGACCCCACACGCTATTAAAATTTAAAAAAAGAGAAGAGCGGTGGATGAAGCAAAGATTATCGATTCGTTAAAGAGCCTTCATGATTTGTCTAAAGCGATTAACTCAACCTTGAATTTAGGCGAGGTAGAGGAAATGGTTTTGGCAAAAACAGCAAAACTCATGCAAGCCGAAAAGGTTCTTATCCTTTTACTTGACGAAACGAAAACGATTCTGACTCTGCATAGGTCGCAAGGCTTTGATCAGGTTGAGATGCCGGTAAAAGAGTTTCATGACATCAGGTCTTTTGATCATTGCATTGTTCACAAGGGCGCTGTTATCACGTTGAATGAAGTCCTTGCATATGATGACCTCCGGTTTCAGCGTCGCCAAATGCCGTTTTTGTCTGACATGGTTTTTGCCCCTCTTGAAATAAAAGGAGAGGCATATGGCTTGCTGGGAATATCCGGAAATACCCATGAATTCTCTAGTGTTGAATTAGAGATTTTTTGTTCTCTGGGAAGCCAGGCAGCGATTGCTCTGGAAAATGCTACTTTATATGAAAAACTCCACGATGCCTTTCTCCATACCGCTGAGGCTCTGGCCGAGGCAATCAACAGCCGGGATCCCTATACAGGTGGACATACCAGACGGGTGAGCCAATATTCATTACAATTAGCTGAAGCTCTCAATTTATCCACAAAAGAAAAAGAAGATTTAAGACTAGGCGCCATTCTGCATGACATTGGCAAGATTGGCATTGATGATGCCATATTGCGCAAAGGTGGTATTTTTTCTCCTGAAGAAAAAGAGATAATGAAAAATCACCCTGAAATCGGAGCAAATATTCTGGAACATGTGGATGAAATGGAAGAGGTCATTAGAGGCGTCCGTCATCACCACGAATGGTTTGACGGCAGTGGGTATCCTGATGGTCTTAGAAAAAATGACATTCCCCTGGCCGCCAGGATAATTGCCATTGCCGATGTTTTTGATGCCTTGACCACTGATCGTCCGTACAGGAAGGCTATGAAAAAAGAAGCTGCGATAAAAATTATACAGGAAGATGCCGGCTCTCATTTTGATCCGGAACTTCTTGATATGTTTTCAGACATTTTGTTTGATCAAGTAAAAATGAACTAAAGCTGCTAATGCTTATTATAATTAGATGAAAACATGTTGTTTTGTGCCAGCCATCGAAAGAAAGAATGATTAGACATTACAACTTAATGCCTAACCAGAGGATAAAATGAAACGATTCATTTTGGTTTTGTACATAATGCTTGGCATTACCCTTTTGGTCCTTGCTGGTTGTGAGAAAGACGAGAGTGAACATTCCTCATCATATTTACCGGCATCAAGCAAGGTGCTTACAGATAAAGTCCAGATGCCAGAATTTGAACTGATATCAGCCCAAGGGGAATTTATTCAAAGCAAATCTCTGCAAGGAAAGACATTGCTGGTGATATTTTTTTCACCTACATGTCCTGCCTGTTACAGCTTTCTTGCGGAAATGGAAAAGTTGCAGACCACTTTTATGGATAAAGATTTTTCTATAGTAGCGATAGTCCATGGAAGAATAGCTGCAAAGAAGGTGGCCGCACTTTATAAAAAAATTAAAATTTCATATCCGCTATTAATTGATCAAAATAAATCCTTGCATAAAAAATTTGGAACAGGCGTAATTTTTCCGATTTTATATCTGGTTAACAATAAAGGAATAATTGAAAAACAATATCTAGGCCATCCTGAAAAGCAAAGCCTGGCAGTTGATATTGAAGAAATTATTTGATTGTCGGATGATCTCTTTTTGGAATCAAGAATTCTTTTTTGCAGCAGAGTTTTATTTGATGAATTTCTCCCATTCCTATAGACTTAGCCTATGTCTTTTGTTTGTTAATTAAAAAAATGGATAAACAAGTTTTTGTGGGAAAACATTTTTCCAATAAGGCTAATTTAGAGTTCAGAAATGAAGAAAGGAACTTGCTTTTCTAACATGCTTCAGTGATGAATAACGTCACGGACGTTCTACCCAAATAAAACCAGAAATGAGGAAAAAATGAAAATCAGGCCAAAGTATTTTCCGTTGTCAACCTGTCAAATTCTTCTTGTTGCTGTTGTGTTTTTTTTCTTTGCCTCCACAAGCTCAGCCAAAATTGTGGAATACAATCTCATTATTGATCAAAAAACAGTTAACTTTGCCGGGCAGGATCGTCAGGCACTGGCAATCAATGGCCAGATTCCCGGCCCCACCCTCTATTTTGACGAGGGAGACAAGGCGATCATCAGGGTACAAAATAACCTTGATGAAGAAACATCGATTCACTGGCACGGCATCCTGCTACCCAACCAGTATGACGGAGTTCCTTATGTCACCACCATGCCTATTCTTCCTGGCAAAGATCACACCTTTACCTTTGAGCTTAAGCACTCCGGCACGTATTGGTATCATTCCCACACCAATCTACAGGAACAACAGGGGTTGTATGGATCCATTGTCATCCAGCCGATGCAGAAAAAAATTCAGGCTGATCATGATCTGGTACTGCTTCTTTCCGACTGGACTGATGAAAATCCGATGGAAGTCTTGAGAACATTAAAACGCGGCAGTGAATGGTATTCCATTCGCAAGGGAACTGCCCAGAGTTGGAACCGTATTATTGCTAATGATGCTGTTCTCGGGCGCTTGAAACAGTCTTTTGTCCGCATGCCACCCATGGATGTTTCGGATGTATTTTACGATGCTTTTTTAATGAATGGCCAGCCGTCACTTGATATTGATCAGTTTCAGCCAGGGGAAACAATACGGCTCAGGGTGATCAATGGGGCTGCTGCCAGTTATTTTACCCTGCAATACGCTAAAGGCTTCATGCAACTGATAAGCGCTGACGGCATGGATGTGGAACCGATCAGGGTGAAACAGGTCCCCATAGCAATAGCTGAGACCTATGATTTTCTGCTGACTGTTCCAGAGAATGTTGCCTGTGAGTTTCGGGCCACTGCCAAGGATGGTTCAGGTTATAGCTCCGCCTTTATTGGTACCGGCAGGAAAGTGGCGGCTCCCGATATTCCCCCTCCGAATCCATATACAATGATGGGCATGATGGACCATGGTTCCATGTCTGGCATGCATGGTGACGATACGATGCAACACAAGATGGGATCCGGGCAGGATATGAAACATGAACATAATATGAAGCATGGCATGAAGGGCATGCAGATGGAGTCCCAGGCTGAAGAAATCAAAGAGTATGAGATATTTGCCTATTCCCAGCTGCGCTCACCGGTAAATACTCGTTTACCTGAAGGAAATCCGGTGCGCGAGGTTGTTCTGGAGTTGACCGGCAATATGGATCGTTACATCTGGTCCTTTAATAATATCACCCTGGCTGAGGCAGACAAGATCCTTATCCGGCAGGGAGAAAATGTTCGCTTCAAGCTGGTCAACAAGACCATGATGAGTCATCCCATGCATCTGCATGGCCATTTTTTCAGAGTGTTAAATGGTCAGGGGGATCACGCGCCGCTTAAGCATACAGTTGATGTACCCCCCATGGCTACCACGGTATTTGAGTTTCTGGCCAATGAAGAGAAAGACTGGTTTTTTCACTGCCATATTCTCTACCACATGATGGGCGGCATGGCCAGGGTGGTTCATTATGAGGGCTCCGTCATCGATCCGGCTCTGGAAGAGGCGAAAAAAGCAAGTAAGGATGAGATGTTTGATTCTGATTTTTTCGCCTGGGGTGAGGCGGATATCATGAGTCACATGAATGCCGGAGAACTGCTCGTTTCAAATACCCGGAATGGGCTTGGCCTTGAGTGGAATTCGGACTGGCAGGGTGATTTCGACGCAGAACCTTATTACACGAGGTATCTGAGCCGTTTTCTCTCTGTTTTTGCTGGCGGAGAATTTTCCAAAGAGGATGATGAGCTGGAAACACGTGGCACCTTAGGTGTTCGTTATGTCCTGCCCCTGTATATCGAGAGCGAAGTGCGCTACGACACGGAGAATGACTGGCGGCTTACTTTTGGCAGTGAACTCCAGCTTTTCCCCCGCCTTTTTTTCCATTGGTCGGCCAATACGGATGATGAGTGGAGTTACAGTCTGGAGTGGATGCTGACTAAACAGGTTTCCTTTATTGCCAATCATGATTCAGATTATGATGCCGGAATTGGAATGAGGCTAAGATTTTAGAGGATAAACAGAGATATCTTTCATCAACGCTTATAATTGCCAAAGGAAAGGTCTCCAAAAAATTTCTTGGTTTAAAGTTGATACTACTACTGTGTCTTTCCGAAAAAGGGCGGGGGCAATTCCCTCCTCCGCCCTGGTCTCGATAATTAACCATACAGATTTTCTATCCACCTGATTGCCTCATAGTCTGACACCTTTCCAAGATATCTTTGAGTGGTCGACAGGTCAGAATGCCGCAATATTATCTTCGAGACAATTTCAATTGGTACACCAGATCTTGAGGCATAAGTCGCTGCATGCCGGCGAAGATCATGGGGACGAAGCTTGATCCCCACCATCTCTCCAACTTTTACCACCATTTTTCTTGCGCCAGCGTAGGTGATCGGAAATATTCTCTGATCAGCACGAATGCCCTTGTATCTGACATAATCCAGGAGCCGCCCGCATATTTTTTTAGGAATAAACACGATTTCTTGCTCTCTTCCACTTTTGGGATCATGTAGCAGTAGTTTTTGGTCATCAATATCTGCTGGTTTGAGACCAAGCACCTCACTTATTCTCATCCCACCCCTTGCCATGAGTTCAAGCATAATTCTGTTTCGAGCGTTCAGCGTTCTAAAAATTGCTTCATCCACAGTGTCTTTATCAAAAATGGTCCATTGATATGTTTTTGGTTTACGAAAAAGATTCTTGGCAGCAGGAGACTGACAAGGATTCCGCATCTCAGGTAGAAGCGTATTGATAATTAAATTGAGGAAAGCTGAAAGGGTTGTAAACCTGCTCCGTTTGGTGTTCTGTTTTCTGCCTTCGGACATGCCTGCAAGGAAAGAGATGATTTCTTCGGTTGTAATGGAATCTATTTCTCTATCATTGTATAATTTCCCAAACTTGCCAAGGAGAAATTCGTAATTTTTTACGGTGTTGGGCCTAGAATTTATCTTATGATATTGCTGGCAGAAATTGATGGCATTGGCAACTTTCATGGTATCCCTCCTTTTCAAGATTATTTAGTGGTCTTTAAAAGAGGATTCGGGTCTTCGTGCGAAAAACATGATGGAAAATACGGATTATCTGTCACAGGAATATGCAGTTATTCCTGATTTCAAAAGTCAAGATATCTATATTGAATCTTCACGGGGATGAAAGTAACGATACCTCCCTAAATGTTTGACCGTAAAGAGAGCCAATATACCTATATTCCAGATTGTCCTGCTTACTTAAGAACATCCCTGATTTTTTGAATTGGCTACACGGCATTTCTCCCCAGACCGACCAAGATAGCGGCCACGTTAAGATAACGTCTGGTATCGTCCCACGCAGCGCTCTTTTTATTTTCTTTTTGTTTCAAGTTTTGTTATTTTAAGATATGGCTTGAACCTAAAATAACGAAAATTCTTATTATACTTTGGGAATGAAACGAGAACTCCAGGGACATTACATCACAGTATCAAATGTGGGAGAGAAGGTGCAGGCTTTTGTGCCATCTCCTCTTCCGCCGCAACCAGCAATCGAGTGGTCGTCTGAGTTACGGAATAAATTCGATCAGGCACTGCTTGCCGTAGGAAGGCTCGACAGCGTTTCCGCGTTGTTACCGGAAACTTCTCTGTTTTTGTATATGTATGTCCGCAAAGAGGCTGTGCTCTCTTCAATGATAGAGGGGACCCAGTCATCTCTTTCCGATCTTCTGCTGTTCGAACTTGATCAAGAGCCAGGGGTGCCCCTCAATGATGTGCAGGAAGTGAGCAACTATGTTGCCGCCTTGAATCATGGTCTGTCACGATTGGATGAAGGTTTTCCTCTGTCGTTGCGGCTCATCAAAGAGATTCATGCTGTGCTGCTGACCAAGGGCCGTGGCAGCAGTCAGGCTCCCGGCGAGTTTAGAAACAGTCAGAACTGGATTGGCGGCACACGGCCAGGGAATGCGGCCTTTGTTCCGCCTCCTGCCGATCAGTTGCTGGAATGCTTGGGAAAATTAGAGTTGTTTTTGCACAACCAACCAGAGCCGACACCCGCACTGCTGAAAGCAGCCCTGGCACATGTTCAGTTTGAGACCATTCATCCGTTTCTGGATGGTAATGGCCGTCTTGGCCGTTTGCTGATCACTTTGATATTGTGTGAACAGAAAGTTCTTCAGACTCCGATGCTTTATTTAAGCCTCTACTTCAAAACCCACCGGCAGTACTATTATGAATTACTCAACAATGTGCGAATGACAGGAGATTGGGAAGCATGGCTCGACTTTTTTGCCGAAGCAGTCATTGTCACTGCCGTTCAGGCTGTAGAGACTGCCCAGCAACTGCATACACTCTCAAACCAAGATCAAGAAAAAATCAGCGGACTTGGGCGGGCGGCGAAATCAACATTACTGGTACATCGGGTCTTGATGGAGCACCCAATTTCCACAGCAAGCTCGTTGGTTAAAAAAACCGGGAGAACTGCGGCCACCATCAATAAGTCTCTGGCTCATCTGGAGCGGCTCGGTATTGTCCGAGAATTAACTGCCCGTAAGCGGAACCGACTGTTCAGTTACCGTCAATACGTGGAGATAATGAGCAAAGGGACGGAGTTGCCGGAGAGTTGATTTCTGGTTTGAGTTTGTTTTAATACAAAGTCAACCTACTCATATGTGAAAAAGGAGAAAAGTATGGGGAAACATACGCTATTCATGCTTAACCCCTGGACAGAAGCAAATGGCCAGGGACCATATTATTGCCCTGACTGCGGGGTGGTTGAAGGATTTTTGGCTTATTCTCCAGAAATTCGGCAGAAGATTGAAATCATCTCGGTTAATTTTCTCAGGCCAAGAAATGAAATTGTCAGTCAGCTTGGCCTGGAGAATCAGGACTGCCCAGTTCTTGTCCTTGATGATGAAGCAACGACACCTGAAGGAGCCCGGCAAAGCATGTCCACAGGGAAGAAATTTATCAATGATGCGATTGAGATTTGTAATTTCTTAGGGGAGAACTATAACGGGGTGAAACCGCATCCTTAAAAATGGGAAGAACGAATGATCTTGAACCTTGGGATGCTTATCCTCAGTTTAAGTATAGTGTATTGACTGCTACTCCCGAGCAAATTAATCACCTGACAGATGACATTTATCTCTCGTGCGGTGATAGGAAAATCGTTCTACTTGGCGATAGCCATGATCGCCCAATATGCAAAACTGTATTTGTGTCTCTCGTTGAGAAGGCCTTAAGAAATGGAGAGACGGTATTTGCATGTTTGGAGATACCGGAAGAAAATCAGGATGATTTAGATAAATTACTGGGAGGGAAGAGACCTGATAAAGAAAGAATCGCTTCACCTATAATAGACACACCAGAATACAGAGAAATGATTCGGTTCCTGGGTGAATTGAAGACAAAGTACCCATTATCAGTTCATGGCATTGACACGGATGATGAAAATGCAAAACGTGATCCCGCGATGTATCGCAATATACATCAAGCTTCTCAAACAGGTCGATACGATAAGATTTTTGTATTTGTCGGTTCAACCCATGCAATAAAAGAAATCAAGTGGCACCAGGATGTGATCGGGAAGAGTCAATATCTTGGGGGATTATTACGTGAAAATGACCATGGCACTTGTAATATCGTGCAGCATTTTGAAAATGATCCGCAAGAACCCCAGTTAATAAGCACGGCCACCGGAGCTGGCGCTGATGCAGCCATGCAGGTAATCCGTTTCGTAAACCATGCGGAGCAGATGACCGGTAAAGATGTGGCTGATTTTGTCATTGTTTGGTGAACGTATAAAATATACAGTTGTTTCTTCTTTATCTTTTCAGGATAAAAAGATCATCCAGGGCGCTATTTGTCCTACCACTTCTTGCAATATCAATGATTCACGAACAATTTTCCCATCAATTTCAGCTCTATCAGGCAAGTTAATGGTCTGAGCGTTACCTACAAAGCAAAAGAGCTTTTTGTGGAAGGGGAGGGTGGTGTTGGGAAAAGATACACAATCCCCCGGCCTGTGGCCTGGGAGAAAGTAGGGCGGGGTGCCGGGTATGGGGGCTTCTGATGAAGAGACAGCGCGGGTGTCGACTGTCCACCTTGATCCCCTCACCGCGTTGTGAGGGTTAGGGAGATGAATGCAGACACCCTGCCCGCCAGGGAGAGTGTCATCCTTCGTGATGAGGTTCTTTAAAAGGCACTTGTTGGAGAAGCCCTCCATTCCTGTCCGGGCTCGTGTTGCAGGTAGGAGGGAAAAAGCAAAAGATCAGGGTAGGGAGGTCCCGCAATTCGTATTGTATCATATTATGTATTATAAATATGATACAATACGAATTGCGGAAAAGGCGGGAACCGGCAAGATGTTTTGTGAAATGAGGCAATGCAGGGATGCCGACTTTTCGCATTGATCCGCGCATTGCGTAGTGGGGTTTATCGGAAAGTCATGAGTTGCGAGGAGAACAAATAAGGGGAGGGGAGAGGATACGCGTTTTGAATATCACAATATTCTATTGTGAAAATGCAGTGACACTTTCGCAAGGGTCAGTGGGCGTGTTTGTCAGATGCCTTTTACAACGATAAGCAAATTAAGATTTTCATTTGGTTCAGTGCTGGGCCGTAAGTTCTTTCCGAAGTGAAACTATTTCTTTATTCTGGTTCTGATTTGCGGCTTTGAGTTCTCTCAGTTGTTCTTTCAGATCGGCAACAGAGGACTTCAGGCTTGCAACCTGAGATTGTGCAACCGCAGCGGCCTTCTCGTTTTCATTATTTGTTTTGGTCAATGTCTTTATTTCACTTTGGTCGTCTTTTCTTGTCTGAGAAAGTTTTTGTTTCAATTCTTTGACCGTGACATCTCTCTCGCTGATAGTATCGGCAAGCTGTTTGTCCAGGGACTTATTTTGAGCGAGAGTAACAGCCAGATTTTTCTCCAGCTCATTTGATTTTTTTTGTTCATTTTCAAGCTTGTTTGCCAAGTTTTGTATTGACTGACGTTGCTGTTCTTCTGTTGACCTAGCAACAGCCAGCTCCTTTTCAAGCTCCTGAACCATCAGGGTATAGTTTGACTTCTGCGATTCAAGTTCCGATTTAAGCGTTTCTATCTCAAGTTCTGATTTTTCAAGGGCATTGGTTGCTTCATCTGTTTCATCTTTCAGCTCGGCAATCAGCTTTTCCTGTTCGTTTTTTGCGGTTGAAATGTGCTGCGCGATTTCAGCTCGCAAAGCAATGGTAAGGTTTTCTGAAATGTCGATACCTGGCAGAGAGGCATTTGACTGATCTCTATGGAGATTCCTCCATTTCCGAACATGTCTGTTGATTGTGGAGTTTGAACCGCTTCCAAGCTCAGCTCGGACTGCAGCCAATGTAACATTGTCCCCTCGGGAAGATATCTTCTCACATGCTGCTTTTGTTTGCTCAAAGCTTAATCCGGTTCTTGGCATTTTAGGGTCCTCCATCGGGAATGGTGAAGATAGATGTATTAAGATTAATACATATTACAATACAGTATGATACGAAATCAACAAAAAACCTGCTGTTTCATTATGGAGAAGGACGGAATTATTAATGCATTATCAGATTGCCGCTGACAACCTTTATATCTTGAGCGGGATACAATATAGGTGGATTGCCAGTTTTTTCTTCGTTTCTGGAATTTACAGCCAGGGACCACCTGATTCATAAGGAGGGTCTTTTTAATATTGGTTAGGTTGCGGGGAATGTGCTGCCGCCAGTAGGGGCGATGATTGCTATACTCTGGCAATACCTGGTCGCAGAAGAGTACCGCTTTACCTTTTCCTGCGGCTGTACTGGGAATATTCATCCTGTTCCGGCTCATCGCTTTGGCCATCGGTCACTTGCACACATCTGTGCCCTTGAAAAGTCATGAAGCAACTCTATCCGAGCCTGGCCAATCTTCCTCATTCAAGGCGGAAAGTTTTTCATTGGTTGACGAATCGGGATCAATCAGTTGACTGCAGCAATAAAAAAGCTTATTTGTTATTGGTAACATTTACCAACAGCAGATAGTGCTAAAAATAACAAAAGGCAATTCAATGGGCGGATGAAAGCAGAACAAAACTCTATCTCCGGATGAGATAGCAAAAATATGGCACGGAATTAAACCTATAGCCTTGGCCATAGTAGCCTTAGGGCTTGTTGCCTGGCTTGTATCTATGCTGTAGCACCCCCTACAAGTTCACGCACAACTCCCACCTGACCTATCGGGTTCGCTCTGAACCAGCTTTGTCTGCAAAAATTCCATCTCTCTATTTACGGTAACGCAAAGACCGATAGTTTTTCCTTTGTGACGGATCCGACTAATGAACTTTTCAAATACGTACATAGGGTTAGGCAAGGATTTTTACGAGAAAAACCGACCTACACCCGTTCGAGAGCCCCGGCTTATAATGTGGAATTCCCGCTTGGCTGAGCAGCTCATGATTTCAAATGAATTGAAACAGGATCAAATAGCCTTGGGTCAATATTTTTCAGGCAATCGCATTTTGCCCGGATCAGAACCCATTGCGACTGCTTATGCAGGGCACCAGTTTGGTCACTTTGTTCCCCAACTCGGAGACGGAAGAGCGCATCTTCTCGGAGAAGTAATCGATAAATTTGGACAAAGATTGGATATTCAACTCAAAGGTTCCGGAACCACCAAATTTTCCAGAGGAGGGGATGGTCGTTGTGCAATCGGTCCAGCGGTTCGCGAATTTATAATGAGTGAAGCCATGAACGCTCTAGGAGTTCCAACAACGCGTTGTTTGGCAGTCGTCACTACGGGAGAACAGGTTTTTCGTAATTCTTTATTGCCGGGAGCTATCGTAACACGGGTTGCTTCAAGTCATATCCGTATTGGGACTTTTCAGTTCTTCGCGGCTCAAAATGATCATCAAGCCCTCAAGACTCTGTGCAACTACACGATTGAACGTCATTATCCAGAGTTAAAAGAGAGCCCGAACAAATACCTCGGGTTGATTGAGAAGGTAATAGAAAAACAGATTCATCTGGTCTCAGAATGGATGAGGGTAGGCTTTATTCACGGTGTCATGAATACGGACAACACATCACTTTCTGGAGAAACCATTGACTATGGCCCCTGTGCCATGATGGGGGAATACGATCCGCTGACGGTTTATAGTTCGATTGATACAATGGGACGGTATGCCTTCGGCAAGCAGCCTGAAATTGCACATTGGAACATAACACGACTAGCTGAATGTCTGCTGCCACTCATTAATGCCGAAACAAACAAAGCTATCGAACAAGTCGAACCTCTTGTGGCAGATTTTCCTGATCGATTTATGCAGGTATATATGGAAATGCTCGGAAGAAAGCTCGGTCTGATCTCCTTTCAACAAGAGGATCAGAAACTTCTTTTTTCTATTTTGAACAGAATCAAAGAACGGAACATGGACTACACGGTCACTTTTGATCTCCTTACTAAATCTTTGAAATCTGAGGCTATAGCTTCTCAGTTGAAAAATGAACTTGGGGGCAGCTTTGACCTTTGGCAAAAGCGATTAAGTGAGCAAGATGCCAACCTTCAAAAGGTTCATGATTTAATGAGACAACACAATCCTGTCGTAATCCCGAGGAACCATCATGTCGAAGCGGTCATTCAAGACTGTGAACAAACAGGTGAGGCCACATTGGCTGAAAAATTTCTTAAAGTGCTTCTCTCTCCCTGTGAAGAGTTGACAGAGACATCTCTGTATCAAGATCCTCCGAAGGATGGTGATGAGAATTATCAAACTTTCTGTGGAACCTGAGATTCAACTGCCATCAACTTCAGCTCTATCAAGCACGTTATTGATCTAAGCGTTACCAAAGAGGGAAAAGAGCTTTTTTGTGGAAGGGTAGGGCAGGGGAGGGTGACCTATGAGAAAGAATACACACTGCCCCGGTCTGTTGCCCGGGTGAAAGTTAAAGCTTTTAATTGGTCGTTTACTGTTTTGACTTGATATTCTACATCTCGCTGGGTAGAAAATTGTGTAAGGAAGAGCACAACCCCTATAAACAAACATTTCCAAAGAATTTTTCAGAAAGGAGAACCAATGAACAAAACAGAATTAGTAGCCGCCATGGCGGAGTCGGCAGATATTACAAAAGCAGCAGCCGAAAAAGCGTTACAGGGATTTATGGATGCAGTAACCGATGCATTGCAGTCAGGAAACAGCGTCACCATGGTTGGTTTTGGTACTTTTTCCACTTCTAAAAGAGCAGCTCGGACCGGAAGGAACCCCCAGACTGGGAAAGATATAAAGATTCCAGCAAAGACAGTTGCTAAGTTTAAGGCAGGGAAGAAGTTGGCTGATGCAGTAAACTAGTGCCTGCCATAAATGGTTCTTTTGTCCAAACTCTGCGTCATACTCAAAAAAATATCCTTAGCATATCGCATATATGCTTGCGGTAATTTTTCTCGCAGTCCTTGATTTTGAACAAAATTTCTCATTTCTGGGAAGACACTAACTAATAGAAGTTGATGTTTGGAATGAAAGGAATGGCGGCCTGGCGTGATGCAGGGCCGCCATGGGAAATCAACATAGGCTCTATGCTTCTCCCGGGAGATCAACCTTAATTAAAACCACCAATAGGGGTCACCTGCACAATCATCCTCAGGCCCACACAAATCCTGGGTTATTGTCCCGTTGCCAGAATCTCCCCGTTCTTTGTCTCCTGCTGCAAAGGCAACTCCATAGCTCAATACCAGACCAGCAAACAACGTCATGGGTTAACCCCAACACTGAAAAAACATACAACGCCACCCCACAGAAAACGGACAGGATTGTCGAGAGGTGAAAATTCTTATATCGATGGCAAGCCGGAAGAGATAATTTCAACTGCCTGCCGTGATGCCCGAGGGCAATGGCATTCAGTGAAGATGTAATCTTCCCCCAAAAAGCACCAGGGGGATAATTTATTTCCCCCTGGTTAGTTTCAAAGAATTATGCTGCCATTAACAGTGGCACATCCGACGATTTAAGTTGGAAATTTACATCAAAACACATATCAAGTTCAGCAAGAGGAATTTCAAGTTCTTGGCTGGCTTCCTGCTTGTTTTTCAACCAACCTTTAAGCCTCCCGAATTCAACATTGAGTTTTCTAAGAAAGTTTTGGTTAAACTTAATGTGCATATTCCCGTTCTTAAAAGCCTTCACTTCCATGAGAGAAGAATCGTGGGTAGAAAACATATTTTTCTTGCCACTCCACCATTCTAAATCTTTAGAACTATCTTGACAAAAATATCCAAGATTGTTGGCAACAGTGCATATGTCGGACAAAAAATCATGAGCATGGTTTGAAAGGCCATTGCAAGCCTCAAAACTATAAGTGCTTAGATTAATACCTCCTTTACGGGAAAGGACAACCCGCAATTCAAGTGAAAATCGACTCAAGCCCTCCGGCATCCTGCAATAACGCCATTCTTCTTTGCCGAAAGTTCTTTTATTCGACTGATACAACTTAATATTAGCCGCATCAATCATTTGCTCAACAAGATCAATTAACTGCTTATCGTAATACTTGTTTGCGTTTTTAATTGCCCAAACAGTCACAGCATATGCATTTGATTCTGTAAAATCTACAGCGGTATTCTCAAGCAATGTCGAAAGCATCGCTTCCCGACTTGAAAGAGTTAAGCGGCTTGTGATGGTGTGATAATTATCAAACAACTCTTTCCAGTATGTATTTTTTAACCCTGTAATTTTTTGTTTCAACGAACCTTTGAGCATTTTAGTATCAACCCCAAGTTCATTCAGAATGGAAGGGTCTAAAGCCGAAACAGCTTTATAATTTTTCCATAAAATCTCCATTTTTCTGTTATAAAGCTTTACTAAAGTGGAAATTACCCCCTCGCCTTTTACTACTGCATTTTTCACTTCCTCTTTAAGGTCGTTTTCAATCTTTGGCTCTCCTTCCGACGATTTTACCTTGTCTGCTTCAAAGACAAACTGGTTATCAAACCAAACAGAAAACGGATCAATCATAGGATCAAGATGACTGCGGTAGGTTATGCGTCGTCTATAGTAAAGGCGAATAGCCAAAATATCTACTTGTGCCCTTGCCTGACGTTCAGCTTTATGAAAATCAAATGAACCGATTACCTCAACCCCTGCATCACGTTGTTTAATCGCATGAGCGATTGATAAACGATTCTTCCAGCGGCTAGGAATTACCAAATACACCATGCTTGCATTGGCCTCTGCAATCACCCTTGATGCCCATGCTTCATAGTCAGAATAAGGCGGGTTACAGAACACCATATCAACCTTTTTATCAATCAAAGTTGATTGCTCAAAATCAGTCCCAACAATAAAAATATCCGGGTCCATGTGTGTTAAGAGAACTTGGCTTTTTTCGATAGCGTATTTTTTCCCGTACTGAGTGAGATAATCAAGACAACGACCATCACCCGCCCCACAATCAAGGATACTAACCGCCTTTAACGATCCATCATAATCACAAAAATGATTTCGCATATCAGACTTAACGCATTCAAGAACTTCATGAGTTGTTGGGTACCACTCAAAATCTTGATCTTTTTCTTTCAATTTGGCGACTATTGCACTCATTTCACACCTCTCCATGTAAGGTTAGTTAGTTGATCTTCCTTCATAAAAACCATTTTTTTGGCCTTCCCTTCACTCGACCGAGGGAAGGTCAAAAAAAGATCAAGAGCGCGGAACCTAAGAGCGCATCCTTATTGTGTAAAACAAACGGTGCCCACCAAAAGATTATTCCGGCTCTGCATCTGTCCGGCGGCATGACACCGGGGGTAGTTTGCCGGTGGCGGGACTCTGGACGCAGAGCGCGGCCAAAAAGTGATGGCCATTGAAGGCGAAACAGACGACAGCGCGGCTCAGCCGACTGTCAACCTTGATCCCCTCACCACGCAGTGAGGGTTAGGGAGCTGAAAGCAGACACCCTGCCCGAAGGGAGAGTGTCAACCTTAATGGAGCAATGCAAGGGTCGTTCAAGTGTCCCCGCTAGTCCTACTATGGGAGGTTATTTTAATTTGGGAGGGTAATTGTGTGTGTGCTATGTCAGAAAAGAAATTTATAGAAAGTACAAGTCAATATGAAGTGTTGATTTCGGTACATTTGAAGGGTGAGCCTGTTCGCGATGAATGATGACAGCTATTCACGAAAAATAATGTTTAGAGTTGAGAGTTTTGTTTTATGGGGCTCTGCCCCAAACCCCGGGATTTTTTGAGGCATAAGGAGCAGCGAATATTCTGCCCCTAAAAAATTGGGGATCCCGAAGACTCCCCCGACACCACGGCATTCGCCGCTCATCCGGTTATCCCTTGGAGAGTTGCTTCCCAGCAGGGCTCACCTCCGTTTCACCGAATCTCTAAAAATTCAGGTTATTTTCAAACAACACGTCTCTTTCTCGGATTCCCCGAATCTGTTGCATCCGCCTCCTTGACTCCCCCGCAATCCACCATTTTTTCGTCCTGGACCTGCTCATTTTTTAATGTATTTTGAAACAAAACATATGAACTGTTTCAGGTGATACCATGACGAAATTCTTTCCGGAAATGACCCTTTTTGATGAACACGGAAAAAGACTTTATCTTTCCGAGTCAGAGCGCAGCCGCTTCCTCGAAGCTTCCAAGAGTGAGAACAGGGAAAATCGTGTATTTTGCGCTGTTCTTCACTTCACCGGCTGCCGAATATCTGAAGCCCTCGAACTTACGGACCGGCAAATTTCTATCCAAGATCAAGCGATAATTTTTAGAACCCTCAAAAAAAGAAAGCACGATAAACAGGGAAGAGAGAGAGAAAACCTCAATTTCGCTCGGTGCCGGTGCCTTCAAAAGTGATTGAATATTTTGACCTTGTTTTTGATCTACGTCGTAGGGGGCCCCAAAAGGGTTCTGCAGTACCGTTTTGGAGCATGAGCCGTACAACGGCATGGAGGATGGTAAAAAGGGTTATGCGCAATGCAGAGATTGAAGGCCCACAAGCTACACCGAAAGGCCTTCGCCATGGTTTCGGAGTTGCGATGGTCACAAGCGATAATCCTCTGCCTCTTCATATCCTTGCTGATCTCATGGGCCATTCTTCAACAGCAACAACAGAAATCTATACTCGCGTGCTTGCTGGCGAAAAACAAAAGATGGTTCTGCAGGCCTGGAAGGTTTAACATCCAAGGTATTTACTGTTGCGCAACAGTAAATACCTTGATAATATATTGGTTATGATAAAAAGCTTTAAGCACAAAGGCTTGAAAAGTTTTTTCACAACAGGAAGTACGGCGGGAATTAATCCTGATCACGCTGCGAGATTGGAGGAACGTTTACAAGCTCTCCATACGGCTTTTACAATAGAAGATATGGATTTACCGGGATGGAGACTCCACTCACTAAAAGGCGATCACGCCGGGTTGTGGGCGGTCAATGTAAGCGGAAACTGGAGGCTTATATTTGAATTTAAAGACGGTCACGCCTATGTGGTCAATTATGAAGATTATCATTAAAGAACTGGGGGGTATAAAATGACTATTCAACAACACAACCCTATGCACCCAGGCGCATTTATAAAAAGGGTTTATTTGGAACCGTTTAATGTAAGTTCAAATAAGCTGGCTCGCAAACTGCAAGTAAGCCCAGGACTGGTCAGCCGTTTGCTCAATGGCAAAACGAATGTATCCCCGGCGATGGCGTTGAAACTATCAAAAGTTTTGGGCCGATCTCCCGAAAGCTGGTTGTTGATGCAGGACAACTACAATCTTTGGAAGGTAAGGAAAGAAATAGATTTGAACAGCTATGAAGCACTTCTTTTTGCTGTTTGAAATGATGTAGGGGATGCTTTACCCCCAAACCTCAATAAAATAACCAAAAAAAATTTCCTCCTGAAATTCAAGGCCGGGCATGGAGAAAGCTTCTTGCGATTTTCGGAATGAATTAACGATTTGAAAATACCACCTTTAAATTATCTGGAAGCTTTTAGGAGGAACCCAAATGGCTAAAAATTTAATTCCTCTGGAACACCCTGGCGTTTTCTTGAAAGAAGAATTTCTCGAGCCCTTAGGTTTGTCGGCCTACAATGTGGCAAAGGACACTGGTATTTCAAGCATGGCCTTAAGTGAAATCCTGCGGGGTATCAGAAGCATTACTCCAAGGGTCGGGATTCGGCTGTCAAAGTATTTTGGCGTGTCTGAAGGGTATTTTTCACGCCTACAGCTACAATACGATATCGACCTTGTGAAAGAAAATGAGGGGCAAGAGGTGAAAAAAATAAAAACTTTGGCTGTCGCCTAAATCGCAATGCCACCAAATTAGCAATGAAAACCATGACAAAAATTAACCACCCAAAATCTCCGTCTTTTTACAGAGATGATCAAGGAAATTTGATACTATTTACACTTGAGCAAGATGGAAGCGGTGATGAGGTGTCAATAAAAAGAAGCTTATCTGCAGAAACGGGGATAAGGCTGTTACAGGAACTCAAAACTTCCTTGCGAGATAACTACATTTGGCCATGTAAATGTTCATCACCGTGGTCACTGAAAGAAAAAGATGAGCATCATATCTTAGAGCGTAATATTTTCCCCCGTTTCTCTGTGCAGATAAATGGCGATGGTTCCATGGGTGATATTGAGTGGGTGGATCCAAAACCCAGTGGGGTTTCTAGTGCGTTTATGACGGAGCTTTTTAATGAAGCTGGCGACTTCTTGGAAAGGGAGAAGCTCATTAATAAGTGATTTTAAATTTTGGAAAACATCCAGGGGGGCTCCTTAACCCGGCTTATTTTGAGAAATACATGGAACACCCCCCCTAAACGTGAATAGATAAAAATCATGAAGTGTTGACCCAAAGTTATAAGGAGGGAATAAGCTATGCCTGATAAAAAATATATTATCAACGATAAGCCTCAAGTTGCACCACCTCCAACACGCGACGAAATAAAAAAGATTTTTGACAAACTGGCACCCCACATAGGTAAAAATAAAAAAATTGCTCTTGCTGGTGAAACCCGTCGCGGAACTAGGCCCGAATCAAAAGAACCGAAAGGAAGAAAAATGGAACCGGAAGATTAGGGGTAGTATTGACATATTGCCGATAGACTAAAAATGGTGCTTTTTTTAGCACAATTTTCAAGTTTGAGGTGGTTGTTGGGTTGTAGAAGTTCAACCTGGGGTGAATTGAGAAATTCCTGAGGCTGGGTTGGCAATCTCAGGACTGACCGACAAAGATCAGTGGGAAGCTGGCCGCCAAATTCCGCTCAAAAGCCTGGTTCGCTATTATTTTGTAGTCTTTACCTGCCTCCTCTTCTTTGGAGCATGAGCCTCTCCATATTCTTGTCGATCTTATGGGCCACTCCTCAAGGGCCACAACAGCCATGGTCAATGCAATTATGGGTGCAGCAATCTCCTTTATTGAATCAGGCAGGAGATCGGCTGGATATAATCCAGTAATTTTAGCGCGTTAAGTCTTCTCAGAAAGTTGAGTGAGAAAGCATTAGCAGTTTTAAAATGTGGCTGCTGTACCAGTTTTACTGGTATTGGGTCTGTCTACTTATTAATCATTAAGGAATAATCCAATTATTAACAATATTTCAAGGAGATAAAAACATGAACAAAATCAGAACTTGTCGCAGTAATGGCAGATTCAGCAGATATCAGCAAGCTGCAGCAGAAAAAGCCCTCATGGGGATGATGGATGCGATTTCTGACACCCTGTCCAAAGGTGATAGTGTTACTTTGGTTGGATTCGGCTCATTTTCAGTATTAGAGAGAGCAGCCCGCACTGGTCGTAATCCACAAACCGGAAAAGAAATAAAAATTGCTGCCAAGAAAGTTGCCAAATTCAAAGTAGGCAAAGCTTTGGCAGATGCAGTTAAGTAACACTATTTAACAAAACGCTAAACTCCTATGGCATACACTGAACTTAATGCGGTAATGATGCTGGATGGCACAATACAGCTTGAATGGTTACCTGCTACCGGAAGGATCAATAAGCACAGTGAATTATTGCAAAATGAAATCTATGAGCAGTATTCTGCAGCCCCGGATAGCTGGTTATTTTTCCTTGGCTTTTGCAATAAAAAGATAACATTATCTCCCTCCTTAAGCTTTTGGCGCAGATTCTCGGGTTTCTTCATACGCAAACTCAGCTTAACCCCTGATATAGAAGAACAGCGCGGCAAGATTGTCATACCCATTGCTGATGAGGAACTCACAGCTCTGCAAGAAACGGTTCCCTTGATGCCCGGGGGGGAGTATTTGCATGAAGATGTGTTTCTCGCATTGTGGGATGCGCTTGGTGAGATATTTTCTCAAAAAATTGAAGCCTACGATGGCTCTGTTGCAGAGTTTGTCAAAGAATGCAGCCCCGAAGTACACCTGGTTGGCCGAATTTATTTCCACTTAGTTGAAAATAAAAATAGTGAAGCTCCATTTGCTTTTCTTGCCACCTATTCGACAATGCTAAACGAAGAGGGGGAGTCCAAGCATCTGCCGTTAAAGTATGCCCTGGAAGAATATGAAGGCGATAATGAGAAGCTTCTAGAACTTCTTGTTACCGTTCATGATGCTGCAGAGCAGAGCAGGCTGGTGGCGGATCTGCTGGATACCGGCGAGTTGTTTTACCCACTGGCATGGTCGACAAAAGAAGCTTTTACGTTTTTGCAGGAGATACCTCTTTATGAAGAATCCGGCATTCTCTGCCGTATTCCCAACTGGTGGAAGGCAAAGGCAGCCAGTATTGGCCTCAATATCAATATAGGGGAAAAAACGCCTTCCATGGTTGGCATGGATGCACTGCTTGATTTCAGGCCCCGTCTCATGATTGGTGATGTGGAAATATCAGAGAGAGAAGCTCGACGCCTGCTTGATGAGTCCGAGGGGTTGGCTTTTTTAAAAAATAAGTGGATTGCTGTTGATCCAGAAAAATTAAAGCAGACTCTTAATGCATATGAAAAGGCCCGGAAACTAAATGTAGATGAAGGGATCAGCATTCTCGATGCCATGCGTC
Source organism: Desulfobulbaceae bacterium (assembly GCA_020444175.1). Taxonomy (GTDB): domain Bacteria; phylum Desulfobacterota; class Desulfobulbia; order Desulfobulbales; family SURF-16; genus JAHLLM01. The sequence goes on along the minus strand of JAHLLM010000006.1, from coordinate 62,440 downwards.
TCTCAATCACCCCCCAGAAGCTGCTAGGCGTGGAAGATAATGAAGTTCTTTCTGGTGTTTCAAATGGTGAATGGTTCCAATCAGTTTTTGAAAAATTACACCATCCTGAAAAAATTGGCGTTGTCAAAATCGCTAAGACATTCAAGGCCAAACTCCGTGGCTATCAGCAGGATGGTTTGAAATGGCTTTTTTACCTGCATAAGTTGAAGTTTGGCGCTTGCCTGGCCGATGACATGGGGTTGGGAAAGACTGTGCAGGTACTTGCTTTTCTCAATGCCCTCAAGACAGAGTCAAAGAAAGTTGGCAAAGCAACTGGCCCATCTCTTTTGATTATCCCTGCATCACTGCTTTCAAACTGGATCAATGAAATTGAGTTGTTTTACCCTCGTCTTGCATACTTTGCCGCCCATCCCGACCTCCATAAACCAGGCAAGGTGCCTGAGCTCAGTCCGGAAAAACTAGATGCATTGGATTTGGTCATAACGACTTACGCTTTGGCCCAGAGATATGCATGGCTGCAGGAGTACTCCTGGAACTATGTTATTCTGGATGAAGCACAGGCCATTAAAAACCCAGGGACAAAGCAGACTAAGGCCGTAAAGAAGCTGTCAGCCAACAACAGAATTGTCATGACAGGCACTCCGGTTGAAAACAGGTTGTCAGATCTCTGGAGCCTTTTCGACTTTTTGAACCCAGGACTTCTTGGCAACTCAAAGGAGTTTAGCGGCTTTACAAAGGAACTTGCCAAAGACCCCAATGGTTATGCCGGCTTGCGAAAAGTAGTCAGCCCTTTCATCCTCAGGCGTTTAAAGACCGATAAAGCGATCATTTCCGATCTTCCCGACAAAGTAGAAGTGAAGACCTGGGCTGCAATGAGTAAAAAACAGACTGTACTTTACAGCAAAGTCATAAATGGAATCAGGGAGATCATTGAAAATTCAGAGGGGATCCAAAGAAAAGGCCTCATCTTATCTGCCCTGATGAAGTTCAAGCAGCTCTGTAACCATCCAGATCAGTATCTTGGTCTGAACCTGTTTGAGGAAAAAGAGAGTGGTAAGTTTCAGAGACTGCGCGAGATCTGTGAAACGATCTATGAAAAAAGGGAAAAAGTCTTGATATTTACCCAATTTAAGGAAATGACCGGACCTATATCTAAATTTTTAGCAACCATATTCAAGAGGGAAGGCCTGGTTCTCCATGGCAGCGTTCCTGTTGGAAAAAGAAAAGAACTCATTGAAAAATTCCAAGGCCATGACTATGTTCCGTTTTTTGTTTTATCTCTAAAAGCAGGGGGGGTGGGGCTTAACTTGACGGCGGCCAATCATGTGATTCATTTTGATAGGTGGTGGAATCCAGCTGTGGAAAACCAGGCAACGGACAGGGCTTTTCGTATTGGCCAGAAAAAAAATGTCATGGTTCATAAGTTCCTGACCAAGGGTACTATAGAAGAAAAAATTGACGAAATGCTTACCCAGAAGGCAAAATTATCCAATGAAGTTGTCACGGCGTCCGGTGAAAACTGGATTACAGAGATGAGCAATGAAGAGTTGTTTGAACTATTCACTTTGAGACTATAATTTATTTAAGAGAACAGTATGGGCTATTGGGAATATCCACGATATGTTTCCGTTGCCGAGAAAAAGGCAAAGGCAGCGAAAAAATTAAAGCAACTTAAGAAGAAAATGCCGGATATCAAGCCAGTCGTTATTGAAGGCAAGGCCCTGGCTCGAACATGGTGGGGGAAGTCCTGGAACAAAAACCTTGAACGATACGCAGACTATAGCAATCGTATCGGCAGGGGCAGGAGTTATGTACGCCACGGGGCAGTCCTTGACCTCAAGATAGATTCCGGGAAAGTGACCGCACTAGTTCAGGGGTCAACATCAAAACCCTATGAAGTGGTAATTAACATAAAGGCTATCAGTCAGACCAATTGGAGAGCAATAAAAAAGCAATGTGAAGGGCAATTGAAATCATTGCAGGATTTACTTGCCGGAAAGTTTCCCAAGGCCTTGGGAGAGATCTTTTTTTCTAAAGAGAAAGGGCTATTTCCACGGCCGCATGCGATCAGTTTTAATTGCAGTTGCCCTGACTGGGCCTCTATGTGCAAGCATGTTGCAGCAGCTCTCTATGGTATTGGCGCCAGATTTGACGAAGATTCTTCCCTGTTTTTCAAATTACGGGATGCAGATACTGGTGATCTTATTGCCCGAGCAGTAAAAGATAAAACAGGCGAACTGCTGGCAAAAACAAGAAAGAAGAGCGCCAAGGTTATTGAAGATGCCGACCTATCAGGCATTTTTGGTATTGACATGGACAGTAAACCTGACTTTGCCAGAAAGGGAACAGAGGCGATTAAAAAGAAGTCGGCTGCAAAAAGAATAACCAAGCCCATTGATCTGCACCGGAAGCAGAAAAATAAACAAAAAACTCTAAAAACTGCTACAGGCTTTGTTGCCGAGTTAATTGTTTCCAGTAAGTCAGGTGTCGACATAGAAAAATTAGTTAAAAAAACCGGATACTCGAAATCCAAGCTTTACGGCATAGTGCACAGATTAAAACAACAGGGGATAATAAAGAATAAGTCCCATGGGGTTTATGTGAAAGCCTGATAACAAATAATGACAAGGCCCCTGTCACTGACCTTCATTGCAGGGAGAGCGGAGGAGCCTGATGAGATCTCCTCTCTTCGCAAAGTAACCGCGATAAATGGGGTCGCAGATGGTAAAGGCTAAGAGCCCACTGGGGTAGGCCTGTGAAAAAAAACGGTGGTTCGTACGATCATATCTTCTGGTTAGCAAAGTAGGATTTAAGACACAAGCTGCGAAAAGTATAGGATTTAATAGGATGATCTATTGATACAGAGGGAGTTCTAATTGGCCAAAATCTTAAAAGTCGATAATGATTTCATCCCATGCCCCGTTTCCTCCGGGGATGAGCTGTTTCCGAATGGAATTTTCGTGTTTAATATCACAAAAATACTCGAATATATTAAAAAGAATCCTGATGGCATTACCCTTCAAAAAGTAAAGGTGAGCGATTTCTTCAAAGAATTTTCATATATCAACAAGTCTCATATGGATTCAGTTGAGATTTCTCGCCCGGTAATATTGGCAGAAATTTCTCCTGGTCAATATAACTTGATTGATGGCAACCACAGAATGGAGAAAGCGCGGAGGATGGGAATAAGCAGCATGCCCGCGTACAGACTGAATGTTGAACAACATATGAAATTCCTGACCAGTAAAAAGGCTTATGTCGCCTACATCGAATATTGGAACAGCAAACTGAAATCATTAAAGCCGGCAAAGATAAGGTCTGGATAGGACCACGATAACTTGCTGATGGATGACTTTCTAATTCAATAACGGGAAAAAATTACATCCAGTGCCATTTTGAAAGAACGGAAGTCCTACGGGACGAAATCGCAGCTATGTTTTCATTCCCCCTACTATTCATTCGAAGTCAAAAAATCTTCTTTCCGCCCCAGGTTTTGAAACAGAACAGCGGATTAAATTAATAAATGAAAATAAGCAATATTCGCTATTTCTATCCCCAATAATATTACATCCAATTTCTAACAATGACTCGATGGCGGAATAAAGCAAAAATTAACTTGCTGAAACATAGCAATGAAAGTCAGGATTATAAAAAAGCAGCCAACGAATGGGAATTCTCTGGGAGTGTGACTGACCATATAGTGTCAAATCAAATTTGCCAACTATGCGAAGGAGAAAACCTCAGATACCATTTCGAGGTTATAAATAGAGTCAAGAAACATAACTCGTTGATGGTAGGATCAAGTTGTATTAAAAAGTTTGACATAACTGTTTATGATGAATCAGGAGAAGAAATTTTTGGAAAACAAAGAGATTATTTTTTAAAAAAGAAAATTGATGAAAAGAAACAGGAAGTAATGCTGGATCAAGTCAGGTCGCTATGGAAAAAAGCGAGCTCCTATGACCAAAGTTTAATTGAGTATTATGTGAAGTGCTACCAGCGGGAAAATGCTTTTTACCCTGAAGACCTGGCTAACCTTTTTGGGCTTATGAAAAATTTTGATATCGAATTTGCCCCCACACTCTACAAAGTTCTCCTCAAAGGCAAATCGAATCTCCGGTCATTGCTAAATATGTCCAAAAATGACCAGGACAGAGTTTTACCGTGTCTCACTGCTGCTCAAAAAAAGAGGTTTTCTGAAAAGAAAAAAATATTCGAGCAAGAAAAAATTAAAGAGCAGAAATTAAGAGACACACGTGATGAGTTAAACTCTTCTCTCCAGAAGAAAAATAAGAAGATAAAAATGATTGGCTCGGCATTTAAAAAACATGAAAAACCCAGCTCATTTGTTGATTTGCCGGAATATTTAACATGTTCAATTTGTGGCGATTATACTGATGAATGGGCTACGTTCAATCCAGTAAAATGTAGAAAGTGTCTGGATGATAAATTTTCCAAAGACAAATAATCTCTGTTTTCCTCAGTAATTAAAAAAGCGTACCATAATCAGGAAACATCTTCAATTCTCATTTGCCTTTTAATTTTTGAGATTACATCGGGCAATATTATATCCTATTCTCTTTTTTCAAAATTCCGTCTTTCTGTTCAGATTTGTTCATATTCCCGGAATCCGGACTCTTTCTCTTAAAATTACTAACGGCACCAAGTCAACGTAATATTTTGTAATCATTCAGGAATTAAAAAAAATACCCTAACAAAAAAATGATGGCGCACATATTGCTTGTTATCACTCGGAGAGTGAATGACGACTCATTATTATTCTTGAGGTTATTTCAAGGGCTGTTACGATACATATTAAACTGAAGCCCCCTTCGTCGAATGGTTCATTAGTGCTGTAATATCATTATGATATTAAAAAACAAGCTGCACGATCCTGTCTACATTTTAATTTATTTCAAAAACAGGAATGCCTCTTGTTACTTTTGTGTGAGTTGGGTCTCAATGGTGAATGAAGATTCATTTTTTAAAAAATTATCTATTTATCCATTAATGCTGAATTTGCGTAATTTTACGTGATAACCAAATGAAGAATTAGGAGGTAGAGTAAATGAAAGAACGTTGTACAAGAAAAAGCAGCAAAATGTCATTTTTAATCGTACCAGTCATAATTGGACTTTTTGCTCTAATTAATTGCGGTAGCATTTTTGCTTCTGACAGTAAGGGCAAAGATTTTTGGTTATCTTTCATGAAGAATTATGACTATTCAGGAAAATTACAATTATTCATAACTTCAGAAGTTGACACAAATGGGAATATCGAAATTTCAGGTCTATCGTGGAGTAGTTCTTTTAGTGTCACTGCTGATACCACAACCACTATTAATATTCCTTTAACTGCAACGCTGGATGGAACCGGTATACATAATAAAGGTATCCATATTACTGCAGAAGAAGATATTTCAGTTTATGGCTTAAATCAGCGACAAGCTACAACCGATGCTTATTTGGGACTACCAACGGATGTTCTAGGATTACGGTATTATGTAATAGGTTACACGCCATTAATACGAGGAGAATTCGCAATAGTCGCATCGACAAACAATACAACGCTTGAGTACGAAATTCCAAATTCACTTACTAAGCAAAGAATTAACCTAGATGCCGGTGAAGTGTTTTTTTATAATGAAAAGGTTGACATAACTGGCACACTCATTGAGTCTGACAAGCCAATAGCGGTATTCAGCGGTAATGAATGTACTAACATTCCAACTGGGTATAGTGCGTGTGACCATATCGTTGAGCAAGTTCCACCATTAGACACATGGGGGAAAGTTTTTACCACAATGCCTCTTGCAACTAGGAGATATGGGGATACTTTTCGTATTTTATCAAACATAGATTCAACAGACATATCTATCAATGGTATTCACGTTGCTACTATCGATAAAGGAAAATTTCATGAGCAAATAATTGCCCAACCTTCACTTATAGAAACTAGCGAACCATGTTTAGTTACTCAATTTTCTAATGGATCAAACTACGATGGTGTGACATCAGATCCTTTTATGATGGTAATCCCACCTCTAGAGCAAACTTTATCTCATTATACAATTTCAACTCCTGGTAGTGCATTTAATATCAATTATCTTAATATAATGGCTCCGTCATCTATCGATACAGAGATTAGTTTAGACGGTGTATATATTGACCCAGTACGTTTTAATCCAATTGGGGACAGTGATTTTTCAGGTGCTCAGATTCCAATATCTGTAGGATCACATACGATTGCAGCGCCTAATATTTTTGCAATTCATTCATATGGTTTTGCGAGTTATGATTCATATGGATATCCCGGCGGCATGTCGTTTGGTGAAATTAATACTGATATCCGCGAGATTCGTCCTCAGAATGTTCGGATATCTATAGGAGATGAAAGAGTATATCTTTCTTGGGATTATAACGACTCAGTTTATCAAACAGGTGATGATCTGTTTTTTCGAATCAAAATGTCTAAGAATGATGATGAATTTGATTATATAAGAAATACTGACAACTCGATAATTGAATTTAACCAACTAGAGGCTGTTATCCCGACGCCAGCTTCAGCGTCTAGTAGTGGAGTATACCATTACAAGGTTATTGCCGTTTATAATGGAACTGAGTATGAAACAGACGAGATACGTGATGCTGCGGCGGGGTTACTAGCAGTGAACGCGCCTGCTGGGCATAATATTATCCGTCATAGCCCAATTTTATTTATCCCTGGAACAGGTGGTGGCAAGTGGGATGACATGAAATCACACCTAAATGATTTTGGTCTCGTGCAGGGAGGGGAGTTAGAATTAACAACCAATGATAATAATGAGCTTATTGCCATATGGAAAAATGAAAAAATTGGTGATTTTTATACCTGTAACTACAATAAAACCCTCCATACTAATGGAGTAAATATTATTTTTCACCCATGCGGCCCTATAGGAAAAAATTATCTTCCAACAAAGTTATTTGTGGATAAGATTCGAGAACTCGAAAAAAGAGAATTAGGCGAAGATAGAAAACTAACCTTGGTTGGGCAAAGTCTTGGTGGGCTAAGAGCCAGAGTGTATGCTCAAAAAATATTCAGGGACTCCGGAGATGAAAATGTTTTAGAAAAAGTTGAAAGATTGATTACCGTAGGAACCCCAAATGATGGTGTTTTGATTGATCACAAAGATTATCAAAGTGATGATGTGTACGGGGCTTGGAGGACTATGCTTGGGAATGCCCCCGAGGATACAGATGATTTCTGGGAAGACCCCAAAGTAATATGCGTTTGTGAACCTACTCTCGCTGATAACACAAACTATTGGTTTTCAGGCGGATATATCAATGAACCAGAACGATTTGGTATTGATGCTATGAATTGTCGATGGGATGCCTGTGACATGCAAAACAAAATTAGAGGAATGATGGAGTATCTGAGAGACGGAATACTGGGATTTGCTGGAGGATGGGATTATTCCCGAAAAGCACTAATGGAAGATGTTTTAGCTGATAGCAATTTCTTAATAGATCTCAATGAAAAAGAAACATCATCAAGTTACACTGAAGAGTATGGAGCATTCCCCTCTGAATTAATAGTAAAATCTCTTGTTTATGTAAATCCTGGAGATGTTAACATTTCTCCATGGTACAATCCCCTTTTTGGTGCGGTCAAGACATCATTTTTAAACAAATTTATGTTCAATAGTGATGCCTATCAAAGCTTAAATCTTGGTACTGGTCCAGATGCACCAGATATAAGTGGTGATGGTTTTATTCATTGGAGAAGCCAAAGCCTTAAAAAAACATTTTTTTTGCCATCTAGTGATGTTGTTCGACAAGGATATAGCCACTTGTCGGAGTTAAAGGACTATAATGGTTTATTTCAAGCTCTCGAAACAGTAAAAATACTGACAATTACCGCAAAATGTCCAGTGAACATTGAAGTTGAAGCTCCGTCTGGAAAGAAACAGTCAGGTACGCATGCTGGGATTCTCGGAGCAGTCTATAAGGAAATAGATGTAGATTTCAACGGCAGTCTTGATAAAATCATCGAAATACCATATCCAGAGCAAGGTGGTTATAAAATAACTGTTTCACCATTAGACAATGCTGATCCGAACGAAACATTTACCCTTGAAATGGAGAAAGATGGCATTACGACAATTATTGTTGAAAATAGACCTATATCTGACATTGTTAATACCCCAATGGTAACCAACCTCTTTATCAATGCAACCCCCACCGCAAATGCCGGTATAGATCAAGCAATAGAGGCAGATAATACTGGTTACGCCTTAGCCTCTCTTGACGGATCAGGTTCGTTTGATTCTGGATCTACCCCAGATACTAATGATGACATAGTAGCTTTTCAATGGTTAGAGGAAGGAAATTTACTTGCTGAAGGAGAAATTGTGCAAACACCTTTAAATGCAGGAGAACATAAAATAACACTCAGAGTGACCGATAAAAATGGGGCTATAGATGAGGATACCGTTAGCATTCTAGTCACGGAACAAGAAAGGATAGAAGGTGACCTCGACGGTGATGGTACTATCGGTCCAGCTGACTATAATCTTTTTATAGGTTCCTTCGGGAAATGTGAGGGGCAGGTAGGTTATCTGGAAGAAGCCAACTACGACACCGACACCTGCGTCACCTTCGTCGACTATCAAATTTGGTACGGGTACTACATGAACCAATAAACTGATCAAGTAGAGGTAGGGCAAATCCTACCTCTACTTCCTTTTAGATTCTATAATTTTACAATACAGTTACCAAAAATTCACATAACCTTTTGAGGATAAAAATGAGAAAAATTTTAATCGCTTTAACTATTTGTTGCCTATTGCCCATTGCCGCTTGGGCAACACCAGTAGAGGTTTATTTCAATACGCCAACAACCTCGCTAAACATAGGCAACACCTTCACTGTTGACCTTATGGCAGATATTACTGATCCCGTAGGCGGCTTCGGCTTAGACGTGTCCTTTGATACCAGCATTCTTTCCCTGATCGGCCTGCCAGCTATCGGCTCTTCCTGGCTGCCAGCTATAGCACCTGACGGCGACGGTCTGGCTGGGTTTGCTCCATTCACACTTTTTGGCCCACAACTGTCTGGTAGCGGCATCACATTGGCTACTTTGACTTTTCAAGCAGTGGATTTTGGCACAACTACATTGGCTGCCAGCATGACCCCTAATGATTTTACAGAGGGTTTCCCTTTACCATTCCCTGCTCTGCCTGGGTCTTTCGCAGCTGTGAATTTCACCAACAGTTCACTTACTGTTGACTCTGCGCCTGTCCCTGAGCCTGCCACTATGCTCCTTTTCGGCACCGGATTAGCTGGTTTTGTTGGCTCTAGAATTAAACGAAAAAAGAAGGCGTAGTCGTTTTTAAGATTATTTTTATGCTTGAAAATTTATATGATAATAAAGGCAGGCCATGAACATGGCTTTGCCTTTTTCTTTTTTAATGAACGTGCAGATTTCTAAATCTAATATTGATTATGAATTTTTTAGCACTGACAGTTGTCCATTGTTACGTATACTCTGCGACGCTATTAAGTTTGAATGAGGCAGGTAATTTTTCATAATTGCCTGCCAATTTTATTTTAACTTCGATTTGCCAATATTAATCGTCAGAGTGCCTTCCCAAACTTAATAGATCTACTATATATACGCACCAAAATTTGAAACAGAATAAGGGAATCTGTCAGATCAAGTTTGGGTTTTTAAATATAATTAGTCTGTAGAAAAAAAAGTTTAACCAACCACCACATACCCATGTCGCTCCCGCACACGCAAAATCCTCTGAACCAGCCTTTTTGCCTCAGTAAAAGAACCAACCTGCAAGGTGTGACACCGTCCCTTCTGTCCTATTCTTCCCCACTCACGGGTAACAGCGCCACCAAACAAAGTAATCGTTGCTGTTAACCGATACCACCGAGCACGGTTACACTTAGGGTCAATACTTTCGAGATAAACCTTGTATTTCATCTGAAAACCTCCCCTTTAAGTGCTAGAAAAAACTTTGATCTAATCCCTCCCAAACACAGGCATCTGCTGCATCTTTTTCTTCTGTGTCTCAAGATCAGTATGAGAATAAATCATAGTCGTCTGCAAATCCTCATGACCCAAAATATCCTGGAGGCTCTTTATATCCATCCCTTCCTGCAACATGATGGTCGCCCCAGTATGACGTAGAAGATGCGGTCCGAGACGAGACTTCAAAATGCCAGCCTTTTTCTCAAGATACGTATTCACAATATACTGCGCCCCACGCTGAGTGAGTTTCTCCTTACTTTTACTGGCAATAAAAACATAATCTTCTGAGCCACACTGCCTATGCTCACGAATCTCCTGAATATGATCAGCTGTTTCCTGCTGAATAGGCAACCTCTGCTCCTTGCCCCCTTTCCTCTTAACTATGACAACCAACTCGGAAAACGAAATGTCCTTGAACTTAATCCTGATCACCTCACTGACCCTCAAACCAGGAAATAAAAGCAAGTTGAAAAGCGCCAGGTCACGACAGAGAATGTCCTCCCGCTTATTTTTATAAATATGCTCATAAACACGTTTCACTTCTTCCCGCGTTAAAGTCTGTACGACTTTCTTGGGAACCTTGGGCATATCCAGCAATCTTGCGTGATTATCGAGAATAACGAAATTATCTATCAAAAAATCACAAAAATTGACTAATTCTTGAATTCTTATCTTTTTTGAGCTATTTGAGAGCCTTTTTGACATTAAATAGTTGTGAAGCAACTTTTTTGACATTTCCCCAGCAGTATGAATACCCTTTTCTATCGCATATTGAGATAAAGAACCCAGGAGATACCCTCTGTTTCTAATGGTCTCAGGGGAATATTGTCCGGACTCATCCATATAAAGCTTGTATTCCGAAACAGATTTTTCCCAACTCCAATGTGAATTAACGAGCTCTTTCATGCAATTTTTACGTTTTTTGTAACTATTTATACAAAAGTTTAATTTTCATCTCTAATAACAGGAAAATCTCAAAAACAAGAACAACAGAGATGCCCCATTTCATTCCTACAGAGCCAATTTTCACACCTTTTTTAATTAGTGTAGTATAAAATAAACTATTTTACTACACAATATACAATATATTGCGCAGTAAAACTACTTTTTTTGACCATGTTCAGGCATAGACGAGTTCATAAATTACCCAAATAGCCTTTCTTGGTATTGCGCAGTAAAACAACTTGCTAAACGTATAAAACAAAAAAATGTACTTTTGGATAAATTTTGGCTATTCTTGTTCAAAATTGTGAAATTTAATATTTAGACCGTGAGGAAGCTATGGCAGGAGAAAAACAAGGTAAATTAAAAAAACAATACGAAACTTCAGGGATGAAGAGAATACGGATCAACGCTTCAGAGGAATTGCAGAAAATGATAAAAATACTGCAGATCGAGTTACAACTTCCTGAGGATGAAGTTATCACTAAAGCGGTCGAAAAATTTTACCGGGAAAAAATGCTCGAGGCTCTTCAGTAGACAAAACCGTATTTTGCTTGCCCAGAAACACAGAGCCTGCTTAACATTTGGTCTGTCCAGGATTTTGGTGAAGTTCACCCCCAGGGGAGGGACTTGTAAAAATCTTCCACAAACGTATATACTTCTTCGAATTTTGGAAGTTCTCCTCCAATTTCAGAGGCAAGCATTTCGTATTGATTTTTTGATCTCTTGAACGTTTCCGGAACTGAAATGGATTCAAAATTTATTTCTAAGTTTCGGGCAGCAGATTTTTTTATGAGTGTCTCAAGTATATGTTTCTTTTCGGCAGGATCAGTAATAGGAAGTTTTTTCATCAAGGCAAATAAATCATAGGCGTCTTGCCTTCTAACCCGATTCCTTACTTTTTGTTGCAGAATTGCTCTATATTTTTCAGCAACTAAATCTGATAAACTATATGCAGAAAGAGTCCCTCCGTCGGAAATCTCGAACGATTCAATATCCTGAGTTTCTTCATTCAAGCTGTAATCTAGCTTCAACACCTTCGAAGACTGTCTTTTCAATAAACGTTTATGACTATTTGAATCATGCTTGTACGCGTATCCAATTTTTAATTTAAAAGTTGGAAAGCTTGCTTCAGGATTGTTAGATGGCTGCATTTGATACGATTGGATTCTGCAATCAAGGCCATAATCTAGTTTTTCAACCGCAGTTGCTAAACTCTGACCAAGTTCTTTTAAAAAAGAATCTTGATCAAAATCTTTTAGAGTTATTCGTGTTGAGAAATCTATATCTTCAGTGAAGCGTACGCTTTCGTAGCGAATTGCAAGAAGGACACCACCTTTTATTATCATGTTACAGTTAAGCCAATGTCCTGTTGATATAGCAACTAATACAGTATGAATTGCTTCTCTGAGGGTTTTGTGATCTGGGTTTTCTTCAAGACTGACCCATTTGCCAATATCATATTGTTCCATACTTCATTAGTCACTCAAAAATGTTTAATGAAAGGCACCACCGTTCTGAGTAGTTTGGGCTATACTCTTGGGTTATGTCCAGTTTTCGAGAGCCTCCTCGTTGGACATATTTTTGCCAAGATTCGATCGCGGGGTTGTTCTGGACATTGCATTTTTCTTCTAAAATGTAACCAGCGCGGACTTTATCTATTGATTTCCCGTGCCTATCAATCTCATCAGTAATTAAATTGAGGTAAGAAGGGGTATATTCTTGGTAGACCTCAATGACGTGATATATCCCTCCACATAGATTAGGGGCTCGGAGCATATCTAAAAATGTGCGCCCAATGGTTGAAACTCTTAAAGGGCTATCTTTGACAGATTTATATGCCCCATAGTGAAGGCTAGAATATCTATTAATGTTAGTGGCCCCAATTTTTTCAAAATTAATTCGTGCAAGTTTTGGAAGCCTACTTTCAAGGTAATCATCCAAGTTTTCTTTTAAGTCTTTTAGCATTCGATCTTGCGCGAATTCTCTCCATTTTCTCTGTTCTGGTGTGGATAAAAAGAGTATTTTTGGAAGCCTGTCTGTGATGCCGTGATATTCCATTGCGCTGAGGTGCGAGATATATGCGAAGGGGTCTATAGAACAAGCAATTTCAGCTGGGGAGTTGGATTCTTTTCCTAAAATGTTAAAAACAGATGACTTTAATTTAGTACTAGGGGTGATTATTCCTAACTCTAATAACTTTTTAAGGTGGTAATTAAAGGCCGGTAGGTCTGGCGAGTTTAACTTCAAATTTCCAATTGGACTTCCGTGATAACTTGTTGATAAGTAGAGATGGTAAATCAATACTCCTAGTTGATATTTTGATACTACTGGTTGGTTCAGTTCGCCTAAGGAGAGAGCGATGGCTTTACTTAATAGGATTGGTTGAGATGATTTCATGAGATGTTTTGGTAAGCATGATATGTGAATCCTAAGGATTCACATATCATGCTTGCATAAATTTTTCAAGTTTTATTTATAGATAAATCCAAAATGCCAGAATAGAAAAGGGTTTAATCACTCTTTATCCTATGTCCTTAGGACATAGGATAAAGAGTGAAGTAACATTTGTCAAGAAGAAAAATGAAAAAATATATTTGACGAATTTTAATTGTCAAAGATGGATTTGAAGGCTCTTAAACGTATTTAAAAACAGGTGGAATACGCTGTAAATGGACTCGCACTTTCCCTCAGACCCAATTTTCCGAGACAATTTTTATCTTCGCACAACTGTCTTTCATCGATTGATTCTGCCGCTGTGTTTTCCTGTTTTGACAGACTTTGCCCAGTATCACCAGGCAGGCGGACAGGCACTCGCAAGCACGGCACCGTATTGACTGGCAGATTTTGGGACATTTTCAAAAGGCTGATCAGTTCATCAAGTTTTTGTTTTGTTTTTATGCTTTCACTCCGAATCCGAAACACGAAGAATGGGATGAGTATTGCATAATGCCGGCAAATAAGAGTAACATTTGAATGAGACCGAAACCGGCTACTACTGCTCCATGGATTTTACTCCTGTATTATTATCTAAGATTACTGTGGAAATGACCGGCTCATCCGTTTTTCTTCTTCGCCGAACACGGAATACATAAAGGATTTCCATTCACCCATTCCAATCGTGATTCCATAACCTGTTCACCACATAAGGAGCAAGGTTGAGATTTCATAATTCTTGCCGGCTCAGGTTCAGAAATAATTACTTCGGTTATGGTGATTATGCTCTCTTCAGGAGCAGAAAGTATCCATTTCGCAAAGGCAGCTCTGTCCTCACTTATGCCTTCTGGTGCACCTTTCCTATGAAAGACAATACGGACACCTTTTCGTGTTGTTCTGGAATAAAGTGTATAAACCTGTTTTCCATGATCATGGAAAAAGAGATTCCCTTTCCCAAAAGTACAGCCGGTTACACATTGCAGAGCATCAGCTCCGCAGGCATCATTCTCAACTATAGCAATCACTTCCTCATCTTCGGACCTTATTGAATCGAGGGCTGCCATTCCTGCACAAGCCATCCTGTAACCAATTGCAAGTCCAGGACATTCATGACCGTGAAATTCTATGATATCGGAATAATCCATTTTGTTATCTCCAGTTTGTTTTAAGCGATCAAAAATATAACACACCGCCTACGGGAAAAGTTAAAATCTAAAACAATTATCAACAAAAAATTGCTATAAAAGATTAACAGGGCGGGCTGCCGGGTATGGGGGCTTCTGATAGAGAGACAGCGCGGGGAATCGACTGTCCACCTTGATTCCCTCACCCCGCAGTGAGGGTTAGGGAGCTGAATGCAGACACCCTGCCCGCCAGGGAGAGTGTCATCCTTCAATTTTGCAAGAAAAGAAACTACCTACGCCCTTTCCAGGGATAGCTTTACCCCGTTAAGGTAGGGACTTTAGTCACAAAAACCAAAGGAAGGGGCAATTACCTCAAGATCGCGTTCGGAAACCCCACTCTCTCGATATAACTCTTGCCAATTGTTGATGGCGGTTATCATCTTTTCCACAACATCAGCTGCATCCTCTGCCGGGAAGCCGAAGCTGGCGGATTGGCTAAGAGCATTTTCAATATTAGCTTCACGCCCTTGACTTCCAACCGACATGGCAAGCCTGAAGCTGGTTCCGATTCCCTTCCGAGTAATTGAAGGAACTATGTCATAAGCTGGAGAAAGATACATTTTATCTCCATCAATCAACATGCCATGATTCCTGGGATGATCATCTGTATTGCGCACAAGAATATTGAATACCATCCGGCGGAAAAACTCTTGAATATAAGCCGGTTCCATGTACCGTCGCATATTGGCAGCTATAGCTGAATAATCCCACTGCAAGCGATCACTCTCATCCCATTGCATAAACGACAATGAGCTGATAAAGCCTTTTCTCTTCCACCTCTTTCCTGTTTTTCCCCGATCAAATCGCCTCGAAAGAAATACATCCTTCCCGCCTACCTGAACAAGACGTATCTCTGGTATATTAATCTCGCATTTTTCCGCAAGCTTCATGGTTGCATATTCAATACAAGAAATATTCAATGTATCATCTTTTGCCGGGAATTTGGCAATCCACAAAGCATCATCCCACTCGACTGTGCATTTGGGACGTGCCCCACCCATGCTGGTTCCCTGACGGAGGAGCTGAACAAGATGACTCTCAGCTTCCTCCCCTGCTTCAATCTGCCCGGCAACAGCAATTATCCGCTCCAACTGGTCAAAATGAGGAGGAACAAGATCAGGTTCAGGAGTTTCAATCGAGTCACGAAAATCAAGGTTGCCCACCCGAGTGGCGTTAGCTGCCTCAAGAAAATCTATTTCTGAAAGAGCCTCTGGAGCAAGCTTTGCTTCTGCAGCTATAACAAGCCTGCCCCAATAATCTGGAGCGGCATCACGAAATGCGCCATACAACCCACCATTGCTTCTGACCAAAACAGGAGTTTCACCCAAAGGTAAAGCGACAGGATCAACAGGAAGAGCATTACTTCTTTCCAGATACTTCCGTCCATAGGCAAAGGAACCGATTCCTGCCTCACTATCGTGAGTAAAAATTCCTGCCGGAACAGCAACCGTCTCTTCGGGCAAATAAATGAAAACTACAAGTTTTTGCTCAGCCATAATCAGAAATCCAAATCATCAGAACGGGGCCTGCGAACCCGCTCAGGTAATCGTTTGCGTTCCTGGAAAATCCCGATCTTGTCCTGTTCCGGAGCAGCAATACTCAAAAGATCTTTTTCAAGACCCAAAACCCAGAGTGCTGAAGCAAATACAGCAAATGAAACCCCTGGATCACCCTTCTCAAGTCGTGCCAGTGTTTTCCGAGTGACAAACATTCGTGAGGCCATGTCCTCCATGGTCATTGCTCGTCTTTTTCGAGCGATCCGAACACGTTCACCCAACTGTACAATGGAATGTAAAATTGAAGGAGGGAGACTTTGTTGTGACAAATTCTTACGAGACATAATTTACCCCTTAATTAACTTTACGGATAAAATATGACCCATTTCATCAAAAGTCAACCGATTAAACACCGTTATACATCAAGGCGTCATAAATAATTTTACTCTATCATGCGTTACGCAATAATGCGCAAGGGCGGGCTGCCGGGGATGGGGGCTTCTGATGAAGAGACAGCGCGGCTATCGACTGTCCACCTTGATTCCCTCACCGCGCAGTGAGGGTTAGGGAGCTGCAAGCAGACACCCTGCCCGCCAGGGAGAGTGTCATCCTTATCCCTTCCCCCCTTTCCCTAAATGAAACGCGGAACAAAAAGAAAGCCGCCCGGGCAGGACGGCTTGTTGTTTGGCTAGTCCGATTTCTTATCCAGCTCTCGGACCTGGAGAGAAATTTCACGATTTAACGGAAAGTAATCAAAAACCAGATTCATGCTGCCATCCGAGTTTTCAAAAGCTGTTCCAATCCTGGTCCAGATTGCGTGTTTCTGACCTTCAACTTTTTTTGCTCCAACGATTTGCATTATTCTTTTAGCCATTTCTTGTTCCTCCTTTTGAGTTATGGGTTGATGTTTTGTGACACGTTTTTCAGCAGGAACAAGAGGAACAAAAACATGGCAAAGATTTTAAAAAATAACTCCCCTTCCGTCATTTTTTCATATCTTTCCAAAAGGCTTGGCCTTGTTTTTCGAGACGCCCGGCTACAGTGGCCACATTAAAAACAGCGAGCCGGCAAACGAAAGAGAGGGGCTTAGAATGGCTTTAAGAAATTCTGCAGGAGCAAGACTGAGAATAGAAAAAGCTGATCTGGAAAGAAGAATAGTGCAAGCTGAATAGAGGCAGCCGGATGTTTTTTGATGCATGTATGAAACGAACCGCACAGCCATGAGGGCTGGAGAAAGATAGCCAAACACAGGTTACAATCTGGACGACGGGAAATGGTGAAGCGGGGTTGAGGGGAAGGGTCTCGGGTGGGGTAAGCGGCTTGCAGAGCAAGGGGTCCAGATTCAAAATTCGGGTGCATATTTTCTGTTTTGATATGATACAGAGAATTTTTCAGAAATAAGGATGTCTTTTTTGTGCTACGCGGGATCACATTAAGTGTCGGTTTTTAGGTTTTAGGTAACCTTTCTACTGGAAACAGTGGCAACTATTTGATACAAGAAAGCTACTGTAAGCTGTTTCCGTATTTGGGTAAGGACGTACTTCCACTTTACGTTTGACAATGAGATAACGTGGCAAGTCTTATCGAAAATGGATTTTCCCCAATTATTTCAATGATGGGCATTACGATTACGTGAATGTTAATTTCAAACAGCCGACTTAGTATTATTTAATGTCTAAATTCGCCACTGCAGCTATCGGATCATCAGCCCCGTTACCTGATATGTCTGTAGATCCCCTCATCGCCGCCCGTACTGTTTTTAACAACGATAGATCCCACCGTTTTACATTGTTTCGATATTGGGGAAACCCAGAAGATTATGCTTGCGGCATTAGTATGAATCCGTCTGGGGCAGCAGAAAATGTCAGCGATCCAACTGTGGCTGGTATGGTTCGTAGAGCCCGAGGGCACTGGGGCGTAGGTGCTTACTACCAGCTCAATGTCATGTCCATTCGAGGTACGTATTCATCTGATTTGGCAAAAACTGTGGTAGTTAACCTTCCTGAAAACGATGAATGGATTAGACAAATCGCAGCCAAAGCACGATTGGTTGTTGTGAGCTGGGGAAATTCCGGTCACAAATCAGGCCGGGGGCCCGCAGTAGAAACAATATTGCGGGAGGTTTGCGATCAAGGAAAAGTATTTTGCTTTGGTAAGAATAAAAACGGCTCCCCAGTCCATCCTCTATACCAACGAATAGATGCACCGTTAATTTCATATTTTGAATAAGCATCGTATACTCAGCGGTAAAGTTGGACGGCTCTTCGTGACGCCCCTTAAAACTTGTTAATGATCTTGTTAAACAATAAAAATGCTCTGGTTAAATCAGTTAAGCCTGTTGATTATGGCGGCAGTAATGGGGGGAACACCCATGCACTATTTTGAACCATGTCCATCCTCCCCCAATTGTGTTTCTAGTCAGGCGGCAGATAATCACCATATTGATGCATTTACTGTTGTGGATGATACAAAAACAGCCTTTGAAAGATTGAAGGGAATTATTGAAAAGCGGCCTGATACAACCATTATATCCGCTGATGATAATACTATCCGAGTGGAATTCAGAACTCTCCTGGGATTTGTTGATGACGGAATGTTTATGGTGGACTCAGAAAACAAAGTCATTCATGTCCGATCAGCTTCACGACTAGGGTACTGGGATTTTGGAAAGAACCGCCGGCGAATGGAAGAAATAAGAAAGGAATTTCAAAATGAGTAAAATACAGATAGATAGCAACCCGACAGAATCGAAGGTAAACACTATGGGTATAAAGAATTGGCCCATCTGGACCTGCGAGGTATCCGAGTTTCCCTGGACTTACGATGCCAAAGAGACCTGCCTGATCTTGGAAGGTGAAGTTATTGTCACTCCTGACGACGGTCAAGGAGTATCTATTAAAGCCGGTGATCTCGTAACATTTCCAGCAGGTATGTCATGCCACTGGAAAGTGACTAAACCAATCAGGAAACACTACCAGTTCGGTTAAAAAAATTTTTACCCCTGAAAACTCATTCAAACAATTAAAGACCAAAATTGTCTCAAATGCTATGGGGTCCTCCGGATCTACCGTTGGGAAGTGGTTTCGGGTGGGGTAAGCGGCTTGCGGAGCAAGGGGACCCGGCCACATTCCTGCAAAATGTGACCTGCGTTTTTTAGAATGTGGCCATTGACAGAAAGAGCCTCTTATGAAGGTCCTCCTTTTGTATAAGGCATTCAAAATGCGCTGCATCAAAAATTTCTTTTTCATCTTCCCTCCCCTCCCCCGTATCTCTGTCATAGAAACCCGGGGGATTTTTGATATTATTCTTCGTCTCCCTGAAAATTACCGACAATATAGTCTGCAGCCTTTTGCGCCTGGGCAGCAGCTAAAACAACCATTTTAGGTTTATCCTGGAAACGTTGCACCCAACCCTGGATATAGGCAACGCTGTTTTCAAGAGTCTTGTTGTCAATCCCGGCAATACCGCACAAAAAACCGGCTGTCATTTCCGCCACAAGCTCTTCTTGAGAGTATTTATCACTGCCAAAATTAATATCATCTATAACACCTGCCCTGCTTAACCGGCTTTGGTGGCCGGTTGCATGAGCCTTATGCCGATATCGGCATAACATGCATTATGCCTGACTTCGGATTATGCCGAGCCGGTACTGTTGATACTGCCAGCAGTACCGGTTGGTCGGTTTGGTTATCGGCATAATCAAAGTGCTTCCAGGAAGGCAAGTAACTTGTCATTGGGCTTATATCGACCAGCAGGTGCAGTTACTGGTTTCGTTTTTGCCATGGCTTGCTCCTTCATTTCCATATTGGCGTGGATATACATCTGAGTGGTTTCCACTGATTCGTGGCCCAGCCAAAGTGCAATTACAGTGCGATCTACACCGTTCTGGAGAAGCTGCATTGCTGCACTGTGACGTAGTACATGTGGTGTTACCCTCTTATCTTTCAGCGTCGCGCACTCGCTGGAGGCCAACTTTACATATTTATGAACAATACGCTCAATGGCGTCACGACTTAGCTGTCCTCCACGATTGCTAACGAAGAGAGGCTTGGGTTGATCATCATCAGCATGTCCCATTAGCCAATTGCGTAGAGCTTCTTCACAGTCTTTTCTGAGTGGCGTGGAACGTTCTTTCCGTCCTTTGCCCATACATCGAACATGAGCCCCCGTTCCCAGAACGATATCACCGCATGTCAGGTTGATTAATTCTGACACCCTGAGACCAGTCTGTAAGGCAAGTAGAAGTAGAGTGTGGTCACGGCGACCGTACCAGGTCGTCAAATTGGGTGCAGCGAGGAGTGCATCGATTTCGGCAGGATTTAAATAGTCTATCGTACGCTTATTATACCGCTTTGACGGCATAGCGAGGATACGCTGGCAATGGTGCAGGAGCTGAGGTTCATTGACTGCTACATACTTAAAAAATGACCGAATAGCCGCAAGTCGCGTGTTTCGGCTTCGGGCACCATTGCCACGTACGGTTTCTATAAAAACGAGAAAACCTCCGACGATAGTGGTATCTATGTCGGCGACCTGAAGATCGGTAGGAGCACGTCCAATCTGATCGGATGCGTATTTCAGCAAAAGACGGAAAGCATCTCGGTAGCTTGCTACCGTATTTGGGCTGGCTTTTAGTTGAGTAGCGAGACGTTCGGTGAAGAACCGCTGTACATAAATGGGTAGTGAGTAAATTTTCATGCCTCACCCCCTGCAGTTATGGATCTTTCTGCCCGCATAGAAGCAAGTCGCAACAGTTCCGGAACTGCTTCTATGTACCAGTATGTGTACTCAGGCTTTGAATGTCCCAGATAAGTACTGAGCTTGATCATTTCGCGATCTGGATCAAGCCCTTTCTTGTACCAGTCAATGATCGTACGGGCTGCAAACGTATGCCTCAAATCATGTATACGTGGACCTCGACCATGTTTGTGGAACACTTGACGGTCACGAAGGCCAATGAATTGGCTGATTCGTGCAAAGTTATACCTGACACTACAGTCTCCGGGGCGCTGACCACTCTCATGGAGAAAAAACGGTGACCTACCGGTGCCAAGGAGCCTATTCCGTTCAGCACGGTAAACACCAAGGCGATCTACAGCACATGACGAAATAGGTACGAATCGGAATTTACCGTTCTTTCCACATCTGACGGTGAGAACAGCGTTATCGAGATCTACATCCTTTTCGTCAAGCCCGATCGCTTCGCTGACACGCAATCCAGTGACTGCTATCAACCCGAACATCGTTGAACAGGTCTTTCCCCGCAGCCCGTAGGGTGAAGGAAGCTTGGCTGCTGCAGAAACAATATTTGCTATCTGTTCAGGAGTGTAGATATAGGGCCGTGGCCGATGATTTTTTCCCGATATCAGCCCAACGGGTGGTACCTCATTGCGGGGATCAATGCCTTGGAGCCAGGCAGCAAATAAACGTACCATCCCAAGACGTCTGGACCAGGTATTGTTATTCGCTGACCCAAATTGTTCTTTCCATCGTAGAAACATATCGACGGTGATATGGTCAGCACCCTGATCATCCACAAAACAAGTAAATCTTCGTAATACTCGTTCTGCTGTAGAGAGATCATAGCCAAGGTTACGCCGAACATTGAGATAATTTTCGAGGTGAGTGGTAAGTGATGTCATTGAGCACCTCCCTGCTTTGGCCAGGTCTGGGCAATTGCTCGCAATGAATCGATATCATGCTTGGCATAGATCGTTGTTGTCATTCGAGATCGATGTCGCAGTATTATACCTATCTCACCAAGTGTAGCTCCCTGACGAAGCATGTCAGTAGCAAGGCTGTGGCGAAGAATATGAGAACCAATATATTTCTGCGGCGGTTTGATCTTCGTTTTTACAAGTGCCTTTTTCAGGATATAGTTCAGAATCTGGGCGTCCTTAAAAGGATGGTAAGGTGCCTTACTGGTGACAAACAAGGTACGAGAAGTTCCTACCCGCCCGTCTGTGATGTAATCAACTATGGCTTCACCAACATCGGTTACAAGAGGCATACGATCATGCAATTTACCCTTGCCACGAATCAAAATTTCACCAGACCGCCAGTCGATATCATCGAGCTGAATTGCGATGACCTCTGGCGCACGTAGTCCAAGGCGGGCAAGCAGTAGCAACATTGCATAGTTGCGGCGGCCGATCGCATCATTTGTTCGGACCGCTTCAAGTAATTGTTGAACTTCTTCCGGCTTCAGATAGCGGGGCAGATTATCGTGCTTGGGTTGAGCGACACGCGGAATGCTTTGAGCCAAATTACGCTTGGTCTTTCCACTCCAGAACAGGAACTTAAACAAATTTCGTAGATGTGTTGGAGGTGTTTTGTCACGATAAGGCTGTGAACCGGCCATGCGCTGACACAGGAAGGATACAACATCAGCCGCTGTAATGGAGTTCAGGTCTCCTAACACATCACCAAAGCGGAAACTCATGAATCTTTCTAGAAAACGCATGCAATGATAAATTGTAGATTCACTCAATCCACGCTGCTTGCGTAAGTATGTTTCATAGTCCTCACGCAGATGGTCCATGGCTGTCAATTCCTTAGCTTGTGGCTCTGGAAGGACGACAATTCCAGTATCAATAAGATGATTGATGAATCGCTTTAAGCAAAACATAGTATAGGTGTGAATGCTTTTACCTGTTTTGCTCAATACTGCCTCATGAATGGCTTCTAAAGCAGATCCATCAAGATCTTTGGCGCTGAGCCCGCGTTGTTCAATCTCCTCGCAGAATCGGCGGACTATCCTATCATAATGGCGAATTGAACAGAGCACGTAGCCCTGTGCCTTGAGCTTTTCTATGAATATTTGTCGATGAGGTGCCAGCCACTCTACTTTTTGTGTGGTTGTGTTGCCAAATTTTTTTCCCGATGTCATAAGTCCTCCTTGTTTTAGGTGAAATTCTTATGAATGGGACTCACGACAGAGTTTTTCAATCTAAATTTGGCTTACAACTTGTGGATGCCCGAGGAGCACTTTGATTATGCCGAAAAACATACCAGCCACCCAACATTTTTGCGCAGTTTAGAGTATTAGCTCGGCATAATCCGAAGTCAGGCATAATGGCCAAATTCATGAAAAGCCACACTGTAATATTCTTCTGCACTTATAAAATTTTCAAAATCAGGCATATAAACCGCATCCTCACAAGGACGATAAAAGGGCTTTGCGCTGCCATGATACAGTGCAGGCGGATGAGGCATATTGGCGATAATTGCGGCACATTGAAACAATGGAACAGGCTTTTCGCCTTCTTCGTGCTTGATAACCTCCGGGGCCTCTATTCCTTCAACATCATGGAGATTAAAAACACGGTAATATCTTAAAATTGGGTGACTCTGTTTTTCTCCGGTTTCCTGGTCTTCCTTCTCCAACCACTTCCAGAAAATAACAGGCATTGATTTTGCGCCCTTCTTAACTATACCACCGGCCTTTTTCACCTGGTTAAATGTCAACCAGTAAGGGGTAGCACCTGTGCAGCCCAAAAGAAAAGCATTAATGCCCCTGTACTCCCGCCCGGTAATTACGTTCTGGGGTTCAGCTCCTGTCCATGATTTTGCCCAAGGAATGACCCCAGCCTCTAAAAGCTCCAAAACTTTGTCGGTAATCATCTGGTAAATTTTCACGCTCATTTCACACCTCTCATCGTTAGGTTTATTTGTTGATCTATCTTCTTAAAAACCATTTTTTTCGTCCTTCCCTTCACTGGGCACAGGGAAGGCGAAAAAAAGAATCAAGAGCGCGAAACCTAAAAGCGCATCCTTATTGCTGTTATGAAAGAGCGATAAACTAATGAAGAAAATTCCGGCTCTGCACCTGTCCGGCGGCATGACACCAGGATGTTTTTGTCTAACCTGGTGGCGTGACTCTGGACGCAGAGCGCGGCCTGATGTTGAAATAGCAAAAAAATTACGGGGAAAAGAGCACGAGAAAAGGGGATTTGTTCTCTTGTCTCGTTCCCCCATGGGGGATAGGGGATAAGAAGAGTCAGTGCGGCATAAGCCGACTAACCACATTGAGACCTCATACCGTAGTGAGGATTCCCTTGAAAATTCATGAGTATCACAGAACAGATATTTCCAATGAGACAATATGCCACATTTACATTCTGCGTCTACAATGAAATACTTCTAATTGTTAGATGGTAACGACTTAAATAGAGGGTATTGGTACCTAAAATTTATATAATCTCTAATGAAAAATTATTGAGGGAGGAGGAAATATGAAAAGAAATAAGGCGATTCTTTTGGGTGCTTGTTTAGCATTAGTCTCTACTTCGCCATCTCATGCTATTGAATACAAATTTGTACCTACTCCAGCTTATTTTGTACCCTATGGTATAAATGATTATGGGACAATGGTAGGCGTCTATAGAAATGATTACGCTGCAATACTTCAAGATGGCGTTATAGAAATATTTGCCTCGTATAAATATCCTAGTGGAATTAACAATAACGGCGACATTATTCTGTGGAATGGCAGTGGTAGTTATTTATATGATGGCGAAGAAATTCATACATTAGACATTCCGGACAGCAGACATGCTACAGCAAATGACATAAACGATGATGGCACAATTGTAGGAATATACCACGACTATGATTATCCGTGGGGAAGGCACGCTTTCATTATAAAAGATGATAAATTTCAATCGGTAGATTACCCAGGTTATGATGGGTTGAACTATCATTTGACTACATTTGGCGCTATCAATAATTTCGATGAAGTTGTTGGTCTTTCTTTGGCAGACGATGGTTTGGAAAAATTTATCTATGTAGATGGGGTGTTTACTTATAATGAGGAAATTGGAACATTTGGTATCAATGATGTTGGACAAAGTATCGGGTCCGGGAAAAATGATGAGGGCAGAACTATTAGTGGCTTATGGGAAGCTGGAATTTTCCAGCCAATAAATTTTTCCGGTGCAGAGCAAACTTCACTCCAAGCAATAAACAATTTAGGGCAAATTGCGGGATATTATAAGAAAGAAGGAGATAGTACCAGATACGGTTTTTTGGTATCTCCTGTAGTTCATGTCTCAGTAGAATATTACCCGAAAAAAATTATACTCAACAAAGGAAAAGGTAAAATTCATCTATCAATAGAAAATGAGGATGAAACCTTTGATTATACTGAGATTACTTCTGTGTCAATTTCTCAAATTAATAGCCATGAAATACACCATATTTTTCCAGATGACCATTACATATATGGTGATCGTGATGAAGATGGTATTGGAGACGTTACAGTTAAATTTAACAAAGCCGATTTAATGCCATACTTGGTGGATGGAGAAAATGTGATTTCAATTTCTGGGGAATTGAGTAATGGCATTTTTCTGGCTGGTGATGTAATAGCTCAATGTAAATCACAACCGCAACATCCCTGACATGAAAAATGTAAAAAAGCATATTTGCTCTGAGAATTATAAGAATCTGATTCTAATCAAACCTGACATTTTTTTGGCTTAATGAGTAAGGAAGCATCTCAAATTAAACAGAATTCTGAAATTTTTGAGATTGGCAACAACAAGGTCAAAATTGTTCATAATCATCTTACGCCCACATGATTTCTGTCGTATTCTTGATTGCCGCCGTCCTTGTTTCGGTTTATATGAACAAGAAAAATTTAACCAATCGAGCATAGCCGCTCCTGCCGGAAAACTGTCTCCGACATTTTGTGCCAGAAGAATGGGATATTTATTATTTTAAACTGATTTAACCTTATGGAAATAATAGAAAAAGTACTATTTGACCTAAGTGACACTGAAGATAAATTTTATTTCTATGACAGCGTTATTAGGGATTTCATTAATGAGCGACCGCGAATTCCTGTTTATGACAATATCTGTGGAGAGTCGATAAAGATAAGTTCTTCAGAGGCTCCACTTGAAAAAAAGGTAGGCTTCCTAATCAATTTAAGGACTGACAAGAGAAAAAATAGTGTGCGCTGCGACTTTTACATTGAAGACGAAGAATTCATTAACAAAATGAAAAGATTGTTCTCAGAATTCAGGATGATTCCTGCTTTCAGAAGCTTGGGGTTTATTTGTGGGGATAATGAGGATTATATAGTTCAAGAAATTTTAGAACTGGAGGCATATATATCAGGAGCAGAATTTAAAAGCAGACAACAAGCGTGGTGGTAATTATTCATAATAATCTTAAGTTTTGGCTGTTTGTCTCTTAGCAAAAGGTTCACTGAATAATCATCACGCCTCCATCATTCCTACCTGTCCAGCTATTCTAGTCGACTCCTTTCCTTGTCTTCAGGAGCTCAACAGCTTGTCAGCTTAATTATTTCATCTCTTCGTAATCAGGTCAAACTTTCAGACTAGATCAACTCTCTCCCCTTGCAAGCAGGATATCTCTGTCTCAATCCCTTCGTAATCAGGTCACACTTTCAGATGTGGCAATCGCTGGTAGCATTGGCGTTATATATGTTCAGTCTCAATCCCTTCGTAATCAGGTCAAACTTTCAGACTGCAAAATTTACACTATTTTACGGATAGGGACGAAAGGTATGGAATATTCAGTCAAATTTGAGTCTTCATGTAGAGTATCAGAAATATGTATGGATAATGAAAGAAAGTTTTGAGGATTGGCAGGTGTAAGTTTAACTTTTCAGAGGAAATTTAAAATTAAAGATTATAAGGTTTTGACTCCCCCCATCTTCGTTCTCAAATCCAGAATACTAAACTGCTATTAAACAAAAAGATGAAGGATGTTTTTATCTTCTCTTGCCAAAATGCACTATATATGAGTAAGGATTAATAAGAGACGAAAGGGCGGATAGCTCAATCAATGACTTTCGCCAAGCCTAAACGGGCAAAAAGCCAAATGATTGGGGTAAAAGCCCAAAAAATAATATCAGTGTGGCACCCAACAAAGTCAAAGCGGCGAAGGACTAAAAATTAATACTCGGAAAAAATATCCCCCAAGGTCATGACAATAGAAGAAATTTCTGAGGTAATAAAGGCTACAGAGGTAAAGGATAAAAAGAAAAGACCGCTCCTGGGCGGCAACCTGACATTGTTCCTGCTCATGATCTTCGACTGTGGCCTCCGGAGAAAAGAGGCGATGCTGGTCAGACTGGAAAATTTTGATTGGGACAAAAGAACCCTGCGGATTACCGAAACCAAAACAGGCAAGCGGCTGTTTAATATCCTTGAAAAATGCAAAGGCGAGAAAGGTCTTATCCTGCCAAAATTCCACAAAGATACCGTCCAGAACAATTATCCGGCACTTCCGGGGCTCTGCGGCATAAAGATGCGGCTGCTCGACTCCAGAGTGCCAAAACGCCACGCCAAAACCCGCACCGGCCATGAGAATGAGCGCATACTCGATCATTATGACCACCCTAAAACTGATAAAATTTATGAGGAAGATTTTGATTTTATGAAAAAAAATTAAACGAAAAGTGAAATGGAGGAGAATATGGAAAAACAAATTTATGCTTGGGCTAGAAAAATTGACAGTGGACCATTGAAAGGGTTCGACCATACATATGTAACTGATTATTCCCCTGAATCAACTTTTGTGGCAATAGGGGATGTAGTGAAAAATAGCTCTAATTTTTGGTACTGTCACGGCTACTTTCACTCCAACAATTCACAATTAGTCCCGCAATGTCAAAATGTTACTGTAAATGGAAACATAAAAAAAATTAATTGTTTATGCAAGTCGAACGATAAGAGATATAATGGAACTGTGATAAGTTATCTGCGTGATGGAGTGTGCCATCAAGTTTCAAACCAAATTTTGTACATGACCACCCCCCGGATAGAAGTCACGGGCGTTAAGGGAAGCGGAAACTCATATGGCCTGTACGGTCATTTCGGAAGGAAAGAGGCTCAATTCTTGCAGATTGCAAAAGGGTGTGCAGTAAGCACAAATAACCCTCCCCCCCCTCATTCGAAAGGAGCTGGCAATATGAAATCAGCTACTTACATGGAAAAACTTGAGCACCTCATGGAAACAGCCTATCTCGAGGAATTGGATGATGAAGAGATTTTAAGAAGAGAGCGTTTTCTTATGATTGAGGAACGCCTTGGAGATGCTATTCCGCAATCTGAAAAAGAGAAGATAGTATCAATTCTCGAACAGGCAAACTTTAAGACTGATAAAAATTTTAAAGAAATGCAAAAAGGAAATTTGACTGGAGAAGATTATATTGTCTATGCCAATAAAATTAATAGAGCAGCTTTTAAACAGATTGCTAAAGTGATAGGAGATGACAAATATCATAAACTTTTTGGTTGCAGCATAGACGAGACTCCAGACCTCGGGGATCCAAGTATTGCCCGTGAAGCATACGGAAAATAGTAGATTTTTTTTACTTGAATCGAACCCGACGATTGATTATAAATAAAGTGAACTTGACACATATTTTATTTGTCATAAAATTAGCATAGAGAACCGCCTGGGTGCTTCCTGGGCAATATAGCGATGCGGAGAACCACGGTTCTCCGCTTTTTTTTTGGGGGGGGGGGGGGGACAGAAATGTATAAAAGATGCTGCGTTTTTGTTGATGGAGAAAATTTTAGGCATGCCATCACGGACCTTTTCAACAATTTCGATAAATCAGATTATCTCCCCAAAGATGCGAAGTGGGGTGATTTTTTTAATTGGTTAGTTGGGGAGATTGCCTGTGGATGCGATGAATGCGAACGAGTTAGGACTTATTGGTATGTCATAGAACATATCGATTGTTGGCCATATAGAATACCAAATGTTGACCGTGAAAAAGATACGGCATCACGGCTTTTTAAAAGAAATCAAGATTGGGCGGATGAAATTGTCTCGTTGAATAGCGACCCAGAAGCGCTGTTAATTAAATTGCGTGAATATAGCGAAATACTTAATCATAGAAAATCTCGTATGCTTGCTCGTGCACGAGGATGGGCTGAGGTTCAAGCGTCAATCGGTATAAATCACTCGGCTATTGAATTTAGGCGAGAAGGAGCTATTCGGTATAATCTGTTTACTCAAGAACTTGGAAATGAAAAGGCTGTTGATGTAAAATTGGCTGTTGATATGATCATGCTACAAGAAATTTATGACATAGCAATCATTGTATCTGGAGATCAGGATTATGTTCCAGCAGTAAAACATTTAAAAGATAGTGGAAAACGAATTGTGAATGTTTCATTCTCAACTCGTGGGGGGAAATTATTGCCAGGTGGAGCGAGGAGGCTAAATCAAGTTACAGACGACCGTTTTGTTGTGACTCATGAACAACTTAGTGGTTTTCTAAATATTTCAAATTAAACTTATCAACTTATAAACTATCCGTGAAACATGATCGGAAACATGGCCTGGTAAATATGTGGTAAGTTGATTGAAACTTGTTGAAAATATTTATAAGTATTCGGCCCCTGGAGCCAAGAACATAAGTCATAAAGAAGCTTTGTGAATGAGCAAGGGATTAGATTAGACAATTATGACCAATTCCCTTTTCTTTTGTTTCAATTTTACTAAAGTTGTTCGTTGTAAATTTCTGGGTGAGGATATATTTTGTATCCCTACCGACTGAATGCAAACCTGCCTAAACATCAATCTGCTGGAAAAACAACCTCCTCCTCTTCTACGCGTGAATACGAAACCGACTGAATAACGCGCCCATTTGGAGCGACCAAGTCAATAGTATCACCTCCGTTGTTCATGGCCATCGACTGACCATGCCTCAGGATCGTCACCTCTTGCCCGGGGTTAACAGTACCAAGAGAATCCAAAGCCCAATGCGTTCCTACTAGATCACGGAGTTTCCAGCCTGCCATATTAATAGCAGTGCTTCCTGTATTTTTGAGAGATGCTTTTTCATTCTGATTTTCATCGCCGTCCGGATTAGGGATGAGGCTAGTGATTTTGATAAGACCCGAAGTGCCACCTCCTGAAGAGTTGGAGGAGATTTCTAGCCGAACAACAACAGGGAAATGGTCAGTCACCTCCCTGGGATCATGATTATGGGGAATTGCAACACTTTCTATGCTTTCGGCCAATTCACGGGAAAGTAAAACGTGGTCAATTGAAGTAAACTCATTAGGCGGATTAACGTATCCGTTGCGGTTTTCGTCATAAAAAGCAGTGTGTCTAGTGGCCTTGGGGACATATTGTGCGGCATTAACCAAATTATCATCGAAGGTGGAAGAACTCATTTCTTTGATATTTTTCAGCACGTTGGTTATTGGCATGCTATCTATATGATCCCGGCTGAGCTCATCAGCGTCATAGTCATTAAAATCACCCAAAACAACAATTTGATACCCTTGTCCATGTAGCTCCACAGCAAGGGACCGGATAGCATCTGCTTGCGCCTCCCTTTTATTTATCCTGTCTTCTCTGTTGGGGTATGCCAGAAAATGAAGCCCAATTACGCCAACCTTGATCCCATTGAAATCAAACTTGGCGAAATAGTTTTTAGAGACTGATTTTTCTATTTCGCCGCTTTTACCTTTTCGATCATCCCGCGCAATGGTTCCGCTCTCAGGATCTATTCTTGTTAATAGGGCCACGTCCTCTCCGGTGTATGAATCCCTACCTTGGATGAAATAAGGGACATAGCCACGGCCGTTAAGAAATCCATTATTCAAGGCATTAAGTGCTTCTTCGTTTTCCACTTCTACTAAATTAACAATATCTGGATTATTGCGAATTATTATATTGGCGATTTCCGACATGTGCTCTTCGGCTTCAGTTTTTGAGTTCTTCCAAGGGAAATCAACCCGGCCTTCCTCGGGCTCCACTCCGTCCCAAAGGAATTGGGCGTTAAGGGTCATTATCGTCAGATTGTCAGGGTTCGTCCTTCGATCTTCAGCGTTTGAGATCCCACTTGCAATAAGGCACACGACAATCGAAAAAAACACTATTATAGGCCCCCACCTCTTTTTCATGACTCCCTCCTATAAATTTGCTAGCAAATCACATCTCATCAACATTCTAACAATGAAATTTATGTGATTTCATCAGGCTCTTTAAGTGAATTTAAGCACTGTTGCCCTCTAAACAGGGTTCCCGCCGTTGTCTGTTATATAGCTTTGACTTGTGAATTTATTGATAAAAGCGGTAAAAGACCCATCAGTTTTTTCAAAAATAGTTGCGCCGTCTTGCCATATCCCATTGGCGGATGCCCACTGTGAGTTTAAAGGATCCCCTTGGTTTTGATGTACGTTGTGGACTCCCAAATTGCCATTATCGTTAAATGGTTCACCAAATACATACACCTTTCTTACCGTGCCAGTATTTATGACATTTTCCAAAGCATCTAAAGTTCTGTCTCCTGTGTTGCTAGTCCAGCCATAACCTTTTTTCAACATTAAAAACTCGATCAATCGAACGATATGCCCCATAAATAAATTTTTAAAAAGTCTTTTTATGTTGCTAGGGATTCTAGGAAGAAGGTATGGGCTTCGAGAGTAGTCTATGGCCCCCGTACCCGGTACTGATTGAAGCTCATGGTATCCATCAGCAAGAGATGAGATTAATGCAACATCATTCGACGATAGCGAAATAATTTTATATTCTACGCCAACAGATTCACTATGAGTATCAACATCAATTGCACAAGTAGAGATACCATTAGGGGTATTTATTTTTATGAATCCGTGATAGTAATTTCCATAGTCATCAGGAGGATCTCTATCAAAAGAATGCAATGTGCCGATCAAAACTCCGTAACCATCATCTAATGGCATATTTCCCTCCTGAATTGTCTCTATCAAACTCACTTAATAGGTGGTGCCACGGTAATGTTTAACTGGTCTGCTGCATTATACCCCATCTCTTCCTAGCAAACAATAGTTGACAACAACAAATGTCTTGCATATAACAAACAAAAAGCACAGGTCCCCAAAAAAATACTTCTACAACTCTTAAATGCCTTTTTGAGAAAACGGCAAAAAGAATCTCATTATTCTACTCTTTAACTGACAGACAAGGTCGTGCTAGGCGCATACCAATAACTATGGGGGGAAAATTTATGCAGCAAGAAGAACACGTCATATGTGGGTGATAGTTCACACTCTAACAGGGATGGCACTAGGATCTCTCATTCTTAACAAAAGCTACACGGTGATTGTTACTGCGTCCCTACTTTTTCACGTCCTGCTTGATCTCGTTCCCCACTGGGACTACACGCACAACCCGAACGATGAGTACTGGGGAATGGCTGATGTTCTCCTCTCCGCCTCGGTACTGCTTGTGGCACACACAATGATTGGGCTGGATTGGAAAATAATTGTAGCTGGAATCGTATCTGCGGCACCGGACTTAGATGTGCTAAATGCTCTACTTCCGACCGACCGACGGTGGCGGATCTTTCCAAGCCATTGGACATGCTTCCCGCACGGAGTCTGCAAGAAAGTTCCGGGTATAGCTATCCAATCTCTCATTTCGCTCATTTCAATCTTGGTGCTGGTTTTCAAATGAAGGCTTCTATTGTAGACTATATATGGTGGCTGCTCAGAGTTCGCTTAAAACGCGGCTCAGGAGCCAGAGTAATCCTCACTCGCATAGCAGGCCTTACGTTATGGCTCGCTTTCCTTGCAAGCTGGATGGTTTATGAACCTCCATGGATGCTAATTGAGGATATCGCGTCGGTAAAAATCCAAATAATATCCGATTTAGGCTTTCTAAAAGTAGCTCCAAATCTCGCACAGACCTCAGGCACATTCGCAGGATTCGCAGTGACCATCATCGTGCTTTTGTTCACAGACATGGGAACAAACTGGCTACACAGTGCAGCTCAAGACATCCAAAGTCCTCAACTAAGACGTTCTTCTTCTGGTAAACGAGACCACCCATTTATGCCGGGGCTTAAGTTTATCCGAGACATCTCCGTCTCAATGCACTCAATTGCGTTCTTCGCATTCACTATTGCGACACTTGGATATAGCATCGTTGAGGGTCGTGTCGACCTAACGTCTGCCGCAATTCTGTATTCTTTGTCATCAGCTTGCTTCTATCTTGCTTTGCTTCTCTTCTTTGGTGCATTGGTGCCACTCTTCCGCCTCTCACAGTTAAATGCCTCCGTTCCGGTTTCAAGGGTCTTATTTCTTAGTGCCACAATACTGGGAGGCATTATGGTCCTGCAAAGTGCTCGCACTCCCGTAGGAACAGGTTACGGACTCGGAATCTCTTTTACGGTGGCAGTATCATTCTTGCTTGTCGGACCACTCTGGGCAGCCAATGCATTTACAAGCCTTCGACATCGTCGTCGATTCATGCCCTCAATGGGAATTTGGCTCACTGTAACCTTGTTAGGCCTGGCGGGAGCGGCTATCCTTGTTCTCCCGGCTAATATTAATGCAAACTTTCTAGCTAGCCCTGTTGGTTGGGCTCAAATGGCTTACTTTATTGCCGCTTTGGCAATCTCACTAGGTTTCGCGTGGTCAATGCTTTTAGGCTCATTGGACTTAAGAGCTCAACCCTACGATTTTCCCCATATTACAGTTATTGCGGTCAACAAGGGAACAATTGGAAACACTCAGGCGGGTCTCGTAGTCTGTGCATTTTCTGATGACAGTAATTCATGCGACTGCGAAAAAGCTTGTGCTATCTTTCACTTGCAAGACACAAGAAGTATCGATGACGACACTGTAGCCCCACTTTTGGCAGCTTATAGTGCCGTTTACTTCGCCAGAGACTACACAGATCGTTCCGCATGTATTCTTCTCAACAACAGAGATATTGCTGAACGACTTAATCGCTCAATAGCCGCTGGCTTTTACGAAGAGAACCGGTCCCGAGAACAAATAGTTGTACGCGGAATAATACGCCTAGCGAAGTCATTTAGCCATGAACTTAAATTCTCTTCCCCACCAAATACTTGTCAGCGATACCCGGAGGCTTTTGAACTCGCCGCCGCAGTGAAACACCCCAACAAATAACCCAACAACATTATTATGGTTTTAAAATGCCTTCCTCGGAATCCTTGTGACTTGTGACACATCACGGGCTCCTTCCTTGATCGCCCTGGCGCTGCCTTTTTCCATTCCCCCTTCCCCTAGACACCATGCCACAAACTCATATAACCTTAAATTCCTAACAACGACGGCGGCTATTGAGCTCCGCCTTAAATAATGCTCTTTTTTTTTGCCGAAAATATAATTTGCCGAAACTGTGGGGTAGCCGTGAGGCCCCCGCCCGTCGTTGGGTAGGATCAGTTTCGGCATTTTTTATTGAGGTAAGAAAATGCACTGGATTGGAAAATATGGCAATTTAGGCCCAAGTTTTAGCACAGGAGCAGGGACACTTCAATCCGGCACAACACAGTCAACTGGTGTTTTTGCCGAAGGTGGTTCCGGCGCTGCTGCAAGTGGAGCAGTATTAACAGATGGAACAGGGATGAGCCTGTCTAAAATTGCGTATGGTTTAGGTAGCGGAGAAGCAGGGGGAGCGATCACATGCTTCGACACACTCATTTGTAAAGATTAATTAACCCTTGCTGTAGTTTATAATCTATGAAGATTGATAAAGATATTGAGAAAAAGCTCAAGGGCGCAGGTATTAGCACAGTTGTTTTTTTAGTAATTTGGTGTGGTGTAATATTGATATTTCTAAAGATGAAGTCTTTGGGAATTATTTTTCTTGTGTGTGCCCGGCATGGGCATGATTTTATAGGGTGTAAGTCCTCTGTACATATTCCAGAAAGGAGACAAGGTGTCCCCTTTAAAAAGTCAATTAAACGGTCCTCTTTTAGCCGAACCCAATAATGCATATGGCTTGCTAAGTTTTCCGCAATATTTAAGGCAGAACTCGTATAAGGGGTATAAACGGCGAGAAATAGGAACTCTATAAGCAAGGCAACGGCTAAATATCTTTTAAAAGACTTGCAACGGGCCACTTTTGCCCTTTTAAAGATGGTAAATTTCATTCTTTTACACCCGTAATAGAAAAGTAAAGGAGAGAATATAAATTACGGAGGAGAAAGGAAACGACGCATAGTATTGGAATCATGATGTTGTCGAGTACCCCAAAATGATTTTTGGAGTAATTCCTTTATATTTTCTCCTACTCCATTAGCGTGCAATGATGCAAGTTTTTTTGTCAGGATTTTCTTTGCTTTTCATTTTGAAAAGTAAAGCAGGTGATTGATTAATCAAGCTGAAAGGGCATATTCTGAGGGCCAAACTTAGTTTCAACGAGGTGAAGATTACAAATTCTCCTCCTTGTTCACAGCGCTGGCCCTCTTCATCTTCATAAGGGGGGCTACCAATAATCATCACCCGCAGGGAGCCAATTTTCAGACCAAAATGTTTTTCCTCATCCTCACATTCGGAAACCAATAAACGAATCAGTCTATAAGTTTGGGTAGGCACCGGACAGGTTAAGGTTGGCAGGTTGAAGTTCAAACATAAGTGGCAGACAATTTCCAGAAATCACCTGCCACGTTCAAATTTTACCTTCTCGCAGAGTATACGTAACAATTGACAGATTATCGGATTACGTAAGTTAGCAATGGTTCTGATGATGTTATTAATCTTCCGCGTATCTCTCCCCCCCTCGACAGTAATGATATCAAGTTAGAAATGCGAAGAATGCTTTATTTTTCATTGGCAACAATGTTAGGATGGAGTAACTTTCCAAGAAATTTGAGAACAGCTTGTTCTAAAGGAAATACTCATGGGTTAATATCACACCGAAACTAGGCCTCTAGAACTAACTGCGTACTCCGCCTAGGTGTGAAAAAAATGTCAATGAAACTAGTTTGTTGAGGGATTGCAGATGGCCGATATCTTCTGGCTTTTAGTGTTCATTTACATTATTTACAAGATCATAAAGTTCATTGCCGGGACTTCGCAAAAACCTAAAATCACAGCAGAAGATTTTGAGATTCATGTCTCATATTCAGACGAAAAAGCATGGGATGGAATAAAGAACCCTGCTAATCCGGACAATCTTTGGGTGCCTCCTGGACAAGAGGTTAAGGTTGAACAGTATGTCATTCCGGGAGGGATGCTCTATGTCGGCAAAAACTTGCCGAGTGTAAGTAGTAACTACAACATTGAACCTGCACTGATAAATCCGCAACTAAAAATTGCCAGCAATTGCCCCGACCTCAGCGAGCGACTTACCGATTACTGGCCTTCTTACTCTAACATCTCACCGGATGCGCGCGCTGCCTATCTATCTTGGCTTGCTAACGGAAAATCCGATCCCCAGGCGGACATTGGATACGTCTTTCTCTATTTTTACGGGCTTGAACGAAGAGTCCTTGCCGATGCTAAACGCTCACCAGGTGCAGCCTCTAACGTACCTGCGATCCTCTCCGAAGTTGAACGACTGCTTTCCATTTATGGCAATAGAGGGTCTTTCCGCAATTACGCCGGAAACTTTCTATCGTTTTGCCGAGCAAACGAGTATATCTCCCAAACTCTCGATAGTGCTCCGCTGCCCCTGGAAAAACATGGATGGGATTTGCCCTTTGCCTTGAAAGCCGGCCTTGGGCAAATTGTTAAAGATGGCAGGCCGATACCGGCTGATTGGGCTTTCGCTTGGATGGAGATGCACCCAGAGACAAGACTTAGGACACCAGCACAACGTTGCCCAGAAGAGTTCGCAAAACTGTTCAAGATCCGCTATCAGGCAAAGTATGGCGAAGGGATAAAGATAAAACCCAACAAAAGCCTCCTGACTCTCGATTATCGTCCGGCAAGTGGCTCCTTCAGTGGGACTGGCTGGAGTCATGAACTTGACCTTCCGGATGTCTCGAAGGTAGTTCGCCCATTGAACAAATTTCTAGAAATTGCTTACGCCTGCTGTGACGATCTTGACGCCTACAGCCGTTATTTAGGGAGAAATCCAGATTCCAGAGGATCGTTAGCAGCCCTTTCTCTCGTGCCGGATGAATTGGCTGGGGAAACATCAGGCGCCAAAGCTGGAGAGTTGAAGGCGTTACTTCAGCGAACGCTATCTGAATCCAATGAATCAATATTGGATGCTACCGATCTGCTGCACTTCTGGCCATCAAATAATCCCGGCAAACTTACAAAAAAAGAAACCGTGCAGTTCGCGCAGTTGCTTGAACGGTGGAATTATGGGTTGGAACCCGATGTTCGATTTGGCGGCAAGTCTCTTTCAGAAAGCGACAAGGTGCTCTTATTCCGCATGGAAGGGGAAAAAATCTCGTCTCCCAGCCGAGAGTATTCAGCGGCAATGCTTGTATTGCACTTGGCTGCAATGGTATCCGGCGCTGACGGTCACATAGACGAAGAAGAAAAGCAGCGCATGGAAGAGCATTTGGAGTCTTCTCTTCACCTTTCTTCTACTGAGCGAGTGAGACTTCGTGCTCATATTAAGTGGCTTCTTGTCGCTCAGCCTGGTTTTGCGGGGGTGAAGAAAAAACTTGAGGGAATTGGCGAACATCAGCGGATTGAGGTAGGTCGCTTCTTGGTTTCGGTAGCTTGCGCTGATGGGAAGGTAGATCCTAAAGAAATCAAGGTGTTGAACAAAATGTACAATATGCTCGGCTTTCCCGAGACGGCTCTTCACAGCCAACTCCATTCATCCATGAGCATAGCTTCTCCCGCTGCCTCTGAACCTATTACAGTACGTACCGCCAGCACCGTACCACAAGGATACAAAATCCCCCATCAGAAGCAGCAACCGCCTCAGGCTGCAGTCACGCTGGATATGGAGAGGATTCAAAGTACTTTGGCCGAGACCGCTGCTGTGTCCACGCTACTTAGTGACATTTTCTCAGAGGAAGAAGAGACAATCCCAGTTCATACAATAGTTGAGACTGGAGATACTGTTGCCGGATTGGATCACGCACATTCAACACTTCTAAAACGGCTGAAAGAGCAAACATCCTGGGCGCGCCAGGAACTGGAGAGTTTGGTGGACGAATTGGGGCTGATGTTGGATGGTGCCATTGAAATGATAAACGAAGCGGCATTTGAAATCGCAGATATGCCTCTATGCGAGGGGGAAGATCCAATAGAAGTGGACCACGCGGTTCTGGGAGAGATGACAGCATGAGCAACGCAACGAAGATTAGACCAAAAGAGAGAGACGCTATCATACAATCTTTGCGTGCCGGCGTGGTGCCTAGAATTGGCCAGCAACACGTACAGGTGGGACGTGTTCGAGAGATAGAAGCTCTTATAAACGATATCAACAGAATCATAGATGGCGGCTCCGGAATCCGCCTGATAATCGGAGACTACGGCTCGGGGAAAAGCTTTTTCCTCTCACTTGTCCGTACAGTCGCATTACACAAAAAACTCGTGACAGCACATGCTGACCTTGATCCGAATAGACGGCTACATGGTACGGGCGGGCAGGCGCGTAGCCTTTTCGCTGAGTTGATGCGCAACATGTCTACTCGCACCAAGCCGGAAGGCAATGCCTTGGCTTCAGTGGTGGAGCGATTCGTTTCTTCGGCCTTAGGTGAAGCCAAGGCAAATGGAACCAATCCTGGTGTAGTAATCGCTGAACGGTTGGAGAAGCTATCCGAGATGGTGGGTGGTTACGATTTTGCAGATGTTATCGGGGCATACTGGCGTGGTCATGACACCGGTAACGATCAGTTGAAGGCTGATGCCGTGCGGTGGCTACGGGGTGAGTTTACAACCAAAACAGACGCCAGGGCAGCTTTAGGTGTGCGCACTTTTGTCGATGACGCTGGTTTCTATGATTACCTGAAACTTATGGCACGATTTGTCAAACTCGCAGGTTACGATGGATTGCTAGTCTGCCTCGATGAGATGGTCAACCTTTACAAGCTTTCCCATACCCAGTCCCGCAATGCCAACTACGAACAGATTCTGCGCATCCTGAACGACTGCCTGCAGGGCTCTACCGAGGGCCTGGGGTTCCTGATGGGAGGCACACCTGAGTTTCTCACAGATACCCGAAGAGGTCTCTTCAGCTATGAAGCCCTCCAATCGAGGCTTGCGGAGAATTCTTTCGCTAAAAACGGGCTTGTGGATATGAGCGGCCCAGTGATCCGTCTTACGACTTTGTCTAAAGAAGAGACCTTCGTCCTCCTTCAAAAGTTAAGAATCGTTGTCGCCTCGGCGGATTCGGGTAGAGAGCTTATAAGCGACCAAGGGATTCAAGCCTTTATGGACTATTGCTACAACAAGGTTGGGGCCTCTCACTTCGCTACACCAAGGAACTTTGCCAAATATTTCTTGGACCTGCTCGTGATTTTGCTTCAGCATCCAGACCAAAGATGGGAGAACCATCTGGGGGGTCTCGAATTCAAAGCCGACATCGATCCCAGCACTTTATTAGGGATGGAGGATGAAGGAGATGAGGACGACGAACTCACTTCTTTCACGCTATAAGGCAAGATGACTGAAGATAGCTCCAGCTCTTTTGATCTCCTCCACGAGAAGGTCCGCAAGTGGATCTGGCGTGAGGGATGGGAGGAACTGCACTACATCCAGGAGGAAGCCATCCGCTTCGTCCTGTGCGGTAGAGGTGATCTGATTATCAGCGCGGCGACAGCCGGTGGAAAGACGGAGGCTGTCTTCCTTCCGCTATGTTCCCAGCTGGTTGACAAGTCTTCAACCGGGATAGACGTTCTTTGTGTGAGCCCCTTGAAGGCGCTGATAAACGATCAATTCCGGCGCATCGAGCAGATGTGCGAAGGGCTGAAGATAGCCGTACACAAATGGCATGGTGACGTAGCCCAAAACAGAAAACACAAAGTCCTAAAGAAACCCTCAGGAATTCTGATCATCACCCCCGAATCGCTGGAGGCATTGTTCGTAATCAGAGGTCACCAGATCGGACGCTTGTTCGGCAGTCTTTCTCACGTAGTGATTGATGAGCTGCACTCTTTTATCGGCAGCGTACGTGGCCGGCAACTCCAATCTCTCCTCCACAGGACAGAGGTGGCAACCGGGCGAAGTATCCCTCGAATCGGACTCAGCGCCACCCTGGGCGACATGGGACTTGCTGCTGAGTTCATGCGTCCCAAAGGGGGACCTTTCGTAAAACAGATCCAATCCGATGACGACGCCCAGGAGATACGCCTCCAAATAAGGGGCTGCGTTGTCTCTGGCGATGAAGCACAGCTTAACGGTCAAAATGAGGATGTCGGCGATGGGAACCTGAAAGACATCTGCGCACACATATTTAAGGTGTTGCGGGGCTCGGACAACCTTATCTTCGCCAACCGCCGTCGAGATGTTGAAATATGCGCCGACATCCTCAGAAGGCTTTCTGAAGATGACCGTGTTCCAAATGAATTTCTCCCTCACCACGGCAGCTTATCGAAAGAGATTCGGGAAGAAGCCGAAATCCGTCTGAAGGACAAAAGCCGCCCGACTTCTATCGTCTGTACAAACACATTAGAACTTGGCATCGATGTGGGCAATGTTTCTAGCATTGCCCAGTTGGACTCCCCTCCCTCCGTTGCAGCCCTGCGCCAGCGCTTAGGGCGCTCCGGCAGAAGGGCTGGCGAGGCTGGCATAATGCGGCTATACGTCAGGGAAGAGAAACTGACGCCGAAAAGTTCTGTCATCGACAGGCTAAGAGCCCAGCTTTTTCAGTCGATTGCGATGGTTCAGTTGCTTTTAGAGAAATGGTATGAACCGCCGCAGGCGGATGCGCTCGACTTTTCAACCCTCGTTCAGCAAACCCTCTCAGTACTGGCAGAGCGTGGCGGGGGCCGCCCTCTACCACTCTGGAAACTTCTCTGCAAAGGCGGATCTTTCGACAAAATCACACAAGCTACCTATGGTGACCTCCTGCGGGCGATAGCAGCCGAAGACCTCATTTCTCAAGCCTCTGACGGAACCTTATTTCTTGGAGATAAAGGCGAGCGGATAGTGAACCATTACGAGTTCTTTTCGGCGTTCAAAACTCCAGAAGAATACAAGTTGATTTCGGGCAACAAAACGCTTGGGAGCCTTCCCATCGAATACCCTGTAACAGAGGGAAGCTATCTAATATTCGCAGGAAGACGCTGGGTTGTGGTAGCGGTAGATAGCCAACGTAAAGTCATAGAACTCACCCCTACAAAAGCTGGCAAACCGCCTATGTTCGGGGGCCATGGGGCACGTGTCCATAAGCGCATACGATCAGCCATGCTAGATATTTACTCTGGGGCAGACCAATTCTCGTTCCTTGATGCAAAGTCAAGAAAACTTCTTTTGGAAGGTCGCCAGAACTTTCACTCGATGGGTCTTGCAAGGCGCTCGGTGGTCCAGGCTGGCGAGGATGTGCTGCTGTTTTGCTGGGATGGCGACCAAAGCATCTACACCCTGTTGCTCCAATTGATGAACGAAGGATTTCGTGTCGAAAAGAGCAATTTCGTCCTTTCAATTGAGAACAAAAGCGAAGAGGAAGTGTTCAACATATTGGAAGAAATCCTTGCCTCTGGCATATCAGACGAAAAATACCTTGCCAGCCGTGTTCGTAACAAAATAACCGAAAAATATGACCACTTTTTGGCGGAGGAAC
Organism: Desulfobulbaceae bacterium; assembly: GCA_020444175.1. GTDB lineage: Bacteria > Desulfobacterota > Desulfobulbia > Desulfobulbales > SURF-16 > JAHLLM01. The sequence continues at coordinate 20,928 of JAHLLM010000006.1, read as the reverse complement.
TTCTAACCATCGACTATGCGTCCAAATTTCTGAATTCTAATGGCGCGAAGAAGTTGGTTGAGTCGATAGTCAATCATCACTCTGGGTAACAGAGTCTACTGTATCTACGGCTCAAGATTTGAAACAGAATTAGGAAAAATCTTTATCTTGGTGTTACCAATCTCAAGCATTTAACGATTCACTTAACTAAAGGTTTTCCTGGTACGAATATAACAGAGGAAACGATTCAGAAGGTCATGATGATTTTTTTTGAAGAGCAAAGCGGGTGATGATTACAATTTCACATCATCATAAAGAATAAGGCCATACTCTTCTGTCGGGATGATGGCCGCTTCTGGCTGTTCGGGAACCATAAAGCCACATAAGCACATAAGACAAACGACCAAGATATATTTTTTCATCTTCACCTCCCTCATTTTTTTATTTCATCATTGATAATCCTGTCAAATAGAAGTATTTCATTTGTGTGCATGGATGCAAATGTGGCAATTTGGCACATATGAGGACTTCATCCCAATAAATGAGTTTGCTGCCGTAGAAAATTAAATGGATGGAAATTGAGACAGGAAATGGACCTTAAGGTTGTTGTAGATTTTATCAAATATAGATACGGAGGGATTATGGTTCTATTCAAGAGAATTTCAATTTGTATGACTGTTGCTTTTCTATTTCATTTAAAAGTTTTGGCCTTTGCCGAGCCGCCAGTTGGTTACTACAGCTCTGCAGAAGGAAAAGTCGGCGAAACATTAAAACAAGTACTACACGAGATCATCGATGACCATGAAGAATTGAGTTATTCACAGGCTTATGAAGCCCTAAAAATATTGGATCGGGATCCTGATAATCCAGATATGGTTATTGGTATTTATAGTAACTTCAAAATGGATGCTGCCAAAAAATATGATGATGGAAAAGGTTGGAATCGAGAACATGTTTGGCCGAAATCCTTCGGAAATTTTGGGACAAGTAAAGGTGCAGGAACTGATCTGCATCATCTACGTGCTTCTGACGTTTCGACTAATAGCAATCGCAATAACCGTTCCTTTGCTGAGGGAGGCGAACTGTTTGAAGACACACATGGAAACTATAAGGGTCATACAGAATGTAAAAAAGGTAATAATGTCTGGACCTGGGAGCCGAGGGATGCGGCTAAAGGAGATGTAGCACGTATGGTTCTTTATATGGCCACGCGTTACGAAGGTGATAATGGAGTACCAGATCTTGAATTAGTTGAAACGGGTCAACACCACTCGGACAAGGATCCTGTTCTTGGAATACGCTCACAGATCTTACAATGGCACGAAGATGACCCAGTTGACGACGACGAACGTCGGCGTAACGATCTAATTTATGAAGCATATCAACATAACCGGAACCCTTTTATAGATCGCCCAGAATTCGTTGCGGCTATTTGGGGAACCACGGACTCGCCGAGCCCTCTATTCGAATCGGTCGAAGCTGAAGAAGCTGAAGCTGAAATTCCGTCAAAAATAGAAGTTGGGACTTACAACCTTTATTGGTTGGGGAGTGAAATGCGTTATCGTCAGGAGTTGCGTGAAGAAGATGATGTAAAACGGATTGCAGATTTTGTGACAGAAGCCCTAGACATAGAGATTGTAGCGTTTGAAGAAGTCAACACAAGCATGAATGGAACATTTATATATGATGATAAAGAGCGAAAAATATCGGACCAGCAATATAAATGGCTCAAACGATATATGGAAGACGATGGTTATGTATTTCTTCCCGGCGAGTCCGGAGGCAAGCAGAACATAGTAATCGCCTACGATGCTGATGAAGTTGCACTTCTTTCGGAAGCTCGAGAACTTGAAAGTTCAAGTAGTACTGGTTATTTACGCAAGCCATTGGCCGCTAAATTCAAAGCAGGTGAATTCGACTTTTGGGTTGTTGCTGTGCATCTCAAATCACAAAAAGGAGGAGATGACTCCGATTATGTGCGCACCAAGCAAGCACGTGAACTACTGGATGCCATCGATAATCTCATTTCAGAATCCGGAGAACAAGATATCATTCTAATCGGAGACTTTAACGCCGAGGCTACGGACGATTCTATCGATTCTATATATCGCAAAGGGCGTTTTTTCACTCAAACATGGAAAACCAGACTCTCCGCCGGTTCCAACGATGTTTCTTATTTGATCGGCAATTTTGCCTCACTCATCGATCACATAATGTTGCGTCCTGAAAATACTTTGGAATTAATTAAAAAAAGCACAACTGTATATAAACCAGAAAATATAGGCACCTACTTAGACGGGTATTCTGATCATGTACCGGTTTGGACTTCCTTCTCTACGGAACTAGATGCAGACTAAAAGCTAACCAAGCAGTTAGCTTTATGAATTGAAACAGGAAGGAAAGCCCCCCCCACTTTATCAAAATGAAGAATGGAAGACTCTTTGCCATGGCCGGCATGGGAGAACTGGAGGAACCCTGAAGACGGGAAGGAGATTGAGTCCTGCAGCATTATCACTACAGAGGCAAATGCCTCCTCAGCTTAAACATAAAAAAATATTCCCTAACATTATTCATAACGCATTGATAGTGCTTATTGTTTCTGGCTTTCTCCTCCGTCTATGCTAATCAAGCTTGTAAGTAATATATTGACGTAACATTTTTTTGCCGTTAAAAAGTGCTGACTCTTTTTGTCAGTCAAGAAGGCCCTTATATGTAAAAGCTATCTCGATTTTGAAATATCGTCGGACGGCCTACTTCTGAATACATTTCCTTTAACAAAGACGATAATTCTTCAAGTGCCTTATTTGTCATTTCTCGAATCGACCTTAACGGATGATTCTGTGGGACTCTCGCTTCTGGAGAAATATAACTGAACAACATTTGTTGTTGAACATCTGAACCGCGCATATAGTTACCCTTTATGGTGTATTATCAATATGTTATATTTTACACTATAAGGATTTAATTGTCATTTTTAATAGGACTTTTTCAACACCCTGCTAAATAATTATCTTGGAAAATAGGGATTTAATAATGTTTTGGGAAGAAAAAAAGAAAAATTCATCTGATCAGATGAATCCTAGTATAGATTTAATTAAAAAAATAATCGATGAACAAGCAAATGATCCGTTTATTTCAGCAGATTTCAATCAATCAGGCAAAATAAGGAGCGATTATAGGTCATTTCTTCATAAATATATCGTTGCTATTTCGTCAACAATAGTTTCCTTTTTCGGTCTTTATATATTGTCATTTAATAATGATAAGTTAATTACTAATGAACTATGTTTTGGGGTAATAATTTTAGGGTTCATTATATATTACATTTTAATACTAGGGGTTAATTTTTATACAGATCAAGTATTAACTGCTACACATCACATTAGAAATCAAGCAACTCACAGGAGCAGTTCTAAATTTAACTATTTACTAGCTCTACAAAATGTAAAGTTGTTCACTCGGTCTCGATCAATTGGAAAGGCCGTTAAATATTTTATCCCCCACTGGACAACTCGAAATGAATTCTCATTAGTTGTTGGAATGATAATAGCGTCTTTTATTCCAATTTTATCTACGTATTTCTACTGGAATAAAATCGATGGAATTTCTCTCTATCAGGCAATTACTGGACTTTTATTGGAGTTAGTATTGGCATTATGGATTTTAGAAAAAAAAATATTAACAATTTTTGCGCCACTTGTTGAGTCCCGAATCGTATCACCAGAAAACCCTGTTCCAGTAATGACAAAATCACCCACGGGGAATTTACCACCAAAATCAATAGTCAATTATGTTGTTAAAAATAGAACATATTTATTTTGGAGTACATTATTGTGCTTTCTGGTTATTCTTTTTTCGATAATTTACAAGTTTGAATGGTATTCAAAAGTAACCATCCCTATAATTGATGATATTGCATTAATTATAGCAAGCGCCATGCCTTACTTTATAATGTTTTATCTCATAGCATCAATTAACAATATGTTTTTTGATGGAGAGATGTATGTGTTTAACAAGGTTAATCTCATTAGCAACTTTTTGATTAGCCTTATGATTTCAACATACTTTTTAATAAGTATGTGTTTTGCAATTTTCTCATTTTTATCTTTTGACCTGTATTACTTAGAAACTATCAGTATCATTATGCTTGGTTTGATTAGTTTTAAAGTAAAAGAAATATATCTCGTTAATAACGAAATAAAAAAAAGAAAGAAATATAAAGTTTATATGTGCCTTTGGTTGGTTTTTTCTTTTTTTTGCTACTCAATAATCCACCTGGATAATTTAAAAGGAAAGTTATTACTTTACTACAAAGAGGGTCTCGACAAATTCATCGATAATTCTTTAATCTACTTTAATTTAAATTTCGAATCGATAAGCGTATTCGTTCCTCTCTTGTATCCGTTAATTGTGATTGTCATATACACAATTTTTTTTATGAAAAAAAAGGTTGCTGGGCGGATTTTTACTAGTGCGGCATTGCTCTTGCCACTGAGCTTCTCGTTATTCAATGTTATGAACGGTTTTATACCATTCACACTAACCTTTTGTTTTCTAACATTTCTTTTCTTTTCATATTTTTCATATTTCAAAGGTGAGAATAAATTCGGCCATTGGCATTCAATTGCTTTGGGTTTTATATTTTCTTACGTTTTTTCTCTCTCATCAGATCTATTTACACCTATTCCGTGGGTCGTTTTAATTTTCGTTCCATTGGTCTTTTTTCTCGCTTATAACTTCATTTTTCGTCGATATAAAAAAGCTTTTTCAATATTAGATGTTTTGTTTTTTACTATTCCAGTAATTTTACTAGGAGTAATGGCGAAAATCGTGGGTGGTCAATTAGTCTACGATATGTATAGTTCAAACAGAGTACTCTTACCCGGAGATTTAGGTCTCAATATTGAAACTTTATTATTCCTCTTACACAAGGAGCCTATCCCTCTGATTAACCTCATTTTGTTGTTTATCTCTTCAATAATAACCTTTTTTATATGCATTTCTTCATGGTTTTTTTATTTTGATTATACTGATTTTACTAGAGATATTAACTTTAGCTTCAAGCGTTGGCCCAAAATTAAATTTAGAATTGATAGGTCAAAACAAAAAGTTTTTTCTTTCATTAAAATTGTAATAATTATCCTAATTAGCTACCCCCTTTTAAGAGGAATAGAGCCTAATTTCATTTTTTATCTATTGGTAACTGTTTTGATATTTAGCTCTCTTAGCTGTTTGTTATTTCAGACGGAGCTTTTGTTTGCATCGGCATGGAAGACTGAATTCCAAGGCATGCACTTACTAGTTGACAGTATTTTCAAGGGGAAAAAAGCAGACTCTGAGATCAATCATATTTTTGAATCATTAGAAAAGCATGGTGTGAAAGGCGAGTTTATATGCTCATTTTTACACAATAGAGCAAAAGAAGGTCATGACAAGACTATCCAACCTGTGTTGCTAAGAGTCTTAAGAGAAAATATTGATGAAAGTTTTATACTACTTCTAAAACAACGCCTTTTAAAGATTTTTAACATCGAACATAAATCTTTGTTACCCTCTACAAGACGCATGTTTCCCGACCTTGTCAATGCTGATAATAATATTTTAGTTTCTAGATTTAGATACTTTGATGTGTCCAATTTGTTGATTACGGGTATAAGGTCCCTATTATTGACTCCATGGTTCCGAGAATTATCTGCAATTTATGACCAATTAGGCCAACCACAAAAGTTATGGCGAAATCGAGCAGAACTTTTTTCAAATACTGCAATTCATTCGAGTAATTTAATAAAAACAGAAAATTCTCATGAGATAACAGTCCTATTATCAAGCGATTCCGTTGCTGGTCAAGAGAAACTAGTCGATTTAGCTACTAATCTAATAGAATGCACTTCATCAAGCGGATCAATCAATCAAGAATATTCAGGAAAGATTCATTTAAGATTTGTAGCCTTAAACGGGGGACACCATTTTTCTCGAAAAGGTGTTCCATATTTGTACTCTGACAAAGAAGAATCCGGGGCTGCTATTGGAATTTTAGATACTGTCCCTAAAATGATCAAGCAATTAGTTAAACTTTATCCTGTAAATAAAATTCTAAGGTTACAGCCTGACCTAATTGTTCTTTCAGACTCCTCATTTACAAATACAGAGTTATCGAAGTTTACCCAAAAATACTTTCCGCAAATTCCTGTTATATACTATGTGCCACCTCAAGCCGAATTATATAGTTATTTGGATGATAATAGAATTTGTGGAGTGTTGGAAAATTGCAATTATATTTTTACAATCACTTATTACCAACAAAAATTGTACAAACAATGCTTAGATAAGCTTTTAAAAAAGAATAATATCTCTCCTCCTATTGTTAAAAGAATATCATTTCCTCAGATTTATAATCTCTATTCAGAACTAAACGAAATATTTAGCATTGTTGATCGACGATTAGACAGTAAGGTTGATTCTCCAGTATACGGTTTTCTGCCTGGCAGTCGTAGTAGTGAGTGGGAGTGGTCTTTTCGCTTATTGAATAAACTAATTGAGATGGGAGAAGTCCATATAAATGTTTTATTTTCCAACAGAAAAGCTTTAAAGAAATTTAGTGATATGGTTGATTATCAAATTGATACTGAAAAAGTAAATTTTTATATAGATAGAGATGAAACAATTACAGATAGCCCTGATAGGTTTTCAGATTGGTACAATCTCGAGAATGTAACGTCAGTTACTATGGGAGAATTTTTGACAATTTGTCATAGAATAATATCCGTTAGCGGTACAGCTGCAACTGAAGCATCCTATGTGCGACCAGTGCAAACATTATATTACTTATCGAGAAGCATTGAAATAATGGCTGAGCTGTTAAATTTCTCAGGGAAACCTAAGGATTTATCCGGTAGAAAAATTTTAGATTATTTACAAAATGATAGCTCAGACCCATGCAATGAAAATGCTAATTGGTGGCACTTTTCATTGGTTAACTGGTTAATAATGAAAACAGCGAGCTATGAAGACGATGATTTTTCAGTAATTGATAGAAAATGCCGTAAATATGCAAAAGATTTAAGAAAAATCATGCTCAAGGAAAAGCTTATTTTTTGGGAAGATATCTCCCTTCCTGATTATTACCACAAAAAAGCCTTGGAGATTATTAATGACAATACGTGGAGCTCCTGGGGCGCAAGTGAGATGCATAAAGTCCGTTACATTTTAAATAAGACACTTTTAAGTTTTGATGATGAAAACAAGCATCCTTTAGCTCCAAATTTTGAAGCAGCTACAAAAATTTACGAAGAAATAATTCTCGATTCCTAAATTTGATGTTGGGTATTTTTTCAGTTTAGGTGAAGAGGTGGCCCCAGTTGTTCGGACAGGGACCACCTCAGAAATTCCTTTTATTTTGTCAGAACACCTCACAAAGGAATATACATGCACTCTAGGGAAAGTTCCCATCTAGATCCTTAACATCATCTTCGTTTATCAAGTCTTTAGTCGGTAGAGAATTGAAAAATTGAAAATCAACTAATAGTTTATTGAAAGAGGGGTTGGCGTGAATACTCGTCTCGTAGTACAAAAACAACAAAAGTTCATATTTTGAAAAATGGGCTTTATATAGATTAACATAGAAGTTTTTATCATCGATATCATTATCGGTAATAAATTTAATTATACTTTGAATCGTTGTGAAATATTGTTCCAGGCCCATTTGATGCTGGTCGTACATATCCTGATAGTGCCTATCATACGTTGTATGATGTATACCTCCTGAATATCCACCAAGGATTAGCTTAAAGTCTTCATATAAAATTTTAAAAGCACTTTTCCCTCTGGTTATTTTGGTTTCAGTTTCAACTCCCCCTGGATGTGTTTCAATCGATGATTGTTCAACAGCTTCAAGGTTATCGGTATGAAGCCTCAACAAATTAAAAAATGTATTCTCAAAGGCTTGTTTCTGAAGGGTTGTTAATTTCCACCCTAATAGAGCCATTCCATGTTCGGCTTAATAGAGCCACCCTGTGATCGCCTTAATGGAGCCACTCCATGTTCGGCCTAATAGAGCCACCTGGTGATCGGCCTAATTGTGCAGCATGCCTAATTATGAGCGAAATTTTCAAAAAAACCGGGTAACACTTTTTGCGGTTTTGTGATTGAGACGAGACCATTTTTTTCAAGCCATATTCGGCACGCGATGCGCCAGGCATCGATCTCATTTTTCATTTGTCCTGATTTTTCGATGATGTCAACTGCAAGTTGCGAGATCCATTCGACCACCTCCTTTCGCTTTCTGTTGGAGTAGCTGTTTTTCGGTTTGCCGAAATAACTCAGGCAAGAATTGAGGCCGTGTAATTTTCTTCTGCCCTGATGGTTGAGGTCATGGGCAGCAATTTTCACCCTGAGCGTAAACTCCTTAAAAGAAGAGACATAGTATCCAGGGGCGAGAAGCAGTTTTTTGAACTCGCCCTGGGTATGTTCAATAGCACCATTGTAGGGTGCATAGTAAGCCGGGCTGTTAATTGGGATTACAAAATACCGGTCAAGAAGATCGGAAACAGTTTTATGGTTGAGGTTGCCACCGTTGTCGATTTTCAGGAACAAAGGCTTCTTGAATTGTCGGAAGAGTTGCTCAAGGTGTGCCGCAACCTCCTGGCCACGGATTTGCTTTTCCGAACAGAGTGGCGGGAATTTATATACTGAAGCCAGATCCTGAATGGTAAGGACAAAGGCTTTGCACGGGAGTCCCGGCATTTTGGTTTCAAAGATATCCATTGCCCAGACAGATCCAATCTGGTGCCAATCCACTTTGTACTGGTTCTCCCTTGAGAGTCTGGCAGCTTCCTGGCGGGCATCAGCAATCAACCGGTCAAGGTCTCGGCGAGAGACATCTTTCTGCAGTTTTTTGCGCAACTCACCAACGCCATGGCTTCTTTTTGTTCGATGTTCAAGTTTTCTTACTTCTTCCCTGGCTTTCTTCATAGCTTGCGGGTTAATCGGCTTTGGCCCTGGCCGGGCAACAGGTTCGAGTCCATTTTGGATTCTGCATTTCCAGCGCCTGAAGGTGGCGGCACATATTCCGGCCATGCAGAAAAGCATCTCATAGCTCACCTGGCAGGCCTTTTTGATTTGCTCCATCTTCTCTATAATTTTCATCACCTGAGTCGTTTCTTTTTTTTAACGGATTTTGATCCGTTCTTCCTTACCCGGTCGAGTTCAAATTCATGGATAAGGTCTTTGAGCTCTATTTTTTGCTCCAGCATTTCCTTTTCCCGCTGAAGCTGTTCAATTTTCCTATTCAGATCAATCTCATCCTGCAAAGGCTCCGGAAGCTCGGGCCTGCCGCAATCTCTGTCTTCAAGTCCGCCAAGCATGGCTCCGAGCGCCCGGTCTTCCCACTTGTAATACGTTTTACGGGATATACTTAATGCGGCTGCTCCTTGCGTAGCAGTCATAAGACCGGAACGGACTTTCATGATGACCTCCGCCCGTTGTCGTGCCTTTGTCTCCTGCAGTTGGTTTTTCTTCTTCTTTTTCATGATCCTCTGTTTGAGTTACGAAGAAGTTTTGCTGCGCCGTTTCTGCTGCACAGCCTCCAAGCGATTCTCCAATTTTCCAAGTCCATCTTTCCTGGAAGACAATTTTTTCTCCAGAAGTTTCTCCAGCCGGTCGTTCAGAGCTGGGGATTTTTCCTTCTTTTTCTGTTCCAACGCAGACAACATCCCCTCCATTGCCTGATTCTGCCAGCGGTCCAGCAGGGACCAGGTCAAGTTCATCTCCCGGCAGATCTCCATGCCTGTCCGCCGTTCCGTCCAGACCGAAAGGACTGCCTTGAGTTTCTCCTCCACTGTAAAGGTTCGTCTGGTTCTGGTTTTCTTCTGGGTTGTCATGGGCACTATTCTCCTTTTGCATATCATAAACAAGCTCTTTGCTCACTGTATCTTCATCAACCATCATTCTGACTTTGCCTTTTTCCGCACGGATCACCACATTCTGTCCATTCATACGGCCAACCATGTAGAATGGGGACTGAGGTTTGCCGCGCAAGGCCAATTCCAGACAATTGTCGGCAATCCCACGGGCAATGGTCTGTTTCAATTCGTGCTGGATTTCAAAATAGCGGTCGGCAGGGCATAGACCGCAGATCCCCTGATGCGGGCGGCGGTGGTTGTAATACTTGACCCACATTTTAAGCCGCTCTTTTGCATCCTCAAAGCTGTCGAACTGACAGCGCAGCAGGAACTCCTGCAGAATCGTTTTCCAGAAACGTTCGATTTTCCCCAGGGTCATGGGATGATGAGGCCTGCTTCTGATATGCTTGATGCGATCTTTCTGCAGTTCTTTTTCAAACTTGGTTGTCCCTCGCCAGTTAACGTATTGCCTGCCGTTGTCGGTCAACATTTCCTTGGGAACACCGTATTCTCCAGTAGCTCTCCGGTAGGTTTCCAGCACATGTTCTGCTGTCTGGCTCCGATAAAGACCAAGGCCGGTGATATACCGGGAATAGTCGTCGATATAGCCGATCAGATAAGCATTCTTACCTGCCAACCGAAATGTACAGATATCACTTTGCCAGAGCTGGTTGGGAGTGGAGCGCTCAAAGAAACGGGGCTTGGGAGGGTTTTTCTTTTGCTTTGGCCGTTTCTTCTCTAACAGGTCTGCTTCGGAAAGGGTTTTGTGAACTGTTGCGGGACTTGCTTTGAGCAGAAAAAAACGTTTCAAAAAATCAGAAATGCGCCGAACTCCAAAAACAGGATTCGACTTTTTCATCTCAATGATTTTGTCTTTAACTACCTTGTCAACACGGGATGGGCCTGGTCCCGACCTGGGCTTTGACTTCAAACCTTCTTCGCCAAATTGTTGATACCGCCTTACCCAGGCATTTATGGTGCTGCGACCAACGCCTGTCGTTTCCGATATGAGTTTGGGAGAATACTTTTCTTCCAAGCGCATCCGAACAACTCGAAGACGGAATTCAAACGAATAAGATCCGGGTGATTTTTCGGAAGGTTTTCTTTTTGTCTTCTTTCTTTTCTGGGGCATCTATAACACTCCTTTTCCCATGAATTCTCATGGAATTCTCTCTTGCAGAGTGTTACCCAATTTTTTTAATTCTTTGCGCTCACAAACTGGTAGTTAGGACAAATAAAAACTTCGAAAAGAACTCTCCACTAACTCCCTTCCCTCTTGTTTTTTACATAATACAGCATTACACTGTTTTGTGTAACCCTATATGATGAAATATCAACCTGCACGGTTCCCTCATGAATCCATTCAAATATGGACAAGTTGTTCAAGATAAGGACTTTTGTCAGCGACCTGATCTCATTAAACGTCTTTCCGAAGTTATTACAAAAGGACAGAACGTATACGTTCAGGGGGAAAGACGTATTGGCAAGACATCGTTGATCTGTGAGTGCGTCCGGCAACTTAAAAAACATCGCTTAATCTACATTGATCTGCTTGAAGTTAAGGAAACAGACGATTTCATCAAGAGGATCATCTCTGCAATAGTGTCAATGGAACAAAAAGGAGGTATGGTCGAGCGAATCCTCAAAAAACTTGCTCACATCCGCCCAACCATCTCATTTGATCCTTTGACAGGTATGCCTACCATTGGTTTTGATGAAACTATTGCCTTTTCCCAAGATTCAATTCATGGGGTTCTGGATTTAATCTACTCATATCATACAAAGCAAAGATCAATTGTTGTTGTCTTTGACGAGTTCCAGGATATTCTCAACCTCAAAGATGCAAAGGAAATATTGGCGGTTCTGAGGAGTAAAGTTCAGTTTCATTCTGATGTATCATATATCTTCAGTGGCAGCGTCCGGAACAAGATGGTAGAGATCTTTACCTATCCTGATAGCCCTTTCTATAAATCGGCAACATCGCTCGATGTTGGCCCACTCGACCAAGACAATTTTCGTGCATTTCTCAAAAAGAAATTTAACAAAGGGAAAAGAGAGATTGCCCCAGAGGTATGGGAAAAGATCTTTGAAATTAGCGCTCATGTACCTGGTGACATTCAGCAATTTTGTGACGCCTTGTGGGATATTACTTCAGAAAAAGAACATATTACTCTTGAACATCTCCCAAAGGCTCTTGAGTCGATTTTTGCCCATGAATTTAAAGGTTACGAAACAACACTTAAAATCATTTCTGGACAACAATTGAAAGTTCTCACAGGTCTCGCCCGGATGGGCGGGAAGGCTCCTACATCTGCCAAATTTGCCAAGGGTCTTGGTGGTATTGCTACTTCTTCAATCCAAAAGGCGATTGAGCGCTTAATGGATTTAAAGATCGTTTTTTATTTTGAAGATGAATACCGGTTTACCAATCCCTTTTTCCGGGCCTGGTTGTTGTATAAAAATTTGTAGACATTTTAACCTCACCTTCCTTCAGTTTTTACAAAATTCCGTATTTCTGGTCAGTTTCTGTTCATATTCCCGGAATCTGATCATTTCTCCCTGACTTGCCAAACAGGACCAAATCAACCTAACAATCTGTAATCATGCGGCAAAACAGACAATCACCATAACAAATAGTTGCCGGTGCAGATATTGCATGTAAATGCCGGGAAGTGAATAGTGGCTCAGTTTTGACATTGAGTCCATCGTCGAGGGTTGTTACGTATATTTACGATAAAGATTAAGTTGCAGAAATCCTTAAATGATTGAGGTTGGCAGGAGGAGGTTATCTATTTTTTTGGAGAAAAAAAATTTCAACACACCGTGATGACGCAGAATGAGCATGTCTTGCTGTTGTTGGAGTTTTTTTCTTATAATTCCAATTTATTACGATATTTTCGTAATTGTTGCTTTGTAGGGCATATCTTAGTAAGATCATATTAAAGAGGTGTAATTGAAGTAGAAGCTGATCACTTTCCGGCTATCTACTACATTTCTGAGTTTCATCATCATTCTCATGAGTCTGCATTGCCTGTAAATATCCCTGCAAAGCAAAATTTTTCCCTGACAAGCTAACACTGTTTTTTATTTTTAGACCAAATCAAAATGGAAATCATTATTTTGCTAATTGGTGATCCAACAGTGAAGGGCATATTTTATTTCTGTCTTTTTGGGGTAATGAAGAAATTGAAGAAAAGCTTGTGGTGGGGCCAAATTATGTTAGGGGGGAATTATAATTGACGCTGGTCACCTGATGGGTGACTGGTGCGGTAATTGAAACGACACCACTTACTCGAAATAACGGGCGTGGGCAACATATTCGAGTCACTGGCAAAATACTGCAAAATCGGACAGTTGTCCTCGCAAGAAAACAGATGTTTTCTAGAATGGGGTAGTACTTTCTCTTGACGGGGGCCTTTTAATGGGTGACCCTTATTCTCCTTGAGTTTATGTCAAATATATGTTAGGTATTGTGTTGGTAATGAAGTCCATTTTGATCTGGGTGAAATCTCACTGAAAATTGAACGGGGGAAAGGGGCAGTTCCATCTGGAGTGAATTGATAACCCGGTGCTGAAGTGGGCATTAAAAAAAGGGGCTAGAAAAATGAAGGTCCAGGTTTTCAATTTTCAAAATCTGATATTTCAAGATCCTAATTCCTAATTCTCTTCAAGAAGGATAACTCTATGAAAATAATCTTTGTGAATGTAATGACCCTCTGCTGCCTTCTGTTGCCGCAGTTGCTTTTTGCTGGTGGGGAGCCAAAGGAATTTGTCATGACTCCACGGGCGCAGAAGATATTTGACCAAGCACCGAAAACGCCGGAAGCTCTGCTCAAAATCATCAAGGAGTTTATGGATAACCCCAGTATGAATGGATATGAGTTTGGGGAGAGAGTTTCCGGGATTGATCGGGAGTACTGGGGGCCAGAAAGCGAAGGAAATGATTTTAGGTACAATAAGAATGTTTTGTATAAATCATATGCCCCTTTGTGTGGCAATTGTCCTTACTCTTACCGAACAGCAAAAAGAACATTGCCAACTCCATATTTTGTTAATGATATGAAAGTGGTGGCAGAAAATAGCCATTTTATGGATATAAGTATTTCATTTCAAACACGCAAACGCCTTATGACAAATATGACATGTGAGATGACCCCAGCGTTAGTGCAACAGATGTTAGGGACACCAACTAAAATTGATGTCACATCTCCTACGTATGAGCGTTCCTCCGGTAGATACTACCTTAGATACTATTATAATTTTGGAAGATACGAGCTTAGCATACCTTTTCTTGCCAAGGGTGATAATGAACCAGAGTTACGCAAACAGCGTAGGAGCCAGACCGTAGAACAGATAAGACAAGAAAGAAAACGGCGTAAAAATTTTGCTAATCACAAAGATTTTTTGGCTTTGACTTTGCGATTAAGTCGCCTTCGTTAAAACATTTATAATTTTTTTGATATACGGAGCTTATCATGGCTACTACTACACCTTTTGTTTTCAATGACACATTGTTTGACGATGTGCGGGGAGTTAATTTTACCCAGAGCGAACTTGACCTGATAAACAGCTCAAATTTGCTCATTTCTTTGCTGCATATGTTTAACAATGGATCTCGATTGATTGAGTATGATCCAGTTTCAAATGCTTATAACCCAGATAGTGAGGATATTGGAATAAGGGCTACTGGCACCGACTTTGTTCGCCTCCTTGGTCATGAGTTGACCCATTTTTATGATCAAAAAAAATATCACCTTACAGACACTCGTAACAACTTCGATGACATTATAAATAATGATATGGATGAAGCTCAGGCTACGGCAATGAGTTTCATTGTCAGGCAACAAATTTTAACGAGTACCGGCACGGATATCGGAATATCCAACCGCATCGGCAGATTTCTGCCTGACGGCACTGAACTACAGGGAGGGCAGGACGCGGAACTGGCCCACCTGCAAGCAACCTTCGGCAGTCAGGTGACTTCAACCATGAGCATAGATGACTGCTGGTGGCTAGCCTCGGAAATAGCCGAAGATATTTGGGGTAAAAATTTTCTGACCAGGCCCCGTACTGATACAAATCGCTGGGAGGATCGCCTTGAAGAGACATATGGTGATGATATTCCAGTTTTTTTAGAGCCATTTGACCAAACCTTGCAGTCCGCTGAACTGCTGGCAAACGGGAATCATAAGTTCACATTCACTGACGATAACGGTACCAATAGAACGTGGGTTTATGAAGCGCGGGATGGTGATAGTGGAAATAACATCGTCTCCGGCACTGAGAAAGTTGACGCGAACACGAATGTGAATGACCATCTTACCGGCGGCACAGGTAACGATCTTCTTTATGGTGACTGGCAGAATACTGACGCAGGCAACGACACCCTCGAAGGCGGCTCCGGCAATGACACCCTTATCGGTGGCCAAGGCCAAGACACCATGGACGGTGGAGCCGATAACGATACCTTCATTATTGAAGGCACCGACACTGCCTACGACATCTTTCAGGGTGGCGACGGAACCGACACTATTAAGGGCGCCGATATCGCAGGCAGTGTTGACGATACTATCCGCGTCCATAATTTCACCAACCATGGTATTGAAGTCATCGACGGTGGGGCTGGCATAAACATCATCGCCGGAACAAACGGGGACGACACCATCGACCTGAGCGGCGTCACTGTCAGTAATATCGACTGCATCAAAGGCGGTGACGGGAAAGACACCATCACAGGAACCGCTCAAGTTGATCATATCTATGGCGGAGAAAAAGATGATGTTTTGATCGGCGGAGCAGGAGCTGACTACCTCGAAGGAGGCGCGGGAGCCGATATTCTAACCGGTGGTGCGGACAACGACATTATGGTTGGCGGTGATGGTGTAGACACTTATATCATCGAAGGCAACGACACCATTGTGGACACAGGCCTCAACTATATTGTCTACCAGGGGGAAACCCTTGCCGGCCCTTTTGTCCGTGATGGAGCCAGCAATGTTTACAGATCCCTGAGCGACAGCAACTTCACCCTGACCTTCAATTCCCCTGGTCACCTGGTGCTGAATGACACTGACAGCATCACCTTTGAGCTGCAGACCAGTGCGGCAGATTTCGTAAGCAGTGATTTCGGCATCGGTCTTTACGAAGCAGCCGCCGCCGATCGAGTCCTTACCGGCATGGAAGGCGACGATGTTACCAGCGCCTATGCTTTGATCGATGGGTACTATGTGTTTAACAATGATGAATTTGCCATGACCGGAGCGGTGCCGCCAAATTTGCAGATCGATGGCGGAGCAGGCAATGACCAGCTTATCGGACTGGCAGGCAGTGATTATATTATCGGCGGCAGCGGTAATGACCTGATTTCCGGCGAATTCGAGTGGACAAGCAGCGACCCTACGGAATATGCCTTGCTCAATCCCTGGGGAAACACGGGTATGGCTGATATTCTCAAAGGCGACACCGGCATGGATGTCATAAGTGGTGGTTATGGCGACGATATCCTTTCCGGTGGTGCAGATAATGATTTCCTGGCTGGTGGTGTAGGCAACGACACGGCATGCGGCGACTCCGGAAACGATGTGGTCACCGGATCTGCCGGCAATGACATGCTCTCTGGACATGCCGGAAACGATCTGCTCTACGGTGACGGCTATCTTGATTTGGGAGTGATGAGCCCCGGAGATATCTCCTCACTTCATTTTCAGATGGTGTATGCCGTAGAAGGGTATGCCACTTCCGTAACTCTTGAAAATTTCAATGTACTTGATGCCCCGGAATCGGGAGATGACATCCTTTTTGGCGGTTTTGGCAATGATGTGCTCCAGGGAGGGGGCGGGAATGATACCCTGCACGGCGAAGGAGATAATGACACCCTGATTGGCGGCTCCGGCGATGACCAACTCTATGGAGGAGATCACAACGACTGGCTTGTGGGAGATGACGGAACTGCTGCAGTCATTGGCAATGATAGCCTCTACGGAGGTGACGGCGATGACCGCCTGTCCGGAGGCAGGGGCAATGACTTGCTCTACGGTGGCAAAGGGAGTGATATCTACCAGTTTGCCCGGGGCGACGGCCTGGATTTGATCTACGAAATTGAGGGCGCTTCGGACTCCATCCAGTTTGATGATATTGCTGCCGCCGATGTCACTGTAAAAAGATATCAGCAGGATATAAGCCTAACTGTTAACGGAAGTGGAGATGCCCTGGTTTTAAAAGGATGGTTTGACAGCAGTGACACCAAGATTGAACAGGTGGAATTCAGCGACGGGACGATATGGGACCAAAGCACCCTTGAAACCGCAATCACGGTAGCTCCTGGAACAGATGGGGAAGATGAGCTATACGGTGGTGCCGGCAATGATTTCCTGGAGGGACTTGCGGGAAATGATCTCCTGGATGGAGGCTCAGGTGATGATCTCTTGAACGGCGGCCTGGGCGATGACATTTATGTCTTCAACCCTGGTAGCGGAACAGACATCATTCAATTCGACGCAGGTGGGAACGACACTCTGAAATTTGGTACAAGTTATGATTCCAGCTCTTTGAGCCTGATCAAGTCGGGCTCGGACATGGTTGCGCTTTTGAACGACGGCAGCCGGATTACAGTTTCAAACTGGTTTTCTCCAAGCGGGGCTTCCATTGAACGGTTCGCCTTTTCTGATGGTATCGAGTTTACAACCGCGGCCTACCTTGAAGACAATCAAGTACTGGGAGAGGGTGGTATTGAAAATGACATACTTTATGGTTATGAGGGCAGAGATTTTCTTAATGGTGACTATGGCAGGGATTATCTTTTCGGGTACGCAGGAGAAGATACCCTGATCGGCGGACCGGACAGGGATTATCTCTATGGAGGGCTTGGCAGCGATCTTTACTTGTTTGAACGTGGTTCAGGAGCAGATATCATCATTGAAGATGATGGTGAAAATATTGATAAAGGCGCTGGAAACTATGATGCGGATACTGTCCGGTTCGGTTCAGATATTACGAAAAACGATTTTGCCCTGACCTGGGATGGGGCCACATGGAACGGTTATAGTCTTAATCTGAGAATATCTGGTACTGCTGATGTGCTTGAGATGACACCGGCGTACAGCTGGCACTATGATAACGGATACTATGCCAGAACAGGCGGCATCGAGAAATTTGAGTTTGCAGACGGCTCCGGATGGCTCGTCTCTGACTTGCTCAAAATCCTCATGAACGGCACCGAAAGCAATGACGAACTTTACGGGACGGACACAGACAGTAGCATAACCGGCCACGGTGGAAATGACTGGCTCGAAGGCTTCGAGGGCAATGACAGCCTGGATGGTGGCGACGGCCATGACGCACTGTTTGGGGGAGCAGGTTCGGACATACTCATCGGCGGCGCTGGAGATGATTCCCTGGAAAGTTCTTCCAGAAGTGCTTCCCCTGATTATGAAGCCTACGATACACTGTACGGAGGAGCAGGCAACGATTATCTGTATGGCAGTGAAGGAAATGACACCATGAGTGGTGGCACCGGCAACGACAGCCTTTATGGGGGGGAAGGTGATGATCTTTACCTCTTTGGCCTGGGTGACGGTCAGGATATTTTCTATATAGACAATCTTAACTCCGATTCCTTGTATGATTGGCAGAGACCGGATCGGATCCAATTCGGAGAAGGTATCGCGACTGCTGATATTATTGCAAGCAGGGACGGAGACAACCTGCGGCTTACCATCAGTACAAGTGGTGACAATCTGTCAATTGATGGTTGGTTTAACTCAACCCCCTCATCACATAATCGTGGTGCTCAGTTTGAATTCAATGATGGAACGGTGTGGGATATTGGTGATATAGCAACTCTTGTTGGTAGCGTAGGAGAACCCGTCCTTATTGGTACTGAAGAAGATAATGTCCTGGCAGGTTTCAGCGACTGGAGTGATGATATCATTCTGGGCAAAGGAGGTAATGACCAGATTATCGGATATGACGGTGGTGACTGGATTGAGGGCAATGAAGGAGTCGATTTACTCTATGGAGATAGTGAAACCTACAACACAAACTCCATGATGTGGTGGAAAGGGTCAATGGATGATCACCTTGATGGAGGTAGTGGAAACGACACCCTTTATGGAGGGGCTGGACGGGATGTTTTGTATGGGGGGGAAGGTGATGACATATTGCATGGCGACAGTGATCGGGAATCTTATCTCCAGGACATTTCAGAGAGCTTCAATAACGATACTCTGAGCGGTGGGGCCGGTAACGATATACTTTACGGCGGAGCGGGTGATGACCTTTATCTTTTCAACGTTGGAGACGGGGCCGACACCATTATTTCAGACAACTGGTATGAAAGTGGAATTAACAATGATACGTTGAGCTTTGGTTCCGGAATTGGCCTGACCGACTTGACATTGGCCCGATCTGACAATGATCTCATTGTAAAAGTCGGAGGAAATGGTGATCAGATTACTCTTTCTGACTGGTACACCAGCTATGAGCCAGTCGAGTTTAGCAGTTCCATCTCCCCTCACCAGCTCGGCTGGTTCGCTTTTGACGATGGCTCGAAGATGAGCGCTTATGAGTTATTGACCCAAAAAGATGTTATCACTCAGGGCGGAAGCGGAAACGATGAACTCATAGGTGGAGACGGAGACGATTTATTCGATGGTGGAGACGGGGACGATATCCTGTCCGGTGGTGCCGGCTATGACATTCTGTCCGGCGGAGCAGGTGACGATACATACTTGTATAACCTTGGTGACGGTATTGACATTATCAATGATTCATCTCTTCCTGGTGAGGGCAATACCTTGTTATTTGGAGCGGGAATCAGTTCTGATTCGCTCAGCCTCGGCCTTGGGTCCCTGTTAATCAGAGTGGGAGATAGTGGCGATGAAATCCATCTCAACCTGTTTAACCCCGATGATGTCTATGGCGACCATGCCATTGAAACCTTTCAGTTTTCAGATGGCTCCACCCTTTCCTATAATAAGTTGCTGGAAAAGGGTTTCGACCTGACTGGCTCTATTGGCAATGATGACATGATCGGCACCAATGTTGTTGACCGTATTGTTGCCTTTGAGGGGAATGATACAATTTGGGCAGGTGATGGGAATGATTTATTGGATGGTGGCCTAGGTGACGATACTTTAGACGGCGGGACCGGCGACGATTCCCTTAATGGCGGTGATGGTGATGATGTCTATATTTTCGGAAGGGGATACGGTCAGGACAGTATTGACCAGGAGCAGGGAGGGCTTCATGATATTGTCCGTTTTTTGCCGGACATAACCCCATCAGATATCATTGTTTCTGCCGGCGACAGCACGGATTTGGTTCTTTCGATAGTGGATACGAATGACACTTTGACCATTTCAGGTTTTTTTGATGTGTCTCAGCAGTCCTTTCAAAACATTGAGGGCATTGAATTTGCTGACGGGACAGTCTGGCAAGCTGATGAGTTGGCAGTAATGACTCAGGACAGCCCGCCGGCTGTCAATATTCCACTGGCAGATCAGGAATTGGTCGAAGGTTCATCTTTCAGCTTTATCATCCCCGAAAATGCGTTTACTGACCCTGATGCTGGAGACCTTCTCTCTATTACTGCATCTCTTATAAATGGTGATTCTCTTCCTGACTGGCTCTTGTTTGATTCAGTAACCGGAACATTCAGCGGCATTCCCTTGGAGGCAGGGCAATTCAATGTGCAGGTGACTGCAGCAGATAATGACGGTGATACTGTCAGTGATGACTTTATTATCGACATCGCTGATTACACTGTTGGGACAATGTACAATGATACCCTCTATGGAACAGAGTTTCGTGATGTGATAGATGGCCTTGGGGGAAATGATCATATTGATGGTTCAGCAGGCAATGACGTCATCACCGGCGGTTTGGGCAGCGATACCCTTTCAGGCGGTGGCGGCGATGACCTCTTCCTGATAGAGGGAACAGACAGTGGCTATGACAGCTTCAATGGTGGGGATGGCTATGATACGGTTCTGGGTAGTGACGGTGACGACACGATCCGGGTGCATACCTTTAGTGGTGACAATACGGCTGA